>JAZUBR010000019.1:0-28203 GCA_045638625.1 Candidatus Gastranaerophilaceae bacterium
GAAAAGGGACAAAAGTGCAAGAATTCGAACGCAAATCTCTATACTAAAAAACAGCCTCTATTGGGCTGTGTGTTTGAATTTTTTTATTTATTCCCCATTCAAAAGTCCCAGATAAGTATTAGCTATAATCGCCTGTTTATCTAACTTTTTATTAAATTTTCTTATATCAAATGTCCTGTTTCCCTATACCAAAATCCGCCGAACTCGCAAAAGCGATTCTCACCACTATCAATTCAGCCATTAAAAAAGAACCCATAAAGGGTTCTCTTTTAATGGCGGGAACGACGAGGCTCGAACTCGCGACCTCATGCGTGACAGGCATGCGCTCTAACCAACTGAGCTACGCTCCCAAGTGATTGGTTACTTATTCATACTAACTCGAACATATTTTTTTTGCAAGCGCTTTTTTTAATAAGCTCAATAAAAATAAATATTCCCCAATTATATCTACCCATTATTCTAATTCCACTCCTCAAAAATAAAGATATCCTTATACTAAAGGAGTCGTCTATGAAGAAATTTCTATTACTTGCTATCTGTCTATTTACACTTATTTCCACTGCGGAATCAGCTTCACTATTCCGTTCTCAACCCCAACACTACAGGATTAAAAGAGTCCCATCTCAGCACCATCTAAACAACCCCTATATCAACAACAACTCCAATCTTTCAAGAATGGAGCAAGCCTTATTCAATCAAGATTATCCCAATGAAAACATCAATACTCGACTTAGTCGCCTTGAAGAAAATATGTTCGGAGAATCTATCCCTGGAACAATTAGCCAGAGATACAAAAACCTCTCAAATGCTTTTCGTTACAATCAACCCAACCCTTATTACAACCCCTACGGTCACTACTATCACGGACCATACTCTCCCGAAACAAATAAAAAGCTTAACATAATTAACAAGTTAGCTAATTTTATCGGAGGATCCGCAACAGGGATTAGCCCAAGCTTAGATAGTGGCTTCTCTTATGATGAAGGGTATTCATCTCCTTTTGGTAGTGGATACTTTAATCAAAATCGCAACTATGGACGTGGAATGGGTGTACAAATAATCAACGACTAATAAAATCTTTCAGGGCGATTGGTATTCGATAAAACAATTTCACGATACTCGTTTTTATCGATATCAACACCCATAGTCTTGATATCAAGCTTCACACGTTTCTTTAAGTTCTTTTTCTTTTTGCTAGTATTATTATCGTTACTATTCATGAGACATCACATTATTATTGTCATCAAGTAACACTATTTGCGGCTTGTAATTCTTCAACTCTTCTTCGTTATAATAAGCGTAAGAAATGATAATAATTTTATCACCCTTCTGAACTTTTCTTGCAGCTGCACCGTTCACGCAAAAACATTTTGAACCACGTTTTCCTTTAATAACATACGTCTGAAAACGCTCCCCATTATTGATATCCAAGATATCAACTTTTTGCCATTCGCTTATTCCGGCTTTCTCTATGAGTTCTTCATCAATAGTTATTGAACCCACATATTCCAAGTTTGAATCAGTGATGGTCGCTCTATGTATTTTTGAACACAAAAATTCTTTTAACATATTTTTTTCCTCACTTGCCACATTATACCAGAAACAAAAAAAGAATTCATTTTTATCGTATAATTAATACATAACACAATGAGAGGTTTATTATGGCAAAGATTAGAGTAGGGATTTTAGGTTTTGGAACCGTAGGTGGCGGAGTTTATAAAACTCTTAAAAGCTTTGATGATGTTGAAATTAAAAAGATTCTTGTTCGTGACATAACGAAACCTCGCAATATTGCACCAGAAGACCAACACCTATTAACAGATAACGCTCAAGAAATTATCACTCACCCAGAAATCGACGTTATTGTAGAGCTTATGGGGGGTTTAGAGCCTGCAGAAACATACATTAAAACTGCTATCGAAAACGGTAAGCACATTGTAACTGCTAACAAAGAGCTTCTTGCAAAACACGGGAAAGAGCTTTTTGAGTTTTCTGAAAAGCACAACAAAGTTATTCTTTACGAAGCAGCTATTGCAGGAGGGATTCCCGTTATCATGCCCGTAAAAACAATCCTTGCCGGCAACAAAATAACAAAAATCCAAGCAATATTAAACGGAACAACTAATTATATCCTAACAAAGATGGATAAAGATGGTGCAAGCTATGAAACAGTTTTAAAAGAGGCTCAGCAAATGGGTTACGCTGAGGCTGACCCAACAAGTGACGTTGAAGGTTTTGACACTGCATACAAAATTACAACACTTGCAACCATTGCTTTTGGAAAGCGTGTAAACATTAATAACGTATACAGAGAAGGTATATCAAAGATTAAACTTGAAGATATCAAGGCAGCAAATGATTTGGATTACAAAATAAAATTGATTGCTCTTGCTTATATGGATGAAGAAGGCAGAGCTGACGTACGAGTACATCCAATGTTAGTACCAAACAATTTAACTCTGGCTCACATTGATTATGTAACAAACGCCGTAGAAATTAGCGGTCATCCGATTGGCAAAACAGTACTTTCTGGCCCTGGAGCTGGAGAATTTCCGACAGCAAGTTCAGTGGTTGGTGATATTTTAGCTATAGCAGCCGAACTCGGAACAACAGAGTATCCTCTACCAATGATGAGATGTCATCACCACGAGGATGCAATCCCTGTAAGTATGGATGAAACCATTAATAAATACTATTTATCCATCACTGCGCCTAACGCAATTGGGATTATCGGAAAAATCGGTACAATTTGCGCAAACAAAAACATCAGCCTTTCAAGTATTGTACAAAAAGGTGTTAAAGATGATAACACTGCAAACATTATTGTTATCACCGATTTATGCAAAGAAGCAAACATAAAAGAAGTTATAGCAGAGCTTGGAGAGTGCCAAGTGAACAGTTTAATAAGAGTAGCAATATAAGGGGAAATTAAAATGTATAAAGGACTAATTGATAAATACAGACAATACCTACCTGTAAGTGAATCTACAGAAATCGTATCTCTTAATGAAGGTAACACCCCCTTAATCAAAGCAGACAACCTCGCTAAGAAAATCGGTCTTGAAGCAAATATCTATCTAAAATTTGAAGGTTGCAACCCAACAGGCAGTTTTAAAGACAGAGGGATGACAATGGCTGTTACAAAAGCTAAGGAATCTGGCTCCAAAGCTATTATTTGTGCAAGTACAGGGAATACAAGCGCATCAGCAGCTGCTTATGGTGCAAAAGCAGGATTAGAAACTTATGTTCTTATCCCTGATGGATACATAGCTCTCGGAAAACTTTCACAAGCTATGATGTATGGCGCTAAAATTATTGCGGTTGACGGCAACTTTGACGTAGCTTTAGAGTTTGTAAGAAAAATTTCTGAAGAACACCCAATTACCCTTGTAAACTCTGTAAACCCATATAGAATAGAAGGACAAAAAACAGGTGCTTTTGAAATCTGTGAAGCTTTGGGAAAAGCTCCTGAATATCATTTTATACCTGTAGGAAACGCTGGTAACATTACTGCTTACTGGAAGGGTTATAAAGAATTCAATCAGCTTGGAAAAATCTCAAACCTTCCAAAGATGATGGGGTATGAAGCAGAAGGCTCTGCGGCAATTGTTCGTGGTGAAAGGATTCTAAAACCAGAAACACTTGCCACTGCAATAAGAATAGGAAATCCTGCAAGTTGGAAACAGGCAGAAGCTGCAAGAGACGAAAGCCAAGGTTTAATTGATTGTGTAACAGATGAAAAAATTGTAGAAGCTTATAAACTAATCGCATCTTGTGAAGGCGTTCTATGTGAACCCGCAAGTGCTGCATCTGTTGCAGGTTTAATCAAAGCCCACAACGAAGGAAAAGTTCAAGCTGGCACAGACATTGTTTGTATCTTAACTGGTAATGGACTAAAGGACCCCGATAACGCAATAAAATTTGCTAACGCTGATGTTAAGAAAACCAGCGCAGAAATGAAAGACGTTTTAAAGGCTATGGGGTTATAAAATGAACAAAGAATTATTAGATAAAGCAAAGCGTATTGTTATCAAAGTAGGAACAAACGTACTAAGAAACGACGACGGAGAAATAGCTCTTTCTCGCATTTATTCATTTATTGAAGATATTTCTAAGCTAACAAAAGAAGGAAAAGAGGTTATTTTAGTCACCTCTGGCGCAGTAGGTTTAGGCAAAAAAAGACTTAATCTTGATTCAACAGAAGGAGTTGCTATCAAACAAGCTTGTGCTGCTATAGGACAAGGAAAATTAATGTCAATTTACTCTCAAGGTTTTGATACTTTTGGAGTTATTGTTGCACAAATCCTACTTACAGAAGACGATTTCCACGCTCGTAAAAAATATTTGAGCTTAAGAACAACATTAACAAGGCTTTTACAGCTTGGAGTTGTACCAATTATCAACCAAAATGATACTGTTTCAACAGTTGAATTAGATGACTTAATGCAAGAACGTTTAGTATGTTTCTCTGATAATGATAAACTTTCAGCTCTTGTTGCAAGCGAACTAGATGCAGATTTGTTAATTTTACTTTCTGACATAGATGGTTTATACAACGATAATCCAAAAACAAACCCTAATGCCAAAATAATCAGAGAAGTTAAGGAAGTTACAGAAGAAGTACTTTCTTATGGTTCTGATGCATCAGAAGGTGGTAGAGGTGGTATGAAAACCAAACTACAAGCAGCACAACTTGTTACTCGTTCTGGTGGAATGGTTTTAATTACAAACGGCAAGAATCCTTACGTAATTGGCAAGATTTTCTCAGGAGAGGATATCGGGACTATCTTCTTACCAACAGATGAAAACCTCAGCGGGAAAAAACGTTGGATTGGCTACGCTACAAATATAATTGGTAAAATTAGAATTAATGATATGGCAAAAGACGCCATCATCAACAAGAAAAAAAGCTTGTTACCAATCGGTGTTATCGAAGTAATTAACGAATTCAAACAAGCAGAAGTTGTTTCAATTCTTGATGAATCAGGAACAGAAGTTGCTCGTGGGATAGTAAATTACCCATCAGAAGACATTAAGAAAATTATTGGATGCCACTCTGACGATATTACAAAAATATTAGGATACAAAAACTATAACGCAGTGATTACAAGAGACAATATTACAGAGCTGTAGAAAAATTGTAGATAATTGTATTGTTGGATTTACATCTACTGCTATACCTAAAAAAGGGGGCATAGCATGGCGCCTCTCATAAAGAATAGGAGATGGGATAAGAATTTTATTATCTCTGAATGGATCCCCGAATCAAAGATTCGAGGATGACGGGGCATAATAAAAGTACTAAGAGAAGGCTAAACAACCCCCTAACCCCCTTCAATCAAGGGGGTACTATTATTATACTGCCATTCTCGACAAACAGAGCAGAAAATAAAAACGTCAAAAGGCAGAAACATTACAGACAAAAAATCCAGAACAACGTAATTTTAAATTACGCTTGTTTTATTGCCTCTTCACCAAAAATCTTTTTATCCAAGCCTTTACCGATACTATTCTCTATACGGTCACCCACAAAAGCTCCAGGGATTCCACCAAGAAGACCATTCATCATAGCATTCTCTAATTTATCACCTTTTACAAACAAATCATTTAAAATATTACCGTCTTTAAGTTTCATCGCTTTAAAAGCTTTTGGTCCAACGTATGCCGCTAAGGCCATTGAAGCAAAAAATGTCCCAAATGCTAATGCCATTTTTGTATTAGACTCCTTTTTGTATGCCTTTTTATACTCCTCAATCTTATCAGGAGTAGTTTCAATATATTTCATATTCTTAAAAGAACCATCTTTACCCATTACAAAAACTTCTTTCTTTTCTTTTGGTTCTTCTTTTACTTCAACTTTAGTTTGCTGTTGTGCAACTTGTTGTTGGCTCGCTACCTGAGCTGTTGTCTGTGGAGTAAATATAGATGGATACTGAGTATATTGAGGATAATAACCCATATAATTCTGCATATTAGAAAAATCCATTGTCGGATAAAACATATTTGGCTGATAGTAACCATAATTCATAAAACCATAATCCATAAACCTAAACCCTTTATTAAAAACTAACCTTTTTGAATGTGTGTATATTAATAAAGTCTTTTTGTCTTTAAAAATTGCCTTTTTTGATAAAAATTTTTTAAATATTTACGTTCACCTAGACCCTATAAGATTGTAGTAAAAAAAACGACCCCTTGTTTAAGAGGTCGTTTTCTATAGTAAAATTTCTAACTATTCAACTTCGATAGCAGAAACAGGGCAAGAATCAGCAGCTTCTCTAACTGAATCTTCGTTACCTGCAATACCTGCTTCTTTTACAGTTGCAACATCTTCTACGCTGAATACTGCATCGCAAATAGATTCGCATGCGCCACAGCCTATACATGAATCATTGATTCTTACGTTCATTTTATTTCTCCTTTTAGTTTTTGTTATATACCTTTATATACAAAGGTCAATTTTATTATAAAAAATACATAGAAAAATTACAATAGATATTCGGTTATCGTATTTGCAATATAATCAAATCCTAAAATTTCACCTATATCTTCACCCTTTGTACCCTTTTTATAAACAAGTACAGGAACTTTTTCTCTTGTATGGTCAGTACCCTTTACAGTTGGGTCACATCCGTGGTCAGCTGTTACAAACAACAAATCCTCTTCGGTTAACAGTTCAAGAATCTTAGCCAAGTAAGTATCAACTTCTTCAACAGCCTTTCCGTAACCTACTGCATCATTTCTGTGTCCATAAAGCATATCAGTATCAACAAGATTAGTGAAAATTATTTCAATATCTTCATTGGTTATATTTGTATCAGAGTATGCCATTTCTGAGTAATTCAAATCAGAATTAAGAGCCTTAATAGTCAGTTCCAATCCTTCTTTATTACTACCTGTATGAATAGCGTGAGTAATACCAGATTTTGCAAATATATCTTCAATTTTACCAATCCCAACAACTCTTGCACCAGCATTTTTAACCTTATTCAAAAGAGTTTCTTTAGGAGGAACCATTGAATAATCACGTCTATCCTTAGAAATTCTTGTTGGCTTGCCATCAATAACTTTATATGGTCTGGCAATAACTCTTGCCACGTGATAATTACCATCATCAAGAATCTTACGAGCCTTCTCACACCAATCATAAAGAGTTTCCAATGGAATTAAATCAGTATCCACAGCAATTTGGAAAACACTATCCGCACTTGTATAAACAATCGGGAATTTTGTTTTATGATGTTCATCGTTTAATTGTTCAATAATAGCAGTACCGCTTGCAGGAATATTGGCTAAGATTCCACCACAATTAGTTTGTTTAACAAACTCGTCAATCAACTCGCTTGGGAAACCATTTGGGAAAGTCGCAAATGCTTTTTCTGAAACAAGACCTGCAATTTCCCAGTGCCCTGTAGTTGTATCTTTACCTTTTGATTTTTCTATAAGGGTACCATACTTAGCAATAGGCTCAGAGCAAGGTTCAACCCCTTCAAAGTTTTGAATATTCCCTAATCCCATCTTGGACATAACGGGAAGATTCAAACCACCATTTGCTCTACAAACATTTGCAAGAGTATTACACTCTTGAACATCACCAAAATCAGCACAATCAGGCATTGCACCGATACCCATGGAATCAATTACAACGATTATTGCTCTTTTTTTCATATTCTCACCCTAGTATTTAAGCATAGAAACAACTTCGACACCTGTAGCTTCAATCTTTTCACGTCCGCCAAGGTCACAAAGTTCAATAATAAATGCAACTGATGCTACATCAGCACCAACTTTTTTGAATAGGTTACAAGCTGCCTTTGCAGTACCACCTGTTGCAAGCAAATCATCTATAATCAAGACTCTCTTACCTTCTTCTACAGCATCCTTATGGATTTCAATAGAGTCCGAACCGTATTCTAGGTCATAAGATTCACTAACAGTTTCTGCAGGTAGTTTATTAGGTTTTCTAACTGGAATAAATCCTGCATTCAATTTACAAGCTAAAGGTGCACCAAAAATAAAACCACGAGATTCAATACCTGCAACGTAGTCTATTTTTTGGTCTTTGTATGTTTCGTATAGAAAATCTATCATTGCATTCAAAGTTTCAGGGTCTTTAATACCTGTTGTAATATCTAAAAATACAATACCTTCTTTTGGGAAGTTTGGAACTTTTCTAATCTTCTCTTTTACTAATTCTAAATCCATCATTTTCTATACCTCTTGTAATTCTTTTTGTGTAGTTTTATCTTTTTGTTCTTGTTCCAATACCAATCCGTGAGCAGTTTTACCCCACTTCATATCTTTTTTGAGGAACACAATCTTCCCAATAATAAACAATACCATTGGGAACCATATTATTAGCATATAAACTGTTGTTTCAACAGCCTCTTTGATAGCTCTCAATCTTGGGACATTATCATAACGTCTCAAACTATATCTAATAGCCACAAAGAATCCTATTGCCATTACTGTAGCAATAATTATTGATGATAAAAATTCATTTGGACCAATCTTATCCATAACAAACTTAATTGTTCTAAAAGTTACTTCTAACAAGAACCATAACGGCATAATGAACTGTAATACAAAAGCAAACATATCTAGCTGAGCACGTAGTGAAATCTTTTTAGAAGTAAATGCATCCCAAAAATATTCAAGGTAACGTCTTATACTGCCCTCTAGCCATCTTCTACGCTGTCTAAATAAAGGAATTAAGTAAATAATACCTTCTTCGTAAACAACAGCATCTAAGCAAAAACGTACGTCCCAACCTTTAATATGTAATCTTGTTGACATATCAAGGTCATCAGTAATTGTATCGTTATTCCAACCTTCAATATCTTCTAACGCCGCCCTCTTAATAAGTTCGCCATTACCACGAAGCTCTACCGCGCCTTTAACAGAGTCCCTACCAGTTTGAAGATTACAGTCAAAAGTGTACTCATTATTTTGACATCTTGTTAGGATATTAACATCCTTGTTTCTGATAACTTTTCTTGCTTGAACAGCGCCAACATCAGCAGGCTCAAGCTCAGCAAGCATTAACTTCAAGAAATTTGGTTCAACGGTTGCATCCGCATCAAAAACAAGAATAGCCTCACCTTTTGCCAAATTCATTGCATCATTAAGAACTGCAGATTTTCCGGGGTAAGCATCATGGGGACGAATAAAAGCGTGAACTTTTTCGTATTTTTCTTCTAGCTCCTTAATGACTAGCGGGGTTTTATCAGAACTTCTGTCATCAATAACGATTATTTCAAAGTTTTCGTAATCTATATTTAAAATATTTTCTACAGTATGCGCTATAACACCTTCTTCGTTATGCGCAGGCACAAGTATTGATACAAATGGCTTATAGTCCTCGTTAACAACCTTAGGCTGTTTTGCAAGTTTACGCTTTTTATGCTTTGCAGCAAGATTCATATAGATTCCATATACAATCATAAATCCACAAATAGTAAAGAAACCTATTCCAGTATTCACGTGGTATTGGAATACGTATATAAAAACGCTCAAACACGCAACTATTAATAATAAGAGTAATCTTTCTCTCATACATTCCCCATTTGTACTCTGATAGTATAGCAGAAATATAGAAAATTTCCTACTCAAATGTTAATAATGTAACGAGGAGCAGAATTTAAGAATAAATATTTCTAACAACTTTACAAGGATTACCAACTGCAAGAGTATTTGCAGGAATATCTTTTGTAACTACAGAACCTGCGCCAATAACTGCATTGTCACCTATTGTAACACCAGGAAGAACAGTAACAGAACCTCCAAACCAGACATTATTTCCCACTGTAATTGGTAACGCTTTTTCTACACCAGTATTTCTTGTCTCAGCATCCATCGGATGGAGCGGAGTATAAAAAGAACAATTTGGACCCACAAGAACGTTATCTCCAAAGACAACTTTATTACAGTCTAAAATCACGCAATTATGATTCATATAGAAATTCTCACCGACTTCAATATTGTAACCATAATCACAATAAAAACTAGGCTCTACAATTATATTCTCACCTGTTTTACCAAACATTTGTTTTATAAGATTAGTCTTCTTTTCTTCTTCATACGGAGATAGCGAATTATATTGATAACACAAATCCTTCACTTTCTTACGTTCTTCAACAAGAACAGTATCTTCCATAGATTTATAATACTCACCCGCCAACATTTTTTCTTTTTCTGTCATATAAAGCTCCTTTTTTGTAATATAAATCTGTTCACAAAAATTGTCAAACAAGTTTATGCTATAATTTAGGTATGAAAAAGTTTCTAGTTATTATCTTAATGTTCACATTACAGCTTTCAGCCCTTGCTGCTGAACAAAAAAGCGCTACAAAACCAGAACCAAACGTAAAAGATTTGTACACACAGGCTCTTGCCTTATATAGCGACAATAATAACGCAGCCTCTTTGGAAACCTTCAAAAAAATTCCTGAATATGCAAGAACATCTACAGCTTGGCTCCTAATGGGAAACTTGCTTTTAGATGAAGGTAACAAACAAGACGCTATACAAATGTATAATAGAGCTATTTCAGTTGATAACAATAATTACAAGGCTTATTATAACCTTGGAAATATCTACCTTGAAGATGAAAATATTTACAACGCAATAAACTGCTATAAAGAAGCAAACCGTGCTAATATGACATTTCCTTATGCGTATTACAACCTCGGAATAGCATACGTTAAATCTGGGAAATTAAAACAAGCAAAAACAGCATTTTTAAGAGCATTGGAATATAAAAAAGATGTAGCAGACTTCCACTACAACCTTGCTTATGTTTATAAACAACTGAACAAACCCAAATTAGCAGAAACTTATTTAAACAATTACAACCAATTAATGGGATACTAAAATGAATATTATAAATGAATTTGACACAATAGCCGCAATATCAACACCATTAGGAACAGGTGGGGTTGGTGTAATAAGAGTTTCAGGAACAAAAGCCTTTGATATACTTTCTAAAATTTTCAACGGGAAAACAGAAGTTTCAAAATTCAAACCTTCAAGGTTTTACCACGGACACATTACAACAGGAAAAGATATTTTAGATGAAGTTATCATCCTACCTTTCTTTGAACCTAACAGCTACACCGGTGAAAATGTATTTGAAGTTCAATGCCACGGCGGGATTAATGTAGTAAATTCTATCTTAAATCTAATCCTAAACTCTGGTGCAAGATTGGCAGAAAAAGGAGAATTTACCAAACGGGCGTTTCTAAATAAAAAACTAGATTTGTCTCAGGCAGAAGCTGTAGCTGATTTAATCCACTCAAAAACAAAAGATTTTGTAATTCCTTCATCTCGAAATTTGAAAGGAGCTTTGTCAATAAAAGTTAAAGAAATCCGTGACACTATTTTTGAAATATTATCTAAAATAGTTGCAGGGATTGATTTTCCAGAAGATGTAGCTGAACCAGAATATGATTATCTTATAGCAGAATTTCAATCCGCAATAAATGAAATTGATAAAATTCTTGCAGGCGCAAGCACTTCAAACATTATGCGCCAAGGGATTTCTGTGGCAATTGCAGGGAAACCAAATGTTGGGAAATCATCTCTATTTAATACATTACTAAACCACGATAGAGCCATCGTTACAGAAATCGCAGGAACAACTCGGGATGTTATTAAAGAAACAATAGATTTAGGAATCCCCGTTACTTTGATTGACACAGCAGGCATCAGACACGATAATAACATTGATAAAGTTGAGCAAATCGGTATAGAGTACTCAAAACAGAGTCTTGATGAAGCTGATTGTGTAATATTTGTTTATGATGCAACTGAAGGAATCTTGGCTGAAGACAAAGAGATTTTAGATTTAATTAATCCCGCAAAGCTTATTAAATGCGTAAACAAAACAGATATTAGAGATTGTTTAGATACAGATGTTATCAAGATTTCTGCAAAAACAAAAAGCGGGCTAGAAGAGCTTAAATCTGTCCTTAAATCAAAAGTTTGTAATATTAATCCCGAAGATATGGATTATGTAACTAATTTGAGACAACAAAACTGCCTAGCAAGAGCAAAAGAAGCTTTGCAACAGGCACTAGCTGCAGCAGAAATAAATGAGTTGCAAGACTTAATCTCTATTGATGTAAAATCAGCCCTCTTATCTTTGGATGAATTGAGCGGTGAAATTATTACAGATGATATTTTGAACAATATTTTTGATAATTTCTGTATTGGAAAATAAAACTATTGCTTCTCCTGATAAGAGAGAATAAAAGCAGTGTTGTCATTCACGTTGCTACGCAACGAGAATCCATCAGAATAAAAAAGCTCTCGGTCGTGCACAACCGAGAGCTTTTAACTTTTTCACTTGAGAAGTGTTAATTAAGCTTGTACTTGTTTAACAACTGCTTCAAGAGCTTCAAGAGCATCTGCAGGAAGTTTATCTAGACCTGCTTTTTCAGTTTCTCTTGATTTTACGAATTCGATTCTGTCGTTCATACGAGCAACAAATTCTTTTGCATATTCTTTGTTAGCAAATGAAGCATCGAATCCTTCAACGTCCATAATTTCGATATCAGAGAAGTTTTCCCATTTGTGGAAGTTTGCTGAACCTTCAACAATAGCTTCAATAATACCAAGAGTGTGTTTAGGTTGAACTTTTGTACCCATAAATTCACCAGTGTTAAGGATGTAGCAATCTACACCATCAGCAATAAGTTGTTTGAATCTAGTGTAGTCTACGCTTAATGGATAAACTCTGAATGGGTTTGCGTATGGTTCAACAACCAATGCGTTAGGGTCAACACCTGCAGCAAGTCTTTCTGCTGAAGAACGTTTTGTAGCTAGAGTAGCACCCATAGCTGAACCTAATGCAGCTCCTGAAAGTTTCAATACAGGAGGAATTGTTGGGTCTTTCATTAACCAGAAGATAGCGTTGATTGGTTGATCAATTCTATCAACTCTGTTTGGAGACCATAGTTTTGATTTAACTGCACGTCCGTTACCATTTCTGATATCTTCTGTTACAGAAACTACCTTACCATCTGCTAATGCGATAGCACCATTGTTTTGTTGAGTAAGGATGTATTTGTTATCATCACAACCAATTGGGTAATCTGCTGTCTTATCGAAGTAAGCAGGTTCAAGAGCGATTGTGTATTTGTCTTCAACGTTGATGATGAATGCGTCATCGTGAAGAACTGTAATATCATATTTGTTGTTGTGTTTTGCGTGAGTAATTGTTGATTTACCAGAACCTGATAGACCAAATACAGCAACTTGGAATGATTTTCCACCATCAAGGTTGTATCTCTTCATACCACCGTGGCAAGATGCATAACCGTTACGAGCAGCTGAACCCCAAGCAAGAGTTAATGTACCTTTCTTGTGTTCTCCAAAATATCTCATACCCAAGATAGCAGCACAGTTGTGTTCTGGATCAAAGAATGTCAAACCGTATGGGAAGTCTGGGTGTGTCCAGTCTGGGTCTGAATATACATAGATGTCGCCTTCGTTGATTAATCTTGAATCAGCATACATTTCTGCATAGCATTCGTTGATGTATTGGAAGTTTAACAACCAAGAATACATAACATTTTCAAAACCTTCTGGAATTAAAAGGTGTGCTTTAATCATAAAGTCGTTATCTAAACCAACAACAGCTTCTGCTTTGTACATAAGTCTGTCACGTGAGCTGTAAACTGCTTCACGGATGATTGGTAATAATTCTTTTAAATCACAGTTTGGTTCACCAACGATTTTTCTAGCTGCAGCACAACGTCCTACAACAGTACCGTCGTTGAATAATAATTGGTTTGCACCTGCTGGTAAACCTAATTTTTCAGGCATATAAACAGGCATACCTGTTAATTCAATTGTACCTGAGCTAGCTTTTGCTAATTTGTAAGCTTCAGCTACGCTTTTCACATGTTCTACGTTGTTGCCAAAGAATGGAGCTGTAATTGTAGCTCTTGCGGCAGACATCATAGACTTCAATTCTTCTGAATTTGTAAAAAATTCAATTGTACTCATAGTTGTCTCCTTTATTTCATATTGGGCAGGACTCTCCCGCTCTCTGTACTTTCAACTCTATACATGCTGATTGTAGCACAAAAACGCAAAATCAAACGGCATGCCTATAAAATTTCCAACTTTGGTATAAGAAAAAAGTTAAAAATTTCTATAGCTAGCTAAAGTACCGTCTAAACTATATAAAGCATCTTTGCACTCCTTTTGAACATCTTGAATAACATCGACCATATCGAACACGGAGCCTAAAGCCACATCAGGATTATTTAAACAATACTCTTTTAACATAGATAGTAAATTTGAATTTTTAACAACCAAATTCATTATAGAATCAAGTCTTTCAAGTATTTTTTCTTCCATAGTATGCTCCTTTCAAAAGCAATTTTATTTTAATATAATTTCCTATTTATTGCAAGTTTTCTAAAAAAACGAAAAGCGGGTTCTAATAATAAAACCCGCTTCACTTCTATTTAAAAACCCGATTGCGACGACGGTTTGTTATTTATTTTTCCGTCATATTCCGCCTCTTTATCCTTGATTTTTTGTTTGTAATCTTTCTTTAATGCCTTTAATTCAGCTTCTCTATCCTTTTTCTCTGCTTTTTTCTTGGCTTTATCCTTCTCTTCAGCTGCCTTAATCTCTTCTTCTACAAATTCTCTACTCTGGACACTATCATATTCCATTCGCAATCCAACAAGAGAGACTGGCACTTCCGTTTCATCAAGAGCCAGAAGCTTAGTAGACTCCCCTGCGACATCAATGCTCCACACACCTAAAAACTTTGGCATAGCTCCAGTATATGCATAACCAGAAACAATTACGGTGTTATTATCTCCCTCCGCAAATCCCATTGGATAAATATCCCATCTGGTTTCATCTAAATCAACACCTTTGGCATTCTCCCAATAATTTGCAATAGCGCCTCTAATTTCAGGTAGTTTAGTCGCTTTTTTTGCATCAAAATCATACACCCAGATGTCTGTTTTCCAAATACCATCGAATCTATAGCCCGTTTTTTCTTTAATCAACAACTTTTTATTATCAGTTGTAAAATCAACAGGAGTCAGAGTCCTGAAAATATAAGGAGTTCTAATATCTTTGTCAGTAGATAAAATAGGTAAAGTATCACGTCTGATAATATTTGCGCGCTTTACTCTTTCCATCTCTGAAAGCTTTGTATCCAATTTAATCACATACAAATCCGCTGTTGTACAATCAGCAGCCGCATAATACCTAAGTGCAGGATACACCATAAATGTAAAATCAGAAGCTATAATTCCTTGTCCTGTAACTTCTCTATCAAAATTAAGCCTACGAGGGATTTTTAACTCCGTATGCCCAGGGACCGAATTATATTTTACAATCTTATACTTTGGCACAGGAACATACTTCATCCCTGCATCAGTTGGAGTGTGAACAGGAGGAACTTCTACCTTGTTTTTATCAACACTCTTAGAGCGTTCTTCATACTCTGAGCGTAACATAAAACCAGATTCAGGAAGTTGTGATTTTTCATAATCTTCCTTGATTTCTTGTTTATCTATCTTTAATTGACGCTTATATTCCTTACGTTTTTGAGCTTCTTCATCAGTAGTTTTTGCAAATAATAAACCACTTGTTCCTATACTCAAAACCAAACAGAGCCCGAGAAGTTTCGGTAGCATTATACAAGTCCTTCTTTCATTGCAGTAATAGTAGCTTGAGTTCTTGAACCTACACTCAATTTTTGAAGAATACTATGAACATGAGCTTTCGCAGTTGCTTTTGTAATCACAAGGCTTTCCGCAATCTCGTTATTAGATTGTCCCGCAACCATCAACCCTAAAACATCCATTTCTCTATCTGTCAAACCATATTGAGCACGTCCAGCGCTATAATTAACCTCACTCACATTACTCTTAGCAGCAACTGCAATTGGGTTTCTAATATTATTCAAGACAATCTTCGCAATAGCGCTATCTAACCAAGCTGCACCAGAGTTCACAGTCTCAATAGCTGCAATTGTTTGTTCTGGAGAAGCTCCTTTCATTATGTAGCCATCTGCCCCTGCTCCAAAAGCTTCAAAAACATCTTTCTCATTATCACGAGAAGTGAACATCAATACTCGAGCATTTGGATTATCTTCTTTAATCCTTTTTGTTGCTGTAATACCATCAATACCAGGTAAACCTATATCCATAAGAATAACATCTGGCAAAAGTTCTTTCGCCTTGCTTACTCCTTGAAGTCCGTCTTCAGCTTCACCAACGAGTTGGATTTTTTCGCTTTTTTCCAACAACAAAGTTAAGCCCATACGTACTAACACGTGGTCTTCCACCAACAATACTTTTATCATATTAACGCCCCTGCACTCTTCTTATTTTTTTCAGCTATTACATCGGTTAGCAGGAACGAAAATTCACTGCCTTTATTTAACATACTCTCAAGCCAAATTTTGCCACCATGAGCTTCTATAATCTGTCTTGACAAATACAAACCTAAACCTGTTCCAGTAGAACGCTTTGCGCTTGTCCCTTGCGAAAATCTTTGGAACAAATTCGGAATATCTTCTTGAGGGATTCCACTCCCATTATCTGAAACTGAGAATATAATATCATTCTCCTCAGCTTTAACAATCAATCTTACCTTACCACCTTGTGGTGTGTAATTAATCGCATTCCCACAGAGATTACAGATAACTCTTCTTAGTTCAGCTTTATCTGCATTAATAAGCAAATCTTCTTCCGTATCTTCTAGAACAAACTCCATCTCTTTTTTATCCGCAAGAGGCTTGAGCTCATTATAAACCTGTGAAACTAGATGATTGAAAACAAAATTAGTTTTCTGTAAGACTAACTTGTCAGCGTCATATCTAAATACTTCTAGCAAAGCATTTACAAGCCCTAACAAATCCTCATTGCTCTTTAACATTGTAGATAAAAGCAATGATTGTCTATCAGTAATCTCACCTAACGAACCATCCAAGAAAAATTTTAAGGTTTGAATAGCAGCCAGTAACGGAGTTCTCAAATCATGAGTAAGAGTTGCAATAAAATCATCTCTTAATCTATCTGCTTTCTTTTGTTCACTAACATCACGAAGAACACAAACATATTTTGCCTTCTCTTCTTCTTCCGCAGTATAACGAGCCATACTTATTTCTAACGGAATATGGAAACTGCTTAACATATTTTTTGCATAGCAATCTCTTAAGAAAATTTCTGATTTTTCTGCATCAAAGAAAGATTTAACAGATGTCTTAGGATGATGAACAAACTCAGAAATATCATTCCCACAAATTCTGTTTTGAGACAATCCTACAAGGTTCTCAACTGCAGGATTTACTTGTTCAATAGTGCCTTCTTCATCAATAATCACAATACCGTCAGCACAATGAGTAATAATACCTGTCAATTTAGAATTAGTCTGAATAATATCAGCAGTTTTTTCCTTCACTAACTCTTCCAAAGAATGAGAATACTTTTCAAGTTCTTTTTTAGCAGCTTCAAGTTCTTCAATCTTTTTTTCTAACTCAGAAACCAAATAACTACGCTCAATACCATTACGGATATTAATCAACAAGTCATCATTATTCCAAGGTTTTTCCAAGTATTTATAAATTCCAACTTCGTTAATTGCATTTATTGCATTTTCTTTATCTGCATAACCTGTAAGAATAATCTTACTTACTTCAGGATACAACTCTTTAACTTGCTTCAAGAACTCCAAACCGTTCATCTGAGGCATTAAGAAGTCAGAAATTACCAAGTCAGGACGATTATTTTGCAGAAACTCCAAAGCTTCTACAGGGTTATTAAAATAATGTGCATTGGTATAACCTTCTACCATTAAAAGTGTTTTAAAGGCAGACGTTACTATTCTTTCATCATCGACTACAACTATCATCCCGTTCTTCATTCTTACATAATAGCTTAAAACATGTGTGTACACAAATAGATTAAGAGATTTTTACATTTGACCATAAGGTGTAAATATTTGTAACAATCCCTCTATTAATCCTAAAGATTTACGCCCAAGATGCCGTTAAACATGGGGTAAATAAAGACGAGTTTATGGACGAATTAAATTTTTCAAACGGTAACAAATTGAACCTGAGTAAATTAAAATCAGGCTCACAGATTGATGATAAAAATATATTCCTAAAAAAGTACGACAAAAACGGGAATAGTATTTTTGACGCCGATGAACTCGAAGAACTAAAAACAGACCTCAAAACCGCTGCCGGAGACGATAAAAAGCTTGATAAAAATGAGGCTTTAAACCTATTTGCAAAAGTTTTTGGAATTAATAAAACCAAGGCTCAAGAAATGAGTAACGATGGGGATTTAATAGAAACTTCAATCCTTGAACAAATAAAACAACAAACAAAAGAAACAGCAGTTAAGCAAATCCAAAATAACGCAAATCAAGCTATGGAAATCTACCAACAAGCAGTTGGTGGAGCTATCTCAAAAGGTTGGAACAGCATCAAAGAGCTTTTCAATTCTGAATACACAAAAGATAAGGTCTATAGACAAATAGCAACACAACAAGTCGCGGGAATGTTACTTGAAAAAGCACAAAAAGGTGGACTTACAAAAAAAGAATATATTGAAAACAAAATCTCTTTATTAAAAGGTCTTCTGGGAGCAGATAAATTTTCTAAAGCCGAACAAGAACAAATCGAAAAATCCATCTCCAATATGACAATGAGAGAAATTGATTCGCTTATTGTAAGGCTCAAAAATGCAGAAAACAATGAATACCCAGAGCTTGTTAAAGAAACAATAAGTGAACTTGCCAAAGGTAATAAAAACAATGATGGAGTAGCATTTTCCATAGAAAACCCTAATTCTGTTGGTGCTCAACTAAGAACATCAGGAGAAGAAGTCTTAGACTTTGAAACGGTTTATTTAATGGAACAAGGTGTTCCCTTTAACCCTGAAAACATAGAAGAATATGAGCAAAAATCTAAAGTTGTTCAAGGTATAGCAATCCTTAACAATATCGTAGCAGAGGTTAATAATACACTAGATGCTCCATTAAAAAATCTTGAAAATGTAAACAGATATGCTGGAACACCAAAACAGTTATATAAAGACCTCAGCACAGCCATTTTAAATACCCTCTATAAACTCTATGGCAATGATGAAAATACTATTAAAGAAAAACTCCAAGAACTAGGCGGCAAACACGCAACAATAAAAGATGGTGTGATAGATTTTGGAGCAGAAGGAATCAATAACGCTAGTCTCATTGAACTTGCTAAAAAAATCAAATCGAACCTACAACAAAACCTCGAAAAAGCATTAGATGGAAAGAGCATCGAAGACTACAATGCTGAATTAAAAGCAGCACACGATTTCGCTTATGGTGCAAAAAATGCCGTTGACTTAGCAGAAAAGTTCCAAGAGAGTCAGGCAGAAGGTATTGGATACGCAAAAATGGGCGCAAGCGCACTTGGGACTGCCGTTATGCTCGTAACAGGAACAGGAATCATCCCACTTATTGCAAGCACGGGTATCGGAGTTTTAGGTTCAATAGGGGTCTCATATACTGAAGCTCAAACCAAGAAGAACGGTATTACTCCAGAAGATAAAAAAGCTATATTAGAAGAACTTAAAACAACTCTCAAACTCATGCCTGCAGGTATGTTTGCTGGTGGTGTTGCAAATAATGTTTGTAAACAATTACTACTCAAACATTGCCCAACGCTCCTTGCTAAATGTGCTGAAATCGGCACAGACGCAAGCTTAAGCTTACTGGCAGACCTTACAATTACTGGTGAAATTGACCTTAAAGGAGAAGGTTTTGCTCAAATTATGAGCATTATCCAAGGTATCATCCTTGAAAATAAAATGGCCGCAAGAATGGGCGGTAAAACCCCAAATACACCTACTCCACAAAACAAAGATATAAATCCTGACTCTACAACTCCTGCTAAACGACCTCAAGATACAAACTCGCCTAAGCCAATAAATACAGATATTGGGATTGATGTCGTTGAATCTAAGCTAGCATTTTTCAAAGACGTCGATGGCGAGCCAATCTTTAAAGAATCTGATATTGAAGTTATTAAGGCGAATTATAACGAACAAGAACTTGCAAAACTTGGGCTCATAATTGATACAATTTTACAAAATGAACCACAAGGACAGTTTAGAATGATACACGCTGCAGACAAAATCAAAGCGGTATTAAATAATATTGGTAATAAAGAGCTTGATTTTGCCCTAGATGTACTTAGTTTTAAATCCAAAGATGACGTTTTATTTGACATCGAATATGATAATATCTTTAAATTAATATCCCCTCAAGACATTCCTAATATGAAGTTTTTATTGGAATATGCAAAAACGGGCGAAAATCCAGTTTTACAAAATATCAACAATCTTCTTGATATAGCAAGTGATTGTAGACAATTTTCACCAAGCGAAATCCGCCAAATACTTGAAATGAAAAATCCTGACGGAAGCTTCGTAATAAACAAAGATAACTATTTCAACTTAGCAAAAAACAAATTTAAAGATTTAAATCTTGAACTAACCCCAGAAAGAAAAGCTGAAATAGAAACAAAATTAGAGAATAAATATAAATCTTTCTTAAAAGAAGATGAGTTACAAGCAATAAAATCTGCAATAAAAAATCCACGCACAGCAAGAATTATAGATAAAATTCTTGATATGAAAGATGCTGATGGAAAAAATGCTTTCGATTTAGAAACTATAAAAACAACTGCAGAATTTATCAATAAAAACCCTGACAAATTAGATATACTAGAAAAACTTATCCAACAAAGAGAAAAAACTATTCTCTATAATCAAAAAAACAACAAAAATGATGCCAGTTTCAAAATTGGATATGAAGCAATACTAAAATTCATAGATGATGATACCAGTATAGAAATCGTAAATAAGCTTCTAGACAGACCGCTTGAAGAATTCTATTGGCGTCCAACTGGTGGAATTTGTCACCAATTACAAACAGCACAAAATCCACAAAAAGCTAAAGGCTTGATATTACAAATTATGAAAAAATATCCACAAGACAAAGATTTGGAAATCCTAAAACACCTAAAAGACGACCAATCCTATAATATTCTTGCAAAAATTTTAGGCAATAATGATAAGAACAATTATAGCTATTTTGATATCCAAATTTTCTTAGCACAATATCAGTTCCACAAAGTCGATTTTCCTGAATACGCAGTAACTATGGCAAAAGCGATTGACAAAGGAGCATCTCCGCAAGTAATTAAAAACCTACGATATTTTATAGCAATGGAAAAAAGACAGAATGCAGCTTTTATTGATTGTTCAATAAATTTAGGTTCTCTAAAAAACAAAAATGGAGATTACAAATTTAGCGAACACAGTTTGCTATATCTAATGAGATGTGCTATTAACAAGGGAATTGACCCAGCAGGTTTAGAAAAAATAATCAAAGCAAATCCCAATGCGACAACACACGAACTACTTAAAATCCTAAACGGAGAAAATATCACGACTCCAAACAAATATAAAAACCCATTTGGAGATAATGGCATCTTTAAAAAAGAATACCAAAGAATCATACAAACGGATATTTGGAAACAACTTCCACACGACACACAAGCAAAAATGTTTGACTATCTTTCAGACCTTGTCCAAAAAGACCCTAATCGTTTTAAAAGACTTGTAAATTCTGGTTATTTTGAACTATGTTCTCAAGGTAAATGTAACATTTACGAATTAATTAAAAACTTTGAAACAAACAAATTCTTCTCTAAGCAGTATCTAGAAGACGTTCAACGTCTATATTCTGGCGAGCCTTTAGTCAAAGAATTCCCTAATGGAACAGACCTACAAACAATTGCAAAACAAGTTCCATCAGGAGAAGCTGCTTATGTCAACGGGAAAATGTACGTCAACGAAGATGGTGTAATGAAAGAACTCAATATCACCAAAGAAAAATTTGAAGAACTCTTCCCGCTAGAAGGTAGATTTAACACTCATCAAGGAAATCTTGGTGACTGTTGGCTAATCTCAGCACTAGATAACCTAATGGACTTACCTGTTGGAAGAGCTAAGCTATATCAAATGATTTCACAAGAAGGTGACGATATCATCATCACGTTCCCTAATAAAGTTACTGGGGGCGAACCTATTCAAATACGATTCCCTAAAGGTGAAATCAAAAACTCTTTATCAGGCAAACAACTAAATGGCTGTAAGGGTTTAAGCTTAATAGAAAAAGCTTACTCTATAATGCGAGGCAGAGAAAATAATAGTAAGATTACAAAATACGAAATGGAATCCATTGTTGATATTGATGCACAAATGAAAATTCTTGAAGGTGGACACTCCGAAGAATTCATCTCAGCAATCCTTGGATATGATTATAGAAGCAACAATTGGGACGACACAAGCTATATTGACAAAACAGGAAATGTAAAAGGAACAAGATACGATTTCCCTAATGATATCTCTGTAGATGAAGCAATAGATATTATAAAGTCACTTGCCAATAATGGCAAAGCATTATTACACGCAAGCACACTACACCTGCCAGAAGATAGTACAAAAATCGAAAAAACACTATCCGCTCCAAATGACCTCTATAGCAACCACGCTTACACAATAAAAGGTTTTAATGAAGAACGAGGATTGGTGTATTTTACAAACCCATGGAATGCTAATCAAATTGTAGAAATGGACGTATACACATTCTTAGGGTATATTGATGACATAACCTATATGGAGTTATAAATGAATTATAAAGAAGAAATGCACAAACTTAATATCCAAATAGAACAGGCAGAACAAAAGGGTTCTGTTCCAAAAGAATTGTATATCCGCCAAATAGAACTCCTAAAAGCAGCTCACGAAGAGTTTATCCAAACTGTCATCAAAAAAGGCTATGATTTAAACACAAATCTTGACATTATGGAGATTGAAATCAAACAATATTCGGCAATGAAACAGATTGCCCAGAAGATTAATGCCCCTATAAAAGAATATGAAGATGCAATATTTTCTATACGTGTTAGAGTCCTTGGTGAAGAAACTGTAAAACAACACTTTCCACCCTCCTCCAAGTAGATGATTTTTTGCGATTATAATTGAAGTTCAACCCTCTACAATGATAAAATTTTAAGTGGAGAGGGAGCAGGATTTTGTACGCTTATAAATATAAAACCACATACAGAGAACAGCCAGTTCACGTTCAAAAACGTGTACTTAAGCGTCCTAGCGTAAAGCGTAAAGTCGTAAAAAAACGCAATCCTGTTTTGAACTTTATCTCCAGAGTAATCGCTCTTTCTTTAATCGGTTCAATTGCATATTTCGTACTTCCACAAGTAACAAATAAGCTCTACTATCAACCGTTTGTAAAAAGAAATATTCAAACAACTACAGCAAAACCAACATTCCTAGGAAGTACTTCAGGGGTCATAAATTCTAACGTTGATATAAGAAACATTATTACACCCCCTGATGCAAAAATTTACAATGCGATTTTCCAAGGCGAATATTTACAAGTACCTGTAAACACACACAATAGAGAAATATCTTCTCTATATATGACAAACAGGCTTGTCCCTCTTGAAATAAAGCTAAGAGAGCTTATGAAAAAATACCCCAAAATTGAACCTGGAATCTTCGCTTGGGAATATGATACAGGAAATTACATCGGAATAAATGAAGACAAAATTTATCCTGCAGCAAGTATTATAAAAATACCTGTATTAGTTCAAATGTTCAAATCCATTGAAGAAAACAGATTCACTATCTACGATGAAATGGAATTAACAGATTACTACAAAGCATCTGGCTCAGGAGATTTGCAATATAAACGTTCAGGAATGAAACTCACAATGGACGAGCTTGCAAATGAAATGATTACTGTATCTGACAATAGTGCAACCAATATGATTATGGCAAAAACAGGTTCAATGGAATCTGTAAACGCTGGGTTAAGAGACTGGGGATTATCATCCACAAAAGTTAACAACTGGCTTCCAGACCTTGATGGTACAAACACCACTACTGCAATGGATATGTCAAAAATCCTGTACAACTTGGATAACCCAGGGTTCTTAAATGTAAATTCAAGAGAATACATTATTGGATACATGAGCCATGTTAAGAACAATCGACTTATCCAAAGTGGCATAGACCCAAAAGCACTGTTTATCCACAAAACTGGAGACATTGGAAAAATGTTAGGTGACGCAGGTATTATCTACGCTCCTAACGGAAAACGTTATATCATAACAATTCTTGCTAACCGTCCATACAACCATCCAGACGGTAGAGAATTTATCCAACAAGCATCCAAAATTATCTACGAACACATCGTTGAAGGGAAGTAATTCCATACTTGTCACAACATAAAAAAAGAGGATGATTATTATAATAACCACCCTCTGTATTACTTATTCCCTTCTTAAACTATTTCATTGCAACCATCATATCAGCTTCAACGCAAACTTTGCCGTCAACTGAACCAACTGCGTGACATTTACCGATAGGTCCTTTTAAAGCAGTCATTTCGATGTGCATTTCAAATCTATCACCAGGACGAACAATGTTTTTGAATCTTACATTGTCTAGACCTGCAAACAATGCTAATTTACCTTTGTATTGTGGCATTGTTAACAAAATAGGAGCTGAGCATTGAGCCATAGCTTCTAATTGTAAAACACCAGGCATAATTGGGTTACCAGGGAAGTGACCTTGGAAGAAACCTTCGTTCATTGTCATATTCTTGTAACCTTTTGCATATTTACCAGGAACACATTCTGTAATCTTATCAACTAACAAGAATGGGTATCTATGAGGAATTAAATCCATTATTTCCATAATATCAAAACTTAAAGCTTCTTCTTTAATTTCTTCTGTCATCTCTTTTCTCCTTTTCTATATCTTTACTAATTTATCTTTTAATAACTTTGCAACTTTTACGTGCACAGCGTGTCCAGCTTCTTTAACTAAAATATGAGCTCTCATATCAAGTGGAGATACTCCTGTCAGATACAAATCCCCAAACAAGTCCAATATCTTATGTTTTATTGGTTCGTGCTGAGAACGTAACTGAGTTGTATAACCTTCTTCAACAAGCCCTACTGTATTATCAATAGTAACACCTTTTGCGAAACCCAATAGCTGATACTTTTTCAAATCCTTATAGAATCCAAAAGTTCTTGCCTCAATGATTTCTGCTTGGTTTTTATAATCAAAACTTACCCAACGATTACGTAAATCATTATGGTCATAATTCACCGAATAAGTTATATTCAAACCATTATCAGGAAGAATAACAAGACTAGTCTTTCCATTCAAGTAATAAACTGGCTCTGATACTGTATAAATAGGGCGTTCCTTAGGAGCTGTAATACCTGCTTTTCTGAAAGCTTCAACCCAAACCTTTGCACTACCGTCAAAGATTGGAAATTCTTGTTTTGAAAGATAAACATCAATAGAAGTTATCCCACAAAACGCACAAGCTGCCATAAAGTGTTCACACAACATTGCTTTGTATTTATAATCACCCAACAATGTTCTATGCTCTTTGGAACACAAAGTTACACAGTGGTCTGTAGAAAAAACATTATCAACTGTAGCCTCAAAACCTACATCGCCACCCTCAACAAATATACGAATCCCAGCACCACGTGAAGGTTTAATAACAACCTCACATTGGTGGTTCTTCATAAGGGTATTACCGGAAAGCTTTATCTCATTAATAATAGTCGACATCTATACAGTTTCCACTTGTTGTTCTTCTAAGAATGAGCTAAGAATTGGCTCATATTTCTTAAATTTATTAATGTAGTTACCTGCATCCTTAATAGTCTTAAGTTGTTTAATAAACTCTTTTCTAGGAACAGCAGGAATACCGATAATAATAGATTTTTCTGGGAAGCTCTTTGTAACACCAGCTTTTGCAGTAATAATTGTATCATCGCCAATTGTAATATGGTCTGCCAAACCTGCTTGTCCAGCAATTACAACTCTATCACCAATCACACAGCTACCTGCAATACCTACTTGAGAAACTATCATACAACCTTTTCCAACACGGCAGTTGTGACCAATCATAACAAGGTCATCGATTTTTGTATTTTCACCAATAATTGTATCTTCGATAGTACCTCTGTCAATACAAGCATTTGCACCGATTTCAACATTGTCTCCAATAATAACAGAACCGATTGAAGGGATTTTGAAAATAACTTGTTCGCCACCTTCTTTAATTTCGCCATCTTGGCGAGCTTGTTCAATATTATTTGGGCTTTCTGTAACAAAACTGAAACCATCAGCACCAAGAGATACACCGTGGTGAAGAATAACTTTGTTACCCACTTTTACTCTATCGCCAATATTAACACCTGCATGGAAGAAACAATCTGAACCGATTATTGCACCATTACCAATGTATGAATTTGCTAAGATTTTTGTATTGTCACCAATAACAGCACCTTTTGCAACAACAACATTTGGACCTAATGAAACATTCAAACCTAATTTAGCTTCAGGGTGAACAACCGCTGTTGAATGAACATCCTTGTTTGATTCAGGTTCTTCATAGAACATTGTAATTAATTTCATCATAGCTAAACGAGGGCGTTCAACTTCGATAGTAGTAATTCCATCAAGATTCACACCTAATGGCACCAAAACTGCTTTAGCTTTTGTTTTAGCAACATTTGCAATTTCTTCTTCTGACAAAGCAAGTGCCAAAGTTTGTTCATCTGCAATCAACGGAGGTGCTAATCTTGTAATATTAGCATCAGAAACTTTTGTAAGCATACCGCCCGTAATTTGTGCAATCTGTTCAAGTGTGAATGATTTCATAATTTTTATCTCCTTATTTATTATTAATTTTATTTATTATATTTGTTGTAGATTTGCCATCTACAAAGTTAATAAACTCTACCTTTACATTATTTTTCACAACAACATCACGCTCAGGAAGAGTTTCTAAAGTGTAATCCCCGCCTTTTGTATAAACATCTGGTTTAATTAAATCAATCAAATTCGCAGGAGATTGTTCATCAAAAGCCACAACATAATCAACAGAAGAAAGCCCACAGAGAACTTCAGCTCTGTCATTTTCATTATTTATTGGACGTCCTTCGCCTTTTAACTCTTTTACAGATTTGTCTGAATTCATCAATAAAATCAAACAATCAGCACAATTTTTGGTCTGATTGAGATAACGAACATGACCAACATGGAGAATATCAAAACAACCATTAGTAACAACTATTGATTTATTTTCTTCTCTTATTTTTTTAACCGTCTCAGACAGCTGAGTTTGATTGATAAATATCCCCATACAACTCCTTGATTTTGATAACATTTTACCAAAAATATAACCAAAAATCTCCTAGTATTACAAAAAGTTACAAGAAGGGGGAATTTAACCCTCCATAAAAAAATCCCCCTCAATCGGGGGTTTAAGGTCAATATTAGGGTTATAGTTATAATAGGGTAAATAAATTAAGCTTTAAAACCTGCTTCACTTAATATCTGTGCAAAATTCTTATCTGTTTTTAATTTCATTTTGAACAAAGTTTCTCCAATCTCACCTTTTGAAATATAATTCAAGCACTTATCAAGAGCTTCCAGAATCTTTAATTCGCCCGTTTTAGAAACTAAGATTGACTTCAGAGCATTCATAGAATCTTTAAACGTTACAATATTTTCAGGAGCAAAATCTTGAGGGGGAAGAACTTCCATCTTTTTTACTAATGCTCTAGCAGCATCAGCAGGACCTGGTTGAGGACATAAGAACTTTCTCATAGAAGGATTCGCCGCGGCAAAAGCTTCTTCTACAGTCTTATAATATTTAACTCTGTTAGATATAACCATTCCCATCAGGAAATCCCTTCTCTACACTTTTCACATCTTGAATAAGTTTTAAGGAAATCCAAAATTGCCAAATTCTCAGAATCAATTTACAAATTGTTACATTCACTTGGCACTCTAGGAGTTCATCCATGAGATGAGGGAATACATTAGAAGTATGCAGTCATTCTCGTTGCACAGCAACGGGAATCCATTTGATTAAAAAGTCTCTCTCAGTTGGAGAGAGATTTAGAGAGTGGTTTGATTTTATGTTTTACAAAATGATTAAACAACCCCCTCCCCCCTTGTCTTGACCTGTTCGCAATAAACGAGTACGCTCACGCTTTTACTCTCTGCTCACAGGTCGCTTCAATTAAGGGGGTAC
>JAZUBR010000020.1:0-171285 GCA_045638625.1 Candidatus Gastranaerophilaceae bacterium
TATTATTTGTCGAAAAATATGTATCGTATAGCCATTTATATTGTTCATTTCTGTTCGATAATTCTATAAATGAGGATAATAAATTATTTCTTAATATATAAACTTCTATAAAATCACGTATAGAAGGATTCGCAAAATTAATATTGTAGTTATTAATTGCTATAAAATCACCTTCTAATATCTTGATAGATTTTTTAAAATCTAGATTATTAATTTTTTCTGAATATAACTTTTCACATATTATATTACTAACCTCAAAAATATCAACTTTCTCAAATGCTAAGTAATATTGATTAAATGTTGTTATAGCAAATAGTATGCTTCGAGTTTTATTATCTATTTGATTTTCAAAGGCATGACACCAAATTTCAGCTGGATTATCTAAATTTCTGATAAATTCGTCAAAATAATTCTGGGGTAATACCCCATTATAATGTTTTGCCTTTGTCATGTAATCAATAATTCTTGGGTTATAATTAGGATGTTTTATAATAACCAAATAATTTTTGTTATTTATAATCGTTAAAATATATTCATAAGGTAATTCTGAAAAATATAAGTGGCTGTACAATATTTCAGCTTTTATTTGTTTTGTATAATTTTTTAAATCTATAACGCATTTTTTGAAATCGAAATTATTAATTTTTTCGTATAAAATTCTCTTTTGTTGTAAGATGTATTCTCTTGTTGTTAATATCATTTTTTTATTTTTAGATTTATTAATTTTACTAATAAAGAGCATTAAACTAGAATCTTCGTTTTTTGTAAGATTTGTGGTACCTAAAAAATCATCATAGTAAAATATTTGTTTCTTGTTTGGATTTGGATTATATAAAGAAAAAGCTTCTTTTATATTTTCTGAAATATTAATAAATTCGTAATCCTTTAATGTATATTCCCATATTAGCATTTCTGCAAGTGTAGTCTTCCCAACACCTGGTGCACCTGATATGACTACACAATTTTCAGCTTTTAATATTTCTCTAGCCTTATCTAAACTTGGATTTGGAACAAATCGTTTAATTTTTTCTTTGATTTCTTCAAGTTTAAAAGAGGATTCGTTAACAATATCACTATACAAAATACGCTCTAAAACATTTGTGCTTGTCATCCACAGCTTAAAATGATTATTTTCAACATCTTTATTTTTTTGTATTAAATTATTTAAATCATCTAAACCTAAAATATCAGAAGTTGAAGTAATATATGGTGAACATGTAGATAATATTTTTTCTTTATTTTGAGGAGATAAAGCTAAGGATGTTACAACCATATATCTGCTTGGATTTAATTTTTGAATCTTATTAACTTCTTCTTTTAAAGAGTTGATTAGGTTGCTAAACTTGGAATCCTTATAGTGCTTGCACTGAACAATTATTCCATTATCTGAGTTCTTAGTATATCTTAAATCTATACCTTGATCTTTTCCATTTTTAAAAGATTCAAAGGTTATATTTAACTCTTTTTGTAAGAGATCTCTTGTTAACTCTTCAAAATCTTTAGGTGATAGCGTTTGAAAATCGTACATAATTTAATTCCTATTGAGCACACTTACAACATCAAGATTATAGAATTGTGTTGCAGATTTTTGTGTTTTTCCCTTTATAGTACCGTGTTTTGAGGTTGTTTCCAAAATGGAAATAACCACTTCTTCTTTCAATTCTCCTTCATTAAATATATTTTTCAAATGCTTGCTTATAGCCGAAGTTTTTACCCCCAAAAGTTCTACCATTTGCTTTTGTGTAAGCCAAATAGTTTCATTTTCAAGTTTTGTATCAAGCGATACTGTCCCATCTTCGCTTGTATAAATAATTATTTTGCCTTTTTGAAAATCATTTTCCATACTAAAACTCCTGTATCTATTATACCTTAAAAGTTTAAAACTGGCTTTTATTTCTATTTCGAGTAATGTTGTATTGCAATAAAGAAAGGAATATAAGCAGTGAAAAAATCGGATTAAATATTACTCCAAAGGAATTTAATCAGTTAAGCAAATGGACGAAAAATATTTACACCACTTCAGTTGTAATTGATTATTTTGTTGCAAACCAGCCAGTGATTGAAGAACGTTATAACCTTATACCTGTTATAGAATTTAAATAATAGCCAAAAGCTGATAAAAATTGCTAAATTTGTGATATTCTTAATACAAAACGGAGCTTATATGAGATTACAAAAATACATTATTATATTCTGCTTAATTATCTTAATTTTATCAGTCATTGGAATTTTTATTACTGAACAAAGTAATAAGTTTTATGATCTTTCTACGGGAGTGTTTACCGGTGTTGTTTTAACTGGCATGACTTCAATAATCTTGTTTCTTTATGAGAAGAACAAGATCATAAACAAGCTATATAATAATTTTTCAGAGATTTATTATACACTTTGTGCAATTGATAAAAATTTAGCTAATTTTCTTGTTACAAAAGAAATTACTGATAGAAATTTTGGAATAAATTATAAATTAACAATGGAGATGCTAAATACAACTAAAGAACTTGATTTTGATGAATATACAAGCTTTTTTGACCATAAATTCAACACAATTTTAGAAAAAGCCTTGAATTTTAATTTAAAACTATCTAATTTAAACAACATTACAGGTGAAAGAGCAAAAGGAATTTTATATCATGAGTTAACGGTAAAAGATTTAGAATTAAAACGATTACAAGGCTTTGCTGCACCAATCCTTTCATCTTTTGAACAAAACGTTATTAACGATAGAGAAGCTATTTTGATTTTGATTGGTAAGTTACACGAATATGTTGCATCATTAAAATTAGAATTAGCAACTAATTTATCAGATTTAGACAATTATCATAAATTCAAAGTTCGTTGGGACAACAAGAAGTTGTTAATAGAAAAACAGATTGAAGAGCTTTCCTAATATTTTTATTAGTATTTTTGTTTTAGCTTGTCGGATGACAAAAATCTAAATATCCAATATGTTACAAAAAAAGTAACACATTACGAATTGTGTTACATGATATATATCGGCATTTTATTTAAAATCTTTAATGTTTTATGAAAAATTGTAACAAAATTTAACATACACCCCTTAAAACACCCGTATTAAAAGGCTTTTTATAAGCTAAATGCATTTAAGCTTGAATCAATAATGTCCTGATTTATGCCAATATATCTAAGTGTAACTGATGGCGCAGAATGGTTTAAAATACTTTGCAACAAAGCAACATCCTTATTCTCTTGATAGAAATGATATCCAAAAGTTTTTCTAAGCGTATGTGTACCTATCCTATATTCAATTCCGGCTTGAAAACAAGCGTTATTAATAATTCTATACGCCTGAATTCTTGTTATGGCTTTTCCGCCTCTTTGACTAGAAAATAGCCAATCCTCAGGATTTTTACCAATTAAATATTCATCTAATTCTGTTTTAAAAGAATTAGTAATAGGGAATCGCTTTAACTTACCCGTTTTCTGCTCTTTAATTTCAATATAGTTTTTGTTCAAAACATCCTTAACTTTAAGTTTTAAGATATCAGAAATTCTTAATCCGCTGTTTATACCCATTAAAAACAGTAAATAATCACGAGTTCCGTGCTCTTTTAAAATCCGTTTTACAAGATTAATTGTTTCTCTATCTCGTATTGGTTCTACAAATTCCATATGTTACTCCTTAAATTACTTGTCCATATTACCTTCCACATACGAAAAATATCCAGTATGTGTCTAATTATGTAACACAATTCGTATTGTGTTACATATTTACGAAATTTTATGACTCAAGTTAAGAAAGAAGGTTATTATGGAGCCAAAAAGAATCAACTCTGAAAATCCAGTAATTAAATATGAAGTAAAATATGGGGATACTTGGTATGGTATAGCAGAAGCTAAATACGGAAGTAAAGGTTATCGTCAAACGATGGAAATTGTTAAGGCTTTAAAAAGTTTAAACAATATCAATCCGCAAGACAATAATATGCAAGAAGAGTTAAGTATGATGGATACTATAACTTTAAAAAATGGTAAAACTCTTAAATATAATGAAGAAGGTCTTGTAGATAGTGTTCATAATTCAGCCACAAATAAAAATCATGAAATAAATGTTCAAAAAAGGTTAGAAGCTGAGCAAGAAGCTGCTCAAATGAAAGCAATTGAAAGAGAAAAAATAGAATCTGTAAACCACGATAATACTGGCGCTATTGGATTAGTTATATTAAATCCAAGTAATTACAAAAAAGGTGTTGCAAATTCTGCAGAAGAAATAGCTGTTATAGAAGAAATTTTAATAAATCAAAATACAGAAGTAACAGAAGAAGGTCGAGAAAAACTTATTTCAGCATTAAAAGAAGGGAAACTGGCTTTTGGCTTCAATAATGTTTCCCAAGAGAGTTCTTTAAATAATTATGAAGAAATGTGGAGTTTAACACCACAAGACATTGATTTATTACTAAAATATGCTGATAAAACATCAGGTATAACAGATAATGAGAAATTATTGGCTGAAGAAGTTAATTTAAGACGAGAATATTTTCAAAACCACCGTTTAGTAGTTCCTGAAGAATATATAGAAAACAAAAATCAAGTTTTAGGAGCTAAAGCGGGAAAAGAAAATTCTGATGTCGAAAGATTAACAACTACTGATGAAACAACTGTTACATTTGGGGCTAAACAATGGTTCAATCCTACTAAATGGAACTCTTCTTTTGCAAGTGTACAAGTCGCTAGAGCTCTTATCGATGATAGGGTTGGATTTACTACAGTCAAAGATAAAGGAGTAAATCCATACAATGAGAATGGAGAACTTATTAGTGATGCTGATAGAGCATTCGCAGAACACGCTAGCAATGTTGCTTCAGATTTATCTACTACAGGACAATGTTTTACAGGGTTTAAACACACTTTATTAACCGCAGGTGTTATAAAGAATTACGGTGCAATAAGGGATGAAAATGGTAATATTACTACTCCTAGAGCTGCTATTGATTGGTTTCAAGAACGTCCTGAGATGTTCACAGAAATTAAATATGTACAAGATGCAGACGGTGAATATAGAAAAATAAATTCTACAGATTTATATGATTTACCAGCCGGATATATCATAATGTATTCTCCGGAAGAAGGAGAAGAGTTTGCTAAAGAAGCCGGACATGCTTGTATAACAAACGGTAATGGTCAATCCTATGCAGATCATACTGACAGGCTACATTGGGAAGATTTTGAAAAAGGTGAACACGGAAGTTTTCATGTGTTCAAATTAAATAATGAAAATTGGCAATATAATGAAACAACACAAAAACTGGAATATACAGGACCAATGACTCCAAAAATTGAACAAGATAACAAATTTGCTGCAAATATGAGTTATAAAGAAAAAAATGAAAAAGCAGCAACTTTCCAAAAAGCGTTGTCAGATAATAAAGAAACTTTAATTAGAACTTTAAATATTACAGAAGAACAATTTGAAAAATATAAAGCTATGGCTCAAGCAATTTCAGTTGTAGAAACTCAAGCAGGGAATTCAAACGAAACAAAAATTCTAGATGCATTAGAAAATATAAAATTTGTCAATAATTTCGCAACAGAAAAATACGGTCCTCTGTCTGCAGGAATGACTCAAATAAAAGCTTCGATTCTTTCTGATGATGAAAAAGAAATTTTAGAAAAACTGGGAGTGTCTACCGGTAATATGAATAATTTAGATGAGCCGGAAAAGTCTGCTCTTGCAACGATTGTACATATTCATAAATTAGAACAAGATTATCCTAAATATTTAACCAATGATAATATTGGAATTATAAGAGATAAATCTGAATTAAATGATACAGAGGTTGCAAATTTGGATAATTTTATTAAAACTCTTACTACAGCAGAAGAATGGAGCAAATTACTTCTTGTAAAAGATATTTTAAAAGGTGATAAAGTTGCAACTACAGAAGAAGAAAAACAACTTGTTGAAGGCGCAAAAATATTTGTCGATACATATGTTGAAAAATTAAGCAAGGAAGAATATGTAGCTGCACGTTGGAATGGTAAGACAAGAACAAAACCAAGTGACGAAACAAAGACAAAACAATTAAATCGCTATTATGATAATATGCTACAAGTATTTATTGATAGGAGTCGAATAGCGATTCTTAACGGACAAGATGTAGAAATAAAACCGGCAGTTTTATCAGATCCTGAAAAATACAGTTATATTGGTGCAGTAACTTATTTGGCACAGACATATTAAACTTAAAATCTTAAACCTAAAAAGAGTAGCTACAAGTTACTCTTTTTAAGCTTTTTATGCTATAATAAACACAGTAAAAACAAGCCTTTGGAGGTTATTATGGCGAATGAGATTTCTAAAATTTATAACGATATTGAAGAGCTTTTAAAAGTAGCTCGTTCCAAAGCTTATCACGCTATAAACTCCATTATGGTTGAAACTTATTGGAAAATCGGTCAAAGAATCGTTGAAGAAGAGCAAGCCGGAAAATCTCGTGCAGAATACGGTAGTAAGCTTATAGAAAATCTTTCAAAATACTTAACTGAAACTTTTGGAAAAGGCTTTTCTGAAGCGAATTTGAAGAATATGCGTCAGTTCTATATAGCTTATCCTGAATTCGACAGACAGTGTCTAGCGAATTTAAGTTGGTCAAATATTGCAAGAATTATCAGGCTTGATAATCCCGCCGAAAGGAATTATTATCTAGAAGAGGCTGCTTCGCAAAATTGGTCTTATCGCCAACTTGAACGCAATATCAAAAGTGGTTACTATCACAGGCTATTATCCACTCAAGAGGTAAATAAGGGGGAAACTGATTTAGAAAAATGTCTTCCTGCCGTAATTGATACTAAAGAGTTTGTAAAAGACCCTTATGTCTTAGAATTTTTAGATTTACCTGAAAATATTGAAGGTAAAGAAAGTGTTTTAGAAACAGCTTTAATAAATAATTTACAAAAGTTTTTATTAGAGTTAGGAAAAGGGTTTTCTTTTGTTGCAAGACAATTTAGAATCAGTACCGAAACTGACCATTTTTATGCGGACTTAGTTTTTTACAATTACATTCTTAAATGTTTTGTAGTTATTGATTTGAAAACAACAAAGCTTACTCACGCTGATATTGGGCAAATGGATATGTATGTGAGAATGTTTGATGAGCTTAAGCGTGGTGCTGATGATAATCCGACATTGGGTATAATTTTATGTACAGATAAATCTGAAACAATGGTTAAATATTCAGTATTACAGGAAAGTCAGCAGATTTTTGCTAGTAAATACAAAACAGTTCTTCCAACCGAAGAAGAGCTAGCTGATATGATAACCAAAGAAAATACAAAATTGTTATCGTCAGAGAATGACTAATTTAAATTATTCAATTCCCAAAAATTCTCTCTCAATCATTTTCAAATTTTCTTCTGAAAGAAATTCTTTCTGTTTGGGTTTTTTATCAGATTTTATCGAGTTTGTATATTGATTTACAAGTAGAATATTTTTAAGAATATTTATCAATGAATAAATTTCTGGTGGTGGAGTTTTTTGATTATTATCAATATCCTTAGAAATTTTATTCATAATTTTTCTGGCAAAAACTAATAATTCTTTGCTGAAACTTTCTTTCTCATAGTCCATCTCAAAGCGTTTTTTATCCCAATTGTATTTCTTTTTCCAATAAAATAAAATTCTTCTAGAAAGCTCGAGTTGTACTCCAATTTCAGCTACAGATTTTTTCTCATAAACATACATGTGTTCAGCTTGTGGTAGTTGATTGTATTTAGTCATATTATTTTCCTTATTTGCATTTTGAGTTCTTTACACCATAATACGGATTTATTTTTAGGTATCCTTCTAGGAATGCTGATTTTAAAATACTTCCGAGCAAAGTTACAGCGTTACTTGCCGTTTTTGGGCGATATTGTTTTTTCATTCTTTGCATAAAATCAACAATCATTTCATAAGTAATTTCATACAAATATTTTTCGCCAAATTTTGGTAGCAGATTATATTTTAGCAACGATTTATAACCTTTTAATGTATTTTTGCTTAAACTCCGACTAGTAATATAATGTGCTGCCATATCTTTAAACAAGATTTTTTCATCTTTTAATTCGGGTTTTTCAAATAAACTAAAAGTTTTCTCAATTTTTTCAACATATTTATACAAACCATGTTCAAAGGCTATTTTACCTCCGTTCAAAAGGTGTTCAAGCTCTGTTTTACAATCGTATTCCGCAATCATTTCTATTTCATCAAAGGTAAATTCTTTTAAATGCTTTGCTAATTTTTCTATGTTCATACAATTTGCTCCATTATTTCTTCTGTAATTTCTGTTAAATTATTTTCTTTGGCAAAATTTTCCATCTGATTTATTAACTGAACAATTTGCCGAAATCTGTTAAATTTTGAATGAATGTATTCTATTGCATTGGGGGTAAATGGGATTTCAGATAGTTGGTTTATAATTTGCGATAAATCATTTACTCCAAAAGTCTCGAACTTTAATACTTCCGAAAACCTATCATATAAATGCGTGTAACGTTCGAGCTTTCTATGTGCCAAACCCATTCCGATAAAAATTATCGGGCAACCGGTTTCATCGTGAATATCCCTTAATGTTTCAATTGATTTGCAGTTATTCATTAGATAATCAATCTCATCAATAAAAATTATTTGTGGGTTTTGTTTTAACTTTTTAACTACAAGATTGAAATTATCAGAACTTAAAAATCTAGGGATTTCATCAAGCTCTTTGACTATTTCTTCCAAAAGCCATCTGCCAGTCATAAGGTTTGATGCTCTTAAATAAATTCCATCATATTTACAAGATAACCATAAAGCCGTTTGAGATTTTCCAAGTCCTGGTTCGCCATAAACGAGTCCCATTTTGGGGATATTTTGGGGTTTATTGATTAGGTTTTCAACAAGTCCTATAAAATTTTTGACATTTTGAGTTTTAACAAATACTTTATTCATATAACAATTGATACTCCTTTGTTTGCTTAAATTCTTTTATCCACTTGTCTTGTGGATTATGAACTATTAAATACTCATATTTATCAGCATTATTTTTAAAACTCTTGTAAACATCTTTTAAACGGGTATTAAACACAGGTTGAAGGGGTAAATATTTTGCCCCCTCGCCCCTTGAGGGAGAGGGCTGGGGTGAGGGGTGTTTTGTTTCTAGTAATTTTATATCATCCGTTTTCAAATATTTTTTAACCGATTCAATAGTTTTCTTTTTTAACTTTCGCTGGCGCACGATTTTTTGTTTGTAATCTTCAAAATCTTTGACATCACCTAATAATTTTGCCATCGGATGAGTTTCGGTTACACGTTCTGCTGTGCATAAATATTCGCCTTTAGTGGTAAATACTTTTATTTTTGTTAAATCAAATAAATTGTATTTTATAAGAACTTTACTCTTAAATCCGTATAATCTTTCATCAAAATAGTCACAATTCAAGAACCTAATTCCGTTTCGCTGAATTGTTTTAACTTCTGTTGCAAGCATAAAATCATCAAGCATATTAATATCAATATTTTGTTTTTTACGGTACTCTAGAACTTCTGCTATGGTTTTATCAGGAACATTCAGGCAAAACTGTGAATTCTTAAAACTCAGCCACATATCAATCATTTTTATTGTTTCCTCAATTGTTGGAATAAAATCATTATGAAGGTTTTTGTGAAATTTTTCATTCCTCATTAAATATGCAGGTTTATTTTGAATGCTACTTCCGATATAACTTGGCAATAACTTTTCAAAACCTTCTTGAAATTCTTTGAAAAATCTTTCGATTACTTTTGCTCTTGCATTATACGGTCTTGCAAAAACTGTTTCTATTCCGAGTTTTGAGTATAGTCCCTGAAAACCGAGTTCAGTGAAACCTTTATCGTCAGTAAAATATTTAGCTCTAAATGCTCTGCCGTTATCCTGATAAATAACTTTTGGTATCATATCGAGATTTATTATTGCGTTCCTGAGAGCTGAAGCTATACATTGAGTATTTTCTTCAAGCATAATTTCATAACCGACCAATGCAGTTGATTTCCAATCCAAGAATCCAACTAATGTTGCTCTACAAGGTTTTCCTGTAAATGGATTTATTACTTGAAACGCTAATTTGTGTCCGTCAGTTACAAGAACATCGCCGACTTCAAGCAAGCTTGCATCACGTTTTATGTACGGTTCAACTTTATCTGATAAAGCTTTTTCTCCATCACGGGCAAGAATCCATTTGTCATAATTATTATCCTTAAACCATTTGGCATAACGACGAAATGTAATATCAGCGGGGATAAAACTTTGCCCTTGCTCATGCAATTTGTATTTCGTGAGTGCGATTGCTTTACCAATTGATAATCTATTTGGATGCAAAAGCAATCCCATAAATATTTTTATTTCTTCATCATTTAATATGGTCCTGTAATCATTTACCACAGAATATTTGTATTGAGGTAAAAGTTTTGTGTAATCTTCAGTTCCGTTGAGCATCGCATACCAACGATGTAAGCTTCCACGAGAGATTTTGCCTAAAATATCAAACAAGTAAGAGTTTGAAGTATTATGCAATTTCACAAAATCATAATCTGCTTGAAGTTTATTTTGAGATTTCTTCCTAAACTCAAGCCATTTATGAACTATATCTAATCTTGCTAGTGCTATTTGTTTTGATTTTTCTGGTGTGAAGTTTGTCATAATTTAAAATCCTTATGACACATTCATCACTCTTGTCTTGGCAGAAGTCAACTATTGCATCTCATATCAAGAGATATTTCGACACATATCAAACTGGAAGATAAATTATTTTTGCACTTTGTTGCACAAAGTTGCACGGGGTAAATATTCAAATATATCAAGACTTTAAGCCAAGTTTAAAGGCAAAAAACCAAAATATGAGTGCAAAATAGTGCAAGAAAAGGGATGAAAGTGCAAAAATTGCCCCTCAAATATCAACACTATTAATCTGCCTCATTCGCCCTAAACTCGGCACTTTTTCTACAAAACTCCCATCATAAAAGTCCTGTTAGGTTATACCGTTTGCGGAGCTAATATGGTTCGACTCCCTTCTCACGGTTTTTACGTAAAAAAAAACATTTGCGGCTGGAGGGAGTCGAACCCACGGCAGACAAGGTTTAGGAAACCTCCGCTCTATCCTACTGAGCTACAACCGCAAATGCTTTTTACAGACCTGCACCCCTTAGAGCACTTACTATCAAAGATTGAACTATTGATAATAGAATAAGCGCAACTATAGGTGAAAAATCAATCATTCCAACAGGCGGAATGAACGCTCTAAAAATCTTCAAATACGGCTCCGTTACTGAACGCATCGCACTAAAAGGTTGTGAATTCCAATCAATATTAGGAACCCATGAGCATAGCAAGCATATCAGAATCAGCAAGCCATAAAAATGAAAAATCAAATCGATACCGTATGAAATCATAAGTTACACCTTATTACAATTGAGAATTTTTCTTTGTATTTGCACATTCACAAATAGCACGTTCAGCAGGAATATTCTCTATCATAGTGAATAATAACTTTTTCAAATTAGCTACGTTGTTATTGAATACTTGAATTACTTCATGGTGAGATACTGGTGGAACATCTCCAACAAGACCTGCATCATAATCTGTAATCAAAGAAATGTTCAATGGACACATATCCATTTCTTTCACAAGGTAAGCTTCTGGGAACGCTGTCATATTAATAACTTCCCAACCTTGATTTGTAAAGAACTTAGATTCAGCTTTTGTAGAGAATCTAGGTCCATTTATAACAACAACAGTACCAGTCTCATGAACAGTAATTCCTAAATCTTTAGCAGTCTTGATTGCTAAAGCTCTTAATTCTGGACAATATGTTTCTGCAGGTGATGGGTGAGTTACAATAGGACCTTCAAAGAAAGTTGATTTTCTACCATCTGTCCAATCTACGAACTGATCACAAACAACAAAATGACCAGGTTCAACATGTTTTTGCAAACTACCTGCTGCACAAGGAGAAATTACTCTTGTACAACCAATTTCTTTCATCGCCCATACATTAGCTCTAAAGTTAATCAAATGAGGTAATATAGTGTGATTACGTCCGTGTCTTGGCATGAAAGCTACACGATGATTGCCAATTGTACCAATAAACAAACTATCACTTGGCATACCATAAGGAGTTTCAATTTTTACTTCTTCAATATCTTCTAAAAACTTATAAAAACCTGAACCACCAAATACACCAATTTCTGCTAATTTTTCCATTCTGTCACCTCACTAACTTTAACTATAGCCACATTCTAACATAAACATGAAATAATTTAACCAAAAAGAAAGCCCGAAAGAAACTTTCGAGCTTTCAAAAAACCTATATCATTAAGACTATTTGCCGTTAACGATAGTTTTGAAGTTTTTACCAGCTGAGAATACAGGAACTGTCTTAGCAGGAATTTTAATTTCTTTGTTAGTTTGTGGGTTTCTGCCGTTTCTTGCAGCTCTCTTACGTGGTTCGAAAGTACCAAAACCAACTAAAGTAACTTTTTTACCTTTAGCAACAGTCTTTTGAATAGTATCAATTAAAGCACCTAAAACTTCGCTAGCTTCTTTTTGAGTAACTTTAGCTTTTTTTGAAATCTCTTGCACTAATTCTTCTTTGTTCATTGTAAAACTCCTTTCTTATGTGTACAACCCTATTATACTTGTCCACTAAAATATTGCAAGCAAAACTTTTCAAAAATACTGGGGTTTAGACCTATTTACGCATAAAAATCCACAAAAAGTATGATTTTAGTATTAACACACGAGATGCTAACGGACTGTCCTCTCTCCCACTACAACACGCTTCTTTATTAGGTTTTAACCCTATATATAAATTTTCAACACTCTTTATACCCAACTTTGTAAACTTTTGTTAAACTTTCTCTACATGCTGAAATCCGCAAGGTTTAAAAGACTTTATATTAATGTAAGCTTTAGTAAGATATTAGAAAGAGTAAGTTATGACAAACAACGATGCAATTGAAAGAAACAAAAAACCAATTGGAGCTCTTGAAATTCCAGATAACTTTAATTGTTATTATTTGAACAAAAAAGACCGCCAAATGAGATTCAACAATGCAAAAGACCCTCTTTACTATATCTTTGACGGTATGGAACAAAAACCAATGAAAGCAGTAATTAGAGACTTTGTAAAAGACATCGTCACTGATCTTAAAAGATACTATAAAAAGCTTGCCAGCTAGATTTGGCACTAGAGAAAAAAAAGGAAAAGAATAATAAAGTCCAACATTTAGTTGGACTTTTTATTTTTGTTATAATAGGGAAAAAGGAGGTTTTGGTTTATGAAAAGATTATTGATTTTAACATTAATACAATTAGGGCTTGTAATGCCATCATTTGCGGCATGCAACTGTACTAATTCTCAACCAGAAGCAACTATTAATGTAAGTGCTACTGCAACAAAAGAAGTCTCTCCAGATACAGTAGAAATTAATATCGAAATCCAAACAGAAGATGCGAAAAGCATGCAAGCTGCATCAAAAGAGAATTCAGAGCTTTCTCTCAAGGTTCTTGAATCAATGAAGCAATTCCTCAACACCTCCAATGGAGATTATGTTAAAACTGCATATTTTAGAGCTGACTCAAAATACAAATATATAAACAACAGACAAGTTTTTGACTGTTATCAAGTAACTAATACAGTTGTCGTCCATACAAAAGACATTTCTAAAATATCTGAAATCATAGAAAAAGCAATCTCTGAAGGAGCAACTGGAGTTTCAAACCTCAACTTTAGTATTTCAAATTATGATTCTTTTAAAAATGAGCTAATCTCAGAAGCAATGAAAAAAGCTGAATCTCAAGCTTGCACTGCCGCAAAAACAGCAAACTCTGAAATTTTAAAAATCAAAACAATAAACATTTCCAACAATGCCTACGGTCATGCCAGAAACACTGTACTTAACTTCAAAGCAGCCAGAGGTTCTTACGACGCAGCCGTTGCAGAATCCGCAACACCGTCCATAGAGCCTGGTATTATTAAGATACAGGCAGATGTTAATGTCATCTACTACATCAAATAAAACCTAGTAATAATAAGGATTTAACTCTTGCAAAAACCTGAAATATGTGTATAATTAAGATATCGGAATGGTTTTCGTTAGTGTTATATTATTTAATGTTCAAGGAGGGTTAAATGAACAAAGAGGAATTAGTAAAAGAGATTGCTAAGAAAACAAACTTATCACAAAAAGTAAGTTCAGAAGTTTTGTCTGCACTTGTAGAAACAATTCAAAAAACAGTTTCTAAAGGCAAAAAAGTTACATTAGTAGGTTTCGGTACTTTCGAAGCTCGTAAAAGAGCTGCTAGAACAGGTCGTAACCCAAGAACTAGCCAAGCAATTAAAATTCCTGCAAAAACCGTTCCAGCTTTCTCTGCAGGAAAAACTTTCAAAGAGCTTGTTAAGTAATTAACTTCTGGTTAAAAGATTTGAGAGCAACGGGCAGTCAATGACTGCCCGTTTATTTATACTCTATTAAATTTCACCTACTGTTTCTATATCAGAATCGTGTCTTAATTCTTCAAATGCGATAACTCTTAAATTATTCACAAACTCTGAGAAAATTAAAAACGTCATCTGTCGAATTTCAAAAGGAGCTAACAGAATAATCTCATCCAATTCTGCAGATTTTGCCAGTCTTTTCATCTTTCTAACAAGCTTTAATACAGACTCACTATCAACCTTTACAACGCCTTCTCCTTCGCCACAGATTGAGCTCTCATAGAAGTTTTCTATCGTCTTCATTGAGAGTTCTATAACCTTTAGAGAATCTTTCCCTGCAAACAAATCTTTAGTTATTTGTTTACTCAAGGATAAGCGGATTTTTTCTATTAATTGGTCTTTTGATTCTTCGGAAGAAAAATCATTTATTTTTTCAAAAATATAAACAATATCCTTAACAGAAACTCTTTCTTTTATCAAAGAAGACAGAATGTACTTTATCTCTGCTGCAGAGATATAATCAGGATAAATATTATTAATTAAAAACGAGTTCTTTTCCTGCACAACTTCTAGATATTTATTGACAGAATTATAGTCTAGAATTTCTTCAACATTTTTTATAGAAACAAACTCTAATATCCTCCCGATATACTCTACAGGAGTCAATTTATTAACCCAGTAATCCTTGGCAATATCTTCATCAATCCAAATTACAGGCTCGTCAGTAATATAGTCCTTTGAAAGAATATCTGTTTTATGTTTTTTATAGGAATCAAAGTCCTTCTTAAACACACATACTTTATTAGGGAAAACATAATCCTTTACAAGCTCTATCCCATGAAGATTTATGCTAAACTCATTAGCCTCTAAATCCTCTTCATTTGAAAATACAACATTAGGAATTACATACCCTAATGAATCTGCAAGATTCTGTCTAACCTTAACGGTCTCTGCTAAAAGATTATCATCAGTATCCTGAATAACTGTCTCTATAAGTTCTTCTGATAAGTGGATAACAAACTTATCTTGACTTAGGTTAGAATACATATTATCAGGAGATATTTCCTGAATCAAAGACGCTTTTAATGAATCCAAACGCAATATTTCATCAGAAAGTTGCTTATTAAGCAAGTCCTTATCTTTCAATGTAAAAGCATCATTATCTAATTGATATTTTATCTTTGAAATTATCTCTTTTTGCTCTTTTATCTTAACTTGCAAATCTTTACAAGTTGAATAAGGTGACAAAGTAGAAGAAAACATCTTTTCCATTGTATTCTTGAAGCTCTTAATCTTTATCACATCATCAAAGTCTTGGGAAGGTTCTTCTTCTTTCTGACGCATAAAAATACAGTCAAAATAAATCCCGTCTTTTCGCTCAACCTCATGCATTCCGTACAAATCCCATCCAGAATTTGACATTTCATTAAGCAAATCCTCTAAACCCTGCTTATCATTAACAATAGCAGACTTTATCACATACTGCATTTTCTGTTTAAACATTATCTTGCCTCTACTTTATAATCCTATATATTAAATCATGTTCCACATTTTCGGTATCCGATAACAGGAACGCATCTTGACAATAGTTTAAAGCATTCTGTGTTTTACTCTCATCATTAGAATATATTGTACAAAGAGTCTCGCCCTCTTTAACGTACTCTCCAGACTTTTTATCAAGAAAAATACCAACACCATAATCAATCGGATCAGATTTTTTATCTCTCCCAGCTCCTAACAATTTACAAGCATAAGCAATTTTTAAAGCATCAATATTTTTGACAAATCCTGATTTTTGCGCCTTCATTTCATAACGAATATTTGTTGGCGGGAACAACGAGTAATCTTCAAGTACAGCAGGATTGCCACCTTGTGCAACAATAAGTTCCCTGAACTTATCTAATGCACGCCCAGAAGCAATTGCTTCTTTTAAAATTAATTTTGCAGATTCTATATCTGCAGCCTTTCCAACCTGAAGCATTGAAAGAGCAGCAAAATCATAGGTAAGCTCTGCAATATCTCCAGTCGTAATATTGCCTTTTAAGAACTCAATGGCCTCTATAATTTCTAAAGAATTCCCAACGGCACGCCCCAAAGGTTCTTCCATCGATGTTATAACTGCTGTAATTTTTTTATTCAAATTTTTGCCAATTTGAACCATAATTTCAGATAATTGAACGGCATCCTCTGGTGTTTTCATAAACGCACCAGAACCGTACTTAACATCCAAAACTATATTATTTGCCCCAGAAGCAATCTTCTTAGACACAACAGAAGATGCAATCAAAGGTTTGCTATCAACAGTAGATGTTACGTCTCTTAAAGCATACAATTTTCCATCAGCAGGTGTTAAGTTCTGAGTTTGTGCTCCAATAGCCACGCCGATTTTTTCAACCTGACTCACCAAATCTTTAATCGCTAAGTTCGTATTAAAATTTTGAATCGATTCAAGCTTATCAATAGTACCACCCGTATGCCCAAGCCCTCTCCCAGAAAGCTTTGCGACAGGAACACCACAAGCAGCCAACAAAGGAATAAGTGTTATCGTAACCTTGTCACCTACGCCACCAGTAGAATGTTTATCTACAACAGAATCTGATAAAGCTCCTAAGTCAACAATATCTCCAGAATTAATCATAGCCTCAGTCAGGTATGCAGTTTCAGCATCAGTCATACCTTTAAAATAAACCGCCATTAGCCAAGCTGCAAGCTGATAATCAGCAGCCGTACCATCCATTAGCGAATCTATCAGATAATTAATTTCTTCCTTTGAGAGCTCTTTTCCAAGCTTCTTAGATTGGATAATATCAACGACACGCATTAATTTTTAATACCTTTCAATCTGTCAATAACGATGTCTGTAATATCAACACCGCCTGCAAAAATCACTTTAATATCAACAATGGCATCAAGCTTTTGTTCAGCCATTACAATCTTTGCAGCAGATTGAACTTTACTAAAAACTTCTTTTTCTTTGTTTATACGATACTTAACATAAGCATCTTCTTTTGCTTTATATTCATTTGCAATTCTATCTTTGAACGCTTGTTTTTTCACAGGAGTATCAATAGCTTTAAATTCTTTTTCTCTATCCATCAAATATTGTTGCAATTCCATACCCTTTGCATCCAAATCTTTGGCAACTGTTTTAGCCAAATCATAACTTGCTAAAACTTTTTCATAGTTAATATATCCTAAGCCTTCTGCAAAACAAGGTGATGAAACTAAGCCCATAAGAGCCATTAACGCAATCAATTTGATTTTCTTCATATTATTCTCCTTAAATTATTAATATAGCATATCACCTACACCAAACGTGAAGTACCCGTTTGATGAGCCATATTCACCAACGTCAGTAAGTGGGATACCGTAGTCAATAGACATTGGGCCTACCCCTGGAACATATACTTTCAAGCCTACACCTGCAGTAACCGCATATAAAGGCCTATCATACAATGTTGATGAAATAGTTGGATCAAAGATTTTACCTGCATCAACGAAGAAAGCAAGTCTTATATTATCAAAGAATTTAAATCTTAATCTATCAAAGAATGGAATTGGAGTTGTCAACTCAGCTGAACCCATAATGAAAGATTCACCTGTACCAACACCGTTAATCTTGAAACCTCTAATTGAATAAGGTCCCCCAAGTTTATATGCCATAACTTCTGGCATTTCATCACCGTGAACTTTTATACCACCTTTAGCAGTGAATGATAATGCAGATTTCTTTAAAACAGGAATATATTTTCTTGCCATACCAGTAAGTCTACCGTTTGTCTTTTCGAAATCTGCAACCCCAAGTGCTTCTTCAAACCTTAAAGACGCTAAAACACCACTCCTTGGATTCATATTTGTATCTCTTGAGTCATACATTAACCCTGGAGTAATGTGGAAGAACAAACCATCAGAAAGCTCTTTTGCACGTTCTGAAATAGGAATATGGTTTGCAGCATACATATTAGCAATCCGTTGAGAATCACCCTCTTTTAGATTGATATGCTCTAAGCCCAAAGCAAATGTACTTTGCAAATGCTCATTACACTTCATTCTATGAATAGCGGTTGATTCAATGCCAAATCTCTGTTCAATAGCCAATGGCACTTGATAAGAACCTAAATCTCTAAAGAAAATACGGCTCATTAATGACGTATCAGCATTTAAGAAATAAGGTTCAAAGAAACTAAGTTCAGCTTGGAAATTCGCATGTCTCTTAATAGACGCATCACTCATAAGAACACCCGAACCGATCATACCTGATAACGAAACTCTTTGGTTCAAGCCTCTAAAGTTGTTATCTGCAATACCAAGAGAACCAAATACACCTGTTGCAGAGTCGATACCACCACCTACTGACACAGATGCTGTTCTTTGTTCTTTTAAGACAATTGTTACGTCATACAAATCAGGATTATCTTCGCAAACATCAACTTGACGATTTACATCCTTGAATGACTGAGTTGAATATAACTTTACCAAGTCTTGCTTTACAAGATTCTCGTTATAAACAGTCCCTGGTTCTGTCATAATATTACGTTCAACAACGTAATCTTTTGTCTTTTCATTACCAACAATCATTATCTTATTGATACGCCCCTCATTGATATGAAGATTCAAAACACCATCTGGATCATCATAAAAAGAATCTATACGTGCAAGAATATAGCCTTTTGAGTAATATTTATCGTTTATTTTTTCAATAGCTTCATTTATGGATGCAATGTTTTGTGGCTTCCCTTTAAGAGGTAGCAAATAAGGCATTAATTCTTCTGTTGAAATTACAGTATTACCTTCAATGGTAAAATCTGTAACAGGAATATTTTCTTCTAATAGTATCTTCAAAGTAACAGTATCATCATGAGCTCTTACTGGAATAGCTTTCATATTATCTGTAAAATAGCCCATATCAAAGATTTTAGATAAATCTTGTTGCAATAGTTCTTCATCATAAACATCACCAGTTTTTAACTGCATAACGTTTTTGATACTTTCAGGGCGAATAATATTAGAACCTAAAATTTCAATATCTTTGATATAAACAGTAGCAAACTCCACAGGCTGCACATTCTGTGGCTGCGGAACATTATTTATTTCAATTACATTGCTTTTTTCTTCGAGAACTTCCTCTGCCATAACAGGTGCTGCTGATCCTAAAAGGCCCAACCCCAACATTACACAGACTACTCTCTTTAGATACTGATTATACAAAATATTACTCACCTAGCTATTGTAATTACATATTATCACAAAACTTTTTTTGAATAAAGTAACAATTTGTTTATAATTCTATCAAAATTCTAATTTAATTTATAGAGGCTCCCAGTTTTATTTTTTATTTCACCATTAGTTTCTATATAACCACCAAGAGCATCAAGGTAAACCCCTTCTTCTGGCAAATTACCGAGTATACAAACTCTTTTATTGACAGTGCCTATTGTTATATCAGATGTTTCAATATCATTGTAGGCATCTCCTAAATAAATAAGAGTTTTATTATTTCCAGTTATATCTTTTGCAACATTTTCCGCATATTTTGTAATAGCATTTCTTAAATTTATGCTTTCTTCATTAGATAATTTTTCAGAGTTTTTAATTTCAATATTATCAATTATAAAAGCCGGCTTTGAGTTTACTATTGCAATATAACAAAGAGCATTACCTACTATGTCACCTGTTTTATTATCCGCAATTTCAATCATATTAAAAGTTGAATTTAACAAATATTGAGGCATAAATTCTTCGTTACATTCCCCAATGCCAATACAGCAAGTAGAATAATTTCCTTGGAACAAATCTTTTAGCGGATTTCTATCCCACATTTTGATTGTCCAATCACATTCTTTTACGGAATTGCCTACCTGTACCTGTTTAACGTCCTTAACTCTTTGATTTAAGTGGTTAAGGACTGTTATTACGTTTTTAGCTCTTGTAACTTTTTCCAACTCAGTGCTTCCTAAATTATCACTAGCACGCTTCCATATTTGATAAAGTTGTCCTTTTTCTGTGTCATTGGCTAAGTTTTCCACTAATTCTTTTAATAAATTTTGGTTACTTGCAATTCGCTCAGGAATTATGAATTGGTCATCTTTTACATATTCTCTAAATTGTTTTTCAATAAAACTTTTAGCTTGAGTTTGTAATAATGTATTCATATCTTCAGATATTTGCTTAGCAATTTGTCTTAATTTTCCTTTGTTATTATCGATGGTTACAAATTTAACCTCATTTTCTTTTCTAGGGTTAAGCCACAAATCATAATTTAAAGAATTTGTTTTAAAAATTCTTTTTACCTCAGCATTTGTTTCTTTGTAACTATTTGATTTATTGAGAATATAGTTTTTAAAATTAGAACTTGTTAGCCCTTTAAAAAGTTCTTTACCAATTTCACAATCTTCATATCTAGCAATAAAATCGGCCAATAACACTGCGTTATTTATTCCTAATATTGCTAATTGTTCATCTGTTATACTTTTAAGTTTGTATTCATTCTCTTTTAGGATTTGTTTTATAAAATCAATTTCAATTTTTTTAATATCAACATCTTTTTTGTCCACCATATCATAGATATAATACATTGGGATTTCATGTGTTTTGTATATTGATAAGATGTTAATAAGCCCAGTTTTTTCCTTTGTTGTGGGAATTTTCCCATTATTGTTTTTAGGATTAATTAGATTACTATATAGAATTTTTTCATCTTTAGATAAATCAAAAAATGCATCCACAGTACCATTTGCGCGGTATAACATCAAATAATCTAATGTAATATCATCAAGATAATCTATTGAATCTGCTAGTTTTATATAGTTAATTGTGAACCAATCCAAGGCATTAGCTCTATTGATGGACTCCGCATTTTCAAATTGTTGTGGCGGATGTTTAATTATTCTTTTTTTCAAGCTTGCCAGTTCGTCAAATTTTTGTGAATATTTTTCATAGGTTTCAAAATCAATTGGAATATCTTGTTTGTAGAATCGATGGTAAATATACTCATCAGGTAAAGAAGAATAATATAGCGGCAATGCCTCTTTTATATTGCTACAATAATTATCCCTAAACATAAAATGAGAAAGGTTTTCATCAGTTAACATATCGTTTAACAACTTATATTCTTCTGGAGTTTCTGCTTGCAAATAAGCTTTCAAAATTGGTCTTCTATTATGAACAAATCCATTTGAGCCCCAAGCATAAAGATTTTTTAGGAATGTAGTTCCTTCTTCAGAAGACAAATCCTTATGTTTGAGTTTTTCAATATATTTTTTCCCCTCAGGAGAAAAGACCGCAAATGTTCTTGCTATTATAGGCTCCATTTCTCCATATTTACTCTGGATGTGTTTTAAAATATCCAAAATATCTGAATGGGGATAGTCATACGCTAAAAATCTATAGCTAATGATTTCTAACATTTCTTTAGAATATTTTCCATCTTTTGTAATATAAGGAAGTAGCTCCTTGAAAGGGAAGACTCTTGTAGAATGAGTACCTCGATTAATAGGATTTTCCCAACGAAATTTTGTGGAAAGCGCTTCTACTAATAAATTTTCATTAATCTTTCCGTTTGAATCAACAGCACCGCTTAAATATTCATAATCCCCTCTTCTTGTACAATTTCTCACAATTATATCAATCTTTTCTTGGGAGAAAGTGCCATCCTCATTTTTACAAAATTCAAGCTCTCCTTCTTCAGGTAAATTATATTTATTGTATCCATCTTTATATTTTCTAAATAGTGAAAAAGCTTTTTCATCACAAATTCCGTCAGAATCTTTTATGATACTTAAACTTTTAGTTATTGCATATTTATCAAAATCGTCTTTTCTAGCATCAAACCATTCTAAGATCTTTGTCTGAATGTTTCCGTCTTTATCTTTTATATTTTCTACAAGATAACAGTGACGAAGGCTTTGGCGTGCAGGTTCTAGTAGTTTCAATGCTTGTGGAATAATATCTTTTTTAATAAGCCCAAATTTGTTTACACAAGCTTTTGCATAGTTTTCTAAATACGGAGTATTGAATTTTGTTTTTGATTTAAGAATTTCTAATAATTCTTTTTCTGTAATATACCCATCTTTGTCATTTTGGTTTTTATTTGCATTCATTGTAACATTTGCTATGAATAATGCTGAACTAACAGAGGCTAAAGTTTTGATAGCATTATCGAAAGAAGGGTTATTTTGTGCATAACTAATATGTTTAATATTTGTGATTTCTTTATTTTCAAGAAAAACTTTTTTAATACCTTGAATATTCAAAACTTTCATAATAAACACTCCTTGTTTTTATTAAGTAGTATCATTATGAAAATTTGCTGAAAAATTTACATATTTTAATATTTGTTATTTTGAAATGTTGTAAATATCATCATTAGATATTCTATAGTTTCCAGAGGAGTGTTTGCAATAAAACACATTGCGCTTGTTTGTGCTTTTGTAAATTTCTCAGAAAGAATTATTTCAAAAAACTCATTTAATTTTTATATTAAAATTTAGTTTAGTCTATATAAATTCCCAGTTTTATTTTTTTCTAAAAATTTGGCATTTATATACCCTCCAAGAGCATCAAGATAAATTTCAGGTTCTGCAAAATCACCAAGTAAAAGGAGTTTTTTATTAGATGATTTCAAACCTTTTGTGCTTATATCATTATAAGCGTTGCCTAAGTATATCTGAGCGTCAGAGTTTCCGACAACATCCTTAGAGATGTTTTTAGCGTATTGGGTAATTGCTTTTCTTAGGTTAATACTTTCATTGTCCGATAATTTTTCAGAATTTTTAATCTCAATATTATCAATAATAAATGCAGGCTTTGAGTTTACTATTGCAAAATAGCAAAGAGCGTTTCCTACTGTTTCACCAGTTTTGTTATCTGTAATTTCAATCATATTAAATGTTGTATTTAATAAATATTGAAGCAAAAATTCTTCGTTGCATTCTCCTAAACCAATGCAACAAGTGGAATAATTGCCTTGGAATAAATCTTTTATGGGGTTCCTGTCCCACATTTTGATTGTCCAATTACATTCTTTTATTGATTCATTAACAGAAAGTTGTTCAATATCTTTTAGCTTTTGTTTCAAGTGGTTAAGTATAGTTAGTATATTTTTTGCATTTTCGGCTTTTTCTAAATTTTTGTTGCTGGTGTTATCTTTTGCTCTTTTCCAGATTTGGTAAAGTTGCCCTTTTTCTGTGGTATTTGCTAGATTTTCTATTAATTTTTTAAATAAATTCTTGTTTGTATAAATTTTTTCAGGAACAATAAATACGCCATTTTTTACATACTCCTTGAGTTGTTTTTCAATAAAACTTTTTGCAGGAGTTTTTATTAATATATTGATGTCTTCCATTATTTGCGTAGCAATTTGTTTTAAAGCTTCTTTGTTGTTATCAACTGTAACAAATTTTATTTCGTTTTCTTTTCTTGGATTAAGCCATAAATCATAATTTAGGGTATTTGCTTTGAAAATCTTTTTAATATCAGTATTTATTCTTTTGTATTCTTTTGACTTGGTTAGAATATAATTTTTAAAATTGTTAGTATTCATACCATTAAGAATATCTTTACAAATTGGAACCTCTCCATTTTGAGCGACAAATTCTGTGAATAAGATGACATTGTTTATTCCAATAGAGGCTAATCGTTCATCTGAGATATTTTCAGGGTTAAATTTCAATTTTTCTAAGACTTTTTTTATGAAATTGATTTTGATTTTTCCGGTATCAATATTTTTCTCCTCGACCATATTATAGATATAATCAATTTGAATATTGTTGGTTTTATAGATTGATAGAATGTCAATAAGTCCAACCTTCTCTTTTGTAGTAAATTCATTTCCGTTATTATTCTTTTTATTTACAAGATTATTATATAAAAATTTTTCATCTTCCGTTAATGAAAAAAAACCTGATAAAGAGCTCTTATTGCAATTTAAGTGATTGTCTATTAAATAGTCCAATGTAATATTATCAAGATAATCGATAGAATTTGCTAAGTTAATGTAGTCAGTTGTAAATTTATTCAAAACCATAGCTTTAAACTTATTAAAACTTTGATATTCTAAACCTCCAAATTGTTGAGGATTTTCAAGAATTCTTGTTTTCAACTTTTGTAGTTGTTCAAACTTTGCAGAGTATTTCATAAATGTCTCAAGGTCGTCTGGGATATCCTTTTTATAGTACATGTGAACAATATAATCATTTGGAATTTCTGAGTAATATAAGGGATAAGCCTTTTTTAAATTATTGCAATAAGTGTGTATAAGCGTACTCGAAAGATTTTCATCATTTAGCATATCTGTTAATAACTTATAATCTTGTGGTGATTCTGCTTGAATAAAACCTTCTACAATATGCTCCATTAAGGCACTCAATAACTCATATTTCTCATTATATTTATATAGAGTTTTAAAAAAACTAGTACTTTCTTCAGATGATAAATTCCTTTTCTTAAGTTTATCTATGTTTTTCGTTGAAAATTGGCATATAACAAAAGTTTTGAGTATGTTGGGAGAGATCTCTCCATATTTATTTTGGATGTGTTCTAATATATTTAATATAAGCTCATTGTATTTTTCAAATAAAAAATCGCCCATAATGTTAGTTATTTCTTTAGAATACTTACCTTTTTTAGTGATATATGATAATAAAACCTCAAAAGGATATTCTGCTTTAAGAGAGGGATATTTTTCTATCGATTTATCCCACCTGTGTTTTATGTATAAGATATCGGAAAATAAATTTCCATCGAGATTCCCTTCTTGATTTATTGCTCCATTTAAATATTTGTAGTCATCCTTATTTTTGCAATGTTTTACAACTAAATCAATTTTTTCTTTATTAAAAGTTCCGTCTTCATTTTTGCAAAACTCAACTTCTCCTTTGACGGGGAAATTATGTGCTTGAAAGTAATTTTGATATGGTCTAAATAAAGGTAGTACATTTGGGTCGCAAATGCCGTTTGAATCTTTTAGGATTTCCATTGCTTCCCGAATGTTATAAAAATCCATGTCATCTTTTATAGAATCATACCAGTCGATTATAGACGCTTGGATATTTCCTTCTCCATCTTTTATGCTCTCCATTACATATGGATGAGGAACTTCTTGAGAGCTGTTAATAAGTTTAAAAACATAAGGGACGGACTCTTTTTTTAGAAGGCCAAAATTATTTAAACATGATTTTGAAAAACTTTCATAATATTGTCCGAGAGGGGTGCGGATTTTTTCTTCAAGGATTTTTATCAACTCTTGAGCTGAAATATATTCATCTTTTGTGTTAGCTTCATTTTTAGTAGCATTCATTGTAATATTTGCGACAAAAAGAGCTGAACTTACAGAGGATAAAACCTCAATAGCCTTATCTACATTTTCTTTAGCAAGTGGAGCGTAACTAAAACCTTTTAGCTTAGATACCTCTTTACTTTCAAGAAAAACTGTTTTTATATTTCCAATACGTCCAACTAACATAAAACAATTCCTTGCTAACATTAAAACTTGTGATTAACAAGAATTGCTTTAATATTAAGAAACATTAAGAAGCTATTGTTTTACATTATAAATATCATGTTTACTAATAACAATCTCAGGTGGAACGTAGTTTTTCAAATACTCAACAGCTTCCGCTGGAGTATCCGCAATATAATACATTTCTCTACTTTTTTCTTTTGCAAAATTTTCTGAGATTATTACTTCAAAGAATTCATTTAATTTATTATAAAAACCACACGTATTAAGAAGAACAATTGGTTTCTTATTATATCCAAGCTGTTTTTGAACAATCATTTCTGCCAATTCTTCCAGCGTACCAAATCCACCAGGAAGAGCCACAACTGCATCTGAAAGTTCATCTAACTTCGCTTTTCTTTCTCGCATACCTTGAGTAACTACAAAATTATCACACTCTTCTTCTTTACTTACACACAAATTGTACAACATTTCAGGCATTACACCAGTAACTTTTGCCCCATTATCCTTTGCTGCTTTTGCAGAAGCCCACATTAATCCAAGATTACTTCCACCATAGACAAAATCAAAACCATTTTGCCCCAACAGCGCACCTAATTCGGCAGCTGCACTCAAATACTTTTCATCCAACAATGAAGATGAGGACGCAAATACACAAACCCTTTTCTTCATCTAAAAGTTACCTCCAACTAAATAGTAATAAGAGCAGCAGCAACCAGTTCCACTCTTTGAACAGTCTTGAACAATCTCCTCATGGGGCTTATTCTTGCATAATGGTTCAGCCTTTTGAGACTTTATATTAAGCCCAAAAACATCTTTGCCCCAACGGTTAGGACCCACTTTACCGTTTATATCATAGAACATCATCCCAGAAACTTCTGGTGCAAGTTCATTCCAACGAAAACCAATGGCATTTCCGTCTCCAACCTCATATACATTTTGAAATTTTCCAATTCCACTTGCAGAACGACCATTCATATACTTAATTTTATAAGGTTCAATTCGCTTATACTGTCCATCAGAAATAGACTTCATAATAAATGTCTCAAGCTCTTCAGTAGAATTTCCACCATGAATCTTGGCAGCTGTAAACGCCATAGAAATTCTATCCTGTAAACCACGCCATTCTAATACATAAGCAGCTTGTCTTGTATCATCCAAAGAAAATGGTACGACCAAGCAACCAACAATAAGTAATATTACAGCCAAGATACTTATTTCAATAATCGTAAAGGCTTTTTTCACAGAACCTCCTATGCTAAATCTAAGCAACGCTTTTCTTCATGTAATTTGTCCCAAATCCACTCTGGAACAAAATTCTTACCCAAAATTATTTGACCGTTCATTATATTTGGAGCGTGGAAATCTGAACCACCTGTAACAATTAGCCCCAATTCCTCCGCCATAGAAGAAAAATATTCTACTATCGCAGGAGAATGTTTTCTATGGTAAGCTTCAATACCTCTCAAGCCACAATTCATCAACTCTTTTATAAGTTTTGCAGCAATATCAATATCATAAGGATGGGCAATCACAGGGACACCGCCTGAATCATAAATAATTTCTACCGCATCAAATGGCGAAACAGTTTTACGTTCAACATATACAGGAGAAGACTTATGAATATATTTGTTATAAGCCTCTATGACACCATTAGTTCCGCCCGCATTTGTAATTGCCTTTGCAATATGCGGACGACCAATACTGCCACCCTCTGCAACCATAGCCTTGATATCATCCAAACTAATTCTTATCCCTTCTTTCTTTGCAAGAAGTCTGATAATTTCTTTAGCTTGTTTTAAACGTGCCTGCTGTTGCATTTTTAGCATTGACACAAAATCACTATGAGTTTCATCTGGGAAATATCCTAAAATATGAACTTCATAATCTTTATATAAAGTATTTATCTCAATACCTTTAATAATCTGAATATTAATACCCATACTGTCGATATAATTTTTTGCCGCTTTATAAGACAAAACATTATCGTGATCAGTAAGAGCAATTGCTTCTAACCCCGCTTCGTAAGCAAGGTCAACAATCTTCTCGGGAGAAAAAACACCGTCTGAATAATGCGTATGAATATGAAAATCAGCTTTCATAAGCACCGCCTCTCTCAAGGACCGCTTTCACCTTCAGCCTCCATTCCTTCTTTCTTATGTACATAACTAATGTTAATTCTCTTTATATCTGTAGCGTGTAACTCATCTAATGTTACTTCTACAGCATTAATTTGAAGCCTCGCACTTTCTGCAACTTCATAACGTACAGGCATTCCTGTCAGAAAACGTTTCAGAGATGATTCGTAATCCATACCAATCACTCCATCAGGAGCGCCACACAAACCGGCATCAGAAATATATGCCATTCCATTAATAATCTTTTCATCAGCTGTTTGAACGTGAGTATGAGTCCCCGTAAAAAATGAAACTCCTAGTTCACTTAAATATTTACCAAGCGCTATTTTTTCAGCTGTCGCCTCAGCATGAAAATCTACAACAATATAATCTACCGTTGGTTTTATAAGTTCAATTTTTTCTTTCAAAATTGCCCAAGGAGAATCAATAGGAGCCATGAAAACTTGCCCTAAAGCATTCAACACAGCAATCTTTTTACCATTTTTCTCAAAAACCCTACACCCAACCCCTGGAGTGTTTTCTGGATAATTAATCGGACGAACAAGAACCGTGTCATCCTCAATATAATCAAAAATATCTTTCTTATCCCAAATATGATTCCCAGCCGTAAAACAATCTATACCGTACGACTGCAACTCCTCATAATTTTTCTTTGTTAGCCCAAAACCATGAGAAGCATTTTCGACATTTGCAATCACAAAATCAGGTTTCTCAGCAGCAGGAATTGAAGACAGGTAATCCCGAACCGCAATGCGTCCGGGTTTACCTGTTAAATCTCCAAAAAATAATATTTTAAACTGCTTGTTTCCCATTATCCTATTTTGCAATTTCCGTAGTTCTGAATTCTCTTACAACAGTTACTTTGATTTGTCCTGGGTAATCTAATTCATTTTCAATCTTGGCAGCAATATCTCTTGCTAGTCTCTGAGATGCTAAATCATCAAACATTTCAGATTGAACGATAACCCTTACTTCACGCCCAGCTTGAACTGCAAAAGATTGTTTAATACCATCATAGCTGTTTACAATCTCTTCAATTTTTTGAAGACGTTTAATATAAATTTCTAAGGTATCACGTCTTGCTCCTGGTCTTGATGCAGATATTGCATCTGCTAATTTAACCAAGACAGCTTCAACAGTATTTGCGGTAACACCATCATGGTGAGCTTCAATAGCATGAATGATTTCAGGTTTTTCACCATATCTTTGAGCTAATTCAACACCTAACTCAATATGAGTACCTTCCTGAGTTTGGTCAACAGCCTTACCGATATCATGAAGTAAACCAGCACGCTTAGCAACATAAACATTCGCACCTAGTTCAGCCGCCAACATTCCTGCTATGTGACCAACTTCTAAAGAGTGTTTTAGAACATTCTGACCATAACTGGTTCTGTAATATAAGCGTCCTAAGTTTTTAACTAACTCTTTATTTAAACCGATAATACCTGCATCAAGAGCTGCATTTTCACCTTCTTCAAGAATCTTTTTATCAATTTCTTCTTTGGCTTTTTCAACCATTTCTTCAATTCTTACAGGGTGAATACGTCCATCTTGTATAAGTTTTTCTAATGCAAGTTTTGCAACTTCACGTCTTACAGGATCGAAAGAAGAAAGAACAACAGCCTCCGGAGTATCATCAATAATTAAGTCAACACCTGTTAATGTTTCTAATGTTCTAATATTTCTACCTTCTCTACCAATAATACGACCTTTCATTTCGTCATTTGGCAATGAAACTACAGACACAGTTGATTCAACAACTTGTTCTATCATACATCTTTGCATTGTTGTAGAAAGAATCTCTTTAGATTTTTCTAAAGCTGTTTCTCTAATTTTTGCTTCGTTTTCTCTTATTAATTGCATCTGTTCTTGCGCTAAATCAGTTTTTAATTGTTCTAAAAACATCTTCTTAGCTTCTTCTGTAGACAAACCACTAATACGTTCTAATTCAGAAGTTTGGCGTTGAATTAAATCTGCAAGAATATCTTCCTTATCAAGAATTTGGTCTTTTAGTTTATCAAGTTCAACTTCTTTATCAGTGATTTCCTGTACTTTAGACTCCAAGAAATCTTCTCTTTTGTTCAACTTTTGTTCAAGATTTGCAAATTCTCTTCTTCTTTCTCTTTCATCCTCTTTTAATTGTTCTCGTTCAGATTGCAAAGCTTCCTTAGCTTTTATCAAAGCTTCTTTTTGGATAAGCGCCTCTCTTTGGGCAAAATCAGCCTTACTCTGTTCAGAGAGTGCTGAAAGGCTATTGTATCTTACCTGTTGTACAGCAGTGATTACTATTAGTACAACACATACAACAATAGCTACAATGGTCCATATCATACCTGCACCTTGTCCTTTTCTATTCTTTTGTTTATCTATATACGACTAAACCGGCACATATAACCTACCGGAACATCATTTATTAATTTTTAAATAACTTCATCGCATATATTTCAAAAAAATTTTATCTACTACATCTAAAATTATCATATCATGTAAATCCGTTTTTGTATAGGAATTTTTATTTTTTTGTTATAATAACTTGTATGGAGCGCTTTTTATTTAAAGATACAGTAAGTTATAAACTTTTATTATCCTTACAAGATTCTTTTAAAATCTTTTTAGAGACCCTCGGAAACATTGTTATAATGCTAGTTGCAGTGGTGCAACAAATACTGAAATTTAACGTAAATATTAAAGAATTATTATATCAATGCGCACGATTCGGAGTCAGCTCATTACCAATAACACTATCAATTGTGGGAATGTCATCTATTATTGTTGCTTCTCAAGTTGCAGGCGAAATGGTAAAGCAAGGTGGCGGGAACTATGTGGGAATGTTTGTAACATTATTACTAGTAAGAGAAGAGGCTGTTATCATGGCAGGTTTTGCTATTATTTATATGATAGGCTCGTCTTTAGCTTCGGAAATAGCAACAATGCGAGTTACCGATCAAATTGACGCAATCAAAGTATTAAAAGTAAACCCAATAAGTTATTTAATGGCACCAAGAATTTTAGCAGGGTTATTAATGATGCCTCTAGTTTGTATTATTGCAACAGTTTTCGGAATTATTGGAGGTGCATTTGCTTCTAATTTAGCATCTGATTTAGGTTACAGGGCTTTTTTTGATTCAGTTTGGTTTGGGTTAAGCCTAAGAGATATTTACATTAGCATGTTCAAAGCTGCAACTTTTGGGTTTGTTATCGCTCTTATTAGCTGTACTTGCGGATATTATGCAAAAGGCGGTTCAAAAGGGGTTGGTGACGCAACAACAAAATCAGTTGTTTGGTCCTTCATCGCTATAGTATTTATTGATATGATTTTTGCAATAGGATTTTTCTTCTAGATAGGTGAGAAATGAGTATACACGTTAAAAATTTAATAAAAGATTTTAATGATAAAAGAGTTATTGATGATATATCTTTTAAAGTTGAAGATGGTGAAATTCTTGCAATAGTAGGCTTTTCAGGTTCTGGTAAAAGTACAGTTCTAAAACTAATCAGTGGACTTCTTGAACCTGACAATGGAGAAATTGAAACCACTGGAGATATTGCAATGGTTTTTCAATATTCAGCACTTTTCGATTCTTTAAACGTATTTGATAATATATCTTTTGCATTAGTTGAACGCAAGGATTTAAGAAAGAAATATTCAAAAAAAGATTTAGAAAAGATTGTTAAAGAAAAACTAGAGATGGTTGGGCTGCAAGGAATTGAAGAAAAGTTTCCTTCAGAACTATCTGGGGGGATGCAAAAAAGAGTAAGCTTTGCCAGAGCAATTGTAACAGAGCCACAAATAATACTCTATGACGAACCTACAGCAGGACTAGACCCAATGTCCTCTACATTAATAGAAGATTATATCGTGAGGTTAAAAAATGAAACTAAAGCGGCATCAATTGTTGTTACACACCAAATGTCAACAATTACAAGAACTGCCGATAAAGTAATAATGCTATACAACGGGAAAATAGTTTTTGCAGGAACTCCAGATGAATTACAACTGCAAAATACACCTTATACAAAACAATTTGTTACTGCAGCACTTGAAGGACCTATGAAAATGCTTGCAGAGTAACAAATCTTTTTGATAAGATATTGGAAGAAGAGGTTTTATATAATGAAAGTTTCATCATCAATTAAAGTAGGAATTTTAGCTCTTGTAGCTCTTACCATATTCTTTATGACAATTTTATGGGTAAAAGGACGCTCTTTCTCATCTGCTGAACGTATTGAAATAAAATTCAAAGACGTTAACGGTATGCGCCCTGGCTCTGGTGTTCAAATGATGGGTTATAGAGTTGGCCAAGTTGAAGAAATTACCCCTGTAATTGACGGAACATCTAGTTATGTAAAATTAAAATTTGTTATCACAGCTCAAGGTGTAAAAATACCAAAGGCATCAGCGATTTCGATACAACAATCAGGGTTAATCGGCGAACAGTTCCTTGAAATCACTCCACCTAAATATAGAACTATTTATCTTCCAATCACAACACGTGAAGTTCTACCAGAGTCAATGCCTGTTGAAATCAAACTAGATGACAAGTTCTACGATGCAGGTTTAGTTAAAAAATCTCAAATTATTGCAGCACAACTTGTACCAGTAAAATTCCAAGAAGGTATTAAAACTCCTTATGCTTATAAAATAGGATACATTGTTGATATGCCAGGGTTAATTTTACCAGAATTTATGACAGGTAAAATTATTACTCTTAACGGGAAGAAGAAATTAAGAATATTCCCGATTGATAATGCTCCAATCCCGTATCCAAACCAAACTTCACCTTACACAATAATTGAACCAATGAGAATTGCAGACTTTTTAGATTTACAATACAGAGCTGCAGAAGGTTTAACAGAAACAAATAAGATTGTTAACGACTTGTTAAACGATAAAACAATTGCTGACCTAAAAGATACTGTAGAAAACTTCAAACAACTTACAGCACAAGCAACATCTACATTAACTAAGGCAGAAGCTCTTATCGAAAACTCTAAGACCGATTTAGACTTGCTTATGGGCATGATGAACGATGTATCTGCAAACTTTAATAAGTTAGCTGTTAACGTAAATAACATTATTGGAGATGATAAATTTAGCCAAAAATTATACAATTTATCTGATGCTGTTACAAATCTATCCAATAGCGCTACTCCAATATTGGCGTCTATTGATAATAAGGCATTTGCGAGTGACTTAAACGCAGTAATGCACAACCTTAATGAAATTTCGCAATCTGTTAATGCTATGACAGGTGACGAAAATATGAAGAAAAAATTATCAACAAGTATGGATAATATAAACCTCGCTCTTACAAAAGCTAACATAGCATTAGATACTTTAAATAGTTGTTCTTCAGATAAATCTGGTTCAAATCTACAACAAATAATCAACGATACCTCTGAATCAGTATCTAATCTTAGAAAATTCTCTGAGAAATTAAATAAGAGATTCTTATTGTTCAGATTAATGTTTTAAGAGGAATTTATGAAAAAAGTATCTGTAATAATACCGACAGTTTTAAAATGTCCAAAAGTTCTAGCAGCTTGTGTTGAAGCCTTTCATAGAGATGAAGCTGTCGGAGAAATTATCATAATAAAAAATACCCAAGAAGATTTACCTTCAGACTTTCCTTTTTTAGGAAAAGTACAGGTCATTTTATGTGCTGAAAATTTATACGTAAACAAAAGCTGGAATTTTGGGCGTTTAATATCTCAGTTTGATATCATTGCGCTAGTTAATGATGATCTAATTCCAGAAGAGAACCAGATATCAAGAATCCTTGAAAAAGGCTGGCTAGACGATGCACAAACCGGGCTTCTTGGCATAGATATTTTTGCAACCATCGGGATTGATAAAGAAAACTTTCACCCAAATGCAAATTTTGCACCCCAAAATTTAGAAAGAAAAGAGCTCCCCTTAACAGATGGCATTGGAGATTGGGGGTCTTTTATTATTGGTAGAAGAGAATGTTTTTATGACATACCAGAAGATCTAAAAATCCTCTGGGGAGATCACTATCTCATAAGAAAGAATATGATGAATGGCAGAACTAATTATATTATAAAGAACCTACGTTGCCAGCATATACATTCTTGCTCTTGCATGTCTCCAGAGTTTCATGAAATCAATGGATTAGACCACGATTTGTGGCATAAAACTATATCAAAAGAATTTAATTCTTTGATGAGTAGATTTTCAGTTATTATTCCTACTCTACTCATCAGGGAAGATATTTTGAGAATTTTAGTTAATACCATATCCGACGAAGAGATAGTCAATGAAATTATCATAATCAACAATAATACCGAAAAACAGATATCATTTGATAATCCTAAGGTTACAGTTTTAAATCAAGAAACAAACTTATACGTAAATAAAAGTTGGAATCTTGGAGTTTCATTAGCTAAAAATTCATTATTTGCACTTTTAAATGATGATATTATTGTCGGGAAAAATTTCTTCAAAACCCTCTCTGAAAGTGTATGGCTACAAGATACCCAAGTTGGACTTGTTGGAATGGGGAATTATATCAACTTTGAAAATGGCGAAGATGATTTATCTCTCCCTGAAAAAAGTAATGATACTGTATTTTGCGCAGAAGCTGATATTAAACAGCTAGGTGACTGGGGAATATGTATTGTTGGCAAAAAAGATGACTATTACACAATTCCCGAAGAATTAAACATCCTATTTGGAGATAATTACATTATTGAAAAAAACACGCAAGCGGGAAAGAATATTATATCAATTTTTGATTTACCTATAAAACATATTCATTCACTGTCAACAAGAGGTTCCGACTACGCTGACATCATTATTAATGATTTTGCAATTTGGGATAATAATAAAGAAGCTCTTTTAGCCAGATAAAAAAGCCGAGATAAAAATCTCGGCTTTTAAATTATATTCCTCTGAATTTTACCAAATCCATTTTTCTTATACGAACATTCTCTGGAGTTACTTCCATCAATTCGTCATCAGCAATATATTCCAAAGCATCTTCTAGAGATAATTCTCTGTGCGCTTGGAGCGTAACCATCACATCTGCTGTTGCACTACGCATATTGGTTAACTTTTTAGTCTTACATACGTTCACAATGATATCTTGAGGTTTATTACCTTCTCCAACAATCATTCCTCTATAAACTTTTGTTTTTGGAGTAATAAAGAAAACCCCTCTGTCTTCGAACTGAGCTAATGCATAAGGAACAGCTTCACCTGCTTCGTGGGCAATCAAACTACCATTACGTTGCTTAGGGATGTCTCCAGCATAAGGTTTGTACTCCTCAAAAGTATGATACATAATACCCTCACCACGAGTCATTCTTATAAACTCTGTTCTAAAACCTATCAATCCTCTTGCTGGAATAGAAAAACGCATTTGAGTACGACCATTTGCATTATTCATTTCTAGCATATTAGCTTTCCTACCTGCTAATCTTTCAATACAAGACCCTGCATAGGTTTCTGGGACATCAAGTGTTAAATTTTCAAAAGGCTCATGTCTTTGTTCATCTATTGTCTTAAAAATTACCTCAGGTTTTGATACTTGGAATTCGAAGCCTTCTCTTCTCATTGTTTCAATAAGAATACTCAAGTGTAATTCGCCACGGCCACTAACACGGAACATATCAGTACTATCAGTGTCTTCTACTCGCATTGATACATTCTTTTCCAATTCATCATACAAACGTTTTCTAATCTGTCTACTTGTAACGAATTTACCTTCAGTACCCGCAAAAGGACTATCGTTTACAGAAAAATTCATCTGTAATGTAGGTTCGTCAACTTTTATTAAAGGTAAAGGATTTACATCATTCAATGCACAAATTGTTTCACCAATCTGGATATCAGAGAAACCTGCTATACCAACAATATCACCTGCAGAAGCTGATTCAATCTCAACTCTACCTAAATCTTTGAATCCGAAAAGCTTTGTAACCTTTCCTCTTTCAACATTTCCATCTGCATGAACAACAGAGACCATTTCCTGAGAAGAAACCTTACCATTTGCAATTCTACCAATTACTATTCTTCCAACGTAATCATTATAATCAAGAGTTGTCGCTCTGAATTGTAATGGCAATGAAGCATCTCCAGATGGAGCATCAATATGTTCAATAATACTATCTAATAAAGGAACCATATCTTTTGGTTCATCATCAAGATTTTTTATTGCATAACTATTCAAGCTACTTGCATAAATATAAGGGAAATCGATTAAATCTTCTCTATCTGTCAACTCAGTGAATAAATCAAAAATTTTATCTAGAGTAGAATCCGGATCTGCTGCAGGTTTATCAATTTTGTTTATTACAACAATGATACGAATACCCAATTCTAAAGCCTTAGAAAGAACAAATCTTGTTTGAGGCATCGGTCCTTCAGCAGCATCTACAATTAATAACGCACCGTCAACCATACCTAAAACACGTTCTACTTCTCCACCAAAATCTGCGTGACCAGGGGTATCAACAACATTAATCTTATAATCTTTATAATTAATAGAAATGTTTTTAGATAAAATAGTAATCCCACGTTCTCTTTCAAGGTCATTACTATCAAGAACACGTTCTTGCATATTTTGATTTTCTCTAAAAGCACCTGCTTGTTTAAGCATACAGTCAACCATTGTTGTTTTACCGTGGTCAACGTGAGCTATAATCGCTATATTTCTTATTTTTTTTGTATCCATAATCGTTCCAATTCCTTAGTGTAAAATCAACACTTATTATATTCGCTAAAGTTTTTTGTGCAATATTTTATTCAATGTTTACAGATATTTCCGTATAAGAATTTAGTAAATTTTAGCATTCGTATGTAAATTTTTGTAAAAGTTTCATATTAAACTAACAAAATAATATATTTAGAGGTTTTAAAATGTCATCAAAAAAGTTTAAACTCATAAAGAGGATGCAGTAGAGTTTAAATTTGATTGTGAGGTTATGTTTATATGGTAGATAATCGCTCAGCAGGTTTCTTTGGAATAGGCGGCGCTTTTAACTTTAAAAGTGGCGACCCTTCTGGGACTGCAGCAAAAACCAGTGACGAAAAATATGGTCCGGGCACCGAATATGGTGTTATTGGCAGAGGTGAAGGTGAAGAAGAATCTTTCAACCAAGAACCTTATACCGACCGTAGTGCGCAGCTACGAGCAACTCTTAATTCCTTAGCAATGATGAATGTTGCGGCGGTAATGAATTCTAAAAGACCTCAAAAGCCAAAACCTTTAAATTTTAAAGATTTAGAAAATGAAACAGAAGAAATCCTTGAAGAAAATTCTAAACAAGGAAGACAAGATAAACACGATAAAGAAGAGGATTTACCAGAAGACATTGATATAGAAATGTTTGAAGAAGATTCTGATGAAGAATACGAAGCTGGGTTTTAATAATTTACTATGGCAAAAATAAAATCAAAATACGTATGTCAACAATGTGGGTATGAATCCGCCGGATATTTAGGCAAATGTCCTGAATGTGGGACTTGGAGCAGTTTTGTAGAAGAAGTTTCTACCCCAAATAACAAAAAAGCTCTATCAATTATTGACGACACCCCTCCGATGAAAATCGGCGAAATCACAACTAAAAGCGAGACTAGGTTTTCTACTGCAATTTCAGAATTTGATAGGGTTCTAGGTGGTGGTATAGTTCAAGGTTCTGTAATCCTACTTGCGGGAGACCCAGGGATTGGCAAATCCACTCTCTTATTACAAACAGGCGGGACACTTGCTGAAAATAATAAAAAGGTACTTTATACATCAGCAGAAGAATCTCTTTCCCAAATCAAATTAAGAGCAGAAAGATTAAAAGTTTCTTCAAGTAATTTGTTAATTTATGCTCAAACACAATTAGAAGCAATCAAAAAACAGATTGAAGAAATTTCGCCAGATTTAGTAATCATCGATAGTATACAAGCAATTTATTCTCAAGAAGTACAAAGCACTGCTGGAAGTGTAAGTCAGATAAGAGAATGCTGTAACACATTAATAAACATTGCGAAAAGAAACGGAATAGCAATCATTGTAATCGGGCACGTCACAAAAGAAGGAAATATTGCAGGCCCAAAGATTCTTGAACACATGGTTGACACCGTTATACAATTTGAAGGCGATAAATACAAGACTCATCGTATTTTACGCTCAGCAAAAAACCGTTTTGGGAACACCTCTGAAGTAGGAATTTTTGAAATGGAAGAAAACGGGTTACGTGAAATTACCAACCCTAGCGAACTTTTCATCAAAGATTCAGAAAATATTCAAGCCCCCGGAAGTGTTACTATTGTTACTAATGAAGGTTCAAGACCAATGTTAGTAGAAATTCAAGCTCTTGTTGGAACAACCCCTTATCCAACGCCAAGACGAATCGCAAATGGAGTGGACACAGGTAGAGTTCATCAAATCCTTGCTGTATTAGAAAAAAGAGTCGGGTTAAACCTTTCAAGACAAGATGTTTATTTAAACGTTATTGGCGGGATGGATATTACAGAAACAGCTGCAGACCTCGGGATTGCGCTAGCTATTACAACTTGCGCTAGAGATATTGTTCTAGATAAAGCAACAGCTATTGTTGGTGAAATAGGTCTTTCTGGCGAAATCAGAGCTGTGAGCAATATTGAAAAGCGAATAGTCGAAGCTCAAAAACTTGGGTATAAAAGAATCCTAATCCCAAATATGAACAATCTCTCTAAAGAAATTAAAGGAATAGATATCATAAAGGTTAAAAATATACTAGAAGCTTTTAATTTTGGTCTTTCAAAGGAATAAATATGCCGCATTTTTTTATCAACTCAACTCAAATATCAGAAAACATAATAACAATCAACGACAAAGAAAACTACAACCACATTGCAAAATCACTAAGAATCCGCATTGGCGAAAAAATTTCTTTTTGCGATGAAACCGAGTTAATTTATTGCTGCAAAGTAAATGAAATTACCAAGCAAGAAATAATATCCGAAATCTTAGAAATAAAAAAATCGGAACGAAAATTAGATTTTAATCTATCTATTGCACAATCGCCCTTAAGAAGTGATGCACAGATAACATTGATAGAAAAAGCTACTGAACTAGGAGTTAATGAAGTTTTTCCTATCCATACAAAATACTGCGCTCTTGCAAAACTTACAGCTAACGCCAAAGTCGAAAAATGGCAAAAAACAATGTACGAAGCTTCTAAACAATGTGAAAGAGCAAATATTCCAGTATGCCACAAACTTACAACAATAGAAGAGCTTCCATTTTATCAATTTGATAAAGTTATTGTATTTGCCGAGCGCTATGACCAAATGAGTCTTAAAGAATTCATTTCTAACAATCCCATATCAACAGGAGAAAGTATTCTTGCTATAATAGGACCAGAGGGCGGCTTTTCTGATAAAGAATTTGACTGGTTCAAAGAAAAAAACTTACCACTAGTGAGCCTTGGCAAACTTATCCTAAAAGCAGAAACTGCCTCTATTACCGGAATAGGGAACCTTATTTATGGATATTCTAAATAACGAAATTATAAACGCAATAAAAAACACTGGGCGAAAAGTCTACTTAGTTGGTGGAACCGTTCGAGACTATCTACTTAACAGACCTACTTATGATAGAGATATAATCGTCTTAGATAAAAACGCTAGACACTTCTCTCAAAAACTTGCCCAGACTCTTGATGCAACATTCATCCCACTAGATGAAGAAAATAATATTTACAGACTTGTCCTAAAAGATAAGCTAAATTATTTAGATATTACTAACCCTATAGAAAACAACTTTGAAAAAGATTTACTTCGAAGAGATTTCACAATTAATGCATTAGCAATGGACATCTACACAGGGGAAATCATTGATTCCTGTGGCGGGAAAAGCGATTTAAAAACAGGCGTCATAAGAATGATTTCTGATAAAAATTTTGATGATGACCCTCTTAGAATATTAAGAGCTTATAGATTTCAAGCAAATCTTGGTTTTAATATAGAAGACGAAACAATAAAAGCTATCCTATCAAGGAAATGTCGAATATTAGAACCCGCAATTGAAAGAATAAACACTGAAGTTTTAAAACTATTTGAAGGTAGATACACGGTTAAAGCACTAATAGGACTTGATAATGCAGGGATTTTAGAAAAACTTTTCCCTCCAATCACTGATGTAAAAAAAGTCCCTCCAAATAGCCACCACCACCTAGACTTATTACATCATTCTTTAGAAGTTGTTAACCAAATTCAACTACTCTATGAAAATAGCAATAATATTATTAAAGAAGAACTAGAAAAGTCTGATTTCGGTGGAGCTTCTCGCTTAGCACACATAAAATTAGTTGGGTTACTTCACGATATTGGCAAGTTTTCAACTTGGACAATTGAAGAAAATGATAGACATAGATTCATAAAACACGATGATATTGGTGCAAAAATGGCAGAAAAAATGCTAAAAGAAATGCATTTTTCAAAAAAACAAATTGAATATATCTCGAAGCAAATCAAGCTTCACATATATCCATCAAGTGTTATCCAAGCCCCAAACCTATCTGAAAAACACTATATGCGCTATATCAGAAAAATGGAAGGTGCTATCATTGATAATATTTTACTTGCTAAAGCAGATAGATTAGCTGCTCAAGGTAAAGATATCACACCAGAAATTCTGGAAACCAACCTATCTGGACTAGATAAAATGCTAAATTACTATCTAGAAATAAAAGATTCTTTAAAACCTTTACCTAAACTCATTGATGGAAACGAAATTATAAAAATACTAGACATCAAACCTTCTCCAATCTTAGGACAAATTATCGACGCCCTGCACGAAGCACAAATTTCAGGTGATATTGAAACTAGAGAAGACGCTATTGTTTTTATAAAAAGCTTTTATAAAAACTTATAAAAATTCCATGATTTGGATGATAAAAATTTTCTCTTTTATTGCTAGAATCAGAAAGAAGATTTGAAAGGGAGATTTTTATGACCATTTGTTCAAAATGCGGAAAAGAACTAGATTCACATTCTTTCCAAGGTATTCAGTTTGAAATTTGTACAGCTTGCGGGGCAATTGCTCTTAACCAAGCAAATATAGAAGAAATTAGCAAAAGAATAGAATTAAAAAAAGATATAATAAACTTATTTAATTTGCCTGCTGTTAATGTAGAAGAAGCAGGTAGAAATTGTTGCAAATGTTCTAACAAAATGGACAAAGTCTACCACGAAGGCGTTCTTCTAGATAGATGTAAAGATTGTGGCTTAATATTTTTCGATAATGGAGAACTTTCAAGATTCTTTAACTTGTTCTCAAGATACAATCTTGATATCGTAAGCAATGCTCAATTTTTAAAGAAATTCTGTACACAAAAACAAACTCAAATACAAAAACCGGAATTACGTCAACATTATGAACCAACAGCGCTAAAAATCGTAAACAAAGAAGTTGAATACGAAGCAAATTCTACTAGTGGCTGGGCAGTATTAGCGTTAATGATAATCGGAGCAATGATAGCATTAGTTTGCTTATTTACACCATTTACTGCTATTCTTTCAGGTTTTATGTTCTTAATAGGCCTGTTCTGCTTAGGTGGATTCAAAATTGTAAAACCACAAGAAGCTTATGTTTTAGTATTATTTGGTAAATACGTCGGAACATTAAAGAGAACTGGTTTCCACTGGGTAAACCCATTCTCACAACCTTATGCAGGAAACAGTTTCGGAGCAGTTTCTCTTAAGGCAAGAACCTTGGATAACGGCAAACAAAAAATCAATGATGCGCAAGGTAACCCTATAGATGTTGGTATCATTGTTGTATGGGAAGTTAAAGATACAGCTAAAGCAATCTTTAATGTAGAAGATTATCCTCGTTTCTTATCAGCACAAGCAGATTGCGCTTTAAGAAACATTGTTAGAATGTATCCTTACGATGCACCTGATGAAGCTAATGTACAATCATTAAGAGGTGATAGTGCAGAAATCTCAGACAAATTAAAAACAGAAATTCAAAAAAGTGTGACTGCAGCAGGTATCAATGTTATTGATGCAAGGATTACTCACCTAGCATATTCGACTGAGATTGCAGTTGCGATGTTACAAAGACAACAAGCACACGCAGTTATTGATGCAAAAAGAGCAATCGTTGACGGGGCTGTTGGAATGGTAGAAATGGCATTAGATAAATTATCCCAAAACGAACATATTCATCTTGATGAAGCGACTAAAGCAAGTATGGTTAACAATTTATTGGTAGTATTATGCGCTAACAAAGATAGCCAGCCTGTTATTAGCAACAATATTCATTAAGAACCCTATATCCCAATCAACAACAAAACCGCAAGAATCAATTTGACTCTTGCGGTTTTAGTTTTCTAAAGAATTAGATATTAGTCATCAGCGTGACCAGCTGTTCCTAATACGTCTTTCATTTTGTGCATAACCATTTCTTTAACAGCTTGTCTGCCTGGTCCCATATATTCACGTGGGTCGAATTTTTCTGGGTGTTCTACAAAGAATTCTCTGATTGTAGAAGTCATAGCTAATCTCAAGTCTGTATCAATGTTAATCTTAGCAACACCGTGTTTAGAAGCGTATGCAAGCATTTCTTCTGGAACACCTTGTGCATCAGGTAAGTTACCACCGAATTGGTTACACTTAGCAACGAATTCTTTTGGAACAGAAGATGAACCGTGAAGAACGATTGGGTAATCACCGAAACCCGCTTCTTTAAGAGCATCTTTGATTTCTTTCAATCTTTCGAAGTCTAATTTAGCTTCACCTTTGAATTTGTAAGCACCGTGAGAAGTACCGATAGCGATTGCTAAAGAGTCACAACCTGTTCTCTTAACAAATTCAACTGCTTCTTGAACGTTAGTGTATTTAGCATCTTTTGCATCAACTTTAACGTCATCTTCAACACCAGCAAGTTTACCAAGTTCAGCTTCAACTGAAACTCCTCTTTCGTGTGCGTATTCAACAACTTTTTTAGTTAATTCAACGTTTTCTTCGAATGGGAATCTAGAACCGTCAATCATTACAGATGAGAAACCACCATCGATACAAGCTTTACAAATTTCGAAATCTGCACCGTGGTCTAAGTGTAATGCGATAGGTACTGTTGTAGTAGCTAAAGCAGCTTCAACCAACTTGATTAGGTAAGTTTGGTTAGCATATTTTCTTGCACCAGCAGAAACTTGAAGAATGATTGGTGATCTTGTTTCTTCAGCAGCTTCAGCGATAGCTTGCAAGATTTCCATATTGTTAACGTTGTAAGCACCAATAGCGTATCCGCCTTCTAATGCTTTTTTGAACATTTCGTTTGTTCCTACGAGTTTTCTTTCGCTCATTTTGAGTCTCCTTCTAAAAAATTAAAACCGTACATGCTCTAAACTACATCAAACACACTAGGAAAACAAGCAGGTTTTATTAAAAGGAGCCTTTCGTAAATAATAAAAGCCTAAAATTAAGATTAATTTTTAAAATTTATTTCAATATATTTAATCTCCAAAAATTACAAAAGGTATATCATGTTCTAACGCATAGCGCCTCAAAAATTCAGTTCTTTCTGATACAGATTTGGCAGGAGCATTACCAAAACTGTGATGTTCATTAGAATTAATTGTAGTTCTACTTAAGAATTCTATAGGATTTTCAATCCGTTCGGTATAGTCTATACTATATGCAAAAACTGCCATTGGTGGTTGTGGGTTAGAGCCATACATCTCATTATATTCTCTATTACCCTTTCTAACATTTGAGTTTATGGTAGCTAGTGCTTTAATAATAGCTTCTCTTATTTCTACTGGATATATCTCAGAAAAAGATTTATTTTTATTTTCTCCTACAAACCGAACATATTGTTCATCATCCATGCCAGTAGCTTCTTTAATTAAGTTTGATACATAAACACGCTCCGATTCTCTTTCGCCGCCAAAAATATAATTTGATTTAAATTCTTCAATATTCTTACGACGACCCGAGCCAGAATCTGTGTTACCGCCACCATGGATATAGGTTGTATCGAAATTTAGCAATACACCTTGTGGTCTAAAGAATCTATATTTGCTTTCTGGGCGTTCTGCGTAACTTACTGATAATAATGCATCATTATCAACTAATGAAAAGGCATCAAACTTTGTCAGTTGATATTCATAATCAAGTGCGTGAGCAAAAAATTTTATATTACCAGTGTCGACATCACATTCCTCCCCTGCCTCGTTGACACCTTTTGCACTAATACCGTGCGAACAAGTACCCTTAGAAAATCCAATCAATTCCCAATCCTCTACTTCATTAAACTTTATTATTACCATACCATTTGAATCTACATAAACACCTTTTAAGTTAGTGGTTCCATCTGGTTTAATATCCATTATCGCTTGCTTAATTCTGCTCATTGTCGGAATTTGTGTCACAGGTAAAATAGGTTTTGATTTTTGCAATTCTTGTACATAATCTTTTATTCTTTGAGCATATACTTCTGCAGAATCCCCAAAGCTACGTCTTACTCCTTCTATAGTAATTCGATTACTACCATCCATTGTATCGCGAAAACTATCATCAGTTTTCACAGCTCTTAAATCAGCATTAGCAAACATTAATGCCATATCAAAAAGATTTTCGTGCTGTAGATCAAATGCTACGGATTGTAAACGTTTAGTAAGCACCTCTTCATTTTTAGAAGTGTTTACATATTCTAGCCACTCATGATGTTTGATGAGCGTATATAACTTAAGTTCCTGCTCTCTTGGCAAATTAAATTTCTTCGCAATAAAGAAACTGTCAAAACTACTTTCATTAGCATGCGTTTTATCATCAGAACCTTCTCTTTTTGTCACATCATGTAAAAGAGAGGCTAATAACATAATTTTTTTATCATCATCATTTAATTTCTCAAATTTTGGATCTTGTGCTATTTTTTGCATTACTTTTAATGAATGTTGTAAAACATCATAGCTATGGGTACGATGTTGTGGCTTTCCTAATTGAACTCTTAATTCTGGGAGCACATCAACTATTTCATTTAAAATGCGTTCCACTTCTGGGTTATTACACTTCACCTTGTTGTTTTCTGAAAACTTAATTACATCAGGACGAAGTAGTTCAACAACTTCTTTTGTTTTTAAATTAGTAATCTGTGCTAGTTTTTTACCATTGTTTAAGTTTACAGGATAGCCCGTAATTGTATAACCTGTAGGATTTTTCTTACTGTGATGTAATTCAAAGCCAAAATAGTCATATACTTTTTGACGTTCTTTAGAAGAGAGCTCTTTGGTTTTCTCTAAAACAAGCTTTATAAAATCATTTTTAGACATTTCTTGAGTTATGTTGAGATTTGCAAAATCATTATCCGATAGTTTTGCAAGACAGGTCGCAGCCTCACTTACTGATTTGTTAAAGTTATTTACTTCATCTGGCTTTAAGGTATTTGTTTCAATACCAAGAGAACGTACTATTAATGGTAATAAGGTACAGTATTCATCTTTATTAGTAGGAATTAATGGAAAAGCCTCTTTTATTCTATCCGTTGTTTTAAACAAGCCTTCATTACATTTTACTAGACGTCGTAACAGTTCTTTTTTACCCGCTTGCGGAATTTCATTAATATTTTTAACATGATAAATGTCAACCATTTGACACGCTAATAAGAATTCTTCATTTGCAAGTTTCTTCACATTATCTTTACCCATCTTCTTAATGAGTTTTTTCGTATCTAAATAGTTTATACTATTGGAGTTGGCAATTAAAGTATTTAGCTTTTCTATTGGAATTTCCAATTTAGAGTATTCTTCACAAAGCTTTTCAGCAAATGAAATATTATCTTTTGTCGTTACCATGAGAATAGTCGCTATCTCTTCTGGGGGAAACGCCTTATCAGCATATAGTTTTTCAGCAAGCGCAAGATTATTTTCATTTGTTTCCCAAAGAATGCTTGAGATATGTTCTTTGGGAAATTCTTTGTCAGTACAAAGTTTTTTAGCAAACGAAAGATTAATTGAACCTGCTCCCCAAAGAATGCTTGAGATATGTTCTTTTGGGAAATCTTTGTCAGCACAAAGAGCTTCTGCTAGAGGTAATTTTTCTTTACTAACTCTGCGCAGGATATCCCTTATATATTCTTTGGGGAATTCTTTATCTGCACAAAGTGCTTCCGCTAGAGGTAATTTTTCTTTATTAACACTGTATAAGATATCTCCTATATGTTCTTTTGGGAAATCCTTGTCTGTAAAAAGCCTTTCAGCAAATTCTAAATTGACATTATGTAACTCTACAACCAATGAAAATAAATCTTTACTCAAGAAATCTTTGTTTGAATAAAGAAGGAGGTTTTCAATAAAAGAAATTTCTTTTTCTTTGTACCCGCGGGTATCAATTATATGCAGAATCCGCATACATTCTCCTACATCAATTTCTTGGTGTATACAAAGCTTTTCTGCAATTTTATTACCTGAATAACGTATTAAATAGGAAAGTCTATCTTTGGGGAACTCTTTATCATCACAAAGCTTTTCAACAAATTGAATATTTTCTTTGTTAGTACCACGTAGGATATCGGAAATATATTCTTTAGGGAATTCTTTATCTGAGCAAAGTTTTTCAGCAAGAGCAAGGTTATCATTATTTGTATTTTTTAAGATATACTCAATATGTTCTTTGGGAAATTCTTTATCTGAATAAAGTTTTTCAGCAAAAGCATTCGTGGATTTTCTTTGAGTATCTTCGATGTCTTTAACAGGTTGCTGTGCTTTTTCTTGTAATGCTTGTAATCCTTCTAAATCTATATTTTCAGAAGTTATTTTTTTTGTTTTGAATTCTTTTGATAAATTTCCTACATCTGAACCCGTACTCATTAGGATACCGACAAGGTTTGCCTTTACTAGGGACAGCCAATCTTCATTGGTGTCAAAGGCCCCCATCATTGCTAAATCACCGGCAAGTGATAGTGTAAAATCTGCGCCAACTTTTATCCCGCCTGCTTTTAAGAACTTGCCTAATAATTCTTGATTTGTTAAAACGTCTTTTGCTAATTCTGTTCTATTTCCGTTGTTTACGGCTTGATTAAACACTTCAACAAGTTTTTTATCAACAAACTGATTAAATAATTTGTCACCTAATTTACCTGCCCCCATACCGATTAATAAACCGCCTGCATTGGTAATCATCATATCGCGGTAAACTTTTTCTTCTTCGCTTGTAACAAGATCTTTAGAGAAATGTTCTACAGTGCTAAGAGCCATGTTTGCACCCATCCCCCCCATTGCAAGTGCTCCTCCTGCCGCTATTAAGCTTGTACCACCAGTAGGAATAGCGAGCAAAGTCCCAGCTGCTAACATTAACATACCGCCAGTAGTTGCAACACCTGTGTATTTTTCAATAGCAGTTGAGTTATCATTTTTCATTGCTTGGACTAGAGCTTCTGGGAAGTCATTACCATAGGCTAAGTCATATAACAATTCTCCTCTTTGCTTGATTTCTAATAGTTTTTCTTCCGGTTCACCACCGATGACATTATTTAGCTCTTTTTTTTGGTCTTGTACTGCAAATTTTGCAATGCTTTTTAATATCCGTACCCCAGTCTCTTGATTATTTTCAAAAACAGTTGTATCAAACTCAATTTCACCATTTTCTGATTGAGAAATCTTAATAGGGAGATTATTTTTATTTATTAAGTATTTTAGTTTTTCAAACGCATTTGTAGGGAAATTGTTTTCAAAAAGTTCTACTGTTTTGTTTGCAAGGTTATTTATATCAGTTTCGTTTTCAAGCTCTTTGACATTAAGGGCAAATGTTTGATAGTTGTTATATGCGCTAATGACATAAGAACTTTCTGCTTGGTGATTTAAATATTCTTCAACTTTTTCTTTATTATACTCTCTGCCACGTTCAAGCTTAAAAACTTCTTCAAATGTTACTGGTTCATCAGAGTTGTATTCAATAGTAATACTCATTCCAATATTATAAGAATCTTTTACTCCAATGTTATCAGGAGTTTTTCCTCCACTTTGAGGAGTATTTAAAGCATCTTGTAGGAATTTTTCTAAGAAAGCCTGATTGCCTTCTTCTGTGCATTGGCTTAAACGGGCTTGTATATTTTTAATATTTTCTATTGTGCCCAAATTAGAAATATATTTGTTAAGATAATTATCAACGATTTGCTCTAACTGTTTTTCAGAATAAGAATCTCTGTATCTATCAATAAAGCTAATACCACTAGCTTCTTCTTTAACGAATAATCTTCTTTTAATCATCTTTTTTAGGTGGTCAACGTTTTCAAGATAGTATTCTTTTTTGCTCAAAGAACCTTCTTGGGCTCCAAGAAGAAAATTGACAGCTTCGTCTTGTAAAGCAAGAACTTCTTCTACATTTGAAGAACCTAAATCACCATCAAAATAATTTTTAATAGCATCATAACCTTTTGTAACAACCCCATTATGTGAATTATTGTACAAAACATAGGCAGAATTTACGTCGCTAGCGAGAGCAGAAACAACTTGCCCTTTTGCTTGCTCATCAGTAAGCGTTATTTGCTTAGTTGTTTGTGATTGCTTTGAGGTATCCTCTTGTGTTTCAACAGGGCTTTCTTTTTGAGATTGTAGTGTACTTAAGAACTGATGTAAAACCTGCTCGCTGACTTTAGAATTTGGGGTAGCGACAATATTTAAGAACTCGATTGTTTCATCTGGGTCAAGAATATTGTTACCATCAGAAGTTGCATACATATTGAAAGTATCCCAAATTGCTCGAATTTCTTTTTTACCTAAGACTTTATCATTATTTTCGTCAAATATATTAAAAAGTCGCATAAGCATAGGGTTAGACCCAATATCTTTTGCGTCCAATCTCTCTTTAAGTTTATTAAAAGCTATACTCTCGTCACTTTGTCGAAGCTTGAAAAAGCTATTACCTTTCATCTATCAACCTTTATTATCTCTTGGCAATAGTAACTCTAAATAAATTAACGGCAACTTTTTATCAAACTTTAATAATTAAAAAGAAAGTTTTACAAAATTTAACAAATCCATATTGTTAAATTATATTACCTAAAAGGGGAATGATTTCTTTTAAAAACTTTTTTAATATTCAAGTGTTATGTTTCACAAATATTTTGAAGATTACGGTTATGATAGTTGCTCCTCTAGAGGAGTTTGTTCAATTAGTCCTCGAATGGCATCCATTTCGGAGATAATTCTCCTATACATAAAAGAGTTCGCAAACTATTTAAACAAATTACAAAAACTAGGTTGCGAAGATAAAAAAGCAAAAAACTTAATTATAAATACACTCTCTGCTTTCGTATCAAACCCAGAGATTCCTGACGACGTTTTTGCTAAAGTTATTTGCACTTATGCTAAAGAACTTGAAAATTTAAAAAACAAATACACTCAAGAATGCACAAACCAAAATATAATCCCAGAGTATACAAATAACGATATCGAAACAGGTAATGATTGCGATGTAATTGCTTCTATTCGACTTGGAGAACAAAAATTTTTAAGCAAACCTTCACCTGCACATTATATTCAAGAACTAATTTTCTTTACAGCAAAAAGCCTGACAATCTATCTAATAGAGCTCAATTCTATGGAAAAAGATTCTTCATCAGCTTTCCAAGTAATATTAAATCTTCTAGATTCTCTTAATTCAAACGAAATATCAGAAGAGAAACTCAAGAACCTTTTACGCAATGCTGCAAAAGAAGAATACAATTTAATAAAAGAAATTTCTGAATTAAAAGAAAAGCTCTATGGTACCCAGCAGGAAACTGAAGTAAATCTATCCACAAATAGCGGAAAAGCTATCCTTGTTGATGGAAGTAATCTCCGTGAACTGGAAGAAATTCTTTCAGGTTTAAAAAATACAGATATTGATGTCTATACTCACGGCGAATTAATTAGTGCCCACGCTTACCCTAAATTTAAAACCTACAAGAATCTTAAAGGACATTTTGGGCAAGGGGCAGGTAAATCAATATTAGATTTTTCAACCTTCCCTGGGGCAGTTTTTATCGGAAGACATTCAATAGATAATATAGACAACCTCTACAGAGGTCTATTATTTACTACCGATATTATCGTACCCAAGGGTGTCATAAGAATCGAAAACTCCGATTACACAAATTTATACAAAGCAGCCTTAAACTCAAAGGGATTCAAAAAAGGCAAAAAACTTGAAGCTAAAAAACTTAATTACAATAAAGAAAGGCTGAAAGAAAAATTCAGTGGAATCAATTTTAACAAATACGAAGGAATTTGCCTTATAACCCAAGGAAATGAATACTACACAGATAGGAACTATTTTGAGAAATTTTTAAAACTAATCCCTGATGATATCTTTGTAGTAAACTTCTCTACACCCTACAAAGGTGACAACATAATTAACATTTGTGCCTGCTACAATTTAATTTCTGTATTTGAAATTGTGTCAATTCTAAAAGAAAATGTTAATTTTGAAGAAAAACCGATAATAGCCTTTGTGCCAAGATGTGACAAACACATTACAAACTTAATCATAAACCTTTTACAACAAGGTATTAAAAAAATATTTATGGGCAAATGTGCAGCAAAAAATATCAATCCAACAGTCGTTGATGAATTTTGCAAACTTTTTGATGTCAGCAAATACGACAATGTAAAAGAAGATTACAAAACCTTCATTGATGCTATGACAATCTAAGATTATCTAGCAAACGAGTTGCATATTCTTCATTATAGTACTTGGAAACGTCTTCCAAACAAGTTTCAAACTCTCCCAAATATTTCACAGGAATATTAAAATCTTTGTTAATGTATTCTTTTACAAGAGATTTAAATCTTTCAACAGGAATATCTACAACAACCACTTGAGGATTTACTTTAATCAAGTAAGCAAGCACCTCATTGAAGTTTCGCCTAAATCTTATTATATTTCCACTTAAAAGGTATTCTACACCCCAAGATAACTCTCTATTATTCAAAACTTCTACGAACAATTGATTAAGTTTTTCAGTAACAATAGCAGCATTGGCTCCCAAATAAACAACCTTTGCTTCAAAGCTTTGTGATTTTAAATAGTTTTTTTTCTTAAAATACTTATTCGCAAAAGCTGACTGAGAAATTCTTGTTAGTAGTCCTCCAAAAGTTGAGTACAAATACTTCCGTTTCGCTGCAAAAATAACATCATCTATAGGAATTTCACTTGGGCAACAAGAAGAACATTTTCCACATCTCAAGCATAAATCCAAGTATTTATTAATGCCTTTTTTCATCGGGACTTCTTTTTGTAGAATTCCCTTCAGCATAATAAGAAAACCTCTTGCCGTTTCGCATTCATTTCCGTTTGCACGATATGCTGGACAAGATTCTTGGCATAAACCACACTTTGAACATTTATGCATTGTTTCTTTATATTGTTCAAGATTCATCATTTTTTCAGAACTCTTTTAACCCAGTCTTCAACAACCTTAAGAGGAGTTCTCGTAACAGCAAGAGACCATTCAGGAATATCCTTGGTAATTACACCTACGGCCCCAACATTAGCACCTTCTTTTATTGTGACAGGTGCTACAAGGACAGAATTTGATCCAATTTTTACATCATTTTCAATAACAGTCTTACTTTTGATTTTTGTTAGAGGATTATAATTGGCAGTGATTGTACCAGCTCCAATATTTACTCTCTCTCCAACCTCTGCATCACCAACATAAGAAAGGTGACAAATGTTTGTATGAGATTTAACATGAGCTTTTTTTAGTTCCACAAAATTCCCAATCTTCACAAACTCTTCTAACTGCACACCACCTCTTATATGTGCAAAAGGTCCGATTTTACAGTTAGATGCAATTTTATTTTTCCCATTTATATACGTATTTGGATAAATAATTGTATCTGCGCCAATTTCTGTTTCTGGAGAAATCCAAGTAGTTTCTGGAGAAACTATTGTAACTCCATTATCTAAATGCTTATTAATTATTTCATCGTGTAGAATTTTTGAAGCTTCAGCTAAATGCTTTCTTGAATTAATTCCAAAAATCTCATTATTATTAGCAAGAGTATAAGCAGAAACCTTCAAAGAGTTTTCTCTACCCCACTTAATGATATCAGTTAAATAGTATTCGCCTTGAGCATTATCACTTTTTAATTCCCCAAATGCTGATTTAATTTTTGCCCAATTCACACAATAAATACCTGCATTTATTTCTTTTATCTGTTTTTGCTCCAATGTTGCATCTTTTTCTTCTACAATTGAGTTTAATGAGCCATCAGAATTTCTTACAATTCTTCCATAATTAGTAGGATTATCGAATATTGCACTCATAACTGTAATATCAGATTTATTACTTCTATGAGATTCTACAAGTGCTTTTAGCGTTTCTGACTTAATCAATGGAGTATCACCACAAAGAATAATAACTTCTCCTGCAAAATCTTCCATATAAGGAAGTGCCATACTTACAGCATGACCTGTTCCCAATTGAGGACTTTGCAAAATTGATTTGGCTGAAGCATAATTTTCAGAAAGATATTTTTCTACTTGCTCAGACTTATGTCCAACTATTACATAAGAATAATCAACTAATCCACTGTCTTTTGCAGCATCTAAAACATATCCAAGCAAAGGTTTATCAAATATTGAATGCAAAACCTTCGGAAGCTCCGATTTCATTCTAGTACCTTTTCCTGCTGCAAGAATTATTGCTCTAACCATATCAACCTCTCCTATGTATATAATAACCAAATTCTAACAAGAAATTATCCAAGAGTACAGTAAATTTTTATACACATAGAGATAACCATTATTTTCCAAGGGATAAATAATAACTCCAGAAAGGAAAATTCTATGTCAGAAATAATCAATGAAATAAAAAATATTCTAGAAATTAGTCAAAGCGAAAAAATAGTTATATTTACAAATCACCTTAAAGTAATTGGAAACGTTAAACTCTGTGATATCTGTAATACAGGGCATTTTCTAAACCTAACAAATGCCATTGCAATACCAATTACTGACTTATACGACTGCGAAACAGAAGAGACCTGCGATGAAATTGTTTGTCAAAAGTTCAAATGGCTACACGTTAATGCAAAAAAGATTTTAGCATTTAGTATTATTGATTAATTTAGAACAAGTATCTTTGGCAAATGAAGTTATAATGTAAAAAAGCTTGTAAAATCATCTATTATGTTATAAAATTCTTGATAAGGAGTAATAAATTATGAAAATTATTGAGGGATTTTTAACCGCAAATAATAATAAATTTTGTATTATTGTTGCACGTTTTAATGAATTTATAACATCAAAACTTTTATCTGGAGCATTAGATGAGCTCAGACGTCATGGTGTAAGCGAAGATAACATTGACGTAGTATGGGTTCCTGGCTCTTTTGAAATTCCTTTGATTGCACAAAAGTGTGCTCGTACAAAAAAATATGATGCAATTATTACCCTTGGAGCCATTATTAGAGGAGCAACTGCACACTTCGATTATGTTAGTGCAGAATTATCAAAAGGCATCGCTAATGTTTCTTTATCAGAAAGTATTCCTGTAATCTTTGGAGTACTTACAACAGAAAATATCGAACAAGCAATTGAAAGAGCCGGTACTAAAGCCGGAAATAAAGGTTCTGAAGCTGCAAGAACTGCTATTGAAACCGTTAATCTTATTAAAGCGATATAGACTGTTTAGGAGGATTGTCCGTGACTGAGGTTATTACCGAATTCGTAAACAAGAATACTATCGACATCGATCTTATCTCTACCATTGATATGGTAAAAAAAATGAATGAAGAAGACAAGATTGTTGCCAATGCTGTTGAATACGAGTCGGAAAATATCGCTAAAGCCATCGATATTATAACTAAGCAGTTCCTTCAAGGCGGGAAATTATACTATTTTGGAGCAGGGACATCTGGCAGAATTGGAATTTTAGATGCGTCAGAATGTGCTCCAACATTCAACGTTCCTGATTCTATGGTAACTGGAATCATTGCTGGCGGATATGATGCTCTAAAAATTTCTATCGAGGGAGCAGAAGATGATTTTGCAGCAGGTGTTTCAGATGCAAATATTCTAACAGAGAACGATGTTGCTGTCGCTGTTTCTGCAAGTGGAAACCCTAACTATTTAATGGGTGTTCTTTCAAGAGCTAATGAAATAGGATGTAAAACTATAGGCTTAACTTGTAATAGCAAAGCTAAGATTGCAGAAGAAGTCTCACATTTGATTTGTGTTGAAGTTGGACCGGAAGTTATTGCAGGTGCTAGTAGAATGAAAGCTGGGACCGCTCAAAAAATGGTACTTAACATGCTTTCAACAGGTTCAATGATTAAAATTGGTAAAACCTATAAGAATATTATGATAGATTTACAAGTAACAAATGAAAAATCTAAAGATAGAGCTATCAGAATTGTTTCACAACTAGCAAATGTTCCATTATCAGAAGCTTTTGCTATGTTATTGAAGTGTGACTGGAATGTAAAAGTATCAATTGTTGCTTTAAAACTAAAAGTTGATAAAGGTGAGGCAGAAAAACTACTTTCTGCAAACAGAGGCGTATTAAGAAGAGTGTTGGGAGATTTATAATAATGAAATTAACAGTACTAGGACCAGGATGTTGGGGACTTACATTAGCTTGGTTATTAACAGATAATTTTGAAAAAATAACAGCTTGGGGAAGAGAGTCAGATTTATATGACGATTTAGTTATTAATAAACACTGCCCAAAACCTTTAGAAATTCAATTGGATAAAAAAATTGAAATCACATCTAACCTAGAAGAAGCTATTAAAGATGCAGAAATTATCCTTTCTGTAGTTGCTACTGTCGGAATGAGAGATGTTTGTGAAAAATTAAAACTTGCAGGTATCAAATCTAATCAAATTTTGGTTAATGCCTCTAAGGGTATTGAATTGAACACACTTTTAAGAATGTCAGAAGTCATTAAAGACGTTCTTCCAGAACAAAAAACTGCTGTCTTATCAGGTCCAACTCTTGCTAAAGAAGTTTTACAAGGAAAACCTACAGCAGCATCTGTAGCTTCAGATGATATGGAAGTTGCTGAATTCGTTCAAAAAGCTATGAATGTAACTAGCAAGTTCAGACTATACACAAATAGTGACGTAATTGGTGTTGAACTCGGAGGCAGCCTTAAAAACGTAATTGCGATTGCCTCTGGTTTTGCAAGTAGCATGAACCTTGGCGATAACTGCAAAGGCTCTTTGCTAACTAGAGGGATGGCAGAAATCGTACGTCTTAGCGTTAAAATGGGAGCAAATCCTTCTACACTATACGGGCTTTCTGGCATGGGAGATTTAATTGCAACTTGTTCAAGCCCTATGTCTAGAAACTTCACAGTAGGTTCTTTACTAGGACAAGGTAAGAAAATCGATGATATTCTAAAAGAACTTGGGTCAGTTGCAGAAGGTGTTAAAACTTCTAAAGCGGTATGTGATTTAGGTAAAAAGTTCGGAGTGGAAACTCCTGTTTCAAGTGCAATATATGACGCTCTTTACACAGATATTACACCTAAAGAAGTTTTAGACAAATTAATGAATAGAAAATTAAAGGAAGAAGAAAAATATGATAAAGTGGGCGGTTAATTACCTTAAAAACACTTTCCATCCGCTCAATGTTCCTGACAATATTGATTTGGAAGAAAGCCAATTAGTCATCGCTCGTACAGATAAAGGTGAAGAGGTTTTAAAAGTTTTTAGAGTTAACTCTGTAGTTGCAAAATGTTTTGAAAAAAGCAAAAAAACATTAGAGCCTTTTGAATTTATCAGAGTAATGACCAATGAAGATTTAATGGTTTACGAAGAAATAAAAAAAGAAGAAGTCACTTCTTTCTTTAAGTGTAAAGAATTGGTTCAACAACATAGACTATCAATGAACCTTGTACAATGTCGTTTAACTTTTGATAGAAGAAAAATAACTTTCTATTACACAGCTCCTGAACGTGTTGACTTTAGGGCTTTATTAAAAGACTTAACTCAGATTTTCAGACACATGAGAATAGACCTCAGACATATAGGAGTTAGAGATGAGACCTCTATTATGGAAGGAACAGGGCTTTGTGGACAACCTTTCTGCTGTTCAACTTTCTTGAGGAAGTTTGCATCTATCAATGTAAAACTGGCAAAAGACCAAGGAATGCCTATTACACCTGCTAAAATCTCAGGAACCTGTGGGCGTTTATTATGTTGCCTAACATACGAATACTCTAACTACATAGAAGCAGCAAAAGGTATGCCTCCAGTAGGTTCTACAGTAATGACTCCAACAGGATTGGGTAAAATTTGTTATATCAAATTCTTAAACAACGTTGTTGCTGTAAAATTTGAAGATGAAAAAATAAGAGAGTTCCCTAAAAATGAAATTGAAATGGTTGATGCTGAAGTTAACGTTGATATTAATACTTCGATACAACCAAATATAAACTACTCTCCAGATGAAAAAATTGACATGCGTCAATTAAAACAACTTGAAGACGATAGAAATAGTTCAACAGGGAATGTATAAATTAACAAAAGAGGATGTCTACAGACATCCTCTTAGTTTAGTAGAGCAAGAAAGGAGCTCTATTATTGAGGGGTACTAATTATTTTTAGTCAATTGTTCATTATTTTTAGCGAATTTCTTTAAGAATTCTGCACCGACTTTTAGTTTAACCAATCGATTTTCGGGCTTTTCATCCCTAGATTCGTAGCTACCATCTCTATCAGTCTCGTATACTACTTGATTCATTAAAGATAGCAACTTAGAGATTTTTTATCTATAGTTCGAGCCTCATCTTTTGAAGGATCGGCTTTTCTATCATGATCCAAGATTACACCGATACGGTCAGCTTCTTCAGCTAACGATTTGTATTCAGGGGTCAGTCCAAGTCCCATACTTGCAGCTTGTTTCAGTAGGCTCTGCGCTATATCATAAGATTCACCCAATGTTAATTTATTAAACGGATCACTAGTATCAACTAAAGTTTTTTCATTAACACCTTTTTCAACGCCTTTTTTTACAGCTGTTAGTACAGTAAAGGCATTCTCACTATTAATTTCGCCAATAAGTTCTTTAATCTTATCATTATCAACAACTACAGAATCAAATTCTTCAAGTATTTTTTGTGCAATTACCATACCTTCAGTTCTACCTTTTTCAGAGATAACTGCTTTATCAAACATTGTTGCTCTTTTTGGTTCTTCATTAACAGGTGTACCTTCAGGTTTTGTTGGATTTGCAGGTTCTGTCTTTTCTTCTTCAATAGGCTTCTTCTTCGGAGCTTTTTTTACCGGCTGTTGATTAACAGGAGCTTGTTTATCAATTTGCGGTTCACCAACAGCAGCTTTTGTATCAATATTTTCATTAGATTTACCAGCTTCTGTTTCAGTATCTTTTACCTGCGCAGGAGGTAGATTCTTTTTTTCTTCAGGCTGAGTATTAGGAGTTGTAGGAGCTGTTGCTCTGCCTCTTCCTTGCTGAGGATTAAACATTTCTAAATAATGTCCATATCCATTTTTAATAAGAATTTGTTTAATATATTCTAAATCAGCTCGGTTCAAATCTCCTCTTGAATTTCTCAACAATGTTGCTAATGCAAACGCCTCTTCATCTGAATCTATTTTCTTTTTGTCATAAGTTCTTTTTGCAATGTCTTTTACAAGGTCCTTTGTTGCATCAGTAACATTTTCTTCAAAAGCTTTTTCTTGATATTCAATCATCAACCCAACAACATAATCTTTTTCATGAACATTCATGTTTTGATGATTGCCTGCTAGAAATTGACTAAGCTGCATACACTCTCTTTGAGTGTCAATTTTCTTTTTGCTTCCTTCAGTCTTTGCAATTTCTTTGATTGTGTTTTGCACTGCTTCTGAAATTTTGTTGAAATCTACCATTGTAATCTCCTTTCATTTATGGTCCCTAAGTCTACTCATTGGCTATGATTCCAATAACGGCAGATTCAACAATAACTTTAATTTTCAGGTTATTTAAAGAATATATACTTTTTCAAAAAAGGCTTTTATAAAAGAGTTCCGCTGATAAAATTCGAATTTACAAAATTTAACAAAATTAAGAAGTTTTAAAATCGTATATAAGCGTTAGATAATTGAGCTATAACACAAAAAACGCCCCTGCGGGCGTTTTTGTTGAAAAACAAAACTTAATAAAAGTAATATAAAATATTAAGTGCAAGTCAATCCATCAAGAATGCGAAAACATATATTCGTTCGATAGCTCGAATTAACCATCTGATATAATTGACCTACACATATATAATAACGCTTTTTTAGGCAGTTATTCATCCCTAAAAGTATTATTTTTTATTACATTCTTAGTATATAAGAATTAACTCTTTAGAATAAAAGAAAGCCACTTATTCTAACAAGCGGCTTAACCTACATACAACTAACTAACCTTTATTAAACAATATATTTTAATCATAGTTTTAATCTTTTCGTATAAAATTCCCCATTCTTACTTATATAAAGTATTTGAATGGGGAAAAATTGCCTTTTTTATAAAATTATTTTTTCTTTGTTGCAATTACTTCTAGTAAAGCTTCGACTATTATTGGGTCCCACTTTATTCCAGATTCTTCTTTTATAATCTGTATAGCCTTAGATTTTGGTAGAGCTTTTCTGTAAGCTCTGTCAGAAATCATTGCACAATACGCATCTGCAACTGCAATAATTCTCGAACCTAATGGAATAGAATTACCTTTTAAGCCTTCTGGTTCACCTTTACCATCCCAGCGTTCTTTATGGTAATGAATATATGGAATAACTTCTGACAAGAAGTTTATATTCATCAATAAATTCACACCAACATTTGGATGGTTTTGAAGTTTTTCCCATTCTGCCTTTGTAAGTTTCTTATCAGAAGCAAACAAAGACTCTGGCAAAGTGATTTTACCAATGTTTTGCAACAAACCTGCAAAATATATTAAGTCAGTTGTTTTTTCATTCAAACCTAAATGATTACAAATCTTTCTAGAAAGTTTTGCAACATTCTTTGAGTGTTCAACCTTATATTGACCTTTTGCATCCACAGCTTTTACAAGTTTTTCAACAAACGATTGTTGGCAATCACCTAAATCACCAATAAGTGCTGTTAATTCACCTCTTGCATGCTGTAATTCAATTGCATCTGGCTCATCTTCTGCTAACAATTCTTGAGCTACATCAATTGTTTTTTGAAGAGAAAGTGATGTCCCAAACAGTGCTGCGATTGCCTCTAGCAGTTTGATATAAGGCTTTCTCATTGCCTGAGCTTGCTTACATCCTACTACCACAACACCCACAATATGAGCATTGTTATGCATAGGAACAATTAATAAAGACTGTAACGTTTCCTCTTCTAATTCTGATTTAGGGAAGAAGTTCTTGCACTCCGCTACACTTTCTACCTCGATAGTTTTAATCGATTTAAAAGCTTTAACTGCAACATCTTTACCAGTAAGTTTATAACCTAAATCTTTTTCATAAATATCAAAGTCACATTCCAATGAAGTACCAACCAGTGGTAAATCATTTTCTGAAGAGTCAAACTCTCTAGCGAATTCCTTTGTTAAATATATATTACAAACATCAGTATCCAAAATATTTGTCATTGTCTTTGCGATAGCGTTATAAATAACATACTCTTCTTTTGAATTGAACCCCAAAACTCTAAGGGTATTATCCAACGAGTAAATAGAAATAAGCTCTCTTAACTGCGAAATAAGCTTTTCAGACTTAGAACGCATGTCTTTGCCGATTTTGCTTGCCAACTCATCTGATATCAGGTACTCGGAGATAAAATCGCCTAAATTCAGCGCAAAAATCTCTTCGAGGGGGTCGCCTTCCATCAAATCGAGAGTTCGTCCAAACAATGATGCTCCTGATTGTTCTTCCGGCATGTTATTTCCTTCCATAATAATCTCTACTTATACTAAACATATCGGCACATTTTTCAAAAACTTTAATTATTTTTACAAAAATTTATACTTTGGTTTGAGAAACCTTATACCAAATATTTAATCCGCAATAAATTATATTTAATTATAAAAAAGCGGCAGAAATAACATTCAACCGCTTTAAAAGTATTCTTTTATAAAAAATTAATCTTCTTTTTTTGCTTTAACTGCAGCAATTGTTACTCCTATTGCAACAAGAGCAGCTGCACCTAATGTAATCATGCTGGTTTTAGTTTTTGCAAACTGTGCAATCTTCTGCCATAGGTTCAACACTGGTTTAGGTGGAACAGGATCAATCTTACGCTTACGAATTTTATCAATAAATCCTTTAAAGTCCTCTGGAACTTTCTGAACTTTTTCTTCGCCTATTAATCTTTGCATAAGTTTCTTTTTAGCGTCAGCAGAAGCTTTTGGAGTATCTGTAATTTTATCCATATATTGCTGCATGTACTCTTGAATTCTTGCCTTTTCAACTTTTTCTTTTATACAATTTAAGCTAAACAACATGCCAGCTAGAGCATAAACAACTCTCTCTCTAACATCTATATCCATCTGTGAGTTTTCATCTAGAGCAATATCTTCAACATTTTCTATATTACTAGCTTTAATAATATTCTCTATATACGTTTCAATTGAAGAAAATTCTGTTTTTAAAAGCTTGTTTTTATATTCTTCAGGATTTGAAAGAGCTTTGTACTCCTCGGCTATTTTTTCATCTTGAGGATAAGATATTTCGTACTCGGCGACTTGTTTTTGAATTTCTGGAGTAAGATTTTTTCTAAACTCTTCATTTACCTTGGCATAACTTGCGACCGCCATTTTTATAGCTTCGTCAAGTGTTTGAGGCTTATTGGAATCTTTCGGGTCAACATGGATAAATCTCAATCTGCCATCATAGTTACAATACTTGTTACGCTCAAGCATTTTTGAGATTTCAGATTCCTTATCAGCACGCTCTGCATCAGTTCTATTATCAACATAAATAGAAACTAACGGAATATTATCAAATTGTTTTGCTTCATATTCATTTGCCGGTATAAATACCTTATCTGTGAAATTTACATAATTAGATACGGTTAGCATATTTACATCATTAGCACCATCACCAGCAACAACAACTAAATCATTTTTTCGATTTTCCACAATGTCACGGAGTTGCGCTCGAGTATCTAAAAACTTATCTATACCATAAGGTTTTATTTCTACCTCATAGCCAGCATAAGAACCCTTATTTATTGATGAAACAACTCCAGTAATTTGAGAATCTTTAGCATAGTTATCTACAATCGGTAAGATAGAATCTTTGTATTTTTCGCTCACTGCAACTCTTATACCCAATCCACCATCATCTGAGAATGCAATATAATCGGCATCTCTAGAAATACCTTTTTGTTCTAAAGCTGACTGTAGAGACAAACCTTCACCATACTCACGGCTTGAACGAGTTGTAGGGATATTTTCTAATATCATATGCTTACCAATTTCCTTATGGACTATATCAGAGAGAATACCCATATACCACTCAAACATATCTTTTGTCTCGGGGGTAATTACAGTTTTATTATTTGCTTCCAACTCTTTTCTCACTTCTTGAGGAGTAAGGTTCCTTTTCGCTATCCCATATAGCAAACTAGTTGCTTCATTCTCTTTTATACTTAAATGCTCCGCAATTGCCTGAGGAAGTTTTTGTTCCTTATCCTTAAACATAACATCAACATCATAAGATTTACTTGTTATAAAATAATCCTTTATTTCTTGTACCATCTTATTAAAATCCCAACCTAGGCTCTCTTTATAAGCCTCTCTCTTTTCTTGATTCACCTTTTCTTTTGTAAAAGCTGGTTTGGCACTCTTAAAAAATTCATCCTCATTTTTTACATTCAAATAGAACTCGTCTTGACCATTACAAGTTATCAATTTGTCAGGAAGCGGAACCCATAAATCTTGAGAACGAAGTTTATTTAAGAAGTAATTCGTCTCTGCAAGATTTCTGCCAGTTGTTATATTAAAATTAAACTTACCCTCTTTTCCTCCACCTTTCAATTCCCAAAACAACTTCCAAGTATTGCTCATTGCAGTTTGAAATTCGTCTTTATTAACTTGTGGAGAATGATTACAAACACTGTCATGATTGTATTTTTTAGGAATATATGTACCGTCGAAATCCGAATATAAATTTGTTATACCCGCACCAAAATTAGGCTTAGTCGTTTGTTGCACAATTTTTTGAATTTTCATATTAACTCCTTTTAAACACTAAAAATAAAGACAAAAGCACCTGAGAAATCTCAGATGCTTTTGTTAGACAATTCTGCCGTGCCGTCCGTAATAGACTGACACTGTTCTGTAACACTAAATAACCACTGTCTCGTTTTTCTACTCAAAACAACCCCTTGTTTCTTTACTGAATTGTAAAGTAAATTATAGTTAAAGTCTACAATTTATTACTAAAATTTTACATTTTTGATATAATAAACGAGAATAAAGTAGCCGGATAATCGCGCTTTAAACTAGTTTTACAGTGAGGAAAGTCCGTGCATTCAAGGACAACCCGCCGGAGAAACTCCGGACAGCGTGAGCTGGTGGATAGTGCCACAGAAATGAAAACTGCCAATGGGAATTCATTCCACAGGCGAGGGTGCAACGGTGAGTTAAGAGCTTCACCAGTGAAATTGAGAAATTTCAGCTAGGTAAACCCCGGGTGAATGCAAGATTGAATGGAAGGTTATCAAGGTGTCCGCCAACTTCCGAAAAATCGCTAGAGATTGTAAGTAATTACAATACCAGACAGATGATTATCTAGAAACAGAACACGGCTTATGAGCTGCTTTATTCTTTTTTCACACACAACAGGCTTATTAGATGAGAATTTCTCCAGTTACAACTAGTATCTCAAATACACATTTTACTAAGAATAATCGTATTTTGCGACAACAGTACTTAGAAAGATTTGAGCACAAAACTCCTGAAATCAAGACTTTGGATGGGATAAAAAAACTCTACAACGGTATTCAAAAATTTTTCTTATTTGCAGGAGCTTATTCAATAGGTTTATTAGGTTATGAGCTTCGAACAAATAATTATGAAGCTCTTGATAAACAAGGCGTCATAAATTACATTGAACCTCAAAAAAACAAATTTGATTCCAGACGAGATGTTTATAACTATGCAATTAACCAAGCAACGAATGCTCTTAACAGCAATCAACCCTACGAACATGCCGTTTACATAAACAATGCAAACAACGAAGTTTTAGCAGAATTTGAAGGTAACAAAGACAAAGTCTATACCGCTATCAGCTTTATCGATAAACTAAAACTAAAATTATATGGAGAGGGCGCTACTTTAATCCACGGACACCCTAGCTTTGAAAACGGTGTTACACCTCCAATAAGTCATCCAGATTTTGAAACATTATGTAACAACGATTTTTTGACTGAGATTGTAGCTGTAGACAAAAAAGGAAAAGTCTCTTTATTAAGAAAAACCCCTTTCTTCTCTCCTCCAAATGAAACCATCAAAGAACTAGTATCAACAGAACTTGTTGTTATACTTTTTGACTCCTTCGAAGAGACTCAGCCCGATAAATTTGTAGAAATTATTTCCGCATACCAAAAAGAAACAGACAGTTTAAAGACTCTAGAATTAAAAAAAGAATTGGATTATTATGTTTTAGGACAAGACTCTACAGAATATACGAACAGAGCAATCCACGAATATTGGCAAACAACAGCTAAAAAATTAGGTTTAGAATACTACACTAATTTTTCTAAGTAGAAAAGGATGTTTTTATGAAAGGACTTGTAAGAAACGGTAGTAACATAGAACTAAGGGATTTGCCTACACCTAAACTAATTAATCCCGATGATGCTATTGTAAAAGTAACCTATTCATCTGTGTGTACAAGCGACTTTCATATAAAGAATGGTTTCGTCCCCAGAGCAAATAACAATATTGTACTCGGACACGAGTTCGTTGGTGAAATCGTTGAATTAGGTAGTAATATTAAAAACCTTACGATTGGGCAAAGAGTTGCTGCAAATTGTATCACCTTCTGCGGGGAATGTTTTTACTGCAAGAAAGGTTTTATCAACAACTGCGAAAATGGCGGTTGGGAGCTTGGGTGTCGTATAGATGGATGTCAGGCTGAATACATTAGAGTGCCTTTTGCCGAAACAGGATTAACTCCAATACCAGAAAATGTGCCTTACACTCAGGCTCTTTTCACAGGGGATATCCTTTCTAGTGGGTACTTTGGAGTTGAATTATGCGACATAAAACCAAATGAAAATGTGGCAATTATAGGCTGTGGCCCCGTAGGACTTTGTGCAATGAAATGCGCACGCTTATTTACTAAAGGAAAAATCTTTGCAATCGATATAGATTCTAACAGATTAGAAATTGCACAAACAAACAAGCTTGCAGATATCTTCATAAACCCTCTAAAAGAAAACATAAACGAAATTATAAAAGCATATACAGACAACCATGGAGCAGACAACGTAATCGAGGCCGCAGGTACAAAAGAATCTTTTAAAACAGCATGGGAAATTGCAAGAGCAAATGCTACACTAGCAATTGTTGCAATGTACGAAGAGAATCTAGAATTGCCACTTCCTAATATGTACGGTAAAAACTTGATTTTCAAAACAGGTGGCGTAGATGCTATCCATTGCAAAAAACTTCTACAACTAATATCAAATAATGAACTCTCAACCGATTTCCTTATTTCTAAAACATTCAAACTAGACAATATACTTGAAGCTTATGAATACTTCGAAAACAAAACTAATAATTGTCTAAAGGTGGCAATTCAGCATTAAGAATCTCTTCTGGAGTAACTATCTTTTTCATCTTCAATTCTGTATTTACTATTCGTCCTTTTTTAACGTCACCATTAAGCAACTGATCTAAATAATATGGCATTTTGGTCGCAATCTCGCTTGTTGAAGCATATTCTGACATCGGCATATAAGAAACTTGGGCTCCTATTAATATAGGTTTGCCCTCATCAGAAGAACGAATAATCCCTCCATCATAAGAATCTATATTCATAACTGATACTCGTTCAGGAGATTCAACTTTTATTGAGTAATATTCAAAGTCAACATAACGAGGAGATTTAACTCTAGTAACAGAAATTTTTGTTCCATCTTTAGTCATCACAAAGAATTTTCCACCAAAGATTCTGCCATCTTTTAGTCGTTCATGCGAAAATCTAGAATCTCTTAACTCAACAGGTTGCATAAATATCTCCTGAATTTGAGTTACTGCATCTTGTAATATTTGCTTGGTAAATATTTTAGGAACCTGTTTTACCTTATTTGCCTGAACTTGTTTTCTTTCTAAAGCTTTTTTCTTAGCCAATTCTTTTTCTTTGCGCCTGTTTGCGGCTCTAGCTGCCTTTTCAGCTTTTATTTGAGCTTGCTTGTCTAATCTTAACCTTAATCGTTCATTCTTTGCATTTAACTTTGCCAAAGCTATTTTCTCTTTTTGAAGCTTTTTAGCTTTCTCCCTTGCTAGTTTAGCAGCTTCTTTTTCGGCAGCATATTCTTGTAAATCCTTGATTTCATATTTACCATTTACAACCACAAATTTATGGGTTTTAATATATTCGTCAATAAATCCAGAAAAATTACTAAAACTATCAGAGATAAAGTCTAACTCTTTTTTTATATCAAGAGTACTTAATTCGTTAGAAGTAAGTTTAGTCAAGTTAGAAGGTCTCATATCATGGGGCTTACTCATATCCTTTAAAGTTGCAAAAGTACCATCTTCAAAAGCTATAACAGCCTTTTTCAAAACACCTTTTGTGTCAAAAGCTTGTATCCTAAATATTCTATCGTCATCTGCGGAATGCAATGGAGTATAAACAGCAAAGGCTCCATTGTTATCATAGAAGCGTAAACCTTTTTCTTCTATTATCTGTCCTTCTTGGTAGTATGCCTGCTTTATCTGAAAAGCTGATTTTCTATAATCCAATTTTGTTTTTAACTCTTCAAAACCTTTTAATAAAGCATCAATCTCTTGTTTAAATTCATCACTTGGAAAAGGTACCTGCTTTTTTCGTTCGATTTCGATAAGTTTGGCAATCTGAGACTTTGGAGTATCAGGAGTTATAAAACTCTTTATGTTCATATACTCCTCTGAATAATCCAAGAGAAGTTTGAATTCATTTTTCATTGAAGCTGCAAATTGAGAAATTTTATCTTTTATATCAACTCCACCTTTTAAAAGTTCCGCATCATACTGTTCTGTAGATTCTACAACAAGTTCATCGGAACCTTTTCCACAACTACAAGATACTAGAAAGTTTTTATCTGTCCCCTCATAAACCCTCATTGTTAATGGGGCTTTTGCTGAAAACTTATACAAATGGAATTGGGCATTAACAGGGTTATCGCCTTCAAAAAGATTAAATCCCTTAGTTCTATCTCCCGTATAAAGCCCTGGAAATAAACTTCTAAACTTAGTCCGCGTTGGTCCATTTTGTTTAGCAAGTTTAAGAGTCAAAGAGTCATAAGCACCTTCTAACTCTTGAATTTCAGCAAGCCTCTGAGGAGGTAATTTCAAAACAAATCTACCTTTGAAAGTTTGATCATAAAATTTTAATGGAGTAATTTGCATTTACGCACCTCACTCCATTAAAACTTCAAACAAAATATTTTTTGCTATATTTGTAATATATTTTTACATTATTATTTAACTCCAACTGAACAAATGATATCCATTTCACGGAATGTTCTATAATATAAATCACCTAGTCCAAATCTGCTATCTACATCTTTTATAAAATCCAGATATTTTTGTTTATTAGTATCCAAGCCTTGTTTTTCAGCAGCATCCAAACATTTTTTATTTATTGTTGAAACAGCCAATCTAAACTCTTCTTGAGAGCTTTCTAACAATTTAGGATAAAAATCTCCAAAGTTTTTAAAATCAACCAACGGTGCCACTAAATCACACAACGAGTTGCGCCCTTTATCTTTATCGTATTTATAAAAGTCAATGATAGATAGTTCCTTAGTCTCATAATCAACCATAATATTATTTGGATTGAAACTGTCCATCTTATAACCTTTATCATCTAATAATTTTAATTTTTTTGCATAGTCATCAAACGACTCTTGTGGGAATTGAGAAATCTCCTTAACTTCTTTTAAGAAAGATTTTACTTCTTTAGGAGAATACGGAACATTATCTCGTCCCCTTGTAGCCCACTCTGCAATTGCGTGAGGAGAACCCGTTACACGTCTCAATATCGCAATACCATCTCCAAACCCAGCAATAGCTTGTCCCATATTCATTTCTGCTAAATCATCAGGCAAAATTCTCATTTCTTGGTTATGAAACATATGCTCAGGAATATTCTTCCTAATTTTTACGACCCAATTTTCTAACTCCGGATCAGAAAATTTATAGACGGTAGATGAAGCTCCACTCCCCAAGAAATTTTCATTTTTACGATTTTTTAAAATATCGTCAGAAGATTTAATCCCCAATTGTTCTAATTTCTTGGTCAATTTTTCAATACTACTATCACGAGCTATACGAGCAGCTTCTTTCATCTTTTCAAGGTCATCGACCGTATATAAAACCCCAGGTGGATATTCTTTAATAGCATTTTTATTCATGCCACGTTTTACACCTATAGCATACCCGACTCCAGCTGCTCCAACTACAGCCAAGCACGCCAATGCTGTAGAAAGTTTCTTAGAATCATTTTTACTCTCTGCCTTTGATTGACTTACTATATTTTTCTTTTTAGCCTGCATCCCAAACTGAACAGCAGCAGGCATTGCTGTAATACCATTAATCATTATAATATTTCCCTTTATAATAAACACCTTCCCTAAGTTTATATCAAATAAAAATAAAAGCAAATAAAAAAATCCCTGACATATTTGTCAGGGGTATAAACTCCTAATGAAAACTGTTATTATAACTTGTATACTGGAATCTCAAAAGGTTCGTTATTTGCATCTTTTTCTACAAACCTTAAATAATATTCCATAGCTTTTTCTTTGGAATTTTCGTAAAACTCTTCCGTAATATATTCGCTATGAAGAGCTGTACGTTCACCAGAATAATTTCCAAGAATCTTGGCATATTCTGAAATTCCTTCCAAATCCGCACCGCCTGAATAAGCCTTTGTCTTAGCATCAGTTCCTGAAGGACGAATTTCAATATACTTGTCATCAAATTCCAAATATGTACCGTCACCAACAAACTTAACTGATTTTAAATTATCAAACTTTAATGCTGGGAATGCATCATTCAAGACAGCTTTGATATTTTCAAGGGTCATTACCCCTTCTCTCAAGCCCATCGCCATTGAAAGATAGAACAAATCGTTCTTTGTACGTTGTTTTTCACCTTCCAATTTTGCTATTTTAAGCTTTTCAATATCCGGCTCAGATTCATTATAATACGAAATGTCTTCTCTTACATCATATTTTGAAGTTATGTTACAAGATTCAAAAATGCTTTGTAGATACTGAGATAATGTCTCATTATTTTCTTCAAGCATTGCCGCCAACGAAGATGCAACAATAATAGCTTCAGTTGCACTCTTTTCTCTCATTGCAATAGCTTTTCTTCCAGTCAAAGATTCAATTAAATCTTCTGCACCCATAATCATACCGCCAGATTCTTCACCCGCAAATACTAGTCTTGGTTGCACTCCTAGATTAATTTTGTTACCAAATACATCTTCTACAATAACTTCTGAATCAGGATTGTTCTTCAATTGAAGCTCTACCTTTTTCATAATATTTGCAATTTCTTTGAATCCAACCGGAACATTAACAACTTTTATACCATTGTGATTTGCCCACTCATCCCAAGAAAGAGCAGATGCTGTAGTCTTAATCATAAATCTTGGATGAGAAGAGAACTTGCCAGAATGTTTTAATTGTCTTGTTCTATATTCCATCAACATCAAGAACGCTTGGTTTGCAGTATACACTGTCAAAACTCGATCCTCATCTAATTTAATATAAGAAATACCAAACTCATCTAGTGTCGGAATATTTCCTGATACTTCTACCTGACAAACTGTCAATCTATCGTGGTCTGGGTCTGTAATTAAAACAACAGTTCCTAAAGGATAATTCTTTAACAATTCTGGATAATGCAATGTTTCAATTACTGGGAAATACTTCTCACCATTCGGTCTTGTTGCCAAAACAGTAGCATCAACCGAATAATCATAGAATACATTATTCCCTTTTGAATCGTGATCGTATTTTCCAATTGAATGGAAGAAAGGATCCTCTTCAGTATTATTCCACGCAAAGCTTTCTTCTACCTCTAAAGCTTCTAAAACTCGACTTAAAGTTCTATAAGCACAACCACCAACACACTCAACGAGAATTTTATTCTTCATTTTTTTCAACGCAGATAAATCTTGTGCGACACCTGATTTTAAATATTCTACATACAAATCAATACCATCATTCAACTTGCCCATTATAAATTCATCAATCAACGGGTCAGAAGCAGAGGCAATTTTAATTTCATAAGAGCCATTCTTTTCAGTTTCTTCAAAGATTTGTTCAATCTTTTCAACAAACTCTAATGATTCATCTGGTAAATATTGGCTACCTTGGTTATTTAAGTCTTTAGTTGCAGTTTTTACAGAAATACCATGGCTTGAAGTTATATACTCACCCCCTGCCAAGTCTAATTTAAAAGCCAAGAATGATGCCAACCAGATTGGTATTGACACTCTTTCTGGAGTAGTAAGTGTTTTGATACCCAACGCCGCTTGTATTCTAACAATAGCATCTAAGTACAAATCAGAATTATATCTAACCTCACTACCTGCAAGCTTTAATATTTCCTTGTTTGGATATTTTTCTCTTAAAACTAAGCCTTTTGCTAAAGTTGCTAACACAATGCCAACTAAGTTAATAGGAAATCTTGTATCTTGAGGAAACAAAATATTCTGAGGACCTCTGATACCTGCAGTTGACACTTTTGCTTCTTTTGCATACCCTGCAAACCAATCCTTTAAATTTAAACCTTCTGGGTTTGTTGTTTCATCATAAGGATACAAATGCTCTTTCTTTAAAGTAAATACAAACTCATTTTTATTAGTAAAATTCATTAAATTCAAAGTTTTTATATAATCAGGAGTTTTATCAAAGACATTTTTAAACAACTGATTTTCAAGTTCACAAGATGCGTTTCTTATCATCATACTCTCCTTTTTCTAAAGCTTTATTATTATAATATAAACATAATATCCCGTAAAGAGCCACAACACTTGATTATACGTTATTTAAAAGCTTAAAGGGCTGATTACCTCAGCCCTTTAGTCTATTTTTTAGCATTTATCAAAATCGCATTTGTTTTTAAAGTAATCTCTTTACCAGTCAGGAAGTTCTCAACATCCTTGATGTATTTATTAACCACACTCTCTGTAAAATACATTAGGAATCTTTCTTTCACACACTTCGTAGTTGGTGATGGTGGAGTTAGGAACCACTGTTCAACCATTTCTCGTTTAACTTCATACTGAGATTTTACAACCTGCAAATTAACCTCACACTGTTCAAACCCAGCTTCTTCTAAATTCTTCTTAATTGTTTTTTCATCAAAGTTAAACAATGGGTCTAGAGGATTCTTTGAAAATTCTTCTTCTGCAGCTTTAAATTCGTCATATCTATCAATAAATGATGGGTGCAATAACTCCCAATATTTTGTATTAGAACGAATAATCGGTTCAAAAGCACAGAATCTACCACCGTGACGTAAAACTCGGTAAATTTCGTTAATTGCAGCCTGTTTATTCACGATATGAACTAACACAGAACGCATTACCGCCTTTGTGACAGTACATTCATTTAAAGCAATATGTTCGCACTCAGATAGTAAAAAGTCATAGCCTTCAGTAACACCATTATCTTCCAAGAAACCTTTACAGCTATCCAAGCAATCTTGGAATTTATCAGAGAAAATAACTTTACCTTGCCCTTGTTGCATTTCCAAAGCCTTCATACCCAAAAGCCCTGTACCCGTACCGATATCAAGAACAACATCGTTCGCATTTATCTCTGCATAAGTTAAAATTACATCTCTAACTGCCTCTAGCCATTTCATGTTTTGCTCTTTCATCTCGTCAGTTAAAGCTGAAAATCTAGTTTCATTCAACCATTGTGACCAATTTTGACAAATACCTTTGCTCATACTGCTAATTCCTCTTTAATGTTACTGGTGGCGGCTGGATATATAATGGTTTCAAATTTTGCCAAACATCTTCACTACCACAATTTTTATTTGCAATTATTCCAAATAATACTTCGCCGAGTGGGAAATTTACTTCTTGATAAGATAATACACTATTTCCCAACTCTTTAAATCGTTCAAATAATGTGTTATCAGTAACTATACTACGACCTTTTGCCAATTTGTCAATGTCTTCTAATAGCATTGCATCCAACAGTTGCCCGTCCCAAACATATCCCATGTTCTTCCTTGCATCCAATACTACCAACGGATTTTCAAAACCAGATGCTTTTGCCAAAATTTCTAAAGAAGACACTCCAAAAGTAGCAGCACCCGTTTCCTGAGCAAGAACTCTTGCAACAGTAACACCCGCTCTTATCCCTGTAAAACTCCCTGGACCAACGTTAACTCCTACTTTTTTTATATCCTTTGGAGTCTTTCCATTTTTCTTTAAAATTTCAGATATTGTAGATATCAAATAGGCAGAATGATAATTTTTCTCATCGGATTTTATTTCAATCGATGATAAAATCTCATTACCTTCTCCTAGTACTATATATGTTTTATCTAAACTCGTATCAAAACTAAGCGTTAACACTGTTTAATCCTTCTATAATATATTCATACATCTTACCCTTTGATGAAAACTCATAGCATCTATTGTCGTCATCATCATAAGTAACTCTAATTTCTAATCTATCAAAAGGCAAAGAGCCTGCATCAAACTCCGCCCACTCAACAAGCGTAATCTTTTTCCCGCTAGTATACTCTCTTAATTCATCTTCAATAGTTGAAATTCCAACATTCTCAAGACGATATAAATCAAAGTGATATAATGGTAATTTTGCACTGTGATATTCATTTAATATAACAAAACTCGGACTAGTTACTCTTTCAGTAACCCCAATAGCTTCAGCTAATTTCTTTACGAAAGCCGTTTTTCCAGCACCGATTTCACCATACAAACATACAAAAACTCCGTTTTCTATTAATTTAGAAAAATCTTGAGCAAGTTTAGCAGTTTCATCTAATGTTGTACAAACTCTTTTATACACGTCCATTTACCTCAACCCTATTCCTTCCATTACGTTTTGCTTCATACAACGCATCATCAGCTTTTATATAAAGCTCTTCAGGCTTACTACCTTGTGAATATTGGGCAACTCCAATACTCACTGTCACCTTAAGATTCAAACTTTTTTCTTCTTCCTCAAATTTTACATTTAATTCTTCAACTCCAGCTCTCACACGTTCCGCAACTGCCTTTGCGGCATCCAAATCTGTAAAAGGAAGTAATACACAGATTTCTTCACCACCATATCTCGCAGGAATATCCGCTTCACGTAAATTTTGACGAACAGTAGTTGCAACCTCCTTCAAAACAACATCTCCTACAGCATGCCCGTATGTATCATTGAAATTCTTAAAGAAATCAATATCTAGCATCATTACAGACAGTGCATGTCCTTGACGTTCAGCTTGAGAAGTTTCCTGCTTCAAACGAACTTCTAGCTGTCTACGGTTATTAAGCCCAGTCAAAGCATCTAAAGTTGCATACTGCAAGACTTCTGAATAAGAATTTGCTCTACTAATCGTAATAGAGGATTGTTTAGTCAATTGTTCTAAGTAATCAATCTCTCCAGGTTTTAATCTTTCTGATAAACTTTTTGCAATGATACACCCTAACAGATTATTCTCAGAAACCATTGCAAAAGCACCTAATTTACCATCTTCTGACAATAGATAATGAGTTTCACAATCCAACTGAGACATCAATACCTTTGCTCGTTCGTCATTACAAGAATTTGGCCACATCAATTCAAACTTATCATTATTTCTCAAGAAGACATAAATTAAGTGGTCTTCTATAAACCTATCCAACATTTCACCAATCAATGGAATAATATAAGTTAGCTCATATTGTGTTTCAATAATTTTGGCAATACTCTTCATTGAGTCATAGAACTCAACATTAGTATGCATTTTTTCATCAAGAACACTATTTTGAATCTTCAATGCAATTACCGCAGAAAAGATTTTCATAACAGAAAGAAATGACAACTGGATAGAAGTTTCACGTTCAAACCCTACCTCTATCAAACCTGTTATCTCATCTCCTTTCATTATAGGAAACGCTAACTTTGAAACTTTTATAGAAACCTCTTCCATATTTTGAGGTAATTTATAAGCTTTTTCGTTAATAATAAAATCATTGAACCAAAACTCATCTATCATATTATTGTATGCAGTAGCAACTTCATCAGGATAAACCTCTTGCAGTGGCTTCATATCAGAAAAACAATCTCTAAGAATTTTAGTATTGTTATCTATCAAGAAAATATTCAAGCTTGTAGCATCACCAAAAGAAGAAAAAGCTTTCTTCAAGTCACCACCAATTTTATCTGCCGGATGGTCAGAATTTACCAATTTCGTAATATTTTCTAGAAACTTTATATAACTAATCATCCTTTTTCTCCGTTAAGATTATTGTAGCAGAACACTTTCTAAAATTATCTAAAATAACTTTGTCCAGCTCTTCGGTCGGAACAACTTTTCCACCAACATATGTATAGTTTTTAATTAGCATTGGTTCGTCTGTCAAACGAGTCACTTTATCTTGTTCGTTATAAATCAATAATCGAGTAGCCTCATTTAATAAATTAAACACATATAACGCCTGATTAGTTGCATTTGGATTCTCCGATATAATTAGAGCCGCTTTCTGGAACTCATCCAAAGATTCCTTATAATAACTTAAGTTTCGCAATAATACAGCCAAATTATAATGTGCCTCAAAATTCATAGGGGCATACTCTATCGCCTGACAATAACTCTTGGCAGCATTTGTATAATCACCATTAACGTGGTAAGCTAGCCCCATATTATAACTATTTGCATAGTCTTTCTTTAAATATTTTTGAGCCTTTTTATATGAAGAAATTGCTTTATTTACAAATTCTCCAGCCAAATGACGCTTTTCATCAGGCAAATATATTGATTTTAAACGATACGCTAAACCTCTATTATAGTACGCAACCCCCATATTAGATTTTGTACTTATTCTATTATTATAAACCTTAGGAATATAAAGAGTTCTATATTTGTTATTTATTATTGCATCATACTGCTCAATCGCTGAATCAAAATCACCCAAATCCTCTGAATAAACAATACCCAAATTCATTCTAGCCAGAATAAACTTAGGATTATTTTTTATAGCATGTTGATACGCATCAATAGCTGCAAAGTAATCTTCATGAACAGCGTATATATTCCCTAAATTAAACCATGCCTCATAATGCTGAGGATACAAATCTAAACCCTTCTTATAATAATATAAGGTTTTATTCATATTATTCTTAAAATAGGCTTTATCACCTTTATAAATATAATAAACACCCTGTGCATGATTCCATAACTCTTCTATTTTATCCCATCCGAAAAAAGCGACAAAAACTATCGCTACGAAAACTGTTATGGAAAATAAGAGTCTTAATACTCGCTTCATAGAATTTATTATACCAGAATTTTAACAAATAAGACTAGTACTTAACGTTTTTTACAGAGAGAAACACCCCAAAAGAATTTTTCTGAAAGCACATTGTAAAAATCATTCCCCTCTAAGAACGCTAATCGAGCATTTTTCTTAGATTTTTTTATAGAAAATTTATTAGACTCCATTCCCATGTCATAACCATCTACAGAAATTGATAATGGACCTTCAGAAGAATAAACTGTTAAAACTTCCTTATCAGGAATTACCAATGGACGAGCTGTTAAAGTATGCGGACATATCGGAACCACAATCAAAGCTTCCACATTAGGAGCAACAATAGGCCCACCTGCTGACAGACAATAAGCCGTTGAGCCCGTTGGAGTAGAAACTATAAGCCCATCCGCAACATATTCGCAAACATCTACATCATTGATTTTAAGTGTAAATTTTGTAGTTCGAGATTTTTCACACCCCTTAACCACAAAATCGTTCATTGCTAATTCATTACCACACTCAATCAAGCTTCGTTCTTCTATTTTATAGTTATTATTTTTTACATCTTCAATCAATTTGGTAAGTAAAGTCAACTCAGACTGCGCCAAAAAACCCAAACGTCCCAAATTTACCCCCATAACAGGGGTTGCATACGCCGCATAGAATTTTGAGACCTTCAAGATAGTACCGTCACCGCCAATTGCAAATACAAAATCAAAACCAGATTTTAAACTTTCAGAATCAATCACTTGAAAATCAGAATAAGAGGAAACAAGCTCTTCTAAGGAATTTCTTAAAAGAGACTCGTTTTCTACATATTTATTGTATACAATACCAAATTTCATTAGAATTTAATCAAAACTCCTACAATTGCAGCTGACATATAACAAGTCAAGGTACCACAGATTAAGGCTCTAAGTGCTAATCTTGCCAAATTCTTTCTTTGATTTGGTGCAAGTTCCCCAATACCACCAATCTGTATTGCAATTGAACCAAAGTTCCCAAAAGAACATAGTGCAAATGATGCCAACATAAAGCTCTTTGGAGAAATGGTGTCCGCAATATGAGTTAAATCAACAAAAGCAACCATTTCATTTAGAACAATTTTTGTACCCATCAAACCACCTACAGCAGAGCATTCATTAAGTGGTGTACCAATTATCCACGCAAATACCGCAAATAATTTACCTAAAATCATATTCAAAGATAAATTAGCAAAATCAATCCCTAGAACAGGTCCAGTCAAGTGGAACACTTTAGCCACAAAAGCCCCGAATCCTCCTAATATATAGTCAATCATCGCAACCAGTGCAATTAAAGCCAGAATCATTGCAACTACACTTAATGCAACTCTCATACCCTCTGATGCACCACTTGATATTGCATCAAAGACATTAATATGAGTTCTTCTTTTACTAATTCTTATAACATCCTTTGTCTCAGGAACACCAGTTTCTGGATACACAATTTTAGAAATCACCATAGCCCCCGGAGCTGCCATTAGACAAGATGCTAAAATATATGGAGCAGGGATTCCCATTCCGATATAAATAGGCATCATTGCGCCAGAAATACAAGCCATTGACCCAGCCATTGAAGCCAATATCTCTGAACGAGTCATTTTCTCTAAGTAAGGTTTTATCATTATCTGAGCAACAATCTGACCAACAAAAGAACTAGCAACGTTAGAAAGAGCTTCTGCGCCAGATACATCCATTAACTTATTCATCAATCTTCCAAGGAAAGATACTACTCGTTGCATTATATTATAGTAATAAAGAATGTTTACTAATATCATCATAAAGATGTTAGAAGCTATCAATTGCAAAGCAAAAATTCGACGGCCATCACCAAACAACTTATCAAAAGTTTCGCCATCCATTAAGCCACCAAAAACAAACTGACCACCTATATACGCAAAATCAAGAATTTTTTGGATGCATTGTCCGAAAAATAGAAACATTTGTTGCCCCAATGGAACTTTAAAAATAAATATTGCAAGCAAAATTTGTAACAAAAAACCAGTTGCCACTGTTTTGTAATTAATTGCCTTTTTGTTATTCGACAAACCATAAGCAATTGCAAATATTACAATAATCCCAAATATTCCGAAAAATCTATCCATCAGCACCACCTTTTCTTAGACTTTCAGTGTATCATAAACAAACGGCGCAAATTCAAATCAGAAGAGATTTTGCAAAAAAAATTTACATTTACAAATCTTAATTTTATGGAAAATAAAGTTAAAAATTTTTATATTGTGGTATATAATCTATATATATGTATATCGTCAAAAATTTAAAGGATTACAAATTATCCGATAAGCAAAAGATATTTGCCGGATATTTAAAGGAGCGTGTCGACAGTTATGTTTGTTATGAAAAGATAACTAACAGGGCTGCTATGCGAAAGTATTTGTGCCGTGATAACGACTTGCTAATTTATTCAACCGCAATGGGAGACCCTTCCCTTCTTCGTCAAAGATACCAAGTAAGTTAATTATTGCATAATAACCAAATTCTATGGTATTATTAATTCATGACAATGTTGGATAAAGAGAAAGTTTTAGAAACGATTAATATGATACGGTCACAGAACTTCGACATTCGGACTGTGACGCTTGCTATAAGTCTTCGTGATTGTATCAGTGAAGACATTAATAGAGTGTGCGATAAAATAGCTTACAAGCTCAAATCTTACGGAGAGAATTTGGTAAGCTACGCAAATATCATAGAAGATAATTATTCTATTCCAATTGTCAACAAAAGAATTTCTATTACTCCAGTTTCTATTTTGGCAGAAAGTGCTTTAGAAAAGGATTATTTAAAGATTGCACATACCTTAGATAAAGTCGCAGAAGATTTAAATATCGATTTTATCGGAGGGTATTCAGCTCTTGTAGAAAAAGGCTGCACCTCTGGCGACAGAGCTCTTATCGAGTCAATACCAGAAGCTCTTGCTACAACATCCAGACTTTGCTCATCTGTAAACGTTGGCTCTTCAAAAGCTGGTATCAATATGGATGCCGTTCTTAAAGTGAGTGAAGTTATCAAAGAAGCAGCTGATTTAACCGCAGATAAAGACGGTTTGGGAGCAGCAAAGTTTGTTTGTTTCTGTAACTCTGTAAGTGACAATCCATTTATGGCTGGTGCTTATTGTGGGTATGGAGAGCCTGAATGCACTCTTAATGTCGGAGTGTCAGGACCAGGAGTTGTAAAAACAGCTGTAGAACAACTTCCAAAGGACGCTGATTTATCAGAATTAGCAGTAAGAATTAAAAAAACAGCCTATAAAATCACCTCAACTGGAGAGCTTGTAGGACGAGAGCTTGCTGCAATGATGGGAATTCCATTTGGGATATTAGACTTGTCATTAGCCCCAACCCCTAAAGTTGGCGATAGCGTTGCCGAAATATTCCAAGCAATGGGTCTTGAGCACGTAGGAGCACATGGCACAACCGCAGCACTTGCAATGCTTAATGATGCTGTAAAAAAAGGTGGAATTATGGCTAGCTCTCACGTAGGCGGGTTATCCGGCGCTTTCATCCCTGTTTCTGAAGATGCAGGAATGATTTATGCCGCAGATAAAGGTTTCCTAACCTTCGATAAACTGGAAGCTATGACATCAGTTTGTTCCGTTGGGTTAGATATGATTGCGATACCAGGAGATACTCCTGTAACTACAATTGCCGGAATGATTGCTGACGAAATGGCAATTGGGATGATTAACAAAAAAACAACAGCGGTAAGATTAATTCCAGTACCTAATAAAGGGGTTGGAGACAAAGCAGTATTTGGTGGCTTGTTAGGAGAAGCTCCTATAATGAAAGTTAGCGGGCTCGACTCTTCTGGTTTTGTATTAAGAGCGGGTCATGTCCCTCCACCTCTACACAGTTTGAATAATTAGGAGTATAAATGGCAAGTTTCAGAGAATTAGAAGGAAATTTAAAAAGCTTTTTGATTGATGTACAGTCCGACGCCCACAACGTTAAGACAATGGCATCTTCTAGATATAACAATATCAAAATCAGTATGAACCCTGCTAAAAACCCTCAAAGACACGTTTGCATTAAAATGGGTATCTCTGAAGCCACTTTTGATTTAAATTCTTTTGAAAAAATTGGCGGAGGCTTGGGATTCGAAGAAAGATTTGTGCATCGTTGGTTTGAGCGCAGTGGTGTTAAATCTAAGTTAGAAGAATGCTGGGAAAACGAAGCCGCTAAGTCCTAATAAAGCCAACACTTTACTTCGTGCTTATTAGCACATTCTGACTCTACAGGGCTATCTTTCTTGCATCTTGGCATACATTTCTCACATCGAGGGTTAAATCTACACCCTGTAATTTTTTCAAATATGGTAGGAGGCATACCATCAATGCTTTTTAGTTTTTCATCAGAATTACTTGGCAGAGACTTCAATAGAGCTTTTGAATAAGGATGACAAGGATTTTTAAAAAAGTCTCTTGCGTACGCATGTTCAACTATTTGCCCTGAATACATAACAGAAATTTCGTCTGCATATTGCCCCACAAGACTTAAATCATGAGTAATAATAAGAATACTCTTATTAAATTTTGTTTTTATATCATCCAGCAATGACATTATTTGAGCCTGTATTGTAACATCCAATGCTGTAGTTGGCTCATCAGCTATAATAATTTCTGCATCAAGAGCTAGGGCAGTTGCAATAATTACCCTTTGTTTCATCCCTCCAGACAATTCATGTGGATATGAATCAAATCTAGCCTCCGCATCTGGAATTTTTACCAAATTCAATACTTTTATAGCTTCCTCTCTAGCTTCCTGTTTAGACAGTCTTTTATGAGCAAGAATTGCTTCAGTTATTTGATTTCCAATAGTAAATAAAGGATTTAACGAGGTCATCGGATCCTGAGGAATTAGGGCTATCTTTGCACCACGAATTTTTCTAATTTGCTGTTCTGATAACATTAGCAAATTTTCATCATTAAAAATAATCTCGCCAGCCTTTATGACGGCATTTTTTGGAAGTAGTTGTAAAATACTCATTGCCGTAATTGACTTTCCACAACCAGATTCACCAACTACAGCATGCATTACACCAGGTTTTAAGTCTAATGACACTCCGTATAATGCCTGATAAAACCCACTTTCTGTATTAAAACCTAAATCTAAATCTTTAATTCTTAGAGCATCCATAGTTTAAATAGTACCAGTTTCTATTTCTCTTTTAATCCCTCTTTTATGCGATTTATCTCAGTTAATAATCTTGAAACCGTATCTTCCCATCCATCTTGAACAGAATTTTTAAAGACTTTTACACTTTGGTACCAAGGACAGTTTTTTTCATCCTGTAAATCAAACCAACGATATTCAACGAATCTGTTAAATAATCCAAAAGTTTTTTTACCCATTGCACCAGCTAAATTTAAAATAACATTATCCGTAGATATAACTAAATCCATATCAGAAATTGCTTTTTGAGTATCTTCAAACGATTTAAAATTCACACCTAAATCAACTATGTGCGGAGGCAATGTAACATCGCCATCTACCTGCAAAGAATAAAATTCACAATCTTCAAGTAAAAATAAAGGAGCCAAAAACTCAAAAGGAATATCTCGCTCACAGCTTTTTAGTTGTTCATTGCCTTTGTAAGCAAAACCGATTTTAATCTTAGACGTTTTATTTACAGATTCAGTATTATGGAGATATCCGTCTTTGAAAGGAATATTTTCAGGGTCTACATTCAAATATAAAGGCAAATCTAAAGTTGTTGTAAAATAATCATATTCAAGCTTCGCCAACTCGAAATTAGTAGAATAAACCTCTGCCCCTAGATTAGAGTTATTCATCAAGTCAAACAATTCATCCTGAACAATAAAATAAACTTTCTGAGCATATTTTGATAATAATTTTACAAATCTAGAATACATAATGCTGTCACCAAAACCCTGCTCACAGTGAACAAGAATTTTCTTCCCTGTCAAATCTTGACCTTGCCAGTATTTTTCGGGCGGTAATACTGATGGAATAATTGAGCGCTCACCATCTTCTTTTTCAAAACGGTGTTGCAAGTACTTATAGCCTTCCTTAAAGCGTTTTTGTGAAATCAAAAAGCAACCATAGTAATAATAATCAGCATGCGTTGGATTGAGATTAAGGAGTTTTTTATAAAACTCTTCAACTTGTTGCCAATCCCCCATTCTATAAAGTGTGAAAATTATATTCCTAATATACAAGCGAGTATTTTTTCGCAAATTGTGAGCATTAGAAAAGCATTCGTACTGTTCTTCAAGATTTTTATCTTTATAAAAAAGAACATATATATGCCCCAACGTATTGTAGAGCTCTGGATCAGCATTGCAAATTTTTATGGCTTCTTTATAATGATAAATTGCCTTTTCATAATCCTTTAAAACACTAAAATAAAGCCAGCCGATATCCTTTTGGGTTTCATATTTATCACCACAAGCTTTTTCATACAAATCAAGAAAACCAATACCTGCCTCAATTTGACCAAGTTCAAAAAGACAAACTGCGACTTTTTTATACTCCTCAGGCTCTAATGTTGCATTCTTAAAAATATCTAAATATTCAAGAACAGCAAGGTTATATTTTTTTTCTTCAAAATCTCTATTAGCATGCTCTCTTAACATTTTTGCACAATCGGACACAAGATTTTCTGACGGCAAAATAGAATGTTGCATAATATTTTTATACAACTCCAAAGTCTCGGTTTTATTCTCATTCAGAGCCAAACCAACTGCAATACCAATATTAATTCCTTGCAAGATATCTTCAATATTTCTCATAATCAAATTATATTCCACGCCAAAACATAATTCAAAATGTAACAAATTTTTACTAATTCAAATCTCATGATATACTGTAATCAACAGGAGGAATTGTTTTGAAAGCACACGAGTATTTTAACCAAGGTTTTTCTTGTTCTGAGAGCATCGTTATGGAAGGAATTGACAACGGATTCTGTAAAGCAGATTTACTGCCTGCGGCAACCACTTTCTCGGCAGGGATGAGCTCTGGATGTGTTTGCGGAGCAATTGCAGGAGCTCAAATTGTACTAGGTGCAATTTACGGCAGAAGTAATGCTAAAGAAAACTCTCAAATCGCAAGAGAAAAGGCTAAAGAATTGGTTTCTGCTTTCAAAGACAAATATAAATTCACCTGTTGTAAAGTACTTAGCCAAGGTTTAGAAGGTGCTGAAAGAAAAGCTCACTGTACACAAATGGTAAAATACTGCTCAGACTTATTGGAAAGCATGGTAACAGTAAAAACAAATGGATAATCTTGCCGAAAATAAAAAAAGAATATTATTTGTCGGGATTCCCGACATGGCTTATGTTGGGCTTGACGGACTTCTTATGTCTGGAGTCAATATTGTTGGTGTAATTGGTCCAAAGAAACGACACCCAATGTACTACAATTTTAAAAGATTTGTAGTTGCTAGAGCTTTGAACTTTATAGAATACGATGAATTAGATGAAACAGAATTAATTGAAACAGTACAAGGTTTAAATGTTGACTTAGCAGTTGTGTGTTCTTTCAATTATAAGATTCCAAAAGCACTTTTAAATTCAACAAAAGATGGTTTTATTAATGTACACCCATCTTTGCTACCGTTATATAGAGGCGGAAACCCTTACACAAATGTACTTCTTAATGGAGAAGCAGAAACTGGTGTTACAATCCATTTTATGGATGAAGGCTTTGATACTGGCGACATTATTATACAGAAGAAATATCCAATACATCCTAAATCTACAATGGGAACTCTTTTTAATGAGCTTAACATACTTGGTATTGAGTTATTGTTGCTAGTACTTAAGGAATATGAAAAAAGAGAACTTCCTCGAAAAAAACAACCAGAAGGAGTGTTTGTAAAAGGGAATACTCTACCTGAGAGCGGATTATACATTGATTATAATAAGACAGCTGATGAAATTGAAAAGTTTGTCAGGGCATTAAATCCATTTATATTGGCATCAACCATGTTTCGTGGGAATCTCATGAAAATAATGAAAGTTGAAATTGCTAGCGATACATTGTGCATGCCACACCCTCCAGGCTGTGTATCGAAAATTGAAGATAACAAATTCTTTATTGCAACGTCAAAAGGTCTAATCGCTCCTACAGTTCTACAATTTGGGAATTTCTTTATGGGCGATTCTGCTGATTTCATAAGAATTGTAAACCCAAAAATAGGAGAAGAGTTTAAATAATGGATACACTTAACTTTTTAACAGCAGGCATGCCTCTAAGAACAGGAACAAAAGGTTACGACAAAGCTTTTGATATTCTTGATGAAATGGGGCTTGACGGATTGGAACTCGAGTTTGTAAGAGGGGTTCGTATTAGTGACAAAAGTAGAGAAAGTGTAAAGAAAACTAGCAAAATCATCACTGCCCACGCTCCTTTTTACGTAAATCTTAATGCTCAAGAACCTGAAAAAGTTGAAGCAAGTGTCCAAAGAATTATTGAAACCGCTGAAGTTTGTAACGAACTTGGCGGATATAGTATTACATTCCATGCTGGTTATTACCTAGGCGAAGAAAAAGAAGATGTTTACAAGAAAATTTCTAAACAAATCGGCATTATTACAGAAGCTTTAGCTAAAAATAATAACAAAATTTTTATTCGTCCTGAAACAACAGGGAAAGCCACTCAGTGGGGTGATGTTGAAGAAATCGTAAGACTATCAGAAGAATATGAAACGGTCTATCCTTGCGTAGATTTTTCGCACCTACACGCAAGATATGCAGGAATTATGAATACCTACGAAGAGTTTTGTTCAGTTTTTGAAACAATAGGTAACAGACTCGGAGATTTTGCTTTAAAGAATTTTCATGCACATATTGCAGGGATTGAATATACTGCAAAAGGTGAGCGTCAGCATTTGAACCTCGAAGAATCTGATATGAATTACAAAGACTTATTAAAAGCTTTCAAAGCTTTTGATGTCAAAGGTGTTATTGTTTGCGAAAGCCCAAACATAGAAGACGATTGCAAGTTACTTAAAGAATATTATCTATCTCTTTAATAGTAAATCTAAAAGCTCTTTAGGAGAATCAACAATATAATCTGCACCTACAAGATAATCTCTTGTACGATATCCCCACGTTACACCGATAGATGTTATACCTGCATTCTTTGCTGTTTGCATATCCACATCAGAATCTCCAATAAAGAAAGTTGTTCCTTTTTCTGTCTGTAATGCAGATATTATATCAAACACTCCATCTGGAGCTGGTTTCACAGGGATTCCTTCTCTTGCACCAATTGCAATTTCAACTTGCGGAAAAAACTTTTTACACAAAGACTTTACCGCTGAATCATACTTATTAGAATTAACCGCAATTCTAAACCCTTCTCGTTTTAAAACGGATAACACTTCCAAAATCCCATCATAAGGTCTTGTTTGCTTATCTGAATTGGATTCATAATAAGAAAAGAAGTCGTCAAAAACAGTATTAAATTGAGCCACAGAAGTTGTATTCGGCAAGGCTCTTTCTATTAACTTTCCAACACCATTCCCAACAAAAGCACGAACTTCATCCAACGTTCTTTGAGGAAGATTATTTTTGGATAATGCATAATTTACAGCACTCAATAAATCATCAAGTGTGTATAATAAGGTTCCATCCATATCAAAAATTACAGTCTTATTCATAATAAGAATTATAACAAAAAAGTTGAGTTTCTAATGTGTTTCTAATAACATGAATTTAACAGAGGGGTAGAATAAAGGGGTTAAATTAATGGCTATCATAAATGAGAATTTTACTATTCATACAGAAGGACATACTGATATCATAGATATCACTAAAAATGTTAAAAACGCAGTTTATAGACACTCTCTAAAAGATGCCCAAGTAACCGTTTATGTCCCAGGTTCAACAGCAGCCATCACAACTATAGAATACGAAGATGGGCTTGTAAAAGACCTTTATGAAACCTTTGAGAAAATCGCTCCTGCCGGAGAAAAATATCATCACGATGATTTGTGGCACGATGGTAATGGTTATGCACACATCAGAGCCGCACTCTTAGGTAATTCCGTATTTGTACCACTTACAAACAGCGCTCTTAATCTTGGCACTTGGCAACAAATTATCCTTGTCGATTTTGACAACAAGCCTCGTCTAAGAAATATTTCTGTGCAAATAGTTCATTAAACTTTGCGACTTAAAACATCTAGCGCATTTGATTCTGCTAAGTTAGCACGTTGCTCAATCATATTTATTCCACTTAAATCTTCTGGGAATTGAACAACTTGGCACTCTTGACTTGGCATATATGTTCTTTCATTAAATTCACCACTATCACGAGGGATATCACAAGTTTGAGATGGAACATAGCTATAAGAATCCTTTTGAGCAGCTAGTGCTTGAGATTCTACCTTTGCAGCATTAGCAACAGGAGTCGCTGCCATTTTTGCATTAAATGCATCTATTGCGTTTGTAACATCATTACTTTGAGGTGCTTGAGTTTTATTTGCCATCTGAGAATTGAAAGCATCAATAGCAGCTGCAACTTCAGAACCTTGGGTTGGTTGAGTCATTGGCATCGGCGAAGCTGGTGCATTTGCAGCTTCTGCTGCCGCACGTTTTTCTGCTTCTTCATGGCGGTCATAATGTTTACCAAAAATCCACTCAATCGGTTTTGAAATCATTGGAGACAATACACCCATCATTAATGCGCCGAATAAACCTAATTTACCAACTGTACCAACTCCGTGGCGGAAGAAGTTTCCTACTCGTTTGCCTCTAAAGAAGTTAGCAATAGATTTTACACCCTTTAAGTTTGGATTTTTCCAAGAATGTCTCATTTCTAAGTCTTGAGTAATTGCACAACCTAAACCTTTCAAAGCTTTTTCGAAGATATTAAGTTTTGTGCTTGGAGTTCTCATTGCTTTAACCTTTTGCCAAGCATTTTTATAAGAATCTAATGTCTTAAATGCACCACTTGCATTCTTTTCATTAAATGTCCTTAACGCATCTCTATATGCAGCTACTTGTTCTTTAGTCATTCCTAAATATCTTAAGCCACCGATTTTATGCATAAGCTTCATACTCAATGGGAACGTTGCAACCCAAGAAATTGCCTCAACTGAACCATAAGCTATTGTTCCGAGTTTTTGGTCATCCGGAGCTTCCTTGGCATTCTTAATCATATCAACAAGAGCCGGTGCAACAAAGATTAATAAGCCAAGTTTTCCACCACCAAATGTCATACCACGCATAATACCTTGCATTGTCTGAGACATTCCTCGACCCAATGCAGTTTTAGGAGGTAATTTTGCCCCTGTAGCATCAACTGCATCCTTGGCAACTGAAAGCATCTTGTTCCCAATTTGAGACATATCTAATTTACGTCTAAAAATCGGGCCTATACCCCAATAATTACCCTTATATAATTTAACATCTTTACCTAAGCCAATAGCGATATCTCTAAGCTCTTTTGTGTATTTAGTCGGATTAGCTGTATACTTTTGGAAAGTTGCCAAATCACAACCAACTTCTTTTAGCAAAGTTTCTTTAATAATATTTGGATTTGTTGCTCGTTGAGAAAGAATAGTTCTGATAGAAGCCGCATCTTTGAATTTAGTAGGGTTTGACCTATGTAACTGTAAAGCATGAACTTTATCAATTGTTGCAGCATCCTTACCTAAAACTTTCAAAAACTCTTTCTCAGCTTTAGACGGAGCCATATGTCTTAATTTTGTATTCTTAGTATAGCTTTCAAATAAATGATTAACTTCGCTTGCCAACTCTTCTGTTTGAGTATACATAGTAGCTTTTGCCATTTCATTTTCTGGAAGAGTTGTATGTTCCATTAAGTTTCTAATGATATTTGAGTTATTTCTCCAACGTTCAGTAGCAACACGCCCAGCTGTAGAAATTTTATTACCTACATTTTGAACAAAGTCATTCTTTGCAACTTTTGAATTTGCAATTTTATCACCAAGTCTTCCTATTTTAGCAGGTAAGGAAGTTGCATAATCACCAGAACATTTATTATTGTATAAATCAACACCTTTACCCAACACAAACCAAAGTGGAATAGTATATTTCAAATCTCCCAACATCCCCTCTTCTGGCATTGCAGCCTGAGGTTGTTGTGGTATTTGAGTTTGAACAGTATCCTGAGCCAAAGGCGCTAAATTATCAGTATTTACTTGTCTCAACAATGGAACAGTCGCAGCACTAAATTGCTGCCCTGCTTGAGGAGTTCCAACAGAAGTAAAATTCAAATCTTCTTTTTCTAATTTTGACCCATAACCGTAAATCATATAACTAAACCTACCTTGTTATATATATAAAGATAAAATCTAACTCAAATTTGCCTAATTTTAGAGTTTTTGAAAAATTTTTGTAACAATTATTTACACGTTCTATTAAGTTGCACATAATCCTTGCACAAGTATAATTAAGGTGTGTGCTTGTAGCTCAGTTGGATAGAGTGCAGGTCTCCGAAGCCTGAGGTCATGGGTTCGACTCCCATCAAGCACGGTTCTATTGTATGAGGGAAATATGAAAAAAGTTTATATCGAAGTTATGGGTTGCCAAATGAATAAATCAGATGCCGAAAGAATGTTCGGAATGCTTGAACATATCGGCTACACAGAAACGACTGATCCCAAAGAAGCAGATTTGTTAATTATTAATACTTGTTCTATACGTCAGCTTTCTGAAGACAAAGCCTATAGCGCAATTGGTGTTTGGGGCAAATGGAAGAAAAAACGTCCTGATTTAAAAATCGTGTTCTGTGGTTGTGTTGCTCAACAAGCACAAAAAACAATCTTCAGACGTGCTCCATACGTTGATTTGGTTTTAGGAACTCAAAGACTTTATGAGTTACCAGAACTTATCAAAAGATTAGAAGCGGGAGAGGAGAGAATCGTATCTTGCGAAGAAACTCCTTGCGAAGAAAAAATAGACAATATCAAGCGTGTAAAAAGTGTCAACGCTTGGATTCCTATTATGGAAGGCTGTAACAACTTCTGCACCTACTGTATTGTTCCATATACAAGAGGCAGAGAACGTTCAAGAACTCCAGAAGCAATTATTACAGAAGCAAAAAAAGCTCTTAGTGAAGGTTTCAAAGAAATCACACTACTAGGACAAAATGTAGATATTTACAAATCCGTAGACAAAGATGGGAATAATGTAAATCTTGCAGAATTACTAAGACGAGTAAACGCTCTTGATGGTCAATTCAGAATCAGATTTGTAACATCATACCCTACTTTTATAACAGAAGAATTAATTGATACTGTTATTGAACTTGATAAAGTTTGTGAATATTTCCATATTCCAATGCAATCAGGTGACAGCGAAGTTCTTAAGAAAATGAATCGAAAATACGATAGGGAAACTTATGGAAAAATTTGTAACCACATAAGAACCCGAATCCCTGATGTTACCATTACAAGTGACTTTATCGCAGGATTCCCTGGAGAAACTGAAGAACAGTTCTTACACACTCTTGATGCAATGACAGAATACGAATTGGATTATTCAAACACTGCAGCATACTCACCAAGAGAAGGTACCGTAGCAGCAAAATGGGTAGATAAATACATCGACGAAGACGTTAAATTCGAACGCCTCGCAAGATTAAATAAACATAACCAAGAGTGTTGTTTAAAATCAAACCAAAAATGTATTGGTAAAACTATGGAAGTTCTTGTTGAACGTTATGATGAAACAAACGGTAAAATGATTATATCAGGACGTTCTAGAAATAATAAAATGGTTCACGCTGAATCTGATAAAGATTTAACAGGTGAATTTGTAAATATTAAAATTACCGATGCAAAAACTTGGCACTTAATGGGTGAGCTTGTTTAGTTTAACCTGTTTTTGTGCTAAAATTTTCTAGCTTAAAATATTAAAAAATGAGGATAATGACTTATGAAAATGTCAAAACTATTTGTACAAACCCTAAGAGAATTCCCTTCCGATGCGGAAGTTATCTCCCACAAAATGCTTGTAAGAGCTGGTTATATCAGAAAACTAACCAGTGGGGTTTATAACTATCTACCACTAATGTGGAGAGTTTTAAAGAAAATTGAAAACATTGTAAGAGAAGAAATGGACAATGCAGGTGCTCAAGAGCTACTTATGCCTTTCGTTCAACCACAAGAATTATGGGAAGAATCTGGGCGTTGGGGCGTTTACGGAGCAGAGCTTATGAGATTAAGAGACAGACACGACAGAGGAATGTGTCTTGGACCAACTCACGAAGAAGTTATCACTGCTATCGCTAGAGACGGTCTAAAATCTTATAAACAATTACCTGTAAACTTATATCAAATCCAATCTAAATTCCGTGATGAGGTAAGACCAAGATTCGGTCTTCTCAGAGGTCGTGAATTTATTATGAAAGATGCATATAGCTTTGCAACTTCAGAAGCTGATTTACAAGCTGAATACAATAATATGGCAAAAGCTTATAAACGCATATTCGAACGCTGCGGACTTGATACAAAAATGGTACAATCCGATAGCGGAGCTATTGGCGGTAGCGTTAGCCACGAATTTATGGTAATCACTGATACTGATGCGGGTGAAAACGATGTATTCTACTGTGAATGTGATTATTCTGCAAACTCAAATCACGCAATCTCAAAACTACCTGCGGTAGTTACTGATGGCGGATTTACAAAAACAGAAATCGTAGATACACCTGCGACTCATTCAATAGAAGAACTATCAAAATTCTTGAACATTCCATCTACAGTGATTCTAAAAACATTAGTATACATTGCAGACTCAAAACCTGTATTAGCACTTATTAGAGCTGATAAACAAGTTGAAGAAACTAAGTTAATGAATGCTGTTGGAGCAGCTGAAATCAGAATTGCAACAGCTCCAGAAATTGAAGAAATCATGCAAAATAACGGCTTTAATGCTGTAGCAGGATTTATCGGTCCAAAAGGCTTGAAAAATATCACAATAATTGCGGACGAAACAGTCAAAGACTTAAAGAACTTCGTAGTAGGAATCAATGAAACAGATAAACACCTAGTAGGCGCTAACCTTTCTGATATTCCTGCAATCGAAAAATTCTATGATATAAGACTAGTAGAAGCTGGGGACTTCTGCCCAGAATGTGGCAAACCTCTAAAAGTAACTAGAGGGATTGAAGTGGGTAATATCTTCCAACTAGGAACTAAATACTCAGCTCCGATGAATGCTGTATACACAGACATTGACGGTAAAAACAAACCTTATATTATGGGTTGCTACGGTATCGGGATTTCTAGAACCGCAGCCGCTGCAGTAGAAGCACACCACGATGAAAACGGTATCAAATGGCCAGTAGCAATCGCTCCATACCATGTAGTTATTGTTCCAGTGAACATTGCAGACGAAGCTCAAATGAAAATTGCAACCACAATGTATGAAACATTAAAAGCCGCAGGCATCGAAGTCGTACTTGATGATAGAGATGAAAGAGCTGGTGTTAAATTTAAAGACGCTGACTTAATCGGCTTCCCATACAGAGTCACTGTTGGTAAAACAATTGCTGACGGCGTCGTTGAGTTTAAGATAAGAGAAATAGGTGAAATCGTTAAAGTTGAACCTAACCAAGCAATAGAACTTCTTATCGAAAAACTTACTAATATCTAAAATAACTAAGGGCAGGTTCAAAACCTGCCCTTTATTTTTTTTGCAAAAAAAATGGCGAGGAAAATCCTCGCCATTAAATATACTCCTTAAACCTGTTCGACAGTATAGAACTTGAACTCTGCCGGCATAATCTTGCTGAACATCAATTGTGAAGTCGGAGTTTGTAATTTTTCTTCTACAAATTCATCTCCGTCAAACACATATTGACCTGTAATCTTATAATCACAAGAAAGTTCAATATTCTTATCAAAAACTTCTGTTCCTTCTCTTACCTCTGTATAAGAATTTCCATTATCCCAAGTTGTGAATTTTTCAGTTGGGTTATTGTAGTTAGCAACAACAAGCAAAGAAGTTTTTAAACCTTCCTTAGACACTTGCCATACTACAAAGCCATCCTCATCTTGTCTCATGATATGAGCTTCACCACCTGATATAATAGACGATTCTTTAGCAAATTTATCAATTGCGTTGAATTTTGAATAAAATTCATAATCTTTTTCTCTTGGCATTGAAATTTCTGCGCCAATAACGCTTTCGATACCACGAGTTGTGAAAGATTCGTCACCATCAATGTACATAACAGCACGTTGTGCAAACTTTCCACCTGGGATAAACTTTTGTTTAAACCACTTAAACAAAGCTCCTTGTTCACCAAGCTGTCCTGGGTATCTATCAATTGCTTCAAACTCACCATCTTGGTTGTTATAGGTTTTTAAGATTGAAAGGTTTGTTTTAGCTCCACTTGCAGTATTATAATTTGACAAATTCAAGTTGTCATTAGCAATTGTCTCAGGAGTTTTATCGCTCTGACCAACAATATCGCTACCCCATAGAGTATCAAAATTCATATCTTGGTGATATTCCTTTAAGAAATTATCCCATAACATATACTCTGCCAAAGTTCCAAAATAAGGAATTTTTGACTTCATCTCAGAATTCAATCTTCCAAGTACCTTACGAGGAGCACGATAGCTAATAGGAACACCGTCTTTTTCAGAAACTTCATCAACAATATGGTCAATGTGATCTACTCTAAAACCATCAAAGTTAAAATCTGCTTGGAGCTGCTTCATATACTTGATAAAGAAGTTAACAACACTCTTGTTATATTCTCCGTTTTCAAGATTCACAAAATAATATGGAGTCTGACAATCAAGATTTGCAAAATGAGAAACATCTTCACCTTTGAAGTTGTAGTGCTTAAATGTAGGATAAGAACCACAATCGCTCATTCTATCAAACACTGGAACTCCTGCTGAACACCAAGCGCCACCAGGAGCTGGCCACATTCCTTCTGCAATAAGTTTTTGAATAACCTCACCTTGGTTATGAATATCTGATTCTTTTAATTTCTTTGACTTATTATTAATAACCAATGAAATAATATTTCTTGCTTTTCTTGCTAGTTTAACTTGAATACCTCTTTCCAACATTGAATTAGAAAGGAACTTCTTAGATTCAACTAGAGCTTCATTAATATCATTGAAAATAGATTTGTAATTGTCAGATAAATCACCAACACCTGAACGTAAAGATTTCTTGTACAAATCACGAACAATATTCAAATCCTCTGCCGAATATTTTTCAGAAAGCTTCTCAACTTCCTTATCGACAGATTTTTCAATCTCTGCAATTAACGCATTGATATCAAACCATCTTGCACATTCAGGATTTGAAAGCACAATCTTTGAATATCTTCCTGTTTGAGGAAGTATATCATAAATTACAGGGTGACCTGCTAACTGTGCCATTTGAATAAATAGCTTAACTTGGTCATTCTCATCATAACCAGTTTTCTCCATAATAGCAGAGTCTTTTAAGTTTGGACTAACTGCTGATGAAGTCGGCAAATAAGCACAACCAAATTCACGAGGATGGAATGGAATCAAATATACAGTTGTTGAGAAAATATTGTTCTCTTTGCTTCCTGTTGGTAAAATTGCAATCTGACGCAACCAATCAATTAATTTACCTGTATCAGATTTTTCGTTACCATTACCAAGCCCTGCTAAATTGATTAACTTGATATTATGACCTTCTTTTTTAATCCAGTCAGAGTTCTTTACATTATTTCTTGCTAATACAGAAGAATTTACAAAACAAAATTCGCCATCTACATAAACATTGTTCTGAGCCCATTTATACTCTACGCAGAATAATGTTTCTGCATCAGACAACTCCTCTAATGCTCTAATATGTGGATATGGGATATAACCATACTTATCCAATAGTGATTTTAAATATGTTTTTCTCTCCTCAGAAATGGAATTATAGTTGTATAATTCTTTCAAACTATTTAAAAATGATGTTAATTGGGCGGACTTTGTTACCTTAGTCTCTTTCTTAAATAAAAAATTTAGCATTTGTGATAGCTCCTCAATATATCTTTTTTATATGATATCTTAGCAAATAATATCATAATTTTTTCATTTTTTCAAGAAAAATAATATGGTCAAAATGCAAATGGGAGAACAGTTTCAAACAGGTCAAAAATCAATCTTTTTAGGGTTTTTAATCGTAAAAACACAAATTTTATACCAGATTTTAATTGTAAAGTTTTGTAACAAATTTAACACAAGCCGAAATCCGAAGGGCTTTATATACTTTATATATATGTAAGACGTAAGATATGAGGATACAAAAATGAATCCACTAATGTTTTTAATGGGCGGTTTTGGCTCTAACCAATGCGGAAGCTTTAATTTGAACCGTATATGGGGTCAAGCAGCTATGAATACAATGATGAGCCAAGGTAGTTTCGGTAACTTTGGAATCTTTGGTGGTGGCTTTAACTATGCTACTCAACCTTACGTTCCTCAACAACAAGCTCAACAAGCTCCAGCAGCACCACAAGTAACACAAGAACAAGTAAATGCTGCTTATGATAACTATAACAACTTAGTTGCACTTTGCACAAAAACAGAACAATACAAAAATGATTCTCAAACTAAGAGAGAAAACTTAGTTGCAACAAAAGAAGCAGCAGAGCTTACCTTAAATAGTTATGAATCCGTACACGCACAAAAGTTAAAAGAACTTCTTGATGCCCAAAACAATAATGCTCCTGCTGCGCAAATACAACAACTTCAAAGAGACGTAAAAATTGCAGAAGAACAAAAAAACGAAAAACAAAAGGAAGTTGAAAGAGCAAAAGTTGAAATCGACGCATTTGACTTAGCTCAAGCAGGCCAAGAAGCAAAATATGAAGAAGTAAAAGCTCAAAAAGAAGCTGCATACAAAGAATTTCAACAGCTATCAACTCAAAGAGCTAACCAATTAGCAGAAGCTAGAAGAGCACAAGAAGCTCAAGAAAATATCGCAGAAGATAAAGAAGCTTCAGGTTCTTGGTGGGGCAGAAGCAAGTTAAATCCTAAAAACTGGACTAACTTGAACTTCAAAGGTGAAACCGACGGTAGCGCAAACGTTGCAAAATGTTTAAGAATCTTACATAACAAAGGTAGGGCAGAAGCTATCAAATACGCAACCGAACAAGGTTTAATTAAACCAACCGGAGACGGAAATTACTCAACAGAACATAACGAATTAAAAGATTTAATCGCTTTAGACTAATAAAATGAACCCCATTATCAAAAATGGGGTTTATTTATTTAATATGATATTTGGTTTACAATTCTGTTATGAGATTAACTAGATATATTAAAGACTTAACAGAAATAGCAATCCCAATTATATTTGGAAACTTAGGTTTTATATTTATTGCAGTGGGTGATGTTATTGTTGCTGGACGACATGCAACACAAACCCTTGCTGCAGTCAGCATTGCAACAGCTGTTCTAAGTTGTATTGCAATGTTAGGAATCGGAATTTTATCTGCAATTGCACCAATTATTTCTAATATGAGAGGAAAAGGCAGAAACCCTGAAAAATACTTTTTCCCAACAATTAAATTTGCATTACTCTTAAGCATATTAGTTTTTTTTATAATGTTAGCATTTATCCCTATTGTAGACTTTCTAGGGTATAGTGCAGACGTTACACAACAAATTAAAATATATTCAGCAATAACACTTTTTTCTAATTTTGGAGCATTTCTACATTGTGCGGTAAAAGACTTTTTGCAAGCATTTGAGATTGTTATTTTTCCAAACATTTTAACAATATTCTCCGTATTTTTAAATCTTGGATTGAATATATTATTTGTTTTCGGACTCTGGGGCATTCCAGAAATGGGAGTTGCAGGTTTGGCGCTTGCAAGTCTTTTCGTAAGGTATTTTATGGGTATTACCCTTTTCTTATACGCACTCAAAAAACTTAAAATCGTTGCAGCACCGAAGAAAACAGTGTACCATTTGAGTTTATTAAAAGTAGGAACTCCAATTGCATTTGCTATTCTAATTGAGTTTGTAGCATTTAACTGTATTCCTGTTATTATGGGACGAGTTTCTGAGTTGTACGCAGCAGCACAAAATATTTTATGCACATTAACTTCAATACCGTTTATGGCAGCTTTAGCTATCTCTAATGCAGTAGCCGTTAAAGTTGGTTTTTCAAACGGGATGAAAAATATTGAAGATATCAAACGATTCTCTTTAGCAGGTGTCATTATGTCAAGCGGTTGTATGCTAATAAGCATCCTCTTAATAACCCTATTCCCTCATTTTATCGTCGGACTATTCACACCAGATAAAGCTCTTACAGAAGTCATTGTTCCAATTGTATTTATCCTTGCAGCATACCAACTTCTTGACGGGTTGCAGGTTACTTTGGCAGGGATATTCAAAGGCTTAAAAGAAACCAAAATCGTGCTTGTTGCAAACTTTATAGCATATTGGCTAATTGCAATTCCTTTAGGAACATACCTTGCTTTTGAACATCAATTAAATATTGCCGGTTACTGGTACGCAATCGGAGTTGGTGGAGTTGTCTTAAATACAATTCTATTAACTAAGTTCTTTAGAAAGAAAAAAGTACTAGAAGAGATTTATTAATTAGAACGTCCTGAAAAATATTTAACTAGCCTTAAAATAATATTTAACTGGTTATACAAGCTTTTTCCGCAATCAGGAGACAATAGAGATTCCTTTACTGAGCCGAATTCGAATTTGTCATCATCTGTTTTTATAAACAACGAAATTGCATCAGGATTAATGAAACAATCCACACTAGGAGTATTATAAATCACTTGAACCTCTGACAATAATTTAAATAACCTTGGTGTTACAAAAAGTTGGCGCTCCTCTGGATTATTTGAAGTTACAGAAAAATCGTTAGCAGCCCCAAGAGTTTTTTTCATCATAAAAAACCTACGCCCCTCCCAAACTACAAGGCCAATAATGAAAAATAACATAAGAATTATTAGAATACGTGGCAGTCCTTGTTCTCCAATCGTAGAAATAGTTCCTACAATTCCAGTTATTAGCAATACCAGAGGAAGCCAGATATTAGGCTTGTCAGTATAATTCCCACATTGTGTTATCCCACAAATAGGAAAATTCGGTTTTATTTGCAAAATAACACCTCTATAGAAAACTCTACGTTTTTCTTCTAATTTCATCGGGCGATAAATAATTGATTCTACAATATGAAAAGGAACTCCCTCATATTCTCCAAGAAAGACATCATCACAGGTAATTTCTTGAGCTATGTCACTAAAACGAGGAGAGTTCTTTATTGTAGATTTTATTAACGAAGCCACCTCTGGAGGACACATATCTACTCTGGAAATATTTGCAATTTTTTGCAAGAAAGAATTAAGGCAATGTTTTTTTATTGTTTTTCGATATGATTTATCGAATTTTAATAAGGCCATAAAAACAATAAATAGACCAAGAGGATAAAAAGCTAATACCTCTATAAGAGTTTCACTTGCAACTCCAGTTAAATCTATGAACGCTTCTCTTAACGGGGGAATAAACACAATGGCTAAAACAAAGAGAGTTAGAATAATAGAAAGAAATATAATCACATTGTATTTAAAAAGTTCTCTCTTCCTGTAAACCTCCATCGCACTAAAGTTACAAGATAAATTCTTTTCATAAAGATTCTGATAATCAGGAATCAAATTTTCATCAAAATTGTACTCTTGCATAAACTCTCCTCCATATACAAAGGGCTTTGAGAACATCAAAGCCACTTTATACTATACAGTTGCTTTTGCTTTTTGCTTAGCTTTTCTTTGTTTTCTTCTCATCAAATCAACAAAAGCTTCTAATCTTGTAATATAACCAGCACGACCAGTCTGTTCATCCATAATAAGAGTCAAAATTGGAACATCACAGTCCTTTCTCATAGCAGGGAAAATATTCTGAGACATAATCTCTGGCATACAAGTAAACGGACTAATGTGGATAATACCGTCTTTTTTCTGCTCGTTTGCATACGCAACGTCAGAAACACATTCTAAAGCATCACCACCAATATCACGTAACAAATATGGTTTTGCTAATCTTTCTGCTCTTTGAAGGTGAGTTTCACCTTTTCTGAAAGCCTTAGGAATAATAGCATCTTTTAAGAAACTACTTACTGTTAAGCTTCTACGAACCTCAACCCCCATGCGCCCAAGCTCACGTTCAATATTTTGGTTTGAAAAGTCATCGTTTACAAGATAAATTTCACCAGTAATATCAACCTTTAAAACTTCTCTATCTTTATCAATTTCTGTCTTTTCAATTTCTGCAAGCGCTTTGTCATAAGCCTTTTTAAGTTCAGCAGTAGTATTAGCCTTATCAATCATTTTCAACGCTTTTTTATAGTTCTTCTCTGCATCACCAAACTTAATTTCTCTTGCTCTATAATATGAAAGAGCTGAATCTAAGTCATCAACAGCAAAAACTTTTCTTATTGCAATATTAATAGCACGCATAAAAAGAATCGGGTCATTTTTTTGCGTAAGTTCTTTTAGGAAATTATAAAGCCCTTTAATACCATCATAAAGAGAAAGTTCTATATAATTGGCATTATAGCCCATATCTTGTAATGTTTTTTGGATACTGCTACCATACTCTCCTAATCGACAGATTCCTGGGGAAGTAATCATTGCAACATAATCAGCACCACCCTCAATTGCCTCAACAAAATTCCCCAAAATAAGTTTATAAGGCAAACAAATTGCTTCAGGTGAATTTTTAGTCCCTAAAGACAATGTTTTCTTATTAGTATATGGGGGAATATAAGGCTCGACACCAACTTTTCTTAAAGCCGCTGCCCAAGCGATTGATATAGTTCCCATATGGGGAAATGCAACTTTTATTTTCTTTTCTTTCATCTTTTTGTCCTTCTTCTTAACCCTTCCACTGCAAATCTGGTTGTCTTGCAGCCTGAGTTTCATTAACCTTCTTTATAGGAGCAGTATGTGGGGATGCCATTACAAACTCCGGATTTTCTTTTATTTCTTCTGAAATTTTTATCATTACATCTACAAAATTATCCAATACAGCCTTTGTTTCAGATTCTGTAGGTTCAATCATAATTGCCTCATGCACAATTAGAGGGAAATATACAGTTGGTGGATGGATATCAAAATCCATTAAACGTTTTGCAATACCAATTGTATTAACACCTTGGGCTTTCTTGTCGTCACCACTTAATACAAACTCGTGCATACAAGGCTCATCGTATGGTAATAGATAATGATTCTTCAATCTCTCTTTTAGATAGTTTGCATTAAGAACAGCATCCGCACTCGCCATTTTTAAATTGTCACCCATCATTAAAATATAAGCGTATGCTTTGACTAATACACCGAAATTGCCATAAAAAGCTTTAACTTTACCGATAGAGTGTTTCAAATTATAATTTCTAAAATATTTTTCACCATCATACTCTATAACAGGCGCTGGCAAAAACTCTTTCAACTCTTCTACAACCCCAATAGGACCTGCACCAGGACCTCCACCACCATGAGGTGTTGCAAAAGTTTTGTGTAGATTCAAGTGAACAACGTCAAACCCCATCAAAAATGGATTTGACCAGCCCATAATTGCATTAAAGTTAGCTCCATCATAATACAATAATGAACCATTATCATGCATAAGTTTTGATATTTCTAAAACATTTTCTTCAAACAAGCCAAGAGTATTTGGGTTAGTCATCATTATCGCTGCGACATCACCATCAATATGAGCTTTCAAATCATCCATATCAACTTGGCCACGTTCATTAGACTTGATTTGAACAATGTCAAAACCACACATTTTAGCACTAGCAGGGTTTGTACCATGAGCAGAATCTGGAACTAAAACCTTTTTACGATCCTCTCCCTTAACTTCAAAATACTTCTTAATAACCATCATCCCTGATAGTTCACCGTGAGCTCCCGCACAAGGCTGTAAGCTAATAGCAGGCATCCCTGTAATAACCTTTAAAGCTTCTTGAAGTCTAAACATCAATTCTAATGCACCTTGGGAATCTTCATCAGAACTCAACGGATGTAAATTTGCAAAACCTTCCAAAGAAGTCAACAACTCATTAACTTTAGGGTTGTACTTCATTGTACAAGAACCTAGTGGGTAAAAACCTTTTTCTATACAAAAATTCCTATCAGAAAGCTCTTTGTAGTGTCTTAAAACTTCCAATTCTGTAAGCTTCGGTAAACCAATATCACCTTTACGTAAAAATCTTGCAGGAATACAATTACAAGGCTCTATTGAATCAGCCAATAATATCCCGTCATTACCTCCATTTACCCCGCTTTTTTCAAAAATTGTCTTCATTCACACTCCTGTCTTATCAAATCCTTTTTTAATCTCTCTAATGTAAACTGAATTATTCTGGAAATTCTTGATTGTGAAAGATTAAATTCGATAGAAATATCTTTTAGCTTTTTGTTTTGGAAAAACTTCGCTTTTAGAATTTCACGTTCTTTTTCTGGCAACTCTTCAATTGCACGTTCAATACATTTTTTCACTTCTAACATCTGAGCATTTGCATCAGGAGTCGCCCCAGAATCCTTTACAAACGCAGTATGCTCTGTCTCAACCTCTTCTAAAGACACTAATGGAGAATACCCAGACAACCCTGTATACTCTTGGTTCTTCATCAAATACCATTTATAGCGACGACGAACTTCATTTCTTATCGCCCACTTTATTGCATTTGAGAGGTATGCTTTGTTAAAAAATGAATCATTTTTTGCATTCTTTAACAAGTAATATACAGTGTAATTCCCGACATTTACGACTTCATCAAACTCTAACAATCCTAACGCAGAAAACTTTTTGAACTCAACTTTACTAATTGTTTCTATGAGCTCCTTATATTGTGATAGATCAATTTTCTTATTTACACCGGTGATTTCCTTCATAACTATATCATACCCGAAAAATAAAGTTAGTAAAGATTTTTAGTAATATTTGTTATGGAAATTTTTATGTTGTATCATTAGAGAAAAAGGGATTTGATATGAAAAAGTTTTTGTTGATAGCTATTCTTGCATTACTAACGCCAATTGCATACGCAGAAAACACCGAAAAAGGTGCTGAATATTTCAATTCCGCAATGGAGAGTTTGAATAATAAAAAATATGTTGATGCAATGAAAAGCTTCAATGAAGCTCTAAAACAAGACCCCAATAATATTGAATACAACTATCAAAGGGGGGCAATGCGCTACAAAGCATTTAAGGATTACCCTGGGGCTATCACAGACTTCAAAAAAGTTATCAAATTAAATCCTGACTATCCTGGAATATACTCAGAGCTTGCGTATGTAGAATTATTCAACAATAACGTTGCAGCTATGAGAGCATATCTTGATTTGGCAACACAAAAAGACCCTAACGACGTAAGAATCTATACAACTTGGGCACTGTCTAAAATAGCAAGACTTCAATACGAATCTGCCATCAAAGACTATGACAAAGCAATTGAGTTAGACCCTAACAACTCTAATCTATACCTTAGAAGAGGATACGCTAAGTCATATATCCACAAATACAAAGATGCCATCAAAGACTATGATAAGGCTATTGAACTTGACCCTAATAATCATTCTGCGTACGAAAAAAGAGCAGAAGCCCATAACGTAATGCTAAGAACAGGCAAAGCAAAAAAAGATTGGATAAAATCTGAACAAATCAGAAATTCTCAATAAAAACCTCTTGCACATTTTTTTTGAAGAGGTAGAATAAAACTTGTGGTTGATAGCAGGCGCTACCACCACAGGAATTGACAATTAAATATAGGCCAGTGGCGCAGTGGTAGCGCAGAAGACTCTTAATCTTTTGGTCGTGGGTTCGAATCCCACCTGGCCTAGAGTTTTATCAAAAACAGGGAATTGAAAAACAATTCCCTGTTTTTTATTAGAATAAAAAGTTTGAAATGGTAAATATTAAAATAAAAAAGGTGCAATGAATTGCACCCTACAAAGCTTTAGTCCACAATCATTAAGATAGACAGAAGCTTATAGTTGGGGTTTCTAAACCGCACCCTTAAAAACGGAAAAGGTGCGTATAAACGCACCCTTCTAGCTTTAATTATTTTTCAGGATACAACTTCTGCATCAATTCAACAAATTTATTAGCCAAGCTCTTGTATCCAGGATTAATACCAGAAACATTTTCCCGTTCTAAAAAGTCTTTAGGGAACACGTGGCTCCAGAATGGCAACAATGCTTCAGGGGTTGGTTTTAAAAGATACTTGTCCTCCATACCATTCCAAAACCCTGGAATATTTGGTCGCCAATACAAGCCCAATGCATCTTGGATTGTAGTCTGAACCTGTTTAACATTCTTTGTATAATGCCATTTCATAGCATTATCAAAAACTGTTTTAGAATCCTTCATTTCTTCAGAGTTCAAGTTAAGCTCACTAGCACAGAATTTCTCAAAACGTTCTCTTGCACGTTTATTAACTTTTTCACCATTAATACCTTGCCCCATAAATTTATCGATATACTGTCTCAAGGAAGGCATATCATGATTACCTGTCAAATACGCAAGATTTAGCATTCCATCAGAATTCTCTGCGGAGTTCAGTTTTTGGAGTTTTTTGTCAGAATCCGCAATCCCCATAGCTATAGGAACACGCTGTGTAATAAAGTCTTTTCCATAGCCTTTTTCAAAATTCTTATAAGCCTTTGTCTTAGCTAATGGTCCAAAGCTTTCTAAAACATAAGTATCGGCAGGCACTCGTCCCAAATCACGAGCAACTCTCACAAATAAATCGAATGCGTTCTCACCTTTAGGGCTACGTTTTTTATCAATATTCTCTATCCAAGATTTATCAAAAAATCCAACACCCATACCACCTTGCTCTACTGGCTTGAAAATATCATCACCTTTTAAAATTGTACCATCGGCTTTTTCATATACTGTAGGAATAGTAGCTCTATTAACGTATCCTACAAAGTGATCTAGTCTCAAGTCGGCAACCTCAAGAAGTTGTTTCAAAGAATCCTCTTGATATTGCCAAAAGTCAGGAGAATCATAATCATAAAGCGCATGTCCCCATACTTGTGTATAAGCATACGCTCCTTCAGAAGGGCAACCACTAACTTTTGTTGGCTTAAATTCCTCATCTAATAAGAATATTCCCTTTTTACCCCAAGTATCAACGCCAGTAGCACTTACACCAATAGGTAAATCCAACATTAATCTTATGCCTTTTGAATCAAGTTCTTTTACCAATTCATGGAACTGCTTATCATACAAGAATTGTTCAAACTTATATAAACCAACCATATCAGAATATTCAGATTTTGATAAATTCTGATTTTTTGAACTTAGCAAAGGAAAGATTACAGACTCTAACGATTTATCCTCAGCCTTTGCAGTTTCGGGAGCAACTTGCAATTCCTTATCCCAGTCTAACCAATTACGACCCTGAGATTTTGCAATTGCATCGTAGTTTGCATAATCATCTAACCATAATTTATCATTTTTATCTAAAAACTTGGCATATTCTTTTTTAATCTGAGCGGTTTCTGGCAAACCTTTAAAGCGATTAAAGGCAATTTGGAACCTTGGATTTTTCTGTTTTTCTAACATATCAAGTGTAAAAACAGGAGCATAAACATCTTCAGGAAGTTCACTTTCTTTAAGAATTTTGCCATACTCTTTACCTGTCAATTTGTTCAAATTCACAATAAACTTATTTCTACTAAAACGACCATCACCACTATATGGGCAAAGATGGTTTTCTAGCGCATTTAAAGGATTCATTATCCAGTGAGTCTGTTTACTTGCAGCAAGCCAATTGATAAATTTTGAGGTTTGAATATCTCCAAACTGACCACAATAAGAACGAGTTCCGGGGAGACTTGTAATATGCAACAACATACCTCTTTGTTTAACAAGCCCTTGACCTGTAACTCCTTCAAAAGGGATTGAATTCATATAAGGCTTATTTTTTATCGGAGCATAATAACTCGGGAAGATTGTATTTTCCACTATTTGCTCTTTTTGTACATTTTTAGACGCACTACCCTTACGTACTACATTACTTGCAAAATAACTATTTGCGATAATTGGACGAATTTTCATATATACTCCTTGCTACCATTAGAGACATACTATAATAAATCAAAAAACTTTTCAATCACTTTAATAAAAATATTATATTTTAGCCAATAACGCTTCAATCTTTTCAGAATTTGCCCCTGCTCCAATCCGACGATAGATGTCGAGAGCTTCTGTCAATTCAGTTTTAGCAACAGATTTATCACCTTTTGTCAAAGAAATTTCACCAATTTCAAGTTTTATTGCTGCAAGTTTTGCCTCATAGTTTTCAATAGGTTTCATTTTAGTACGAGCAGTTTCAAACTGTTGTTTAACCCTGTTATAATCCTTAATTATCATATTTAAAGCTCGCTTTTCGTCAAACAACAAACTCAAATACTTATCATTAGGACTCTTTTTATAAATCTCTTTTAAATCATTCGCTCTTGCCATAATATGAATCGGGTCGTGAAGCCTCTTTGCAATAGCTAGTGCATTTGTCGCAAACTCTTCAACAGCCTTGTCATTACCTTTATTCAGTTTAATTAAAAAACTATAAACACGCCCTGCAAATTGAAAATTATTCATTGAAACCAAGCGTTCCGCTAATGTTCTAGAACCTTTATTCATTGCAGAAACTTGATTTTGCTTAACAAAAGCATCGCCAATCCCCTTTAATCTATCGGAAAAATCTTGAGGATTTAGTTTCTGATTCCTTTTTGTAGCTTTTAATACGTGAGTAGAAAACGCTTCTAACATTCTCTGGGGATTTGTGTTTTTTGAAAGAGGAACAACCTTTGGCATAAAAAAATCCTTTCAATAGTTTTAAAACTCATCAAGGATTTTTTTGCATATTTTTAATATATTATTAACAAATCTTTACTTATTTAGAAATTGTTAGCCCATTTAAATCAGGGAGTTTTCTAATCTCAAGACTATCATTTGCATCTTTTACACCCTTATCAAATGCTTCTCTTTGGCGGAATGTATTTCTTATATCGTTCCAGAATTTTGCATCATTAAAGAAATCCACATTTCCAAAATCCCTAAGAAGACCTGGCTCATGATCTCTTAAATTATTAAACTCCTTTGCAGAAAGATATTCCGCAACCTGATTTTTTAGATTTTCTTTTATAACAGTAAAATCATGAGCATTTACCTCAAACATTGGCTTTGACAATGATAGAGGATACTCTTTCTTTTCTGGATTCAAACCATTATAAGCATCAATTGCATATTTTTTACCATCATAATAAGCATCTTTTATTTTATGCTCCGCAAGAATGCTATCCCAATATGTAACTTGATGAACGTACCCCGCATCAGTAGATCCATCTATAGTTTTCACAGTATTTTCAGCTTCTAGCAATTCTTTTGCTGTCAAATATGGGATTGCATTTTGTTTTGCTTTTTCTGCGATTCCTGAATCTGCACAAGAAGTCAAAGCAGCCATTGCAGCAGCCACAACACCTGTTTTTATAGTATTTACTCTTAAGTTCATTGAGATATCCCTTTCATAGTTGGTATTAGTATTGTATTATAAAGTTCTACATATTACAATATGTGTACAAGCAATACAGAAGGATATAATATGCAGATTTTACCAATAAACGACCAAAATACGAAACAAAAAGCTTTTAATGGCACTGTACACAAAAGTGTTACCCAATATGTTAAATATAATACGAAAACAGCAATAAAAGATGTTGTTAAAGAAGCAAATAAAAAAGGAAAAGCTGTTGATAAAACAACTTTAATAAACTTAAAAGCAAAAGGGGACTCCATACTAAAAAGACTCAAGGACTATATGCTTCAACTTCATCCAAAAACAATGCTTAAATGTACTGTTAGCAAATTTAGCGACGAGTCTAGTATTTGGATGGAAAATACATTAACCTTTTTCCCTATAAAAAAACACTGTATTAATTCTGTTGATAAAACTAATGACAAAATATATGTTGCAACAGAACCTATATTCGGGAAACATCTATCTGGAGATGCTACTTTAAGAACACTAAATCACTTATGTAACAACCTTGAATCAATTCAACCCATAACTATTGACGAAGCAATGTATGAAACAAAAATGAACGATGCAAAAAATGCAATTAAAGAACATTATGAATCCAAGAGCTTTTTCAACTTCGGACTAATAAAAAATTTCTATAAAAATAATGTACTAAACTTTTCAAAACATTTTGAAAAATCCGATGAATGTAGAACAGAACTTGATAGCTATACTCAAAAAGTGATAGAAAAAGTCACTCCACAAAAACAAACCGCAAAACAAAATCGTATTAATAACAACAAAATACTTAAAGAAATTTTAAAGGAGGGATAACCCCTCCTTTTTGATTACTTATCTAATTTTAAAACAGTTCTACCTCGTTGAACAATAGGCTTCATTAAACCTTTCGAATTTGTTTCTGAGTATGTATCAACGCCATCAACCAAACGATATTTAGTCTTACCATTATACAAATCAAGAAGTTTTTTACCTATTTTTTCAGGCAAAATTATTTCTCTAAAAATTTGCTGATAATTATTTCCATCTTCGTCGCAAGTCACTTCTGAAATAACAGCACTTACAAAGTTCTCACCTTCACCATCAAAATTGTGATAAATTAGTTCTTCCAATTTAGGAGGAGCATTCAGTTCTGACTGACCTTTTCTATAAAGTTTAAAATCTTCTGGTACAAAGAATATTTCTAACACAGCCTTCTTTCTATCAGTAAAGTTTTGACAGTAGTCAGTATAATACATTGTATATTCTTTACCATCCATCTCAAACTTTTTAGAATACTGGACGGATTCTTTTTGAATATAATATGGTAAATTCTGATATTTATCATTTTTAGATACTTGTTCAATTAAATCCACATTTTCTTCCAAAGATTTTGCCTTCAAATTACCAGAAGGAACAAGCATCGCCAAAGCAAACAAAGTTGGCATAGCAGCATTCTTTACACCATCCATTAATTTAGGACTAGGTTTCACTGCCGCAAATTTTGGAGTATTTTGAAGTTTATTATCATTCATACTAACAGGGTAAATACGCATAACGACTCCTTTTCACAATTACCACACCATTATAACATTCAGAAAAATATTTTTTTGCCTTAAAACCATAATATGTTTACATTTTTTCATAATTAAATTGCGCCAAACAAGTATTTGTACTAGTATTTAGGTATAATCTATCCGAACAAACATTCCCCTAATTAACCAACAAAGGAAATCACAATGCAAATATCAAATGTATCCTATCCATTTTACCCACAGAAACAAGTATTTTTTGTTGGAAGAGCCCCCAAGAAAGTAATCTCTTCTGCAGCTGACAAACTTGGACCAAGACCATCTAGAGAACTCTTAGAAGAACTTATTAACACAGGACTAAATAACCAAGAAATTGCAACAAAACTAAAAAGAGCTGTTCAAACAATTAAAGAGCTCCGCAGCATCTATGGTTTACCATCTGAGCACGAGTTGATAACACAAAAAAGGAAATCCATCGTTATCGAACGATTAAAAGCTGGCGAAAACAGAAAAGAGTTAGCAAAAGAACTAGGGGTCTCCACTGGAACTGTAAATATGATTGCAGAAGAATTTGGGCTTTTTAATCAATACAGAAACGACAGGGAAGAAAAAATAATTCAAATGTTCGAAACTGGAGCAAACAGATCTGAAATAGCAAGCGCTTTAAATATCAGTACTGATACGGTTAGAAGGACACTAAAAAAATTCAATCTTTCATACAAACCTCGTCATAGAGAATATGACGCTTTCATATTAGAAAAAATTAAAGAAAATATACCTAACAAGCAAATTATGAAAGACCTAAATATCAGCGAAAGTCCAATTCAAAGAATAAAAAAAGAAAACAAGCTTACTCGTGTATACAATAGGCTTCCTAAAAATCAAGCTATACAGTGGAGCGAAATAATGGAAGAATCCAAAAAGGTTACAGAAATCCGACAAGATTTTAGACGACTAAAGCAAGGCGAAAGAAACATAGAAGTTCTTGACCATATAACAATGACTCTTGATTCTTTAAAATCTAAAATAGAAGAATTCAAAGCTCGTTTACAACCAAAAGCTGATTAATGTTTTTGGTTATCCACGCATTTTTTCAAGATAAATACAAACGGGATAACAACAACTGTTGCAACAGCATAAGCTTTGTATGCGCTCATATATGCACACATCGCAGATTGTTCTATTAACTGTCTATATATATCCGCAAGAGCCATTCCATGAGCAGTACCAGAATCGTGCCCTAAACCCATATACGTATTTGTTATAACATGAACTCTCTCTGCAAAGACGGTATTTACCTCTGTTAGCTTACCAACCATATATGTCTGATGAATTTGAGAATAGCTTGAAACAAGTACCCCTACAGAAGATGTACCAATTGCGCATCCAACGTTCTTAACAAGATTTTGCAGAGCCGAAGCGTTAGTAGTTTCATTATTTTTCACAAAAGAATAAATGATTATAGTAGACGGAATAATTACAGATGTCATCCCAATACCAATTACAATATTAGGAATAACAACATTTCCCATAGCTATTGTAAGGTTGAGAGTAGAAAACAAATAACAACCAATTGTAAAAATAATTAAACCTATAAACAACTGAGTTCTTAACCCAAACTTTTTACCAGACAATGACGTCCATGCGGCACCCATCAAAGTACCCAAACCCATTGGAGCCGCAGCAATACCACTTAAGAAAGACGTATAACCCATCATCCTCTGCAATAACTGAGGTAGCATAGCAATTGAACCGAAAGATATTGCAAAAATCATTGTGATGATTATTGTCCCAAAAGTAAAATTCCAGTTTTTAAAGATTCTCAAATCAAATAGAGGTTCTTTATTCTTTAATTCCCACCATAGTAAAAGAATAAAAGATATCAAACTTGTTATACCAAGCTTTGTTATATATGGAGAACCAAACCAACCATTCTTTTGACCATTATCTACCATAATTTGGAAAGTAGAAATCCAAACTATCAATAACAAAAACCCTAAGTAATCGAACTTTTGCCAACCCGTAGCCTTCATATATGGAGGATCTTCAATAAACTTGGTAATCATTATAATTGCCGCAATACAGAAAGGTACACTTACGAAAAATACATAGTTCCAAGCATATTCTGTTGTTAACCAACCTCCCAATATCGGACCAATAATAGGTGCAATTGTTACCCCTGTAGAGAAAATTCCCATAGCTTCACCTTGGCGGTTTTTAGGATAACTCTCTAATAGAATTGCCTGAGAAAGCGGTAGCAAACACCCACCTCCTAAACCTTGGCAAATCCGACCAAATAGCATAACTTCAAAATTTGGCGCAAACCCACAAATCAAAGATGAAATACCAAACAAAGAAACACAAAACAACAGGAATTTTTTTCTGCCAAAAACATTACAACACCAATCTGTTGCAGGAAGTAGGATGCTTGATGCAATCAAGAACATAGTTACAATCCACAAGCTCTCATCGTCAGAGATTGAAAAACTACCTGCAATAGTCTTTAATGCAACATTTGCAATAGAAGAGTTTAAAACTTCTACAAACGTCGGCAACATTACTGCTATAGTAATCATTAAAAGGCTAGCTTTCGGCTTCCATTCTTCCATTGCTATATTTGACATTTTATCCTCACAAAATTCCCGTGTTGTATTTACAACATATTATAAATACAATATAATGTAAATAGAAAATATTTTTAGGTTAAGATATAGATATGACTAATGGGAAAAATTTAAATAAACTCGCAGATACTCTCATCTGCAATATAGAACAAACTGCCAGAGTAGGCAGAGTTTCTGCTTTTAGATATTTTGAAGAAAATGAGAATATTAATGTTTCGTTTAATGATTTTTTGGTAATTGAAGCTCTATATACTAATCCAAAAATCCACCAAAGAGATTTGGCAAAGATTTTGTTTAGAGGTACCGCCAATCTGAGCAGAGATTTAGAAAAACTAGAAAAAAGAGGCTTAATCCAACGTGCATTAGAAACCAAAAATAATAGAGTCGTAAAAACGCTCCTATTAACAGAAGAAGGCGAAAAGGTCTTTCATGAAGTCAGCGCACTATCTTCTTCACACGTAAAAGAAATTGAAAGCATCTTTACTCCCGAAGAACACGAACAGTTTCTGTCATACATAATACGATTAAGAAATCGATTAACAGAAACTGTCGGTAATATTCTTGAATAATATTTAGTTTTAGCCAATAACTGGTGCCACGAAAGTACGAGTAGCCAAGTCCTTATCAAGTAACAATAAAGCTTTTTTATCGTCACCAATCAGTTTTAAAGTAGCTAGAACTCCACCAACACTAGCTTCTTCTTCAACTTGTTCATTAATATACCAGTCAATAAAATTCATTGCTGCTCTATCTTTAGTTTCTTCAGCAACATCCATTAGTTTATTAATCAAAGATGTAACATACTCTTCGTGTCTTAAAACGTGTTCAAAGATTTCAAGAGGAGTATTTCCTTCAACTTCTGGCTTATCAATTGCCATAAGTTCTACCTTTCCACCTCTTTCATTCAAATAATTAAACATACCCATTGCATGAGCGTGTTCTTCCTGAATTTGAACATCAAACCAATTAACGAACCCTAACAAATTCAATTCTTGGAAATAAGATTTCATTGCTAAATACAAGTATTCTGAATACAACTCCTTGTTAATTTGATAATTAAAAGCTGCTTGTAATTTTTCATTTATCATAGTCGATACCTCCATTCAAACCTTACAAATATTTTAGCACAAAGGTGTCTTCAATTCTTTTTTCCAAGTATGCAAAAAATAAATTGACAACACAAAATAAGTTACCCACATCAGAATCGTTGCAAAACAATTAGAACCGTTGATATACGCTTCAATCCACATTATTGCAGACAACCCGTTCACAACAAACCAGACATACCATTGCTCAACACAACGCTTTACTGTCAATATTAATCCGACAATTGAAAACACTGTGGTAATTGCGTCCATATAAGGTGTTGCATCTCCAACTTTTACCAATAACTGAGTAAACAGAAACGTAAATCCTAGCCCTACAAAGAAATATACAATACGTTCTTTATTCGAAAGTTGTGTTTTTTCAATTTCACCACTGTCTTCTTTTAAATGCTTACGCCACTTAAAAATCCCTAAAACTTGCATTGGGAAATAATACAATGCATACAAAGCTAAATTCCCAAACAATGAATTTTTATAAGATAAATACGCATAACACATTGTCCCAAGAAGCCCTATGTAATAACATGAAATTTTACCCTTGCCAGCTAAAATTGTATAACTGATACCACAGATTGCTGATACAAGAGCAACTTTATTATCATTCATATAAATTGAAATACCAATAATCAACAATATCACTAAAGGAAAGACTATTCGCTCTATGCGCCCCCAGCCTGATAACTCGTTTTTAAAAAAATTATTGATAGTATTCATCTTTTTACCTAAATTTCTACCCTTATTTTACTTTTTTCTATTTATGTTGTCTACTATAATTATCAAGGAACGGGATTATGCGTATTACAAACAACAATCAAAAAAATTTTAATGGGGCACTAAACAACAAGTACCTCTTACGTTCCTTGGAAGCTGTTGCAGAACACGGAGCATCATTCACAGCTGGAACATCTTTCCTTATGTCTTTTGTAGTACGCCCAATTGCTATTAATGCAACACCTAACGTAAAAAAAGAAAATAAACAATTCGCATCAACAAGTTCTTTTTGTTCTGCTTTAATGAAACTTGGTGTAGTCGAGGCAGTTGCTCTTCCTATTGAAAATGCAATCAAAAAAATCGATAAATCTCCTGAAAAATATCTGAATCAAACCACTATTAAAAATTTAGCAGAGCATAGCCCCAAATTAATTGATTCGAAGAGCTACCGATTAGCAACACAAATATTAAAGTTAGGAACCGGCGTATTAACAGCAATTCCAAAATCAATGTTAACTGTAGCATTAATCCCAATAATGATTGATAAACTCTTCCAACCTCAAAAAGATAAAGAAGAACATCTTTCCTACCAAAACTCTAAGAAAAAAGATTTAACATTCACTGGAAACAATTTCATTACAAAAGGAATTGCAAGAATTTTAAACAACAAACATTATCAAAACTTTGTAACCAAGCACAAGAACCTAGAACCAGACATAGCAAAACATATGTCTGCAACTACAGATATTATTTTATCCACCTCTTATGGTTTGAATGCAGCTAGAAGCAAAAAAATAAAAGAAGAACAAAAACGACCTCTTATATTTAACAGTATTATTGGTACGGGCATAACTCTCGCAGGTGGATACCCATTAGACAGTCTAATAAAAAAACAAACTCAACCACTTGTAGCAAAATTTATTGAGGCTAATAAAAATTCCTCCAAGTTATCAAAATACATTGAAGGAATTAATATCATAAGACCTGCTTTAATATTTGCAAGCATCTACTATATCATTTTACCAATGTTATCTACTTACCTTGCGGAAAAGACTGACGCACTGTTGCCTAGGAGCGAATCTTCTGGAAAAGCTCTTTAACATTTAATTGAGTTTTTAAATTTGCCATCTCACAATTTATCGCATTATCAGAAAAACCTGTTTTATCCTGAACCATTTTTACATAACCTTCGTATAGCACATCACGTTCTTTTGATTTTACAAAAGGAATTGATTCCCTATTAGCTAAATATCTTCCATCAGCACCAGTTTTTAAATCTGCACCAAAAAGTTTTAAAAAGAATCCTTTAACACGTCCTATTTTCTTAGGCATCAATTGAAGAGTTTGTTGTCCTTTTTCTTTCCAATCAGTAATTAAGACTTGGCTACACCCTTTTTCGGGTAATTGTTTCATTTTTGCATCATATTGCATTTCGCCTTTTACAACACGTTTTCTTAGCACATTGCCTTTTTCACCAAGTTCTCTTATAAAAATTGTACCTTTTGGAGTAATTCCTCCTACAATTTTCTGAACATTCTGAACCATAAAAACTCCTTTCGACGACTAGGATTTTTAGTGTAACATAATTTATGTTTTTTAAAAAGATTTACCCAAAAACTTTTTTAAGATATGAATCTTTCAGGTCTTTACAAAGTGCATTAACAGTTTCATCGGCAAATCCAGTCAAACCTTGCAAGAAACCTACCCTAAATTTACCTTTTGGTTGCGCTAAAAGCAAATCCATATCAATCGGCGGAGTGCAAAGATATTTCTGACCTTTTGAATTAGTCGTAATAAGCTCTTTAGGAGGTCTTACAAATAATTTATGGAACCAATTTAACTTTATCGGGGTACATAATAGGGTCTGAGAATCATTAACCCAGTTGGTGTGTAATATTTGCCCCCAATGACGCTCATTATTTTTATTCACAAAGCACGTATCATACTGTTGATGACGATTAAGGACTCGTTTTCTCAACAAATGCCCTGCATCATCAAACTGACGAATAAATATTGTACCTTTTTTAGTTATACCAGAGGAAATATTCATACTTAGCACCAACCTTTCTTTGCAAATAATAAATGTCATCAATCCCAAAAATTGCCATTACATTACAAAATTGTTACACTTATTTTACAATCGGTAATTATGGGATTTGGTTTGTGCTAAGCTAATGGAGAAGAAATGAGGAGCCAATATGATTAATACACCAGACGCAAAACAACTATCAGATAAACAGGCTGCATTTAATACAGTTGATTCTGAAATTGAAACACTACAGAAATTAAAAGCTGAACTTGACTATGAATCATTAAGTAAAGCTCTTGATTTAATGCAATTTGCGAAAGGCCGTATCATCATTACGGGGATGGGCAAATCCGGACATATCGGAAAAAAAATTGCAGCATCATTAGCCTCTACAGGAACTCCTTCATTTTTTGTTCACCCTGCAGAAGCTAGCCACGGTGATTTAGGAATGATTACAGAAAACGATGTAGTAATTGCGATCTCGAATAGTGGTGAATCCAAAGAATTAATTGATATTTTGAACTATTGTAAACGCTTCGGTATAACACTGGTTTCAATAACTAAAAACCCAAACAGCTCTCTAGGAAAAGCTGGTGATGTTGTATTACTTTTACCAAATAACGGAGAGGCTTGTCCTTTAGGACTTGCGCCAACAAGTTCTACAACCGCAACGTTGGTTCTTGGTGATATCCTCACAGTTGGTTTAATAGAAAGAAAAGGGTTCTCAAAAACAGATTTTAATGATAGACACCCTGGTGGAAAACTTGGTTCAATACTACAAAGAGTTTCAGACCTTATGCATTCAGGGGAATCTATTCCTGTATTACACGAAGACGCTGGTATGCAAAGTGTATTACTAGAAATCACTTCTAAAAGACTTGGATGCGTTGGATTTATCAATAATCAAGGAAAGCTAACTGGTATTCTTACCGATGGAGACTTAAGACGTTGCTTATCTGCTAGTATTTTGGAAGAAAAAGCTCTTAATATAATGACAAAAAATCCAAAGACAGTTTCTCCTGAGACTCTCGCCTCAGAAGCTCTTAAAATAATGAATACTAAAAAAATTACAAATCTATTTGCCGTTGATTCAGAAAACAAGCCCGTTGGCGTTATCCATATCCACGACTTGCTGAATAATGGCGTTATATAAAACCATAATTGAATAAGGAGATATTATGTTTGAAATAAAAAAACAAATGAATTTTTCTGCAGCGCATCACCTTTTAAATTATGAAGGCGAATGTGAAAACCAACACGGGCATAACTGGCTTGTGGAAGCTTATGTAAAAGGTAACACTCTTGATAAAAGCAATATTTTAGTTGATTACAAAGTCTTAAAAAAAGCAATGAAAGAGGTCTTGGATTACCTAGACCACCAAGATATTAATAATCTGCCTGAGTTCAAAGATATCAGCCCTAGCAGTGAAATTCTTGCTCAATACATTTACAATAAACTAAAAGAACAATTCCCACAGATTAGTAAGGTTTCTGTCTGGGAAACCCCAACTTCTTGTGCAACTTATTTTGAGGATTAATAATGAGTTATCTACAAGTTATATTAATGGCAATTGTGCAAGGCTTAAGCGAGTTCTTACCAATTTCAAGCTCTGCACACCTCGTGTTTACCTCCAGATTATATACGCTAATAACAGGTACCCCCGTAGAACATAATACTCAGGAAGTTTTTACTGATATTATTCTTCATTTTGGCACTCTTATTGCAGTTCTTATTTTTTATAGAAAAGAACTTATAGAAATTCTTAAAAGCTTGTTTCTTGCAATCAAAACAAGAGATTTTTCCACTACAAATGCAAAACTTGGGCTCTATATTATCCTTGGGACTGTCATTACAGTAGTAATTGCATACCCACTGTATGACATTGCTAACTATTTAGTATTCTCACCATTTGCAGTAGGAGTATTATTAACTTTTACAGGCTCGTTCTTAATCTTTAGCGAATACGTTTCTAGAAATATTTTTGAAAAAGAAAATCACATTTCTTTGAAGAATTCAATTATGATAGCCATTGCTCAAGGCTTAGCAGCACTACCAGGATTTTCTCGCTCTGGATTGACTATATCAACAGGCTTAATTTTAGGTTTAGACCGGAATACAGCTGCAAGATATTCTTTCTTATTAAGTATACCTATAATCTTTGGGGCATCTTTATTATTTCCTTTTCTAAAAATGGATACCACAGAAATCGTTAATTCTGATTTTATGTTACTTACCGTTGGAGCTATCGTGTCTGGCTTAGTAGGATATTTTTGCATTAAATACTTTATAAAATTTGTTTCAAAATTTTCTTTAACATTTTTTGGAGTATATTGTTTAATTGTAGGCTTTATAATGACAGCCTTATTTTATTTTGTGAAAGGATAAATTAATGACATTCATCATAATGATATTACTATTGAGTATTCTAATCTTAGTCCACGAAGCAGGACACTTCTTCACTGCAAGATTTTTCAAGATGAAAGTTGATAAATTTGGATTTGGCCTACCAATCGGCCCAACTCTTTTTGAACGAAAATTTGGAGATGTCACAGTTTGTATCCACGCATTTTTATTAGGTGGATATGTATCCTTTCCAGATGACGACGAGAACTGCGAATTACCTGAAGACTCAGAAGAAAGATTTCTTAATAAGCCTTACCACCAAAAAGCAGGAGTCGTTGCAGCAGGCGTTATTGCAAACGTTATTTGTGCTTTTGTATTAGTACTTTTAACAGCTGCCCTATGGGGTCACTTACCATCAGGTAAGCAAGAACTATTTGTTCATAAAGTCACAGCTGCACCAGAATCTTTTATTTGGCAATCTGGTCTTAAAGAAAAAGATATTTTCGATAAGATTAATGGTGGCAAGATAGACAACTACCACGCTTTTAAAACATATCTACAATTGAGTAAAGGTTTTGATGGCAAAAGCACCCAAGAACTAATAGACCAAAACTACGAAAACTTAAAAGCATTAAACCCTGCGTTAGGCAAACAAGAAATTATCCCAGAAGGTGTTAATGTCCGCCTGCCACAAATTGTTTATGAAAATAAGATAACTCTTGATGAATTCGAAGCTAAGGGGGCTAAATATCATAAAGACAATCAGGTAAAAATCTCTAATAAAGCTCTACAGCTCAGAGATATTTTAAGAAAAGAGAATAAAAACTACTATCACTCCACTGGAGAATATACTTTAGCAGAATTAGCAGAAGCAATTTCTGATAATTGCCATCCACTTAACATAACTGTGCTAAGAGAAGGAAAGGCTGTAGAATTAAATACAATTTACTTAGATGAAACTGGAAAACTTGGTATTGAAATTGCGGGTAAAGAAATCCATGTACCAACAAAGACACCTTTAGCAATCTTAACTACAAGCTTCAAGTATTTAATAGACAACACTTACACTATGCTGTATGGATTGGGACAAGTTTTAACAGGAAATGTTCCACTTAGCGATTTGCACGGTGTAGTTGCAATTACTAAAATCGGAGGAGATGAAATTGCCACTGGTGGAATCTTCCCAGGGTTACTGTTAACAGCTTTAATATCAATGAATTTGGCTTTAATCAATTTTCTACCAATACCCGCACTAGACGGAGGGCATTTCTTATTCATGACAATAGAAAGAATTACAGGTAGAAAAATTAATGAAAAAGTACTTGAAAAAATTGCATCAACCTTCTTTATGCTACTCATACTACTTATGGTTTATGTAATTTTCAACGATATTATGGCTCTAATCAACCATAAATTTTAAGAAAATTTAATAATTACTGTACATTTGGAAATTTTTCATTTATGATGGAAGTACACTAGCTATAGAATAGGAGAAAAGAAATGCAAATCATATTGAAAAAAGATGTTCAAAACGTTGGCGAAGCTGGCGATTTAGTAAACGTAAAAGATGGTTATGCTCGTAACTACTTGTTACCAAAGAACTACGCTGAACTTGCTACCCCTGGTGCAATTCAAAACAGAGAACAAAACTTAGCAAGAATTAAAGCTAAACAAGAAAAATTACATGCTGAAGCATTAGCAAAAGCTGAACAAATCGAAAAATTCGAAAAATTAGAACTTTCAGCAAGAGCTGGTGAAAGCGGAAAGCTTTTCGGTACAATCACAACAAAACGTTTATGTGAAGAATTACTTGAAAAAGCTGGTATTGAAGTTGATAAGAAAACTGTTTCACTTAACGCTCCAATTAACAAGGTTGGTGAATATACAATGCTTATCAAGCTTACATCTAAAGTTAAAACTGAATTAACAGTTGTTGTTACAGCTTCTGAAGTTGTAAAAGAAGCTATCGAAGAAACTGTTGAAACAGAAGAAGAAAACGCTTAGTAAAAATTATCTGAGACGAAGTCTGAATCCTCAGACTTCGTCTTTTTTAGTATTGAGGGAGACAATGGAGATTCTTTGCCTACATCTTGGAATTTTACCGCACAAGAACATTGGTGCGGTTGTTGATATTGTAGAAAAATACTTCCCTCAAACGCCATTTTGGGCACAGCTTCCTAATTTTTCTCCTGTAGAAGGTCAATTTTTACAATTTCTTGTCAACATTCCAGGGATAAAATCAGATTTATTAGGCAAAAAGAAGTTCCTTGACACAAAGAGCTACTTATACCAGAGCCGTAGTGTTGAAATTATCAAGGATTTTGACGAATTAACGCTAGACATTCTCAAGAAATACAGACCGAACTCTGTGTTCTTTGAAAACTTCCTTCAAATCATAGACCAACATAAACCATTGTATGCAAAAGGCCAGATTTATGGTCCCGTATCAATAGGATTACTTTTAACCGACGAAACAGGGGCACCAATCATCGAGAACGGGAAGGTCATTGACTTAATACTAAAATCAATTTGTTTACAAATCATCGCTCAAATTTGCGAGATGAAAAATGTTTCACCTGCAATTACTCCGTATATTTTTGTTGAAGAGCCGGAAATTTGTAAAGTCATTACCCCAGAAAAAGGTATCAGAAAAAGAAAGAAAATTCTTTCAATGTTAAAAACTGTTGCTAAGACAATTAAAGATAATGGTGGCATTCCTGTTTTCCACTCTGCTAATTGTCACGACTGGTCTTTACCAATTGAAGCTGGATTTGAGGTCCTAAGCTTTAACACAGACTCACAGTTTGTAACACTATTAAACTCTAACATCAGACTTGATAATTATTTAAATGCAGGAAACAAACTTGCTTGGAACCTCTTACCATCAGATATCCAAGAATTAATGCAGACAGATGTTCAATCTTTGTTTGTTAAATTTATGGAAGAAGTTAACAGGCTTAGAGATTTTTACAAGCTTCATAAAGGTTTAATCCTTAGCCATTCAATTCTTACAATCGGAGACCCTGCGGCATTTTCTGAACCCGCTTCTGAAAAAGCTATCTCTCTCATAAAAAATTTGGCTGACAGAATAGAACAAGAAGCAGCAAGAGCAAATGAAGAAGAAAATTGATAACACTCTTTTTTTATGATAGATTGAAATTATGTTGAAGAGATTTTTTATTACAGTTAGCTTACTTATTGCAACATCACAATTTGCAAACGCAGATATCCGTTTTATCCAAGTTGCAGAAAGTTCTTATACACTTCACAACACCAAACACGTTGAGAAATGTATTGAAGATATCAATGCAATAAAAGATGTAGATTTTGTAGTCTTTACTGGCGACAATATAGCAAAAGCCAGAAAAGAAAACCTAAAGGGATTTCTAAAAATTCTAAGAAAGTGTAACAAACCTATTTATTTAGCATTCGGAGATAAAGACGTTTCTAAAGAAAAGGGATTAAATAAAGAAACCTATAGAGAAGAATGTTTCAAATATCTAGGTTTTGGTCAATCACTTAAAACAAATTACGTTTTCAAAAAAAATGGATACGTATTCCTTGTCGCAGATGGTGCAAAAGAATTTTTCCCTGCTCCTAATGGATACTACAAAGAAGAAACTATCGATTGGTTAAATAAACAATTAACTAAACATCAAAAAAAGAACGTAATAATTTTGCAACATTTTCCACTACTTGAATCTGGGACTAAAGAATATAATACATATAAAGCCCATTTATACAAAGAGATGCTAGAACAGCATTCAAACGTAGTTGCAATTATTTCTGGGCATTTTAATACTAACATTGAAGAAGTACATAACGGAGTAACACACATCATTACTCCAAGCTACAATTCTACTATGGAATACAAGATTATAGATATCGTTGGGGATTCTAACGAAATTTATTCTCAACTAAGACACGTAGAATAACTATCGTTTTCTTGCTTTTTTTCCATAAATTTCTTACAATAATAACTATGAGCTTAGTCAGAGAAGGGCAAAAATTAAATCTTATTTTCAGTAAAGATAATAAAACAGTAGAAATAACTTGCGTTATTTCAGAGGTTTTATATGATCGCTTAATTGTCGAACTCCCAAAATCATTTATGCGATACATTAACTATCTTGCAACTGGCTGCGAAGTTAGCGTGAGAGTATTCTCTACGGTTGGGCTTTTAGCTTTCAACTCTATCATTATTAACGGTGGTTTAGAAGACATTTTTTCCATTGAATATGATGAAAGTATTGTGCGAATGGAGCCTTATGCAGACTCACAACCAGTTGAAGAAATCCTAGAAATGACAATAAAAGATGTAAAAAACGCCTTATCATACTCTGCAAAAAGCATTGAAATCGGAGCAAAAGGTGTTAAATTCTTATGCGAGAGTCAGCTTAATCTGGAAACAGTGTACGACTTTGTTCTAATGACAGATGAAGAATATGGCAATATTGAGTTTTCAGGTCTTATCAACTCAGTAGATCCGGTTTTTACAAATGAATACATTATGTCATATACCAAAATTTCCGGAAACGATAGACAAAACATTTTGCGTTTTATCTATAGTGTGGGATAATAGAAAGAGAATGTGGAATATAATACTATGAAAAGAACACTTGATAAACAAACAGAAAAGACAACAAGCACTAAACCTAGCAAGGTTTATCGTGAAATTGAAAAAATAAGACTTTCTCTTACTAAAGAACCTAACAACGCAAAATTGCATGTTCGTTTAGGTGATCTGTATGTTCAATGGCACTTAGATATTACAAATTCTTTTCAGTATATTGATGAAGCAATTACAGAGTATCAAATTGCTTTAGAATCCTATATGGACTCACCAGAATTATTCTACAAAATAGGTAAAGCTTTCTATTACAAAGGCGACCTAGATAAAGCTCAAAACTATTTAGATTTGGCTATTGATAAAAAGCCTAATTATTCACAAGCTTACTATTTAAAAGCTGATATTTTTATTAAAAAAGCAAACATTTCCGAAGCTAAACACTTTGCAAAACTTGCTGCCAAAGGTCTTTTTAATAGTTCCAATGCGCACTTTTTATTACGAGGACTCTACAACTCATCTTCTTTCAAAGATTTTAAACTATCTTTACTTGCAAAATGGGAGCTCTTTTTGTCATTAATAACTCTACCATTTGACAAAGATGCCGTTGAGAATGTATTTATTAATGTTTATTATTCACATTTCTTCCCTCTTTTCTTGCGAGGTTTTTACTATTTAAGTACAAAAAAATATGATAAAGCCGTTTCATTATATGAAAATGCTATCGAAAAAGCCCCTGGATTTGCCTCTCTATATTGTTTACTAGGAGATGTTTATGTCGCTTGTGGACATTACGAGGATGCCATTTGTGAATATAAAATGGCTATTTGGCTAGATAGCCTTAATATCCAAGCATACAGAAGACTTTGCAAAACATATGAAGAGCAAGGGGATTACGAAAAGGCTATAGAGATATACTACAAATTGATTTCTATGGCTCCTAATATGCCTGACTTGTATTCAAACCTTGGAAATATTTTCTATATTAAAGGCGAGTTTGAACTTGCAATTAAGCACTATCAAACAGCTATAACATTAAACCCTAATAAGCGCTGGACAAGTGTTATCGCACAAACGTTAGGTTTTGTATACCAAGAAAACAAGCAAGATGCAGATAGTGCGATTTCAGCATATCAAACTGCTTATATGCTTACACCTGATGATATTGATATCTATATCAATATGGGAAGTGCATTTTATGACAAGGAAGATTATGACAATGCCCTTGCAATCTACAGAAAAGCTCTAGAGCTTGCTCCTAATAATGCAAAAATTCATTGTAATTTAGGTTTCTTATACTGGGGCAAAGGTGACACTGAGCAAGCTATTCAAGAATATGAATTAGCAATTACAAATGACAATAACTATGCAATTGCACACAACAACTTGGGCGTTATCTATTTGGATGATTTAGGAAGAGTTCAGAAATCTATTGAATTATTCAAATCTGCTATTCAAGCAAATCCAAATTATGCTCTTGCATATTTTAACTTAGCTCGTGCAACAACCATTATCGGAGACAAGATTGAAGCTGCTAAATTATATCAACTCTCTCAGGATATAAACAAAGTTACAGCAGAAATCGATCCACAAGATATTGAAGAAAAAATTAAAGAACTTTTTGAATAAAATTTGCTAGTAGAAAACTTTTTTTCATGCTATTATTTTTTCGATAAATAACAGAAAAAATAGGAGACAATATATGCAAGCCAGAAGAGCTGCCAGAGAATTAGCATTAATTTTATTCTCTCAATTAGATAAAAAAGTGACAGAATATTCAACTGTTGACTTCGAAGATATAGCACTTAAATCAGTTAGAATCCTTTCAAATAACGCTTTAGAGGAATTGAAACTTACAACTCGCTCTCTAATAGAAATGAAAGATTTTATCGATACATACGAAGCAGAGCACGAGTCTAATTTATCAAGACCTATTGGTGCTAAAAATAAACCTGTACAAATCCCTATGACATCAGATATGTCTAAAAACATTGAAAATATGTTAGAAATAGCAGAAAAAGCTATTCTTGGACTTGAAATTGCTGAATTTGCAACTCTTGAAGAGCACGACGAAGTAAAAAGTTATGTTGTTAGAATTGCAGAAAACTTCAAAGCAAATGCAGATGCAGTTGATAATGAAATCAAAAAATATGCAAACGGGTGGGATTTCTCAAGACTTGTAAAAATGGATAAAGATATCCTAAGAATTGCTATTACAGAATTGTTGTTTGTAAAAGATGCACCTATCAAAGTTGTTGTTGATGAAGCATTAGAACTTGCAAAAAAATACTCAACAGAAGACAGCGCAGCTTTTGTAAACGGGATTTTAGCAAAAGTTATTCTTGATAATGGAATCAACTAATGTTCGGTTTTTTCTCATCAAAAATCAATGATATAAAAGAAAAGGTTTCCAAAACAGCACAAGCGCTGGTTGGAAACCTTTCCAATGCTGTTGAAGGCGAAGAAGAGTTTTCAGAATTCTTGCTTGAAGATATGGAAGACATTCTTATAGGAGCCGACCTCGGAGTTAATTATGCAGCTGAACTCGTTGATGAATTGAGAAACAAAAAGAATATAAAACCAACAGAGTTAAAAAACTTCCTTAAAGAATCTTTCAAAACAACTCTTGAATCTTGCGGAGATAATACTCTAAATTATAAAGAAAACGAACTAAATATTTACTTTATAACAGGAGTTAACGGCGCAGGTAAAACAACCTTAATAGGGAAACTTGCCTATAGATTTAAACAAGAAGGGAAACGAGTTCTTATTGCAGCTGCTGATACTTTTAGAGCTGCAGCCGAAGAACAAGCGGATATCTGGTCAAAGAGAGCTGGAGCTGATATTGTAAGAAGAGACAAAGCAGACCCTGCTTCGGTAGTTTATGAAGCTATTGATAAAGCTAAGAAAGAAGGTTACGACGTAATCCTTGTTGATACAGCAGGAAGACTTCATAATAAATTCAACTTAATGGAAGAACTCTCAAAAATAAAAAATGTTATAAATAAAAACGCTCCCGAATCTTTGCGAGAAAGCATATTAGTTCTTGATGCAAATACTGGACAAAACGGATTAGTTCAGGCAAAAGTTTTCAAAGAATGTGTAGATTTAACATCCGTTGCAATTACTAAACTTGATGGCTCTGCAAAAGGGGCAATTGTTATTGCAATAGCTAAAGAATTTGGATTACCTGTAAAATTAGTTGGAGTTGGTGAGAAAATGGAAGATTTAAAAGGATTCAACCCTTCTGATTTTATTAATGCTATTTTTGATTAATATGAAAAAATTTATTACAAAAAACAATAACGAAATAATTTTAACGGGAGCAAAAGATTTTGAAATACTTGTCATCGGAGTTACTCACGGTGATGAACCTCAGGGGTATTATTTAATTACTGAATACCTTCGGAGTAATCCTAATAGCAAACTTGGTTTTATACCAGTTCTTAACCCTGATGGAATGACAAATAATCAAAGGGTGAATGCAAACAAAGTTGATATCAATAGGAATTTCCCTACAAAGAATTGGGAATTGACAGAAAGAAATGAATTCTTCGGAGGAGAAGCTCCTGCTAGCGAAATTGAAACAAAATTTCTAGTAGAAGTTATTGAAGAATATTCTCCCAAATTAATCCTAAGCTTACACGCGCCATTTAAGACCGTAAACTTTGACGGTGATGCAAGAATATATGCAGAGCATATTTCAAAAATTATTAAATACCCTGTGCAAGAAGATATTGGTTACCCAACTCCTGGGAGTTTTGGAACCTACGCTGGAATAGAAAAAAGAATCCCTACAATAACCCTTGAACTAGATGAAGAATGCGATGTAAAAGATTTAATTCCTCCAATGTTTGAAGTTTTCAAATATCTTGAAACACTAATTTTGTAGTATAATTTTCTTATGAAGAGAAGATTTTTTGCAGGACTTGAGAATAAAGAAATAATAAAGGAAACAGATAATATTTTCCCTAAAATATCAACAGACACAAGAACAATCAAAGATGGGGATTTTTATCTACCATTAAAGGGTGCTAATTTTGATGGAGAAAAGTTTATTGATAATGCAATAGAATCTGGAGCTATCGGATTTGTTACTACGGATATTAGTATTGCTGAAAAATATAAAGATGATTCAAGAATAAAACTTATTGCTCTTGTACCCGATACGCTAATCGCCTATATGGAACTTGCAAAAAACAGAATACAAGAATACAGATTCAAGGTTGTAGGAATTACCGGCAGTAGCGGTAAAACTACAACAAAGGAAATGGTATCAGCAGTTTTATCCGCAAAATTTAAAACACATAAAACTGCAAAAAACCACAATAATGAAATAGGTTTCTGCCAAACTGTTTTTGAAGCACCTGAAGACACAGAAGTCCTCATTCTAGAAATGGGAATGAGAGGACTGGGAGAAATTGAACTTATAACAAAATACGCAACCCCTGACATAGCAATAGTTACAAATGTCGGAACAGCACACATTGGAAGACTTGGCTCCCGAGAAAATATTGCAATTGCAAAATGTGAAATTGCAAACTTCTTAAAAAAAGACGGAACTTTTATTGCACAAGATGATGAATTAACAAAATCAACAGTTAAATTTCAGGGGAATAAGATTTTTTATTCTATAAAGGACGTAACAAACATTTGCCAAACAATTGGAAATTCAAGTTTTGATTATAAAAATGAACATTTCGAACTCCCAATTGAAGGTAATCATAACATAGAAAATGCATTAGCTGCTATAAATACCGCCCTGATTTTAGGAGAGTCTACCGATTTAATTAAAAAGGGATTGAAAAACTTCCAAGTAATCGAAAATCGTTGGAATATAGAACGCACTAAAGATTTTACAATCATAAATGATGCTTACAATGCTAACCCAGAATCGATGAGAGCAACCATTGACACCATTCTTAATATGTATAAAGATGTAGTCCTTATCTTAGGGAATATGGGCGAGCTTGGAGATAATTCTGAATATTATCACTCTCAGATTGGTAAATTCATCAATATTCACCCAAAACTAGATGACAATTCAACAATAATTACAGTTGGCGAATTTGCAAAACATATTAGCAATGAGATTACCAAATGTAAAACATTAAATTTTGATTCAAACCAAAAAGTTTCAAATTATATATTGAAAAATAAAAATATCGGGAATATACTGTTCTTTAAGGGCTCACGCTCTATGAAACTTGAGGAAATTATAGAAGAAGTTAAAGGAGACTTTTAATATGATTATGATAACCGTCGGAGGGATTTTAGCGTTTATTCTTGCCTTCTTACTAGGAATTCCATACATTGACTTAATGAAAAAGAAAATGTACGGTCAATACATTAGAGAAGTCGCTCCAGAAAACCACGCAAAAAAACAAGGAACCCCAACTACCGGCGGAGCATTTATCATCGTATCTATCCTTGCAGCAGCAATAGTTACATTACTTTTAGCACAAAAGCTTGGTGCTAATGCTTGGATTATATTAATTACAACAACCCTATTTGCGCTTTTAGGGTACAAAGATGACATGATTAAAATCAATGGCAAAAACAATCAAGGTCTTACTGCAAAGGGGAAATTAGTAGCTCAAATTACAATTGCTTTAATTCCAGCAATTTTTGTTACTATCAATGGAGCAACCCAAGTTGATTTTCTTGGGCTTTCTGTGAATTTAGGATGGTTCTATCCGATATTTGCAGGAATCGTTATTGTCGGTACTTCTAATGCTTTCAACCTCACTGACGGATTAGATGGCTTGGCAACATCTTGTGCAATTCCTGTTTTTCTAGCATTTATCGGAATCGCAACTTATACTCCTAGAACAGATATAGCTATCATTTCTGCCGTTGCAGTTGGTGCTTTACTAGGTTTTCTAAAATACAATAAAGCAAAGGCTCAAATTTTTATGGGTGATACAGGTTCTCTTGCTCTAGGTGGGTTAATGGGGACTCTAGCAGTTGTAGGAAAATTTGAAATATTTCTTGCTATTCTTGCGGGACTATTTGTAATTGAAGCTTTGTCAGTAATTATCCAAGTTCTACATTATAAAGCAACAGGGGAACGTTTCTTTAGAATGGCTCCTCTTCACCACCATTACGAATTATGTAATCACACTGAAGAACAGATTGTAAAACGTTTTGCAATGGTGTCAGCTTTATTTGCCCTCCTAGGCCTACTTTTATACACTGGAGGCAATATTGTATGGTAACAAAAGGGAAAATCCTAATAATAGGTTGTTCTCTAAGTGGTCTTGCAGCTGCAAAACTACTACTTAATGACGGCTACGATATTTACGTATCAGAGTTTGGGAAACTTAATCCTAAATATACAGAAAGCGTAGATGAATTAAAAGCTGCAGGTGTTCATTTCGAGTTTGAAGGTCATACGGAAGATTTTATCTCTGGAGCGCTATTTGCAGTTACGAGTCCTAGCGTACCGAATCAAGCTCCTGTATTTACTTTATTAAATAAACTTGGAATTAATGTTATCTCAGAACTTGATTTAGCATATAGATATGCAACTAATAAAAACTCTTTCATAGGGATTACGGGCACTAACGGTAAGACAACAACTACTAATGCAGTTGCTCATATCCTATCAGGAACTTTTAATGCACCTGCTTGTGGAAATATTGGAACTCCTCCAACTGATGTCATCACTCAAAATCCCGATTGGTTTGTAACAGAAGTTAGCTCTTTCCAAATGGAAAAAAGTTCTGAATTTAGAACCCATATTGCTTGTTGGACAAACTTCACCCCTGACCACATTACATGGCACGGGACCTTGGAAGCATATTTTAATGCAAAAGCTAAAATGTTTCTTGCCCAAACGAAAGAAGACTTTGCTATATTAAACGGTCAAGATGAAAAACTGATGGAATTTGCACCAAAGTGTACAGGTAAAGTATTTATTTTTGACAGAGAAGTTGAAGATAATTGCGCTTATATTTCAAACAATACAATTTATACAAAAATAGATGGATTCTCTGAAAAAATTATCGACTTAAAAGATTGCCAACTTTCAGGGCACCACAATTACCAAAATCTAATGTGTGCAATACTTATTGCAAAACTTGCAGGTGTTCAAACTCAAGATATTACACAACGTGTAGCAACTTTCCAAGCCCCAGAACATAGAATGGAAAAATTCGCACAATTAAATAACATTACATTCTATAATGATTCAAAGGCTACAAATCCAGAATCAGCAATTGCAGCAATAGACGCATTCAACGATACGGATGTTGTTCTTATTGCAGGCGGTAGAGATAAATTAACCTCTCTTGATGAATTCTGCCAATCAATAAAAAAACATATTACATCAGTTGTTCTTATTGGAGAGGCTACAGAAAGATTTAAATCCGAGCTTTTAAATAACGGATTTAACACAATTTATGAAGAAGATTCACTACAATCAGCAACAGATAAAGCTATCTCATTAAACCCTGAAGTTGTGCTGCTATCACCAGCATGTGCAAGCTTCGATATGTTCAGTGGATATGAAGAACGAGGAACAGTTTTTAAAGAATATGTCTTATCAAAAATATCAAAATAGAGTAGTTTCACAACCAGATATAGATATAAAAAAACTGCCTCCCGATAAACCGTTGGCAGTTACTGTCGCATTTTTAGTTGTAATCGGTTTAATGATTATCTTCTCCGCAAGTGCGCAAAAATGTATTGACATGGGATACAGCCCTTTAAGATTCTTTGCTCAACAATTAATTGGTGTTATTGTTGGTATCGTAGGAATGCATTTCCTTAGCAACGTAAATTACAAAATTTATAAAAAATGGGCTTTTGGACTTGCCTGTGTCGTTATTGGATTATTGTTAGCTGTAAAAGTATGCGGGACAACTGTTAACGGAGCTCAAAGATGGCTATATATTGGACCCATAAACCTACAACCATCAGAACTAGCAAAGCCAGTGGTGGCAATGCTGATGGCGGGAGCCTTCTGTAGAAATACAACAATATTTACGAAGCATAAAATACTACTCGCCTATATTCCTATCTTAATAATGGTGGGATTTATCTTCAAACAGCCTAACCTCTCTATGGTACTTTTATTACTGGCAACCTCAGTAACTATGTATTTAGCAGCTGGTGGGCTATGGCAACTTATAGTAGGACTTGGGCTTCCTGGGGGCTTGTTCCTCTTATTGCATGGTTTACACGATTACCAATCAAGCCGTATTATGACTTGGTTACACCCAGAAGCAGACCCTCTAGGCGCTGGGTATAACATTGTACAATCTCTAGTTGCAATCGCTTCAGGAAGTTTTTGGGGTGTTGGGTTTGGAAACTCAAAACAAAAACTTGCTTGGCTACCAGAAGCACATACTGACTTTATATTTTCAGTTTATGCTGAAGAGATGGGCTTTGTAGGTTGTATATTACTTGTATGTCTATTTTGGAGCTTTTTACAAAGAGGTGTTATTATTGCTTCAAAATGCTCAGATATGTATGGAAAACTTCTTGCCTTAGGTTTAACATTCTCAATATGTTTCCAAGGTTTTTTGAATATGTGGGTTGCAAGTTCTTTTGTTCCTGCAACCGGAGTCCCCATGCCATTTATTAGTTACGGTGGTACTTCTATTATGGTATCATTGTTTATGGTTGGAATTTTATTTAATATATCTAAAGAAAATGAAAAGAAAATAAGGATGCAACAAAATGTCAGATACATGTAAAACATTTTTTGTCACCGGAGGAGGAACCGGAGGACACATTTACCCCGCAATAGCTGTTGCTGACGAGCTATTAAAAGAAGGGAAAGTTTATTATATTGGCAACCCATACAATATGGAATACGTTTTAACAGTAGAAAAAGATTACAAATTCTTGCCCGTATTTGTAAAAGGAATGCCAAGAAAAATTAGTCCAAAACTTATCAGTTGGGCTTTTGGATTGGCTTTCTCAATCATAAAATGTTTTACATATATCTTCCGTTACAAACCATCGGTAGTATTTGCAACTGGCGGTTATATTTCTGCCCCTATGCTTATTGCAAGTAAACTGTTAAAAGTACCTTATGTAATGCACGATTGTGATGCAGTACCTGGGCTCGTATCAAAGAAGCTATCTCCTGCTGCAAAAGCAGTAACTCTTGCATTTAATGATGCAAGAAGCCACATCCATAACGAAAATATAACAGTCTGTGGAAACCCTATAAGAAAAGAATTCAAAACTCTTACAAAAGAAGCTGCGAAGTCTTTCCTTGGACTAAAAAATTCATTGACAGTTTGTATTACTGGCGGCTCTCAAGGTGCAAGAAGTATTAATAATGCTGTTGTAGATATCTTGAGAGAACTAAGCGAAGTTCACAATATACAAATCGTATTTCAAACTGGTAAAAAGAACTATGATGAAGTTATAAAACACCTCGAATTAGTTTATCCAAAATATAGAAAAGACTTAAACTTAATTATTAAACCTTATTTTGCAGATATGATAAGTGTTATGAAAGCTGCCGATATTATTGTTTCAAGAGCAGGTTCGCTTAGCTTAAGTGAAATTGCAGCTAGCTCCGCCGCTCCAATATTGGTTCCATACCCATACGCAGCTCAAGATCATCAAAGACATAACGCAAGAAGCTTTGCAAACAATAATGCTTGTATTTATCTTGAAGATAAAGAAATGGATTCAAATGCACTACTAAATGCAATTCTTGATTTAGCAAAAAATCCTGACAAATTAAGTGAAATAAAAAATAACAGCTCTAGATTTGCGCACTTTGACGCAGTTGATGAGATTAAAAATATTATTTTGGACTCTGTTAAATAAAGATTTTTTGAGGCAAATCACACTGCTCATGAATTTTCTGAGAGACAGAATTACCCTTCTCGAATTCAATTACAAATTCGATAGCTTCCTTGTCTCTTGAAACAGCTTGTTTCAACATAAGCATTTGGTTTACTTGGATTTTCTTTAATAGAGTGTCTTCACCCTTTACAAAATAACGTATAAAAAGTTTTCTAGCTTCAGCTTCAAATCCTGGAAGCCCCATATCCATTGCTAACCATAAATAAAACTCATGTAAAAATTCAGTTATATCTAAATCTTTTTGCTCTAATATAAAACAAGATTGAGACGTAAATGACAAATGAGCACCTGTCAGCATATTTATATATAGCGCCTTAACCCCTTTTGCGGCAGGTATAAACCCGGGCTTTTCTGAGATAATATTCAACAATTTTGTAGCATAAGAGTTCTGATAAACATTATAACCACGTTCTTCAACGTACCCAAGCAATCCGAGCGTACTTTTATTGTATAAGCTCACTAACTCAAACGCCCTTGCCTTAACTGCTTCAATTTTTTGCTCAGCGCTTGCTTGAATATCAAGAGTGGTTCCCTTAGAAAAATATTTTTTGTTAAATCCTTTCTGATAAGTAGGATTTAAAGAATCTTGAAGTAGAAACGACAAGAACTTATCCTGCGTCTCCAACTTAAGTCTATTAATTTTATCAAAAATATTTTTCATCCCAGTCCTCTTAATTATATAAAAACAATATAACCCGTAAAATTGACAAAAATCAAGGGAAATTGTTTACATTTTGTAATGATGAATCTATTGCAATTAGAATTACATTATACTACAATTACATTGTAGAGTGCTTACGCCAATAATCACTCAACAAATAAAGGAAAACAAATATGTCAATTAATTTAAAAAACAAATCAGAAATCATTGCAAAATTTGGTAAAGATTCAAACGATACCGGTTCTGCTCGTGTACAAATCGCTCTTTTAACTCAAAAAATCAGCGAACTTACTGAACACTTAAAGAACAATAAGAAAGATTTTGCTACAAAACGTGGTCTTCTTATGATGGTTGGTAAGAGAAAAAGAATGTTATCTTACTTCAAGAGCCAAGACTTAGAAGGTTACAGAGCTCTTCTTAAAGAACTTAATATCAGAGGTTAATTTCTGGTTTAACAATTCGTTTTCAAAGAGGGTGGTTATAAACCATCCTCTTTTTTAATTTTAAATATAAATGAACTTTTTAATTTCTATTTCGTTATGTAATAGGAAAGTGAGGAATGGGTAATGAAAAAGATAGCTCTTATTCTGTGTACAATTATCACACTGTCAACTACAACCGCTATGGCACACCCGCCTCATCATTACCATGGCTATCATCATCGCTATAGCGGTTGCAGCTCTTCTTGCGTATACATTGTAAGAAGTGATTACAGTGAAAATGAAAGTAAATTTGAAAATTGCGATGATCACTATTTACTTACTAAAACTACTGTTAATTACTATTCTAATGGCTCAAGGAGAACTTTTAACTATCATACTATTTTCAATAATGATGGGAGCATCTTAATAGCTGATTGTACAACCGTTAAACACATCAATTATCATAAACAGCACTACTTTATGATTAGAAAAGGCGGAAGCTATAAAATAATTACATCTCAAGGTCAAGAACTGACAACTCGCAAATATAAGCAAATGACAGAGCTAGAACCAAACAGACTACTCGTACAAGTTGATAAAAGATACGGCGTTATCGATTTGCACGAAAACACCATTGTCCCCATCAAGTACAAATCTTTTGAAAAAAGCCCACATAACATATTTATAACAAAGTTAAATGGGTACTATGGGATTTTAAATTCAGAATATAAGTTAGTACTACCAAACGAATACGACAAAATTAAAACTCTATATGATACTTATTTACTGAAAAAAGATGGAGACTACGGACTTGCAGACCTAAGCGGGAATATACTAATCTCTGCAGATAAAGACAAAATCAAAAAACTTGGCGAATACATTGTTGTCGAAAAAGATAACAAATATTTTGTATACACTCAAAACGGCACACCGATAAACGGAATTGAGTACCGCAAAGTAAAAATCGAAAGAAATGCTCTATATGGGAAAAAATATGGTGAAAAAGACTACAGTTTAATTACACAACAAGAAATCTAGCGTATAAAAATACGCGTAAAATAAAGTCAAATAATACAATTTAAAACTATTGCTCTGCTCTGTATCTTGCCATAGCTTCTGCCGAAAATTCAGCAGTATCCTCGATGATAGCACCAACAGTCTGCATTGATTCTTGAACACTTTTGATACACTTAACAGCAGCCATCAACTGTATTGTATCCACGTTTGATCCGGAAACTGCACTTACATCCATATAACAAAATCCTTTTATGATAGTTACTATATAATTATAACATATTTTATATACTTTTCAATATATACAAAATTAAGATTTGTAACATTGTAGATTAGCCCTCAAATTGCTATACAATAATAGTATGGAAAAGAAAACCGTTCGAAACATAGCAAAAGAAATCAGGACAAAACTTGATATAGAAACTATAAGCGCACAGCTTGTGAACAAAATTCAAGAGCTTGACGTTTTTAAGCAGGTACGTAGTATTCTATTATTTTACCCTAAAAAAGGGGAATTAAACCTTACAGAACTAGCCTCCGACAAAACTAAAACATACTACCTTCCACGACTTCAAGAAGATTGTATCGAATGCTGTTGTTGGCAGCAAGGAGATGAACTTAAGCTTTCTAAATACAAAATATTAGAACCTTGTACCAATGCAACACCAATTGACCAAATAGACCTAATAATACTCCCAGGGCTTTGTGCTGATTTACAAAAAAATAGACTTGGCTATGGTAAAGGATGTTATGACAAACTCCTTCAAGTGAGTGGAGCTATTTCTGTACTCCCCATTCCTGACGAGCTACTATTTAAGCAGATTCCAAGCGAAGCTCATGACCAAAAGCCAGATATAGTAATAACTCCAACCAAAATACTCCAATAGAATTTCTACTAACTTTTCAAACCCATACTAAAGTTATACAAATATAAACAGTTTCGGTAATTAAGAAAAGTACCTTGTATTGTTACAATCATAATATGATAACTTATGAGACAGAAAACCACATAATTTTGTGTCCTAATTTTAAGATTTTTTCTCAAAAAGCTATAGATGAAGTCACAAATTTACTGAATAAACAACCCCGAAACAAAGATATTGCCATTGATATGAGCAATATTCTATCCATTTCAGATAAATTTTTGGACCTGATTAATAAATCCGAAGAAAAAATCATTTTGCTGAATACGCCGGCAGATATAATGGTTATCTTAAACTTAACCAACTCTGATAAAAATGTTAAATTATTCACAAATAACATAGACTTGGAAGAAGATAAAAGAGAATTAAGAAATCGTAAGTTTTCATTAGTATAAGTTTCTGTTGTATAATAAACTAGAAAAAGAGGCTTATATGGAAAGAATACATTTTACAAAAATGCAGGGATGCGGCAATGACTTTGTTATCATTGACTATTCGGAATACAAAAAATCTAGACTATTTATGTCTGAACTGGCACGCAAATTATGCGACAGACACTTTGGAATAGGCGCTGACGGATTAATGATACCCGATATGACAGTAAAAGACGCTGATATTGGTTGGTATTTTTACAATTCAGACGGTTCAACAGCTCAAATGTGTGGAAACGGAATGAGATGTTTTGCAAGATACTTACACGACAAGAATATAATGCCTAAAACTAGCTTTACTGTTAAAACAGAGGCAGGAATAATTGAACCTCAGATATTACCAAATGATGAAGTTCGAGTCAAAATGTCAGTACCAACACTAACCCCAGAACAAATTCCTTTTAAGGGAGAAAACCACCTCAATTACAAACTTTCTGTAAAAGAACGAGAATTTACAGGAAACGCTGTTTCTATGGGAAATCCTCATTTCATAATTTTCACAGAAGAAAATACTATGGATTTAGCAAAAAAATACGGTCCAGATATCGAAACACACCCTATTTTCCCACAAAAAACAAACGTAGAATTTGTTAAAATCAAAAATCAAAAGGAAATAGAATTAAGTGTGTGGGAAAGAGGATGTGGAATCACATTAGCGTGCGGAACCGGAGCGTGCGCCGCTGTTGTAGCAGGAATTTTAAATAACTTAACACAAAACGAAGTAGAAGTTCATCTCCCCGGCGGGGTTGTAACCATTGAGTGGCAAGGATCTTCGAAAGATACAAACCACCCTGTATACCTAACAGGACCCGCAAATTACAGTTTTGAAGGAGATTTTATTTTGTAATTTTTTTGTTTATGCTAATATTGATATACAAGGAGAAATATAAATATGAAAAATTACGAATTATTAACTATTCTAAAACCTAGCCTTGACTCCGAAGAAGTTGACAAGGTTGTTGAAAAATTAGGTGCAGAAATCGCTGAAATGGGCGGTAAAGTACTTTCTACTGACAAAATTGGCCGTAAAAAGCTTGCTTTTGACGTGCAAAATTTCAGAGATGGTTTCTTTGTTTCTACAATTCTTTCACTTCCAGCTGAAAAAGTTGCAGAACTTAACAGAAGCTTAAGACTTAACGAAAATGTTATCAGAATTATGTTTTTAGAATCATCTAAGAAAGCGACAGTATAATGGCATTAGCAAAAGCAGTTATTACAGGAACTATAGTTAGAGCTCCAGAAGAAAGATTTACACAAAACAATGTTTCAGTTTCTTCATTCGTTGTTTCAGTAGAAGAAAGAAATACTGAACCATTCATGCTTAGAGTTATTTCTAAGCGTCAATCTCAACAGGAAGTTCTTTCAACTCTTTCAAAAGCTGACAGAGTCTTGGTTGAAGGTACTCTTCAAATCACTAATGCAAAAGACGAACGTGGCAACGAAAGAAAAGTTTTTGAAATTGATGCTAACACCATTGAAAAAATCGGCGGAGCTTCTGCTGTAGGAATTGCAGCTGTTGATGCAAGCGAACCAATTGTTAGATATTCTGATGCTGATGAAAGCATGGAAGATGTTAACGAGCTTATCAACGAAGAAGAAGTTCCATTTTAAAAATTAATTAATACGTATTACTAGGCTAGAAAGGCAAATAAAAAAATGGCAAAGCAAGATTTACAAGACAAGAAAAAGCGCAAAACATGTTCTTTTTGTGCTGAACACGTCAATGAAATCGATTATAAAGACGCTTCTAAATTAAAAAGATACTTAACCGAAGCTGGTAAAATCATTCCTAGAAGAGTTACAGGCAACTGTGCTAAACACCAAAGAATGATTACTCAAGCGGTTAAACGTGCTAGAGAAGCTTCTGTTATCGGTTACGTATTTGACTAATCATTTTATAAAAACGGGCTAATACTTTGTAGTATTGTGCCCGTTTTATTCATTCTGTACAATTGTAATAAAAGGATTAAACTATGGAAAATACAGCAGAACACAAAATCACTATCAGATCTGATAGAAAAAGCGACTACACTTTTCAATACAAAGGAGAGGATGTCACTCTAAAAGCAGGTAGCATTATCAGTATTGCAGAAGGTTTACATGAAGTAGTGCTTCCTACTTGTGTTATGAAAATTTTCAACAATCTTATAGTTATCAAAGATGATGTAAAATAATTTTTTAAATTGTTTAATAAAAAACTCGCTTTCTCAAGCGAGTTTTTTATTTTGGAGTTTTTCTGTTTTTAGCCACAAGAGATTTCTGCATGTCTATCGAAGTTTTGTACAAGTACAGAGCCTGCATAATACTCTTCAATATTAGGAGTATCTACTTCGAAAACATAGGCTTTTGCTGGAGCTAGGACTGCACGAATTTCATTCTCGGCAACTTGGAATGTGCTCTTTTCACCATATTCAGGAGCAATATTCTTTAAAGTTTGTCCTTCTTTTAACTCAGGCACCAAAACCTTAACAGAAACTGGTCTATTTACATTCTTATTAGCAATAACTAATAAAGTTTTTCCATTATAATGTCTTGCATAAGGAATTACCCAATCGCCTTTGTCGCCTTCTTTGTATAATTCGATAAAGCTACCTTTGGTAATTACATCTTCATATTCTTTACGCATTTTATTTGCGTCATTCATTACTCTACCAATATCATGGCAATCTCCTTTTGATGGAGCCGCAAAGTTGAATAAGTCAAGTTTATATGGGTGAGCTTTGTTATAATAATTGTCTACAGGCTCATCCTTGTCATTCAACTTGTAAGTTTCAGTCTCTACGTTTAGGTTTTTATCCTTTTTAGTATATTCATAATCATAATAATCACCAAATTGGAAACCATCAACATAATAAGGGTTTGTCATCGGAACTGTAGACTGTACAATTGTAGAAAGGTTAGAGAATATTTCACCTCCACGAGTCATTGCAGACTGGTCATCGTGTGTTGTAAAAGAACCAATCAAAGATTTGCCAGCAAGTTCTAATTCTCCATCACCTTCATAATCTCTGTGTGTCAAATGAAGATTCATTTTTACATAGTCCATAAACTCAGTAGCAGTCATTTCATGGAACATGTGGTACTGACCATAATAACAATCGAATCCTGCTCTTAAAAGATCAATAGGACGGTCATACATCATGTTCAACTGAGGAGATGCACACTCATAAGTATATGTTTCTGCTAACCATGCAAATTCAGGATCTTTAGCTTTTACATGGTTAATCAAAATATCCCAGAATTCAGTAGGTTTCGCACGTGCAACGTCAGCTCTAATACCGTCAATACCGATTTCTAAACAGCTGTCCATAAAGTCTCTATGCATTTCTAACAAATGAGGGTTTAGCTGTCTACGAGTCTCATCTGCCCAGGGGTTGAACATTCTAATATCTTCCCAACCTTGAGGACATTTATCTTCACCATAACGACCAATAGCCATCAATTCAGGCTCATTAATACTCATATCAATAGAAGCACAACTTGGTAAGTCTAACATTACCTTGATACCTCTTTCATGACAAGCATCACAAAAAGCCCTGAATTGTTCTTGAGGACTACGAGGGTCATCAAAATCAACTAATTTAGGATCAATAGCTAATTTGCCATCTTCTTCAACATATTTCAATGGGGCATAAACAGAACCTGCTGTACCCATTGCGTTTCTTTTTCCTGGTGGGTGAATTGGTAATATGTGAAGAGTATTAACGCCTAAATCTTTAATAGAATCAAGTTTATCAATACAGCTTAAGAATGTACCCGGTTTTTCACCAAGACTTGGATTGATTATACCATCATCATTCAAATCAGTGGCACCAAGCATTCTTGGGATTATTGCCATGATAACTGCTTGGTTATTATTAATCATGGTTTTTAAATTATTTTTATAAGGTTGCTTTGTTTCATCAGCCTCAGTAACAGCATTAACTTTCTTAACAACTGTTGAATTAATTGCAGCTTGGCTTTCCATATAGCTATCAAACGGATTAACTTCTGAATATTCACGTACTTTTGGAGCGGTCATGCCAGTATCTACACCACCAGTGAATTTCAACTTTGGAATATTCAAATTATAATTAGTACTAATTTGCATTAGCAGCCTCCATTCTTTCAGCCATTGCATTCATTCTTGCCTGTCTTAATCTTGCTTTCTCAGTAGGAATAGTTGCGTCTTTCTTTCCGAAGAAGAATTGAGCAAGTACTGATGCCGCAAATACTCCGACAAACAAGCCACCAAATGTGCGTAACCATTTGCCACTATTGTGAACTTTCTTCGCTCCTTGGTCAGTAAGTTCTACCAAATTCTTTGCTTGGATTTTATATTTTGCATCCGGAGTTTTTAACTCTGATACAGAGTACTTACCATTATTCAAACCATCATCATAACCTGGGAACATCCAGTTTTGGTCAACAGCCCGTGAATAATCTGGGAACATAACTTTAAACATTCTGTCATCCGGAGAAGCTTCACTAGGGAGTTCATAATTATGTACGTGCCATACATCTGGTATTATTGATCTAAAACGTGTTATCCAACTTTGTGTTGTAGCTTTAGATGCATCCTGCAGTTTTACAAGAGCTTCTCTTTCTGCAAGAAGTTCCGCAGATACATTTCCTTCTGATTTCGCAATTATACTTTCAATTTCTTGAAGTCTTTTTGGTTTTAAAGCATCGACAGTCGCAGTATCCATATGTACGTTATCTCCGTCCATAGCATAAGCTATCTTCATGAATGCTTGATACTTAGCAGGTTTATCTTTATAACCAAATCTTAAGAATACATCGTTAGAAGTTGATGCTATTGTTTCACGTTTTGCTTTATCAAATATTTCTTGTAACCAATGTTCTGGAATAACGTTACCATCTACAACAGAAGATACTACAGGATCTTTAGCTTTTGATGTTTTATAAGCTTCCGCACGTTTGTATAAATCAAGAGAATGAATGATTCTATCACAAGCAGAAACAAAGTTTTCCATCTTAGAAACTTGTTCAACAGAATCCAATACCGGAACTTTATACTGCATTATCGAACGGAAAGTATTAGCACCTTCGCCTAAACCTGCTTGACCAAATGCTTCTGCAAGATTATTTGAAAGTCTCTTTTGCATCATAATGTATTTATCCATTTTATTTGCAGAATTCTCTGGTAATACTCTATAGCTCCAGTTTCCATCTTTGCGACCATCAATAGCACCTCTAACAGTACCATTAACAATTTCTGAGTAAAGATGTTCTTCTCCTGCGCCTAATATATCTTTTAAGTACGCAAGTTTTATTTCATTAATTTTACTAACTGCGTTCTTATAGGCTTCTTCATTTTTCGCTATTTCCTCAAGATGAGAAATCATAACCTTTTCAAGCTCTGGACCATTATCCATCAAGCCTTTTAAAGTAGACAAGCGCTTATCTGGTAACGCAATCTCTGTAAACGCTTTTTCCAATTTACCCCAGTGGTTTGCATTAACTGAATCACTACCCATTTGAAGCTCATTAGCTTGTTGAATAGCCTTATAATAGTTAGAATATGTTTCAATAGGTTCCGCAATCTTGTTTAGAACGTCCTTAACAGATGAATCCATAACCATCTTTTCAGACTTAGGCAAGATTGTTGTTCCATTTCCATCATCAATATGAGTTTTTAACATTGATGCAAGACGATTTTTAACAGCCGGAACTCCGTCAAATTTCGCAGAAGAAGCTTCTTTTATTTTTGTCAATAAATCTGCTTTATTTACACTTACGCCTTCTTTGAAATTAGAATCTTTACCAATTATTTCTTTCAATTCATCTACTGATAAAATTGCTTTCTTTAACTGTTCATGACCTTGGAACTTAGTTTCAAAGTTTTTCGCTAAATCAGTAATAAATTGTTCATCCGCAACAACGATTGAAGCATTTGCATCAGCCAATCTACCACCAATTTCTCTTGATAATCCAGATGCAAACTCAGAGTTTAATCCTTCTGAAACCTTTGCCATTGCCTCTTTAATATCATTCTGAGTCAAGAATTGCTTAGCTGTTAAATCACTAAACACCTTCGCAACAGAACCCTGTTTATTAGGCATTTTAATAGCTGTTGGCAACTCTTTACCCATAATAATATGGTTATAAAGAGCATCTAAATCTGCTGTATACTTTTCTGCCTTTTTACTAAATAGATAAGGAGTATACGCTCTTTCTACACCATTTGATATTAATGCTGTCATAGTTGGAACTGCTAGACCTGAAGAAAGCATCCACAAAGTATTATTTTGTCTAGCAATCTTAACCATTTGGTCTTTCGCCATTTCATCTCTGTTTTTAGCATCTTTTGAGATACCCATATATGTAGCAATATCATCTAAGTTTTCACTCTTACGAGTTCCATCAAATAAGTCAAATGGAACATAGTTTGGATCTTGGAATACTGATTTATTTCTACCTTGGTCGTCTATATATCTCTTATCAACATCAAAACCGTGTACTAATCTTGCAGGACCAAACACACCAATTTTTGGCCATAATGACATTGATGCAAGGAATGAACCTAAACCAATAAATTCCATATGTTTTGGAAGTACAGCCCCACGTTTAGTTGATAAAAAGGCTGCAATACCTAAACCACCTGCAACCAAACCCACATCATTAGTTCTACCTAATTGGTGATCATTTGCAGTACCAGTATAACCTTTGTACACAGATTTTAAATCATAGTATCTGTTAGAGAAAAATCTGCCTAGTGCCTTAATAGGGTTATTCCCTATCAAGTGACCTTGTCCTCTTTCAGGACGGATATTATTTACTGAATCAGGAATATCAGTACAATTACGATAGTGCAATCTTGGCAACTGAACTAACCTTTCCATATTCACATTACCTTGGTTTTCAACCTTTGGCTTTTGTGTAAAGTTTACTTGATTTTGTATTCTTGTTATCGCCATATTACACCACCTGACTATCCTTAGAACTGTCAATTATAGACTCATTACACAAGCCTTTCGCAACAGCCCTCGCTCTCATAATAGTATTTGCTACTCCAAATACGGTAGAAGCAACCGCCAAACCTAAAACACCTTTACCAACGTGTTTTGAGAAACCTTTTGCTTCCGGCGCACCATGATAAAATTCTTTTGATGCAGTTACAAAGGTTTCACCTAAAGCTTTAAATGTTTCTTTTGAATGCTTACCAATATGCTTTGCTCTATCAATAGCATTTTCTGTAAAAGACTTGCCTTTATCAGGAACAAATCCGCCAATCTTAGAACCTCTCAAATAGGTATCATAGAACGAATCCCAGTTTCCGCAAGCAGCAACACAAACACCACAAGCAGCCCATAGGAAAGAAGAAACTCTCTCTGCAGTAGTTGCAGTTGAAATTATATTACGTAAAATTGGTTTTGCTTCTGTTTCAGAACAATTTAAATCTGAACCTAAACCATTCTTTCTTGCTACTTTATCAAAGAATTCCTTATCTACTAAGTCAATTCTAGGGAATTCCTTACTTTCCCAAAGTTTTTGGTACTGATATTTTACTTCTGGAGTTACATATAATTTATCCCCTGGTTTTTCAGGTTTCTTACCAGAATATTTAGGCAATGGATAGATTACATTTTCATAAGGTTGTTCTATATCAACACCAGTAGCCCAAGCAACAGGTCTTGATATTAATTCTTTTGATAGTGTTTTGGCTAGGGCATACATAACAACACCTGTTGCAAATTTAAGCCCTAAATTCTTTGCTTGGTGAGAACCTCGTGAATCAAAATATTTTCCTGCAGCATTAAAAATCCCTATAAATGTAGCACTCCCTACAAGATAAGGGATTCTGCCCATCGCAAGAAACTCATAAAAATTAGAATTAACATCGCCCATTAGTCCTCTTGGCGCATATTCAGTAAATGCACTAGCAGTGCGATTAAAACCAGCCATTGAACGAGTCCAAAGATTACTGTCCAACGTTCTTGCCTTTTTCTCCTCATCCCCCGCATGCTGTTCTTTTGACTTCGCACCAAAAACTGCAGCATGATTCATAATATCACATGTCACTTTAGGTATCATAATAACTCCAAAAATACACTACCATATATATCAAAATGCAAAAATGATTAAATTTGCTAAATAATATATACAATTTTTACAAAAATTTACAATTATTTTTGAAAACCAATACTTTTCAAACCTCAATAATAACAAGCTATTTAGGGAATTGTAAAGTTTAAAAAATATATAGATATTATTTCATACTTTCATGCTAAAATTTGTTTAGGTGAGCGTTATGAAAATTTTAGATATTAGAGGCAATTTAATCAAAATAGAGAGTGAATACCCTGTTGCGGTTTCATCTCTGCTTAAGATTTCTGACAACAATCAAGAGTTTCTTGCACAAGTTCTTTATACAGAAACTTCTAATCAACAAAACATGCTTTTTGCAAAGGTTATTTCACTATTGGAGAACCCTTTAGCTACAATCGAGGTGACTGAAATCTCTATAAATGCTATGTGTGAACCTATTCAAACAGCTGATGTTGTTCCTAATTTTGGCAAAAAAGCTGATGTAGTTATCGGAGAAATTTCTCACGAGAATAAGCTTGCGACCGCTTCTAAGAACTTCTTTGATAAGAAGCTTATTATTGTTTCCGAAAATTCAAAAAATGTAAAAACGCTCATTGAAAACTATGCTCACCAAATAAAAAACATAGAAAAAAATACCGTTGTATTTGATACAGATGGTTCATTTGAAGGTGTTAAACTAACAGCAGGAAAGGACTTTAAACTTCCGCTTAATGAGCATGCCATCCAATTCATTTATGACAAATATTTCTCGGACATAACAGAAGAAAGCAAAGCTCAAATTGCAGATATCTTTAACGAATTAAAAGAGTATGCCGCAACCGTGCCATACATTCCTTTCAACACTTTTAAGGCAGTTATTGATGAAGTTTTTAACTACTCTCAAAATATTAGTTTATTCTTCTTCAAAACAAAAATGGAGCAACTTCATCGTGCCAATGTTTTTGCAAACACGCATGAAGAAGTTATGAACTGGTCATCTTTATCTGAATTTGGACCAGGAACTCTTATTATTGATTTATCTAAAGTTGGAAAAATCTTTATAAGCGAATATATTAGTTTGGTTGTTCAAGAATTAAATAAGTCTCAAACAAAGATTTACGCATTTGTAAAGCTTGAAGACTGTTATTCAGATAAAGACTTCTTAAGAGAACTTTTAGAAAGCTCATCTGTTGTGGTTTCATACGTTGTAAAACCTGAATTTAAATTCTTAACAGCTCTTAAACAAAATTGCGCAAGTTATATCATTACAGGTGATGTAAGAAAGTGTGACAACTTTGACTATTGCAAATTCTTGCTTAAAAATACCTCTGCAGACAAGTACATCCTAACAGGAAGCTACATTGCTCCTATGTCTCTAATATTTAATCTCAAGGAAATTACAGAAGTTGTTCCAAGAGCCAAGAATTTAGAAGAGACAGAGCAACCTGTAACTGAAGCAGTTATTCTTCCTCAAGAAACAGAAGAATATGTTCAACCTGAAGAAACAGTAAAACAGCCAGAAACAATAGGGAATTATGAACCAGTACAAGAACCTTTATCAGAACATCCTATTGAGAACGTAATACAAGATTATGAACCTCAAGAGATATTCTCTGTTGAAGAAAATAGTAGCGAAGAAACACCTTCTACTGAAAAACTTCCTCAAAATATTTTTGCAGTAGATGAAGAATCCGAAGAGGAATATCCACAAGAATCTTCTGAACAAGAGCCAACTACAACTTACGAAGAGATTGAAGCTGAACTACCAGAAGAAGAGGCTCCACAAGTAATTGGAGATTACGTCCCTGATGTAACAGATACAGAAGAGACTGCTAATGAGAACTATGAAATTGTAGATTATTCACCGACTGAAACTGAAATTGATTCTCAGGAAGCTATTGAAGAGTATCAAGCTCCTATTACGAATGAAGAGCCTGTTCTTAACAACGAACAAATCTTCTCAAATGACGAAGACGAAAGTTTTGAAATTTTAGATGAAGAAGGGGTTTTTCAAGAACCAGAAGCTAATGTTGATTTAGAAAATGAGGATTTGGAACTTGAATTATCATTAGAAGAACCTGATGCTTATGAACCTATCGAAGACGTTATGAATGATGACGAGTCTATTGAAACAAGTAGAGAATATTCTAACGACTCATCTCTATCATCTACAGAAGAATTAAGATTTAGCAATCAGGAATTTTCTTTTGCGGAAGAAAATGATGAAACGACTGAGAGTCTTACAGATGAACATTTAGACAAAACTGCTGAAGAAATTTTAGATGAACAAATCAAACGTGACGTTGACAGAGTTTATATGGCAACTCCAAAAGATGAATCTGAAGAAGAACTTTCTGAAGACGATTTAGATTTCATCGAAGAACTTGTTGGCGCAGATGACATTATCGTGGAAGAATCCGATGAAATCGACGCAAGTGATTTTCTTGCTGCAAATGATGCTACAGTGAACGTACAGGAAGAAGAAGCTGACGAACCATTGATTCCAGTAAGAAATAACACTGCAACTCCTGCGGTACCTATATATTCTGCGGAAATACCAGAGGAAGCTATTGTTCAAAGTGATCCAATACAACAAGGAGATAGAGTTATTCACGTTAAGTTTGGAATTGGTGTAGTAGAAAAAATCTTTAGCTATGGCACTAAGAACTTCTGCTCTATTAATTTTGAAAACATTGGCAGAAAAGTTTTAGATCCAAACGTAACAGAACTTAAGAGAGCTTAAACTACACGATTAGTATTTAGTCCCTTAAGATAATCTCTGATGTTTGTAAATGTTGTATCAAGGATAGTATTTATAGCATCCAAGGTGTTGTATGCTATATGAGGTGTCATTATTACCTTATCCAACTCTGCAAGTTTTTGTGTTATCAGAGCCCTCTGGATACAGTTTTTATCTGCACTCTCAATATTCAATAAGGGATTACGACTTACATTTAAAACAACACCTTCGCATTCATGCACATCCAATGCACACCCTGCAATTTTTCCTGTTTGCAGGGCATCGTATAATGCAACAATATCAATTAATTCACCTCTTGCTGTGTTAATAATGTATGCTCCGTGTTTCATAATCGATAATTCATATACAGATATCAAATGATGGTTTTCTTTATTATATGGAATATGCAATGTAATAACGTCTGATTCCTTTAAAAGCGTTTCAAAATCAACATAGTTAACAATCGATTCAATGTCTGTATTCTTGACTGCATCATAAGCCAAAATATCCATCCCAAGGACTTTAGCAATTTTGCAAACAGAACTTCCGATGGCTCCCGTTCCTAGCACTCCTAATTTTAACTGACGTAAATCTCTACCTACATAACGAGAAGTTTGAATATCCTGACGACGCATATCTCGCACCGCAGGAACAATGTTCCTAATTAACATAATCATCATACCTATTGCATATTCACTTATCGAGGTCTTACCATATTGTTCGACATTAACAACCCTGATATTACGTCTAGCGCATTCATCGATATCAATATGGTCAAAACCAGTGGAACGGGTCGCAATCAATCGCAAATTTTTAAACTTATCCAAAACATTTACATTTATTCTAGAAGTTGTAAATACACTTATTATACAGGTCTCATTTGAATCATATTCAGCAACCTCTGTAAAATCATTCAACGAATCTTTTATAAACTTAATATCAAAATCATCATTTGTGTGAAGATTAAAATATTCCTTTTCAGCGTCTCTAAAATCATAAAATAATATATTCATAAATATCCCCTTTTTTAATTGCATCTAAATTATTAAAGGTCTAAAAAAGATTAACAATTCGACAATAGGATTAGGACAAGAGAAAATTTTTACTACTTTTCGCCAATGATTAACAAAAATAGAACGATATGATGTATATGTACAGCAAAAAGGAGTCAACAATGAAAACTGATTTAATAATTAGAGAACCCGAATTATATTTTGAAAGCCTTCATAATGAACTCAATAACTTTTTAAGAGATACAATGTTACACCCCGCATTTTCAAATCCTCTAGCTCTAAAAAAGAACTCTATCTGGAGACCTGCAGTTGAAATAAAACAAACTGACAACGCATATAAAGTAAAAGTTCAACTTCCTGGAGTTAATAAAGACGACATTGAAATTGAATTAGACAATGATTTTATGACTATTTCCGCCAAAATAGAAGAAGAAAGAGAAGAAAACGAAGAAAAAGAAAAGAATGAAAGATTCCATACCTGTGAATTTCGATATGGGAAATATCAACGAACAATCTCCTTCGATTCACCAATAAAATCAGAAGAAAGTTGCGCAAAATACAATAACGGAGTACTTACAATTACAATTCCAAAAGTTAATCCGCAAAAAGCAGAGAAGCATAAGCTTAAAATTGACTAGCACCGTAGCATTTGTTGTTTACAACCAGAATGTAATACGGTAAAGGGCGGCTCAGTCCGCCCCTTTATAACCAACACTACTACTTTCTCATCACGAAGATTACAAAATTTACATACTTGAAATCCTCATCGCTCAATCCTCTCCTTACAGAGAGGTTTTTTTAGTTGTAAACATTAGAGTACATCCAATACGATCTCAAAATTTTCTTTACATAATTATTTGTCTCTGCGTAAGGTATTTGTTCTACAAATTCATCAATAGTTGAAAACTTCAAAGTTTTTTGCCAATTTTGAACAGAACCAATTCCCCCATTATATGCCGCTAATGCAAACAGTGTTTTGTTATCAAGCCCATGCATTAAGCTTGCAAAATATACACTACCAAATTTTATATCATTGACTGTTTTATCAGCTTCTTGCTGAATTTGATAAGAAGATTTTAATTCAGCTTCTGTTGCAGGCATCATCTGCATTAAACCTCTTGCACCAACATGACTTTGAGCATTTGGATCAAAATGACTTTCTTCTTTCATTATTGACAATAGTACTATTGGATTATTAGTATATTTATATTTTGAAATAATGTCCCAATGATGTATCGGGTATACCAAACGCCATCTTAAGTCTGAAAACTCTGGCTTTTCAGCCATTTTCTCCATAGCTTCTCTCGCAAGAATACAAGAACGGGTATATTGTCCTCGCTTATACGCAATCCAACTCTGTACAAATTGGTCTGATTTGCAGATTTCCTCTACCAAATCATAGTCACCTAGCAATGCCAACTTTAAAACCAAATTCTTTTCTAAAGATTTTTTATACGGAAATACGACTGGAGCCTCAATCAAATCAGACTCGTCAAACATTTCGACATCATTATCCTTATTCATCGTTAAATATGCACGATAAGAATAGTAACTATCAGGAAACTTCGCTAAAGTATGTTTGTAATAAGCTTGAGCAGCCTCTCTATGTTTAGTTTTATCTGACATCCTTCCCATATAATAAGATACCATCGGCGCAGATTTAGCCGTAGGGAATTTTTTCATATGAATCTTCCCAAATCTATCTACATCAGAATATTTCTTCTCTAAATATCTTGATAAAAAGACATTTGCTAAAGCATCCGCAGCGAATTGTCCATTTGGATATTTTTCATATAACTCTGAATAGCAAGCAATTTTATCTTTCCCGCTCTTCATCACACAATCTGAATATAAAATATAGTCATAACCTTTTATATTTTTAGATGAATACAAGCCTTTTAAACGATTTATGGCTTCTCTTTTTGAAGGAAACATTGAAGAATAAATATCAATAACTTTATACAATTCATCATTTTCTAAGGTTTCAGAATTTTTATTCAGTCCATCTTCAATATATTTTTTTGTATTTTCTTTATCATTAAGCTTATAAGCTAATAATGCCCAATCATCCCAATTCTCAGTCTGAGAAGTTTTATCCATATAAATTTTTGACTCAGCAAACTCTCCTCGTTCATAAAGAGATTTAGCAACCAACAAATTATCAAGCGGTGAAGTTACTGCTTCTAATTTTATAAGAGTATCAAGAGCCATTCTTGAGAACTTACCACTTGGTTCTTTTTCAATGTACGTATACAATCTTTGAACAGCCTCAGAGATTAATTTATCTTGTTTTATTTGAGAAGTTGTATTGGCAGCTTTTAATAGTTTTATCTGCCCTAAATAGTATTGTGCAGGATTTGCATATTGTGACAAAGGATATTTTTTCAAAATCTTATTAAAACATTTCTCTGCACTCACATCCTGCTCTTCATAAAGTAATACCCCTAAATTATACAAACTCAAGACAGATATAGAGGAATTAGAATACGCTGAGATTATATATTTATATTTTTTCTTTGCTGATTCATTATCTTTTAACAGTGTCGCACATCTTGCCTCTCTAAATACTGCCGCTGACTTAAGAGTCGAGAACAAAGGAACTCTAGAAAAATCAGCCATTGCGTCAGAATACGCTTGCTTCTTATATTTCATAAGTGCTGAATTATAAGAATTCCATCCTCTAGATTCTGACTGAGACATATCAAAAAATAGGCATCCCATTGCCACTACAGTTAAAAACAATAATATAAATCCGGCTTTTACTTTCATCTTCTTCATAAATATTTATTCCAAATTTAAAAAATCTCTACAACTATCAGAGTTCATACCCATAATGGTATAAAAAATCCCCTCTCTACATTGTACCTTAATTCTATGAATAAGAAAACAGTCTTAATAAAAAATTACGTACTTAGCACGGATGTGTTATACTTAGACTATAGACACGGTAAAGAGGGCTCTAATCATAGATTCAATAATAAACAAACTATCATCAATTACCCAGAAGTTTTCTTTATTAAAAATAATGAAGAAAATGGAAATGGCTTTTGCACAAGATGATTTTAAAGCTTGTAAAACCTATGCTGAAATAATTCTTGAGCACCTCCCAGATAACGTAAACGCATTAAGAGGGATGGGCGTTAGCTTATTTATGGAAGAAGATTATGAAAACGCTCTTAAGTATTTAATTAAGTCCCTAAAACTCTCTACAGATAAGGAATTCGATTACACATATATAGCATGGTGCTTTTGCAATCAAGGGAAGCACCTAAAAGCCTGCGAAACTTTCGAAAAAGCAATAGAAATAAACCCTCTTTATGAACCTGCTCTTAGCGGTAGAACTCAGGCAATTGTCCACTTACACGGAGACAGGCTAGATAAAATAGAAGAACTGGAAAAAAATTTACAGGAGAAGGAAAATGATTTTTAAACCAATAACAAACGATGTTTTATATTGTGGAATAAACGACTACGATAGAGTAATTTTTGATGAGCTAATCCCGCTTGATGATGGAACCACATACAATTCCTACCTAATCAAAGGTTCTGAAAAAATTGCCCTCATAGACACTATGTATCCAAAGTTTACCGAAGAATATCTCAAATCATTTGATGAAAACGGGATTACAAAAATAGATTACATCATTGCAAACCACGGAGAACAAGACCATACTGGCTCAATACCTGCTCTTTTAGAGAAATTCCCAATGGCAAAGGTTGTTACAAACAATTTAGTCGCAGGAAATATAAAAGAAATGCTTTTTGTTCCTGCTGAAAAAATAGAAGTCATCACCAACGGCGCTGAGCTTAGCCTTGGGGACAAAACTCTTAAATTTATAATTGCCCCTGGAGTACACTGGCCAGATACAATGTTTACCTACCTAAAAGAAGAAAACATCATTTTCACCTGTGATTTCTTAGGCTCTCATTATACTTTTGAAAACGTATTAGCAGAACCTTCTGAAAAATTAATGAGAAGCATAAAAAAATACTATGCAGAGATAATGATGCCATTCAGAACTCTTTGTAAAAAATACACAAAACAACTAAGGGAATTAAATCCTGACTTTATTTGTCCAAGTCACGGTCCTATATATGATAAAAACCATGTTGATTATATCCTATCTCTTTACGAAGATTGGACTGCAGATGAAGGTAAAAACCTAGTTCTATTACCATACGTATCAATGTATGGTTCTGTAGAAGAAATGGCAAATTATTTAGAATCTAAATTAACACAACACGGTATCAAAGTCTTTAAATACGATATAATTAGAGGCAGTTTAGGCGACCTTGCCATTGCTCTTGTTGATGCAACAACCCTTGTGATGGGTGTTTCAATGGTGCTTGCAGGTCCACACCCTGCCGCAGTGAACACAGCATACCTTGCAGGAGTTTTAAAACCAAAATTCAAATACGCATCCTTAATTGGCTCTTTTGGGTGGGGTGGGAAATTATTCGACAAAATCATCGAATGTATTGAACCTCTAAAACCAGAACTTCTTGAACCCGTTCAAGCAAAAGGGAAACCAAAAGCTGAAGATTTTGAAAAACTTGATAAATTAGCAGAAACAATCATCTCAAAACATAAAGAACTTGGTTTAATATAAAAATAAAGCTCCCGTTATTGGGAGCTTTTATTTTATTCATTTTTATTATAAGTCCACGTATTTGAAATAAATCCATCTTCACTTATGTTAAAATGAGTAAATGTTCCATCTGGAGCTTCTTCGGAATAAAAATCAATAATACCTTCTGAATTGTAACCAACAGACTTCTTGTAACCATCTAACTCATAAGTTACATTAACACATTTTCGTTCTCTAATATATGTTGTTGTCTTAGTTTCGTTTTCACCTAATTGTTCAGTAATTATTTGATTTCGATGTTCGTCATATGACAATTCTTTTGTATCTGTTTTGATAGATTTTACAATCCCTTGTGGACTAAAAATAACTTTTGTATCTACGCCTCCAAAGTTTGTCATTACAGATTCTACAACCCCGTTAGAATAACAAGTCCTTTCACCTTCTAAGTCATCTGCCTGTAAATCATCCGCAGGCAATTTTGTGAATGGAAATTTATCTGCAGGCTTAAATTTATCATCATTCAAAACAGCTTCTATATCAAACTTTTTGAAATAAATTTCTTTTTCTTTGCTTGCTTTATACAGCTCGCCTTCCATAAAACCAACACGTTGATTAATTTCACCATTTGGCATCTGCTTTGATGTATAGACTTCTAGCAATTGTCCGTCCTTATCAAACTCCATTCTTTTATAATTTTTTTTATCAGAAAACGACATTGTATAATCATTTTTATACTTACTTACGCTTTCGCATCTATCACCATCAATTGAATCTTTCCAAGAACTTACATATTTACCTTGCTCATAAGTAGAAGATTCAATTATTTCTTTATCTCCTTCCTTAGAGAACTTATAAATATACTGTGTGAGCTCACTGTCATTTTTATCATTCTCTTGAGAAAGGATTTTTTTACCAGTAGCTTTATCAATAACCTTTACTTGTGTAATAAAATTAGCATCACCTTCAGAAGGATAGTAGATTGTTGTAGTATTTTCATCCTCTACAACAATTGAATCTAATTTGCCATCAGAAGTATAAATCTTTTCTCCATCAATATTATCAACTGAGGTTTCGGCATTAATCAAAGGGAGCTCGTTCAATTCTAATTTTTCCTTTGGCATCTTGTTAATAAATGCAACAGAATAGTTTGCCAACATCTCAGAACCACGTAATTCAGAAATTTGAGGAAACTCATCATTACCTTTAAAAGCAGGTTTCTCTGTTGATTCTGGCTGATTAGCCCTTACTTGATTCAAATTATGTACACCGATTTTACCTATCATAATATTTCCTTTCTTATGTTCTATTTTGTAGATTTATTTTTATTTCTCATAAAATCAATAATTGCACCAAAGCCTAATCCTACTAGAGCAGGTATTGCAATTAATGCAGTCCCCACGCCCCACTTTATTTGAGTAAACTTTTCTTTAGCTAAAGCCCCATATTCTTTGTTTATATAGTCTATAGCATCTGTAATTACAGGAATTTTATCTTTTGCAACTCCTGTAATAAAGTCCGTTCCCTTCAAAAGCAAATCTTTCTTTTCATTCACATAACTGTTCAAAAAATAAGCCCCAGTTGCCCCGCCTAGCGCACCAGTAGTTACACCTACATACTTCCCAACATTGGACTTTTGTTGAGACTGAGGTGCTTTTTTAGCCCCACTTACCTGAACGTTTTGACTTGAAGCAACAGACGAAACACTGTTCATTTTCCACTAACTCCATTTGGTACCTTTAACTATTCTAAGTCATGCTTTTAAAAAATTTTGCCTTTTTTACAGTCTTTTTACAATTATTGTTACAGTACTTAATAATACTATGGCTCATTCGCTATAACTACTGGAGCTTGATTAACCAAATAAGTATTAATAAAATATTTAATATCATCAGCAGTTATAGAATCAATTGTTTCATACAAACTAAAAACATCAGATGAATATTTTAAACACCCTACAAATGTTGATAAAGGGGATGATTCCTCTGAAAAGACACTTTTCAAGAAATCCTTTCTATCTTGTTTCAGCGTTTCAAGTTTTGTCGTAAAAGCTTCATCATTAACAGTGTCGTTTAACACTCCTCGCAACTCACGTAGTTTTTCATCCAACTGGGCAGAATTACCATTCAAATCTACTGTACAGTATGAAAAATCAAAGGTTTTATCCTTATTTTTAAGATAGCTTGGAATATCATGAGAGCCATTGTAAAAATAAAACTCTTTTGGATTAACTTCGTTGATTATACCAACAGCAAACTCCGCAATAAAAGAATCTTTTATCGTTTGTACAGAGGTCGGATAATTAATTTCTAAAAATGGAGAAGAATAGATATAAGTATCCACTTTTTGTACTTTCATATCTTTATTCGGCACAAAGTCTTCCATTTTTTTATTATCAACATCAGGAATTTTAGCGAACATACAATCTAAATGGTCAGTAGCATCTTTTAATTTAGTTTTATCAAACCTGCTTTCTTTAGTTGAAATAACCGTTTCGATTTTAGAATTAGAAATAAAATCTTTGTAATAAGCATTTATAGCATCTGGAGTTATTTGTTCCAGTTTTTCAAGCATTTCTTCTTGTGTATACAAATCACCTTCATCAGAATAATAAGCTTTTATAAAATCAGCCCCATGTTGAAAAAACTCGGGAGAAAGAGATTCTTTCACAAAATTCTTTGCTTTTACAAACTCTTCTTCGGAGATATTTTGTCTTGATAAGATTTCATAATACTCACCTAATCGCTCTGAGAATTTCTCTGGATTAGAAAAACTATAAGTAATCATGCCCGTAGATGTAACAAAAGAAGGGATTTCTTCTGAATTCACACTCAATCTTTCAGCAATTACATTCTGAAGGACAATTTCTTCTAAAAGATTTTCTTTTGAATTATCTAAACGTTGAATCGTAACTGCAGCAGATGGGATGTATATAGAATTTTCTTCTTCTGACATAGTATGAATAAACACCCTCAAATTGGTATCTGGATAATCATATACTTTCAAATTAGGTAACTCCAAGTGAGATTTACCTTCAACTTTTTTGCTTAGCTTATCAGTCACATCAATTGGTTCTGCAGAGCCTTTGAAATTTATCCCCATGCCTGCAAGCATTGCCCTTCCAACTTCTGAACCACTTAACTCCATCTGAACAGGCGAAGCCTCCTCCGCATTATTTATTGATGAAATCTTTTTTGTAGATTTAAAAAGAGGATTAAGTTTTAAATTGCTAATTGACGATACTTGCATTTTATACTCCTTAGTTTTTAAAATTTAATAATGCAATTGTTGCGAATTTAAATCGGCTAATTCATCTGCCCGCTTAGCTCTAGAAGAGTCAATTATTTTATCAATAATGGAGCCTATTCCAAACCATAATAAACCACTAATAAAGGCTGTATAAATAACTGTAAAAATTCGCGAAGAAATTGGTTTCTTTTGTCTAGGCAAAGTCGAAAATTCTGCCTCAGCAGATATTGCATTAAGAGCACCCAAGGGGGCTGCAACCAAAGGAGCATAAGTTTTCCAAGAATTTGATTCCTTATAGAGATTTCCTTGACTAGTTAATTTATACCCCGAATAGTCAACCTGATCATAAACAGATTGCTTGATACCTCCTGACGCTGTATAACTATTAACTGGATTTATTCCCATATTACATTCCTTTACTACACATATATATTAAAACAATTGAACTGAAACTTTTGATATTTTTAAATTGCTATATTTACAATTATTTACAACATAATTACTTAGGCAAACCAAAAAATGAAACCACTAGTTTAACACTGAATTCTACTGCAGTTTTCATCTCTATTTGCTTTTCAAGTTTTTCAATATTTAAAGCTCCCATGGAATAAAATTCAAATAGTTGTTTATAAGCCTGATTTCTCAACTCACTTATCTTAGAAATTTCTTCTATTTTTTTATTTAAATATTCATCATCCCCTTTTAAATTCTTTTTAACGTCCTCTAAATAAATATTTAGCTCTTGGCTTTGTTCTGAGAATTTTAACATAATAGGAGCAACACCATCTTTAACATACAAAGAAGTTATTTCCTTATAATCGTCCATCAACTCATTCAAGAGTTGTTTTTGTTCAAGAATTCTAAAGCCTTTTGGTATAATACCTAAAATTGGAGCCATTTCAACAACTCGAGGAATACCATTTAATTCGTGATTCATTATTTCCTCTATACGTTGTCCCGAACGAGTAAAATATCTTTTAGACATAGTTTTAAATGCTTCCAATAAATCTGTGATTTGCTTAGTGTTCCATTCATACGTTTTCAGATTTGACAAAACATTTTCTCTATATTGAGAAGGATTTTTCTCTTTCAAAAACTTTTCATCTAATTGTAAATCAGATAAAAAGCAAGTTAATCTTCTTTTTAAGTCTTCATCCACATATGCATCGGGAGAATTTCCGCCAACAGAAGCCATTGCAACAGCAAACAATGCTGGCCTGCTTAGCTCCTCTGCTTCCTGAATTTTTAAATAATTCTTAAACTCTTTCACGCCATTTTGGCTCAAATATTCAATATTTTGACGAAAAATTTCTATAATTTCTTCTTTACTGGCATTAACATAATGAATTTGCGGAACCTTTATCCCCACTTTTGAATATGATTTTGTAATAGATTCTTCTAATCTTTCAATTGTCAAAATATTTCTATTTGAAAATATCTTCTTACTATGCTCAGTCAGAAATAGACAAGCTTCTTTTAATTTTTCCTCTTTGGTTTTAAAACACACTTTTATTGTATCTTTTATTGTTTCTTTTATAGAACCAAATATTGAAACCGAATTTTCTTGTTTAAAAACAGGCTTGGGCAAATGTAAAAAATTATTTTCCAGAGGAGGCTTTCTATACATATACCCTTTATAAGAAACATTATTAATACCTTCTATTTGCATTATACGATATCTCCTACAGTTTCTTTTACTATATCTGCAATTGATTTCAGTAGAGGTTCTACAGAATCATTATACCTTACATTCTCAACACTCAAAACCTCTCCCAAAGAAAAAACATCTACTACTAATTCAGGAGCAATTAAAGAAAGATCCATTTCAGATAAATTACTTAAAACCGCAGGTAACTCTACTTGTTCAGATAATAAACCTTTAAAAAGAGGATTGTTAGCAAAATCACAAGAAATTTGTGGTTCTTCAAATTGAATAACCTTAGGCGGAATATCATTATTAAAAGTAGACAACTTTTCTTCAGAAATTTCTAAAGACCCGATACCGAGCTTTTCTTTAGTCCAATCTATAGGATGAGATACAAACTCTTTACACTCATCATAAAAACGAGAATACCAAGGTTGCTCTGAGCAGACTTCTACCTCTTCTTTACCACTAAAAGACGGAGCATTTTTAATAATTTCATCAGATGATTTTTTAGCATTTTCTGATTTCTTAAGAGCATTAGTCACAAAATTTTTCAATTCTTTCACCCTAGAATTATAAGTACTTTCATCAATAACCCCATCGTTTAATAATTTTGCTTGTTTTTTTATCTCCGTTGATAACCAATTATTCATATTCTGACTAGTACCAGCATTTGATATGTATAACAGGATCGACAACGAAGCTGCTTTTTTAGCATTAAACCTGTGTTCCTTAAGCGTTCTAGATTGTTGCAAAACTGGTTTTAATCTTCTCATTCCATGTGTTACCTGACGAATTCTTGACATTAATCATACTCCTTAATACTACCGTATACTATATAACAAAACTTTTATATTTTTACCTCAGCATCACTTAACTCCATCTGAACAGGCGAAGCCTCCTCCGTAAATTGCACAGGCTTTAATTGGCTTTGTTGTCTAATTTTCGGAGTTAAGTTTATCCCTATTGCTTGTATCATATCTACCTCTTTATTTTTCTCTCACGGTTACTACAGGCATCTGGGCTATCAAGTTCTCTTTTATAAACCCTTTAACATCATCTTGGGAGATATTATCAATAACACCACTAACCGTAAATACCTCATCGGAGTACCTTGCTAATTCCATATGTTTTAATATAGGCATTGAATCTTCTCTTGCAAAAAGTTCTTCTAAAGCCGATTTCCTTTTTGCTTTGATTCGTTCTAAATCTTCTGTAAAATCTTCCGTCTCAATAACAGAGAACAATTCATCCCTAAAAGTAAATACTTGTTCATCAATAGATTTTGAATTATCTTGTTTGAATCTAACCTGCAACATCGCTAAATAAGGATTCTTAGAGCGAGTTTTGGTTGTCAAAGGCAAAGTATCAATTGTTGAATAAAAAGACGCTTGCCCTTCAAAACGTTTTGACAACAAATCAATTGCCAAAAACTTTGTCTGGAATTTTTTCTCATCGTTATCATTTAACGAAAAACCCAAGCTCATATAACCAGGAATCTGCTTTGAATCACTTACAATCCTTGATTCATGCCCAGACTGCAATCTATAATTATCCATTGGAACTTTCACAGGTTTGGCAAATTTTCTCTCCAAACCCTTCGCTAAATCTGCAACATCTAGACCTGTAAAATCTTTTCTAGACATTAGTACATAAGTATTAAGACTTGAATTTGCCATATAATTTTCACAAAAGGCATTAAAATCAGCGACATTAATACTTGCCAAGCGAGAATTTAACTCTTCATCAGTCAAAAACTTCTCTTTATTAAAGTATTTATGAGCAAATGCATACTCACTCTTATACTCTTCAGAATTCACAAAAACTAAGAGTTGTTCTTTCGCGGAGTTTAACTCTTCCTCTGTTACAGGTTTTGAAAATTGTTCGAAATACACACTCATCTTTGACAAAGAATCGTCTTCATTCAAAGAAGTATAAGCAAAAATAGCAGGACAAGATGTCAAAATAGGTTCACCATTTGTCAACTCAGCTCTTTTTGATAATACATTGTGGAATAATTTTTCCTGTACAAAATCTTTTTCCCCCTCCTGTTTATCCATATAAACAGAAATATATGGAGTTTCATCAACTGGGAAATTTCTATCTGCATGAACAAATAATCTTAAATTAGTATCAGGAAACTCATATACATGTAACCCTGCAAGGTTTAATTTATTTTGAGAATCTACACCATGCTTTAAAACATCAGTAATCTCCACTGGAGCATTGTTTTTATTAGTAACAGATTTAAAATTAGGACCAAATGACGCTAATAAAGCACGTCCAACCTTACTATCAGACAATTCCAATCCAGTATAAGTAAGAGGTCTTGTAACTTTTTGCTCGTCACTAGCATAACCTCGATTATTGATATAAGGATTTAATACATTTACACCGATTGGTTTTATCATCTATGTACACCTCACAAGTATGTTTATTGAACAACCCTGAATATTTTTTTTTGCTATTAAAGTACGTTATTGTAACATAACTTTACAAATATGTCAAATTTAGCAAATAATTTTATTCATTGTTTTAATTCAGGTATGAAAATAAATCAAAATACATACACCCCCAAAGTACAATTCAAAGCAGGTTTAACAAGGCAAATGCAATCAGAAATCAAGCATTGTGATCCTGTTAAAATATCAAGCGAGCTTGCTAAAATTGGAATTCCCTCAGACTTTAAAAACAACAAAGTCATTGCTTGGTGTTCTCTTAAATGTACTGAAATTATAAATAATATCAATCAAAAATATAAATTACACCTAAATCTGCCAAAAGGAATTTTTGTAGAAGAATTTTCAGAGCTATTAGATGTAAATCCTGCCGCACTTGCAACTTGCAATATCTCCAGAGATAGACTCCACCCAAACAGTAAAAAAGTCACCAAAGAACAAACCATACTTGTTAATCAATTTTTAAAAGAAAACCCAAACTTCTGGGATGAAATTGACCAAATCGCAGATGAAAATTATGAATACGATATCTCTCCAACAAGTCACTTTTTAGACTTATTCCTACACGAATTTTGTCACTCTATCCACGAAGGACACATGATTGATAAAATAAAGTTTATTCCAACACTTTTAGCAATCTCTGAAACAATGGACGACTCCTATATAGAAGATTTTCAAAATAAATTAGGGGACACTATTTCTGAACGAATTTGTGAATACGCAACAGAATCCCCAATGGAAACTATTGCCTGTGATTTAACCAAAAGAATAATCACGAGCCTTGACCCTAATACATTAGAACCATCTCAAAATTTCACCCAAAACAGTCCGTACAAGCATTCTAAACTTAATACAAAAGATTACCTAGAAGCAAAGCTTAATCGGTTTTGGAATGGGAACTTTAAAATCTAGTCACACAAAGCAACAAACTCTCGAAGAGCCAATCTCCAATCTCTACAGAATCCACTATTCATAACACTAAATGCAGGACGCTTTGCGGCTGTTTGATATTCGTAGCTCATACAAGGTTGTAAATTTGCTTCAATTCCAAACTGTTCAAAAATTTCTTTAGCAAAACCATATCTTGAAACAGAACCTGAACCACAAATATGATAAGTTCCATAAGGTTTTTGTAGCAATTTTAGAACACCATTAGCTAATTCTAATGTCCAAGTAGGGCAACCAATTTGGTCATCAACGATTCTAATCTCATCTTCATCTCTACGCTTTAAAATCTTTGATACAAAGCTCTCTCCATGATGACCGTATAACCAACTTGTTCTAGCAATATAATGCTTTTTACAAGCTCTTACAGCTTCTTCGCCTTGCAATTTTGTCCAGCCATAATGGTTAATAGGATTGGTTTCATCTCCTACCTCGTAAGGATTAACCTTTGTACCATCGAAAACATAATCTGTGGAAATATAAATCAAAGGAATATCCAAGTCAGAACAAACCTTTGCAACATTTCTAGTACCATCTACATTTATCAAAGTTGCTTGTTCTTTTTCTGTCTCCGCCTTTTCAACATCTGTGTAAGCTGCCATATGAACAACCATATCAGGCTTAGAATCACTTATAACTCGTTCAACTTGTTCAAATTGAGTGATATCCATCTCATCTATATCAGTTTCAATCACAAATGCCCCAACGTCTTCTAATACTGGACACATATCTTGTCCCAACATTCCATTTGAACCAGTTGTTAATACTTTCATTATATCTCCTTCAAATCATTCAAAACTCGTCTTACATAAAAATTTTCATCTTGTGAAACTTCTTGCAACAATCCCTCAAAAAAAGCATTGTCTCTAAATTTCACAAGGATTTCAGCAGCTTTCTCTCTAATTGTATATTCAGGTCTATCTAAAACTTGTTTCAAAACTGAATACAATTGCTGTTCATCTACATAAACAAAGAAATTTTTTAACCCTTCTAGAGCCCAATACATTTTGAACAACTGTTTATTCAAAACATATTTTTTATCTCGGAACTTAATTTTTGAGATTTCTTCAAACGCCTCTTCTAGAAAACGCATTAATATATTGGTATACTTCGTTCCAAATTCTTCATTATCCACAAAAATTCTGATTGCATCAATAACAAATCTTGAAATATTCGCATTAATATCAATTGTCGCATCTGCAAATATTTCATAATATGGTAAAAAGAACTTTGCAGTTTCACCTCTCAAAAACTCATCTAAACGAGACCCTACAGCTTCTCTAATTTTTCCATCACATCCTGTTAAATTTGAAATAAGGATTTCTGCCTCTTCTTGAGTCTCAACCCCATCCAAAGAAAGTGCAGCAAATTGACGTTCAGCAACATCTCCTGCTCTCAAAAGTTCAATCAAACCAATGTGGGATAATTCTGCCTCACACAAGTTCAAAGCTTTATTAAAATTTTCTTCCAAATCAGTTTTCAAGTTGTACTCCCAGAATGTATATAACAATATCTTACCACGATTAATAATGCAATGTGCAAAAAAAACAGTTTTAATGTAATATATAAATAGAAGTACTTAACCAAGGAGATACTATGCCAGGTTTCATAAATTTCATCTTAGAACTTTTCATGATAAAACAAAACGAACAGTCTATTTGTCTTAATTCATACAAAAACAAACCGATGAAGGGTTTTAGAAAACCTGCAGCATCCTTAAAATCTAAAGATGTAAAGTTATCTGACCTTATGCGTCGTGCTGGCTAGTATATTTTAACCGCTTTTCTAACTTCACTCAACACAGATTGTGCAACTTTACGGGCTTTTTCGGAGCCTTCTCTTATGATTGTTTCAACTTCATCCCTATGAGTTTCGTAGTATTCACGTTTCTCACGGATAGCAGCAAATCTTTCATTAACTTTTGCAGCCAACCTACGTTTACAATCAGCACATCCCATAGTGCCTGTTTCACAACCTTTTTTAATTTCAGCAATTTCTTCTTCAGTTCCAAAGATTTGCCAGTACTTAAACGCTACTTCACATTGGTCAGTGTGACCTAAATCATCACGTCTCAAACGACTTCTATCAGTAATCGCTTGCATTATACGCTTTTGTGTAGTTTCTGCATTATCAGAAATTTTGATATCATTATTATAAGATTTGCCCATCTTATTACCATCAACACCGCAAATATAAGAACATTTATTCAACAATGGTTGTGGATCATTGAATAACTCTACTCCGTAAATAGAATTAAATCTTCTTGCGATATCTCTTGTAATCTCAACGTGTGCAACTTGGTCTACACCAACAGGAACTAACGGAGCATTAAATGTTAGGATATCTGCACTCATTAAAACAGGATAACCCATTAAACCATAGCTAACACCTTGACCATCTCCAGCCTTTATCATTTTAGCAATATCCTTCAATGTAGGATCTTTTTCCACCCAGTGTTGAGGAGTAATCATACTCAAGTATACATGTAATTCTGCGGTTTCAGGAACTAGAGACTGTACATAAATTGTCGCTTTCTCTGGATCAATTCCACAAGCTAGCCAATCAGCAACAACATCAATTGTATCTTGTCTAAGAGTCTCGGTTTTATCAAACTTTGTAGTAAGAGCATGCCAGTCCGCTACAGAAAAATAACATTCATACTCATCTTGAAGCTTCACCCAATTATCAATAACTCCCAAGTAGTGTCCAATGTGTAATCTGCCTGTAGGACGCATTCCTGACATTATTCTCTTTTTCATTTGATTATCCTCTCAATACATCTGCACACAAAATGTGTCACTTGAAAATTATAACACAGAGTAATTTGAATATTTACAAGGACAAATTATTTATTAAATATACTTGAATATCTCCCGCCGGCATATCCAAAATAATCTTATCCTTCTTATGAACAAAACTTCCTGTTTTCTCTGAGCACTTTAACACAGAAAAATAATGAGATTTGTTTAGCTTTGGAATATCAATCTTCACCTTGTGCTTGCTATTCTTAAAATCCAAATTTCCTATAGTTAAGATAGAAGTATCTCCGTAAGACCTAATATACGCAAACACTGAAGAATCTGATGGTGACAACGGAACAAAATTCCCTTTAGATAAAACTTGAGAGAACGTTTTTTTATACTTATTTGCTATACCAAATACTGTTTCCAACTCTGGATAAGAGCCTTTTGGTTTAGCAGAGTAATTAAACAAGTCGAATTTACCTCTATGAACAAAATAATAATCATCATCAGTATAAGTCTTATCTGCCTGCTTATTCCCCCAGAAATAAACATAATCGGCTCCAGTTTGGAATCCATCTACAAAATAAGAGTTAACTGGCAAGGTTGTATTCAACCAAATAATCATATTAGAGAATTTTTCACCTTTTATCAAAACTGGGCTCAATTCATCATGAGTAGAAAAACTCCCGATAACAGCCTTCGGTTTAGAATACGAAGATAAAAGTTTTCTGTTAAAATTAACATGGTTTATTAAATCTGCACCTTTAGTCCATTCTTTTAAATTAAAGAAGCTACCATAATAGCCATCAAAACCGGCTTCTAACAATTTGTCATGTGGAGTAAACGGAGCGTATTCTGACGGAGGTTCTCTCCAAGAATCAGATGCTTCTGCCAAGAATAAGAAATTTGGGTCTTTATCTTGTGCATAATTTATCAAGTCTTTCCAGAATTTGTACGGTTTTATAGTAGCAACATCAGCTCTAATACCATCAAAACCTAGCTCTTGCACCAAATCTACGTATTTCACGTGGATATCATATAATTTATCAGAATCAGTATCAAAAAGCCTTACGTCAGTCCAATCTGTAGGAACAATTGGAGTTTGAGACTTATCTTTTTTGAATATATCCGGCTGTTCAAGATACATGTCATAAGAACCACAACTAGGCAAATCCACAATAACTCTAATTCCACGTTTGTGGCACTCTTCAGTGAATTTCTTTACTTGTTCATTAACACTAAGAGGAGATTTTTCATCTGCCATAAGAGGATTTACTTCTGTTAACGATATCGGTGCATATACAGAACCAGCTGTCCCTAAAGCCTTTAATTTTCCTGTAGGATTTATTGGCAAGACATGCAATGTATTAATTCCTAGAGATTTCAACTCATCTAAACGCTCAATCGCATTTAAAAAAGTCCCTCTTTCCTCATCTTCACTAATAATCCCATTATTATCCAAATCTTTTGCATTAAAAGTTCGGATATTAATAACCATAATTATTGCTTTATTAGATAAAAAAGTCTCCCTTAGATTATTTACCTCCGAATAGGCAAATGTCATTTGACATAAGCCAAGCATCAAAGCTAATACTAAAGAAAACTTTTTTATCATAAAGCAAATCTCCTACCAAATTAAACTTCTGATGTACAATTTGGACATCTAGTTGCTCTGATATCAATAGAAGAGAAGCAATGTGGGCAGTCCTTATGTGTTGGAGCAGCTTCAGCAGCTTCAGCTTCTTCTTTCTTTGCAGCATTTTGTAATTTACTAATGAATGAAACTAGCATGAATACCGCAAATGCAACTAAAATAAAGTTAATACAAGTATTGATAAACAAACCATAGTTTACAGTAACAGCACCTGCAGCCTTAGCAGCTTCTAATGATGGATAAGATGTTATTTGACCATCTACAGGGATTGTTAAATACAAGTTTGTAAAATCTACTTTCCCCATCAACCAACCTAGAGGTGGCATAATAACATCAGAAACTAAAGAGTTAACTATTTTACTAAAAGCTGCACCAATAATGATACCAACAGCCATATCAATTACATTACCTTTTACAGCAAACTTCTTAAAATCAGCACCCCAAGTTTTTAATTTTTCTATCATTTATACCCTCTTTCTAGACTACATATAGTCCCCTATTAACTATTATTCAATAATACCCAACAGCAAATTATTTCTCAATAAATGTAACGATTATATTTACATAAAAGCATGCTCTTTAAAATTATAAATACACCAAAATCGGAGTTAACATATTATAGCAAAGAGGACAAATTGCACTTAAACACAATTATAACAATAAAAATAGCCCCTAAATAACCAAACAGATGAGAACTAATATCAAAAAATCTACAACTATAGTATAGTACCAAATCTGAAAGAATACTCTAATCCCATGATTTTCTTTTCTTAACAATAAGCTATTCTTGTAGAGTACTAGATTTTAAGAAAGGATACATACTATGGCAACAATCGACAAAATCTCTAAGATTTTGAACACAGAAATCAAAATGCCTTTCAAAATTAAAGCTAGAGAAAGTGTTCACACTGGGAACCCTTTCAAGGATTCTTCTTTTGAAGGTTTAACACTTCCGGCTGATGTTTTTGAAAGCAGCAACGCAGTTAAAGCTCAAAACAGAGCAAAGATGGTTATGAGCGCTATCGCTGGAAGCGTTTCTAACTTCACAAGAAGAATTACAGAACCTGTTTCTGCATTCTGCAACAAAGTGAAAACAGTTTCATCTTCTACATGGAACTACTTAAAAAATACTACAATTTCTGATTTTGGAAACCAAATTTCTTCTTCAATCACAGAAAGAGTTAACACAATTTCTGAAAGAATTAGCACAATGAAGAAGAATATGGAGCTTAGCAAGATTAATGAACAAATGCCTGTTCTTGAATTAGAAGCTCTTTGGAACAAAGAATTGGAGGTTTTAGCATAATGAACAGCAAAATTTCACAAATTATCGATGCATTAACATTGCACCAAGATGCAGATTCTATCAGAGTTCTTGAAAACCTTGGAACTAATTCTGCTGATAGCGAAATCAGAGAAAAAACTTCAAGAGCATTAGTTAAAAAGAATATGCACGATTCTTTAAAAGTGGTTATTCTTAACGAAGGTAAAGGTATCAATGATTTGAGCCCTGTTGTAGCAATGAGTACAATCAACGAAATCTTAGCACTTAAAGATAAAACTGAAGTGTTAAAAATCCTAGAAGATACTATCAACATGCACTCTTGCGAAACAGTCAGAGAAAACGCAGCCTCTGTAAAATCATTGTTAGCATTATAATTTTCTACGTGCTATAGTATCTTGTGTTATTTCGGTGGCGACTCGAGGATTCCTTGAGCCGCCGCCGAATTATTATCAGAACTTTTGCAAAAGTTTAAAATGCCTATCTTTGATATCCCAAGAATAAATATCATAACCTTTGGGAGTTACCACCAATTTCAAAGCCCTATTTCTATCTGTACGATAAATACTGCTATCACTTAGCAAGCTCAAAGTTTTTGAATGAGGATGACCATACATATTGCGCCCTACAGAAAGAACAGAGACTTTAGGTTCAAAGACTTTTACGATATCGCTATCCAAAACATTCAATGCACCATGATGAGGGATTTTTAATACATCAATCTTGCCTATATTCTCTTCACCAATCTTATGTATTGCTTTTACACCTGCATCGCCAGTAAAAAGCACCCTTTTACCATAAACTTCAGCTAACGTAATAATAGAATTTTCATTATCTTCATCATTATCACTTATATTAGCGTAGAAATTTGTTAATTTTAGCTTTCCATCATTATATATAACCTTATCGTTCTCAGCATAGCAGGTTTCTATCTCTGGATTTTCTTTTAAATACTTAAATATGTTATACCCAGTTAGTGTATCACTTCTTCGAGAGTTCAAATAAACTTTTTCAGGCTTCCCATATTTCATCAAGTCTACCGCACCACCAGCATGATCATTATCAAAATGAGTAACTATAATTGATTTAAAATGTTTTATTCCCATATCCTTTAAATACTTTGTCACAATAAATTCAGCTTGTGATTTGCCATTATTATAACCAGATTTTCCTGTATCAATCATGAAACAGTCATTTGTAGGTGTTTTTAATAAAATACAATCAGCATTTTGAACATCAAAGAAAATCACTTCCAAGTTTTTATTAGGAATTCTTATAAAAGTTGAGAGGAGAATAAAGAAAGCAATAATAAGAATTAAGAGAATTCTTTTTACCCTTAGCTTTGATTTGAATAAAAATACCCCACCAGCAATTATCAAATAATACAAAAAGACTTGGAATAAGTTAGGATGAACAGTAACAATAAGCGCATTTGGAAGAGAAGCAAAGAACGCTGATATCTTTACTATCACCGTAAGGAAAGGATTCAATATCGAATCTAGTAACATACAAATATAAGTTCCAAATATTTTTATAGGAGCTAAAATTGAGCTCACAAAACCGCAAAAACTTACTACTGACAGAAAAGGTACTGTAAGAATATTTGCAAATACAGAATACGTACTAACAGTGTTAAAATAATACATTTGAATAGGCATTACCCATATTTGAGCAATTATAGGAACGCTTACAAGCCCAACGAACCAATTTAAAATTTTCTCTGCAAAAGTGCGTTTTTTAGAATCCTCTCCAATAGTAATAATTAATTGCGACATCAAAAGGATTCCAAAAGTCACAACAAACGAGAGCTGAAAACCAACATCATTAATATAGGAAGGATTAACCAACAACATCAAAAACGCTACAAAAGAAAGCAAAGCAATACTATTAGAATCTCTATCAACTAGTTTCCCCAGCAGCACAAAGACAATCATTATTGCAGCTCTTACAACAGAAGCACCTAGCCCTGTCATCAAGGCATACATCATTATCAAAGGGATTCCACTAATTATTCGCAACTTATATGGCAACCTAAAAAAGCCTGCAATTATAAACCAAAACCCATATATAAAAGCAACATTCATGCCAGAAGCAGCAAGAATATGCAATAATCCAGAGTTAATAAAAGAAGTTTTTATATAATCAGGAGGAGCAACTGCATCATCACCAAAGACAATACCACCCAACAATTCTAAATTAGGAGATTTTAAATACTTTGCATGTATTGTTAAAATATTTGCTCTTAACCTATTTAATTTTTGGAAAAATTCTTCTTGTTGCGTTAATTTTGCAGGAACATTTTCTATCGCAGAGGTATCAGCATAAAATACCGTATGAGCATTAAAGTTCTTTAAATATTTCCCATAATCAAACTGGGAAGGATTTGTTGCCTTAAAAGGAGGTCTTAAACTCCCTGAAATCACATAGTGATTCGCAACCTCCAAAGAATCCAAAACATTATCAACGCCATCAACAGCATTCAAATTAACAAAGACCTTTGCTCCAATATCAGAGAGCTTCTTATTATCATATTCAAGTGTATTAACCTTGAAAAAGAACTTAGTATTATTTTGAATATTACTATTAGGAATTGATACTATCTGCCCTGTTATTTTACAGTCCAAAGGAGCTAACGAGAAAAGTATATCACTTACTGGGACTCTAAACATAGCTGAGTATAAGCCCAGATAAAAGACTACCGCCCAAACAAATAGATATTTTATTTTGGTAATATTCAAAAACGCCAACAAACCTAAGCACAAAGTAACACATACAGCTACTACAAGAGGAGAAAATGAAAATACTGAACAAACCCCTAGCATATAAACTGCTGATGTAATAAACATCAGGGAATTTTTCTCAATGTATAGCTGGCGAAAATTTATCTTCATCGAATTAATTATAAAGAAAACCAACCTCCAACAATGTAAAATTTTGTAAATCAAAACGCAAAATTTTAGATTCACAGGCCTTATATCAAGTGGTTATGAAAATTTTCTCCATAAATAATAACACTCCTTATAGGAATGTTCCAAAACCTCATCATTCTGCCCCAAACTTCAAAAGTATTAGGGTTTCTCCTAATGTAAGAAAACAAGCAACTGCAAACCTAGGGACATTATCAGAATTATTTATTACAAGGCTAAAAGAAGCACTCTCAAAACCAAGTTACTTTAAAGCTCACGAAGAAGAGACCGTCTCTAATTTTATAAAACTAAAAAATCACGATGAAAACGTTGCTAGATTATTCTTAGAATCAGGTAGAAGGTTAACTCAAGAAACCTGCATGAACGTTATGTACGATAAAAAACTCAATGCAAAAGAGCTTAAGGCTTTTGAATTTCTACTAAATTTAAAAAGTGGTAAAAACACTGACCAATATGCGTTTGTAACATTTAAACTTAGCCACTATTTTAATGACGCACCTGAATACGAAATAGACGCAATAAATGCATCTGCCGAGAAAATTACCCGAATATTAGAAGGGTGGGAAACTTTTGAAGTCCGAAAAATGGATACTGAATCATTAGTTGCAATGGCTCTTATCTTACAGAATTCAAAAACATTTACAGAAGAAGAAATGAAACGTTATATCCACGCAAACCTTGGATTTTTCGAGGTCAATATGCAAGACTGGAATAATGGAGATGTAGAAATCAGAAATCAAATTCTAACCGAAGTAGAAAATGCATCACCTCTTTTAAAACAGATTATTGAAGATTCTTATGAACTTTACGAAGTCTCATTACACCCAAATGAAAATCTCTTAAATAAAATCCGTCTCATAAACCAAGAACCTGATTTAGAAGGGATTCGAGATATTTTAGAAGAATCTTGTTACGCAGAAGATTTAAAGACAAATCTGGTAAAATATAAAAAATTACCACAAGAAAAAAAGAACATAATAAAGAATAGTTTAATCGCAAGTTTAATCGTAAATTTTGAAAACTATAAATATGAAGGTGTTATAAAAAACCTTGATGTAACTCCAGATGATTATGTCACACTTGCACAAATCCTCCCTGAATCAAACACACTCTATGACTCCCAAGAATTGTTATCAATCCCACATATCACAGAAGATAAAAAGAATTTATTAGAATCCAATAAAGAAATTTTTAATAAGTTAGAGACACCTTTGGGTTCTGTATCAAAGCCCATATACAAAATTTTATTTTCAGAAGACTTTGCAAATAACGTCACGCTACTAAAAGAGCTTATAGACAGACATTTTGAGGACATACTACATGATGTATATTTAAAAACTCAAAATTTTAACCCCGAATTTTCTAAAATTGCAGAAGATTTTCTAAGCAACCTAGAGAACTTATATTCAATATCAACATTACCGAATTTTACTAAAAAGGATATTGTCGAAAACATGTATCACTTGGCAAAAATCCAAGCTCTTACAATGAACAACCCCGAACGTTTCATGAACTATGATGAGAACGAAGTCTCTAAAAAAGATATTGAAAAACTCAAAGAGATTTCTAATCTCATACTACATTCAGAAGATGATTATATAGATAATGAGGGGAACATCCCTATTAGCATATCCGAACCTTTTTTTGATTTATGTGGTTTCTTTAACGATGACGAGTTATTAAATTTGTATACTGCCATAACAAATACAGACGCAGAATACGCCAACATGATTTTATCAAGAAGAACCGAATATGCGAGTGAAGCTTTTAAGAAAATCGCAGAATGGAACTATGAAACAGGCGCTCTAACAAGCAATATTTTACGTAATGGGAAGACCCTTGACCCTAAGAATATTCCTATTAAATTATCAGGCAAACAAAAAACTTTTTTGGTAACGAATATCCCTGAAATGAGAGATACTCTTAAAACAAAATTTGATGAAATTCTTGTGAAAAACAAGACTCCATTAAAGAACGGAGAATTTATACTAGACTATGACTCCTTTCTAGACGATTATGGTGCCACAATTTTAACAGAATTAGGAATAAACCCTAATAGTGAAAAAGCTAGTTTGTGGGATAAAAGCTTACTACATCACGTCCTAAATCAAAGTAACAGGGGAGGTAAAGAACTAAAATTAGTATTCGACCTGCTTTCTAACGGAGAACTTGAAAATTATATCCATAATCCGTTTACACCACACGGTATATCAAACCTAAAAACAAAACAAGAATTTGAGAAACTCAACTTAGATTATCAAATCTGGCAAAAAGGCATCCCACCACAAAGAATAAAAATTGGCAACAAATACTATACAATCGGAATCCTTGACAAAAACAATCCAAACACCCTTTTTATGGGCAACTATACAAACTGCTGTACAGCCATTGAAAGGACGTATGGTAAAAGCACCCCTAGCTATATCTTAAATACAACCTTTAGTATTCTCGGCTTCAAAAATTCTGATGGCAAAATTGCTGGAATGGTAAGAATATTTATAAACAATGATAACGGTAAACCTGAATTAATCATAGATAATACAGAGCTTGATACTATTTTGCTAAATCAAGATAAATACAAGATTGAAAAACACATCATAAGATACTTAAAAGAATTTTCTAAAAGCCTTACTCCAAAGGGATTACCTATTCTAATATCACAAGAAGTTTTTAAAATATCACCCAAAGGAGAAGCCATTACAAAGCTTATTAAACCTATTGGAGAAATTACAAAAAAAATTCTATATATTAACTCCGCACATAAATCTGTAGAAACAAATACTCCTTACTATGTTGATATGATAAAGCTTGATATATAATTAAGTTATGAGAAAATCAATTTTTATAACAGGAACAGGTACCGATGTCGGCAAAACGTATGTCTGCGGACTTCTTGCAAAACATATTGCAGAACAAAAAACTGATATAGGCTACTATAAGCCAGTACTAAGTGGAGCTATTGAAACCCCACAAGGTTTAATTGCGGGAGATTGTGATTTTGTAATAAAAACAGCAAATCTTAAACAATCTCAACTAGAGTCTTGCACCTATTTATTCAAAGATGCAGTATCACCACACCTTGCTTCCCAAATGACTGATATAATCATTGATGAACAAGAAATAATCAAAGACTTTTCATCAAAAACAAATGACTATTTGATTGTTGAAGGAGCAGGAGGAATTACTTGTCCACTTAGAATCGACTATTTAATGTCAGATTTAATCAAAGAACTAAATATCCCGATTATTATCGTTGCAGATGCAGGACTTGGAATGATTAATTCTACGTTATTAACTGTGGAATATGCAAAATCAAGAAACATAGAAATTGCAGGTATTATCTTGAACAAGTTTATCTACAATAACAAAATGTACGAAGACAATTTAAAAACAGTAGAAATTCTTTCTAAAACTCCTGTAATAGGGATTGTCGAAGAAAATAGTAATAAAATAGATTTTAAGATTAACAATATTCTAGAGGTATTCAAATAATGAGAGATTGGGCAAAAGAAGACTTGGAGTATATCTGGCATCCATGTTCTCAGATGAAAGATTATGAAACCCTCCCTCCAATCGTAATAGAACGAGGAGAAGGAATTAACCTATATGATATTAATGGCAAATGTTACAAGGATATCGTTAGTTCTTGGTGGTGTAATCTATTAGGACATTGTAACCCTAGAATAACTAAAGCTCTACAGAATCAGGCAGCAAATTTAGAGCACGTTATTTTTGCTAATTTTTCTCATAAACCAGTAATCAATCTTTGTAGTAGACTCGCAAAAATTTTACCACAAGGATTATGCAAGTTTAATTTTGCAGACAATGGCTCTTCCTCCGTAGAAATGGCACTTAAAATGAGTTTCCAATACCACTATCAAACAGGAAATTCTAAGAAAAAAAGATTTATGGCTCTATCTGATGGCTATCACGGAGAAACAATCGGCGCCTTATCAGTAGGAGCCTTAGACTTGTATGCAGAAATCTATAAACCTATTTTATTAGATGTAACACGCATACAAGCTCCTGATTGCTACCGATGTCCATTTAATAAAGAAAGAGGGTGTTGTAACTGTGAATGTATCAAGTTTGCAGAAGAAGCTTTTGAGAAATACGGTGAAGAAACAGCAGCATTGATTATTGAACCCCTTTTACAAGGTTCTGCGGGGATGAGGATTTATCCACCAATATACATAAAAAAATTAAGAGAGCTTTGTGACAAATATAATGTACATTTGATTGCAGATGAGATTGCAACAGGATTTGGTCGTACAGGGAAAATGTTCGCCTTTGACTGGGCAGGAGTTTCACCTGACATTATGTGTCTATCAAAAGGTTTGACAGGCGGATATATGCCAATGGCAATAGCTGTTACAACTCAAGAGATTTATGACGCATTCTATGATGACTATATTAAAGGTAAGGCGTTTATGCATTCTCATACCTATGCTGGGAATCCAATGGCTTGTGCTTGCGCAAATGCTGTACTAGATATTTTCGAAGAAGATAAAATTTTAGAACAACTCCCAGAAAGAAATAAAAAGTTTAATAATATCATTAAAGAAAAATTCCTTAATCATCCTAATGTTGGTGAAATTCGTTCAATCGGATTCATCAACGCAATTGAATTGGTTAAAGACAAAAAAACAAAAGAGGCTTTCGATTCAAAACTAAGAACAGGATACCAGATTTATAAAAAAGGATTAGAAAAAGGAATTTTACTAAGACCATTAGGAGATGTCCTATACTTTAACCCTCCTCTTATCATTAATGATGATGACATGGAGTTTGTAACAAACAAAGCCTTTGAAGCAATGGTGGAAGTAATATAAATTATTCTATTTCGCATCTGGCTGTAACAGGCATAATTCGGCCGTTACCACAACGAACAACATTTGAACAACAATTTAAACCGATATGACCAGATGTAAGTTCATAACGAGTACAAACATTTGCACTTGCACAATTTCGTTCACAATAAAAGCTATCATCTTCATTATAAGCTATTACACCATCATTACACGGTCTTCCACAACCATCACTATAGAAATAAGGTCTATCTTCTGGGCATTGTTGACAAGTACCGTTAGACCATTCATACGAGATGGGAGCAACACACTCACAAGAACCATTTACTAACTCTTTTCCCCCTGAGCATGATACAGGACAATTACTACCGTCGGCGTTTCTTTCTGTCGTTCCATTTGGACATTTTGGACAATTGCTTCTATCTGGGGTGGTTACTGCACTTCCATCAGTACACTTTGGACAATTTGAGCCATCACTATTCTTTACAGTAACTCCATCTGGGCAGTATTCTTTATCTGGTTCATCGGGGATTGTTGCAAGTAATATCCCGCCAAATTTATCCATATTGTATTTAAAAATATCTTTACCTTCTTCATTTGGAGCTTTACTTCCGTTTACATCAATGGTTATTTCTGCGACATGTGAGTTACCTTCTTTTTGAGTATAAGCATAATTTACTCCATCTCGCATTACCTGTGATGTTGTAATATTTATTGCTCCATCTTTAGATTTTATTGAGCCTGTATCTGTAGATAAACGTTTATTTACATTGTCCCAGACTTCTGTAAAGTTTTTATCAAATATCTCA
>JAZUBR010000021.1:0-137490 GCA_045638625.1 Candidatus Gastranaerophilaceae bacterium
AGAATGATAACATATTCCCAGTATGCCCCGTCATACTCGAGCTTTGCTCGGGTATCCACAAAAAGAATGGATTCCCAGCCTTTCAGGCTGAGAATGACGGTTTGCTTCAATTATGCCTCCGTCATCTTCAAGGCAGAGCCTTGGAAATCCATAAAACAACAATAATAAAAGGCGAAATCTTAATTTCGCCTTTTATAATATCCTCACATTTATTAACGATTGCCGTATTTAGACTTTTTTCTTCTTGCCGTCGTCTTCTTGTCCAGTTTGTGGCGTTGTTGGAGCTCCTTGGGCTGTGGCAGTTTGATTTGTTCCTGCCGCTTGACCAGTTCCTGTGCTTCTGCTATTGCCTGCTTGATTACCTCCCGCTACATCAGAAGTTCTTGTTCCGCCTTTAGCTCCTGTTGTAAGGGCAGTTTGGTCAGCGTATGTTGCAGTCATTGTGAACAGATTTTCTGTTGAGGTTGCATCAACAGATTCTTCCCAGAACTCTGTAGAAACTTCTTGGAACTCAGTTGTCTCAGTAGATAATTCTTGAGTTTGTTCTCTGATATCAATTGTTTGTTCTGCAACTTTTCTATTATCAACAAATTGTTTCTTAGCTTCCGCTGCGAACATCCCCATTGCTCCAGTTGCGGCAGCTCCTGCTGCAACATAGAGTACTGCTGCCCAAGAACCAAAGATTGAGCCCGCAAGTGCAGACGCTCTAGAGAAACATTTTAGTGCAGTGGCTCCTGCTGAAACCATAGAAAGAGTCATTAGACCACCTTGTACTAAACTTCCGACCTTAGTTGCTTGGTCAAATTCTGAAACGTAGTCTGTGAACTCATTTGTAACCTCTATATTTTCTGATACAGTTTCATATCCTTCGCCAACCGCTGCAATTTCTTCATTTAATGCTCCTGTTTCTTCTGTTGAACTAGCTTGTTCAACTTGCATTTGAGCTGCAAGTGCATTCATTAACGCAATATCTTGGCTAGTGGCTTTACCACTTTGGTATTTGGTGTAGTAGTAATGATACATACCTTCCATTCCGCCAATGGTAGCCTGTCCTTCTTCGTTTCTTGCTTCAGCTTCTTCTTGTAGAGTGGTCATTTCGTCCTGCATTTCTTCCATTGTTGCAACTTGCTCGGCGAGAATTGCTTGCTCTGTGTATAGTTCATTTTGAGCTGCTTCGCAAGCTTTTACAGCTTCTTCATTAGGAGAGTTCTTGGTTACAAGAATTGCTGCGGCTAACTGTGCTGCAGCTGCAACTAACAGAGAACCTTGCACATTAGTGCCTTCGGGTGCATTTGCTTGGTCAATACCTTTTCCGATACCTGTATTACCTTTAACGTTAAAGCAAAGCTTTTCACTTGTTTTAGTAAGGATTTTTTCGCCTGCAACAAGAGCTCCACCTGCGGCAACAGCAGTTCCGCCTACGCCTACAGCGGTATCTTTATTCAAACCGATACCAGCATCTTTTTCATCAAAGTCTAGTCTTTCTTCGCCGGATTCTCGATAAGTATAGCTGTTTTCGTCTTGTTGTTCCCATTGGGTGATGTACCCGTCAAATTTGGTACACAACGAAGCGTACTCTGCTCTTGATAATTCATTTTTGTTACCGTTGTTGTAGTCTCTCCATAATTCTTTTGCTTGAGAGGGGGTTAAGTTGTTTACATTGATACCCATATTTCCGCATACTCCTTAGTTGTACATTTCATATATCGGCATTTTTCTTAGAAACTTTAATTTTTGGAAAAAGATTGTTACAAATGTTTACAAAAAACGATTTTTATTAATGGATTTCTGCCTTACGGCGAGAATGACAGTTAACACCTCATCCTAACCTTCTCCTATAAGGATAAGGAACTTACTTTACTTCCTCCCCTCTCCTAATAGGAGAGGGGCAGGGGTGAGGTGTCAGGCAGAGAATGACGGTTTACTTTAAGTGCGCCCCGTCATACTCTAGCTTTGCTCGGGGAACTATATAGAAATAATCTAATAAACAAAACAAGAGGGTAACATTTCTGTCACCCTCTTGTTTATTTAAAATAAAATTTATACTGGTTGGTTGTTAACGTCTTCAGCAGCTTCTTTGGTGTATCGAATCTTCCATCCTTCGTCTTCGATTCTACCTGCGCATCCAAAACCACCGTAGGCCTTGTTGCATTTGTATTCAGAGCTACTACCTTGCCAGCTATGAGAAGTTTCGCTATTTCCATCAGAGTCAAACATAGAAACATCTAAACCGCCAACTGGATAAAGTCTACCATCTTGTCCAAGATAGAATTTATAAATGTCGTATCCTACTCTATTAGGTTTCTTATATGCATTAATGTCTATATAGACAACAGCAGCTCTTCTATAAATGGCGCCACCAGCGTCCTTAATCTTAACACCGTTATTTGCACGTTTTTCAACAATATCATGCAAATACAACAATGCTCCATTATTTGTTAAGCGCATTTCTTCTTTTTTCCAAGTTTCAGGCATTCCGTCTCCATTGCTTGGTGTTTTTCCGTTTAATAAAATGAGACCTGTATGGTCGTCAGCTGTTGGCATAAACGCAAGGAATTTGCCTAATTTGCCGAGTAATTTAGTTTTTTGCGCAGTATTGTTAGTTGTTATATCCGCAAAAGCTTTTAAGTCTCTTACATCATAGACATCTTCTATTGCCATCTGTGCTTGAATCTTATCTGACAAGCTAGAAGAAATGAATCTTAATGATGATACATACTGTGACTCATTAACACTAGAATTTATAGATGGTAATGTAATCGCCGCAAGTAGACCTAAAATCCCAACAGTAACAAGAATCTCTGCTAAGGTGAAAGCATTCTTTTTTCTAAACATAATTATAAAGCTCCTATTTACAATGAAAAGATTAGCATATTTTTTAGCATAAATCAATTTAAACTTTCTTATAAACTTATATACTTAGTGGAACTATTCATAATTTTAGTTTGTGTTATTATGTCATTATGAAATGCGCACAAATACAAAATAGAAAAATTGTTATTAATGAGAGAGAAAGCCAAACCCTAGGTGTTAGAAAAGGCGCTATTGTACGTGTCTTAGGTTGCGGGCTTTGTGGTTCTGATATTGTAAAATTCCGTCAGGATTTAGTTCCAGATGGTACTGTTCTTGGACATGAAATTGTTGGGGAGATTGTTGAAATAAATTCTGATACAGATTTTCAATATATGGATAGAATAGTATCTTCTCACCATATCCCTTGCAATGAGTGTACGTACTGCAAGGCTGGGAATTTTTCAATGTGTAACCATTTTAAGGAAACGAACCTAGAGCCTGGTGGGTTTTGTGAACGAATTTATCTTTCAGAAGAACATCTGAAAAATGTTGCGTACAAAGTTCCAGAGGGTTTCCCGAATGAAGTTATTACATTCTATGAACCTTTAGCTTGTTGTATAAGAGCAATTAAACGTACTCAGCTCCAAAAGAATTCAAATGTATTGGTAGTTGGTTTGGGTTCTATAGGGCTATTAATGGGGCAAGCTCTTGTGAATTATGGAATGAGCGTTTTTGGATGCGATATTATAGATGAGCGTGTTTCAATTGGTGAAAATTTAGGTTTGATAGCTTTTAACTCTTCTGATATTAATAAATCGAGGGAGTTTATTTTAGAAAATACAGATGGCTTAGGTGTGGATGCCGTATTTATGACATCTGGCTCAGATAAAGCTATAGAGGTTGCGTTAGGGTTAATACGTAATGGCGGAAAGATAAATGTTTTTTCAAGCACTCCGCAAAATAACGGATATAAGAATAACGAGATTTATTATAGAGAGTTAACTATTCTAGGTAGCTATTCTCCATCACCAGAGGATTTGAAGGACTCTTTTGAAATGATTACTTCTGGGAAAATTCATGTACAAGCCCTTGTATCAGAGTATTCATTAATGGATATTCAAGCAGCGTTTAACGATACGATAAATAATAAAATAATGAAGGCTTATATCAAAATCTCTGATGATTAAGCAATAGGAGTTATTGATAATGAAAGCAGTTTTATATTATGGCCCACAAAATATTAAGTATGAAGATACAATGATTAAACCCTTGGCTGCAGGTGAAATACTTGTAAAAGTTGAGTCTGCATTGACTTGTGGTACAGATGTAAAGACTTTCCGTCGTGGTCATCCAGTTTTGATTAAAAACATCCCATCAGGTTTTGGGCACGAGTTTTCTGGTATCGTTCACAAAGTGGGTAAAGATGTTACTAATTTGAAAGTTGGTGATAGAGTTGTTGCTGCTAATTCAGCCCCTTGTGGAGAATGTTTTTTCTGTAAAAGAGAGGAATATAATCTTTGTGAAAAGCTGGATTTATTAAATGGGGCTTATGCTGAGTATATTGTTGTACCAGAACGAATAGTTAAAAAGAATACTCTGATATTGCCCGATAACTTATCTTTTGATAAAGCAGCTTTCTGTGAACCTTTGGCTAACGTTGTTCATGGTGTCGAGCGTACTGGAATTAAAGAAGGTGATACAGTTGGTATTATTGGTATTGGTCCAATTGGCTTGATGTTTGCAAGGCTTGCCAAGTTGAAAGGGGCTAGGGTCATTGCAGCAGGAAGAAATGCTGATAAATTAAAGTTAGCAGAAGATTTTGCTAAGGCTGATGAAGTAGTAGATTTGAAAAAATACCAAAATCCAGAAAAGATTTTCAAATCCTTTACGGAAGAAGGTAAAGGGTTGGATGTTGCTGTTGAGTGCGTTGGACTTCCTGAAATTTGGGAACGCATATTTGAATGTGTAAGACCCGGAGGAACAGTTCATTTCTTTGGTGGGTGTAAATCTGGTTCTACTGTAACTTTTGATACTACTCGTATGCACTATAGTGATATCAAGTTGATGAGCGTTTTTCATCATACTCCAAAGTATTTTAGGATGGCTCTTGATTTAATTGCTTCAGGAGATGTGGAGGTTGAAAAACTTATTACAGCGACATTGCCACTGGATAAAGTTGAATATGCAATGCAACAACACATAGAGGGCAAGGCAGTTAAATTCTTGATTAAACCTTGGCTAGCTTCATAGCAAATTTTATTTTTTATTTTTAAAGAGGTTTATTATATCTTCAAACCATTCTTTAAGAAGTTTGGTTGGTGTTGTTTTTCTGCCATAGCATTGTGCTGTAATTGCAAGTCCGCTTATCCCAATAAATGATGCAAAAAGCAGGTTATTTGCAACTTTTTGTGAGCGCTGCTTTAGCTCGTCATTATTTGTTGTGTTTATATTGGATTTTATCCCAAAATTAGAAATAGGTGATATTTGCATAAAATTCTTTTCTCCTTGTTATCTAAAGATACTTAGAATTTTTAGATTTAACATCACCTATTTAGTTATTATTTTGTCTAATCATATTACATAGCAGCATCCATATTGTACATTAGAGATTTTAATTCCGCAGTTAGGTAATTTTCGCTATTAGTCTGAAGATTATTCGGATTATGCCGTTGTTTTTTTAATTGTTCAAAGGTTAATTCTTTCAAGTTTAGGATATCTTGTTTTTTATCGTATAACCTTTCTTGTATAATTCTGCCAATGTTTTTAAATATTGATTTAGTAAGTTCTGTTTTGTTTAAATTCTCATCCTTATCAAATATTTTTTCCCTGTATATTTTATTGAGTTCTTGTGCCAAGGCTTCTTCAGAGTTTTTAGCAGACGTTTTTGCTTTTTTTAGAGCTGCTTGAGTATTGTTAGGAATGATTTTGTACTTTTGCATAATTTGTTCTACTAGATTTAATATTGTATCTTGGTCAAGTATTTCTAGTTTTGTTTTATCATCGAATAAGCATTCACTAAGATCTTTGGAAACTTTTTCAATGGCTTCTTTTTGACTCATTTTTTCAGGCAAAACTGCTCCATTAAGTGCAAAATCGACAATATCAGGTACATTTTTATAGTATACATATTGGTCAAGGTTTAAGTTGTGCAACGCTTGAGTAGAGCTTTGTTGAATTACGTTACCTGTATCAATGAGTGTAAATACTTTTCCTTTGCCACTTTTTAATGCGTCTACATTTATAAAAATGTTCCCAGGATGAATGTCTGCGTGTATGAATTTTCCATTTTTTTCAATTTTTCTAAATTGTTCATTTAGAACTTTATGATATTCTATAACAAGTCTTTTAGCTTCTTTTTCTGTTAATTCAAAATTTCCATTGTTAGGGAGTTTTTGTTTTGCAATTTTGATTTTTTCATCAATAGCTGCGGTATCTTTTCCAAAAATTTTCGCCCATTTTTTTTCTATACGTAAATGTTCTAGTTCAGTGAATGCGCTAAGACTTATCCCTTCAGCTTTTTCCATTACATAAAGATTGTTTTTAACTTCAATAGGTTTAACGACATTAGCAACTTTTGTATGTTTAACTAAGTTCTGAGCGGCTTCCATTTCATTCTTTAAATCAACTTCTTTTAATATTGTATTTGCAATATCGTCTAAGTTCTTGAGTAGATAATCTTTTTCGTCAGCAGTCTTTCCTGTACATGAATTGATTATATTTTTAAATTTCTCTTTATCTTGGAGTATTTTTTCTCTGGAAATACCATCTTTTAGCATTTTTATACAAACTTCTTTGCCATTTTTAATTTTTACCAAATATGTTTCTGCAACTGTTCCTACTCCCAATAACTTTGTGACTTCATAGTCAGGACCAAAATTTTTGCTAATTATTGTTTGAGCATCTTCAAGGCTTCTTGAGACTGGACAAGATTCTCTTAGAGCTCTTGTTAATGTAGAACTGTCATTCGAAATTTGCTTAAATTTTACGGCAAATATGTTTTCCTTTGTTAGTAATTGAATTTGTTCATCTGTAGTAAATTTGTAAGAATTTATTATATTTTCGATATTTTTTGTATTAAATAAGATGTCTTGAATTTGTTCATAGCCACTTTTCCCAGTATAATCAGGTTCTGTAAGTTTTGCTTTAGACAGTTTGGCAATTGTGTTATCTAAGTTAATATTATATGTTTTCATATAATTAGCTTTTTTAATCATTGGGATAGCTGTAGCTAGAGCTATTGTTGCATGAGCTAAAGAGTCATTTTTTAGATTTTGGATATAGTTTGTTAAAGATTTATCCTTTTCTCTATGAGAGCCGATAAAGAACCGGTTTAGACTGCTCCCAACTAAATATAATGGAGTTGCGACAATAGCACCAAGAGATAATAAAGGTGTCATTGCACCATTAATACAACCGGATGCAAAGTTCCTAAAATTAGCTTTTTTACGTTCTTTCTTGAGTTCGGCTTTTTCTTCTTTTAATATAGCTTTTTCAAGTACACTCTTTGTATTTTTGTTTTTCTCTTTCTCTATTTTAAACTCAGATGAGCCAACACGGTTGAACTTCATTGTGAAGTATTTGCTGATACCACCGACAAGAGATGCTCCAATTGCAGATAGTATCATAATGTTCTTTTTTGAGTCTAGTATTTTGAGTGAGTTTTTTGCAATAAATTTTCCGGCAGCAGGTGTTTCCTCGCTTTTGAGAGCTTCTTTTAAAAATTTTTCAACACGAGTATTGGTTTTTAATACTCCTCGTCCAAAATTAATCCATTTGTTAAGAAAGGCAAATGTAATCCCCGAAGCCCCTATAGAGACTAAGTCCCCTGTTAGTTGTGCTGATGTTTCTTGAGATTTTCCGTAGTTTTCAATGCTTTTTATAGCCTCATCTTTGGAGATTTCACCATTTTCTGCTTTTGCAATTTCTGCTTTAACTTTTTTAGAACCAATACCCAAGCCTGTAAGGTTTTTTATTCCATCATAAAGTCGCTCAATTAGCCCGTTTTTCTTTTTCTCTTTAATAAATGTATCTGTTAAAGTCAGAACTTTAGGAGTTGTTCCAATAGGGCTTGAAACAGATTCAATCTGTTTTTTTACAACTTGTTCTTGAGCTACATTTGTAGCAGAGTTAATACTAATACCCATAAACCATCCTTAATCTTTTATTATATCTATATAAAGTAGCCATAACCTGTAAAATTTGTGTCTTTTATATGTGAATGTTAATAATTTGTTACAAACTAGCAAAAAATAATTATCACAGATTTAATACAAAAAAGAGGTTAATTATGAATATTCCACAAATTACAATGTTAAATGTTAATAGAAATAATCCAAATTTTCAAAGAGGTTTGCCAACTGGTCTTGATGAGGCCAATCCGTATATATGTAAATTCTTAAAAATTGCAGAGAAGAAGGCTTTAGAGAGAGGCATTCGTATAAACCACGAGAATCATTTTTCGGTTTTAATGAGTTCAGTATTAACAATAGGAATTTTTGACCAATTAAAATTACCATCACCTACTGTAATTTCACTAACACCTCTTAAGTCTGATACTCTGGCTGCGTATAGTCCAGTGTCCGATACCGTTTACATAAATTCCAATAGAGAAGAGTTTTTTAATTTAGTAACGCAGGATGAATTAGAAGAAAATCAAGGTAGTTTTCATCCACGTACTAAACATTTTCTGCATTCATATATTCATGAGTTTATGCATGGAGCCCATTTTAAGAATTTAATAGATAAGCATGGTTCTGTCTTGGGGGTAGAGATTTGGAAACTATTTGATATTCTGAAACCAAATAATGAGCTTGTTCAGCCATTTAATGCTATGTTACAGTCACGGTTTCCACGTTTTGCTGGCACAATTGAGAAGGTATCCCCTCCTTATAATGGTACATATGCAAAAGATGATTTAGAAGAATATATAGCTGAAAAATTTTCAAGAATTGTTGCTGAAAATTTAGATGATAACTTTCAACTTTTAGAAAATCCATTACCTTTAACTTCAGCTCCTTCTGATTATAATATTTTTGCTGAATTTGCAAGACAAGCAAGTGATGCATTTGCCGCTGAGCCTAAAGATATGATAAGTAATCATTTATCAGGATTTGCTAAAAAAGTTTATGATAATTCTAAATATGTTTATAATTGTATAAAAGTTTTTCAGCAAGATTTAAAATATATAGATGCAGATATTTGGAACGGAAATCTTGAAAGGATTAATGAACGCAAACGCAGATATCTGTTGAATGCTTAATAGAAAGGAATCGTAATTTAAACATGAAAATAGAAAAGGCGAACTTTTTTAAACTTCCTACTACTTCTCCAAGCTTCCAAAAAGGTTTGCCAGATTGGTATACAAGACGGACGTTTACTTGGTTACCAGAAGAGGTTGAAGCTATTATGAAAGGTAAGGGAGTTGAAGCAAGTTTTAAAGATAAACTTGCTGTTGCTGCAGCCTGCCTAACTACAGCAGAGATTTTTCAACACTATAAACTTAAACTTCCAACTAAGTTTTCTTTTGAACCATTAGAACATAAAAAGGTAAATGGTGAATATGAGTGGGAAACAAATACTGTGTTTATAAATTCTGACCAAGAGTTTTTCACGGCTCCTGTTGCACAAGATTTTCATGAAACAATCTCTGCTGGCTCAGCTGCAACAAAGCATTTTTTGCACACATATATACATGAGTTTATGCATTCAGCTCATTTTCAACATATAAATGATAAAGAAAAATATCGTGCATTAAGGAAATACGCTCCGACTGCCCTTTTGGTAGATCCAATAAACGCTTTTGTAAAGAAGTTTGTTCCTTGGTTTTGTGAAGATAAGATTGATGAAAAATATCCTCCAAACTTTGGGTATTACGCATATCGAAATTTGAATGAATTTGCTGCAGAGCGTGGAACATTTCTAATTTCTCAAGATTTGAATTCTGATTTAATGGTAGACGCTCCTTCAAGTGATTCAAAATACACATTTATTAATCCTAAAGGAGAAACTCTATTTGAATTTGATAAAGAAAAGACTACTTCAAAGTTTGATAAATTTCTAGAATTCCTATATGACAGGCAAAAAGTTCTTAAAGCTATTTGGGATGGTGATTTAGAAACTATAAAATCCCCAGAAAATAAAAGATTCATAAAAGAAATTTAATAAAAAAAAGAGGATGATTAAAAATCACCCTCCTTTTTATTTGAGTAAAGTAGATGTAAATTACATCATACCGCCCATTCCACCCATTCCTGGCATTGCAGGTATTTCTGGACCTTTTTCTTCCGGAATGTCTACAACAGCAGCTTCTGTTGTTAATAACATTGAAGCTACAGATGCAGCGTTTTCAAGAGCAGAACGAGTAACTTTTGCAGGGTCAACGATACCAGCAGCAAACATATCTGTGTATCTGTCTAGCAATGCGTCATAACCGTAAGCACCGTTTTCGTTTCTAACATTATCGATAACAACATCTGATTTAGCACCTGCGTTGTAAGCGATAGCTCTTAGAGGAATGTCTAATGCTGCAGTTAAGATTTTGAAACCGCTCTTTTCATCGTCAGAAGAGAATTCAGTTGCGCTTAATTGCTTTTCAAGTTCTTGTTGAACTCTAACAAGGGCAACACCACCACCAGGAACAATACCTTCTTCGTTAGCAGCTCTGGTTGCGTTAAGAGCGTCTTCAATTCTTAATTTTCTTTCTTTAAGTTCAACTTCAGAAGCAGCACCAACTTCGATAACAGCAACACCACCAGAAAGTTTAGCCATACGTTCTTGAAGTTTTTCTTTATCGTATTCTGAATCAGACATTTCGATTTGTTTCTTGATTAGGTTAACTCTTTCACGAACTGCTTCTCTAGTTTCGTTACCTACAACGATTGTAGTTTCGTCTTTAGAAACTGTAACGCGTTTTGCAAGACCCATCATATCAGTTGTGATGTTTTCCATCTTGATACCAAGTTCTTCAGTAAACAATTGACCGCCAGTTAAGATAGCAATATCTTCTAACATAGCTTTTCTTCTGTCGCCAAAGCCAGGAGCTTTAACAGCAACTGCTCTAAGAACTTTTCTCATTGTGTTAACAACTAATGTAGCAAGAGCTTCGCCTTCAACATCTTCTGCAATAAGAAGAAGTGAACGACCGTCACGAGCAACTTGTTCAAGAATTGGAACAAGGTCTGCAATTAAGTTGATTTTCTTGTTAAGGCATAGTACGTATGCATCTTCAAGAACTGCTTCCATTCTTTCTGCATCTGTTACGAAGTATGGAGAGATGTAACCTTTGTCGAATTGCATACCTTCAACAACCTTTAAGTTAGTACCGAAAGATTTTGATTCTTCAACAGTGATAACACCATCATTACCAACTTTTTCCATTGCTTCTGCAATAAGTTCGCCGATTTCTGAATTGTTACCCGCAGAAATACCTGCAACTTGTGCGATTTCTTCTTTAGTGTTAACTGGTTTTGAAAGATCTTTGATTTTTCTGATAGAAATATCAACAGCCTTATCAATACCACGTTTAATAGACATAGGGTTAGCACCTGCTGTTAGGTTTTTTAAACCTTCTTTAACGATTGCTTGAGCAAGAACTGATGCTGTAGTTGTACCGTCACCAGCAACATCATTTGTTCTAGATGAAACTTCTTTAAGAAGTTGTGCACCTGCGTTTTCTAAGCCATCTTGTAATTCAATTTCTTTAGCGATTGTTACACCATCATTAACGATTTGTGGTGCACCAAATTTCTTTTGAAGAATAACGTTTCTACCTTTTGGTCCAAGGGTAACTTTTACTGCGTCAGCAACCGCATCAATACCCTTAAGTAGTGACTTACGTGCTTCTTCATCAAAAACGATACGTTTTGCCATGTTTTATTTCTCCTTTAAATAATTGTTTGTATTGGAATAACTACTCAATGATTGCTAATGCATCTTTAATTGAAAGAATTTTGTACTCAGTTCCGTCCATTTTAACGTCAGTGCCTGAATATTTAGCATAAAGAACTACATCACCAACTTTAACATCCATTTCTTCTCTTTCGCCCTTGTCATTCATTTTGCCAAGACCAACTGCTACAACTTCACCTTTTTGTGGTTTTTCTTTTGCGCTGTCAGGAATAAAGATTCCACCAGATGTTTGTTCAGTATCTTCAATAACCTTGATAACGATTCTGTCTGCTAATGGTTTAATTGCCATGATAATATCCTCCTTTTCTCCTATATAATATATTTATACTATTAATTAATGCAAAAATTAATTTTCTTAATGAAAAATTAAGAATCTCTCTTTATTAAAATTATAATATGAATACAAATAAAAAACAGGAATTGATTTATATCAATTCCTGTGTCTTTTAATTATTATTTTCAAAAATTTCTTTCTTTAAATCTTCGATTAATCCACCTCGTAAATTTGGGTCAAAGGCGAGTAGTAGATCTTTAAGAACGCCTTCTAGTTCTTTAATCGTTTTCTTTACTCTTTGTTTTTTTGAATTCTCTGAAAAATTAATATCTTCTTGACGTAGAGCGTTCATATATCTTTTATTAACTAAAATACTGTTGATTTCCTGATAAAAATTCATAGTTTTATCAATGGTATTCATGGAATATCTATTTGTTGTTTGAACTTTATAGTAGTTAATAATTTCCTCTTCTGTCTTGAAGGCGCCTTTGAGTAGCTGACGTGTTAGTTTTGCGATTTCAGCTTCACACTCATTAGATTTGATTTCTAATTTGTTTATAAGATTATTACAGGCGGTTTCAATACTAATTGCTTGTGTGTGTTTTAAGAGCTGTTTTAGCGCTTTGCTGTCTTTATCTCTGTCTATGTTTCCAAGTAGCATTTGCATTTGTTCTGGGGGTTCATACTCGCTTGCAAATATTCCTCCTCCGCAGATAATTAGGTTTGCAATGAAATAAATAGCCCCTCTTCTTACATAAGTATCAGGGATGTTCTTTGGTGTAGAACAGGCTTCATACCCTATTTTCATGGCTGCCCAAAATAGTTTTAGAGCAATCATTGGACGACCATTTTTTAAAGCGGTCATCGTCATTGATAATTGTCTATTTTTCTTTTCAATTAGCTTATTATAAGCTATTGTGTATGGATCATGTCTTGTACATGCTTTTGAAAAATCAATGTTTTGAACTTCTGATTTGTTTTGGTTTTCGTTGAGAACTTCTTTTAATTTATCGATGTTTTCAGCTTGAAGTTCTGTTTTTGTTTTTTGAGGGTTATTCTCAGAAGTTTTTGTTGTAGTAGCGTTTTCTTGTTTGTTACTGTTATTAATTTTAATATTATCTTTTGTGATGTCTTCCTTCACTTTGTGTGGTTCTGGCTTTATTGCTTCAGTCTGAGCAGGCTCAGTTTTTAGTTCTTTAACTTTTTCAACGACAGGTTTAGTATGCTCTGGTTGAACTGGTTCGGGTGCTTGAACAGGTTCTGGTTTTTGTTCTTCAACTTTTTCAACGACAGGTTTAGTGTGCTCTGGTTGAACTGGTTCAGGTTCTTGAACAGGTTCTGGTTTTTGTTCTTCGACTTTTTCAACGACAGGTTCAGTAGGCTCTGGTTGAACTGGTTCAGGTTCTTGAACAGGTTCTGGTTTTTGTTCTTCAACTTTTTCAACGACAGGTTTAGTATGCTCTGGTTGAACTGGTTCGGGTGCTTGAATAGGTTCTGGTTTTTGTTCTTCAACTTTTTCAACGACAGGTTCGGTAGGTTCTGGTTGAACTGGTTCAGGTTCTTGAACAGGTTCTGGTTTTTGTTCTTCGACTTTTTCAACTACAGGTTCGGTAGGCTCTGGTTGAACTGGTTCGGGTGCTTGAACAGGTTCTGGTTTTTGTTCTTCAACTTTTTTAACGACAGATTCAGTATGCTCTGGTTGAACTGGTTCGGCTGCTTGAATAGGTTCTGGTTTTTGTTCTTCAACTTTTTCAACGACAGGTTCGGTAGGCTCTGGTTGAACTGGTTCAGGTTTTTGAACAGGTTCTGGCTTTTGTTCTTCAACTTTTTCAATTATAGGTACTTCAGTTACAGCCGTATCTGATGAGTTGTCGCTGTTGTTTGAGATCTGTATTTGGATATTCCTACAATTACACGCTAGTACTAGTTGCTCGATACCCATAGCATTTACCTGAGTTGCAGACACTCCGCTATCAATAAGAGCTTGTTTCATTACGTCAATTATATTCATGCTCTCTCCTTAACCGTTCTTACATATATATGTATTATCGGCAGGTTTTAAAAAAACTTTAATTAGAAATTTAAAACGTGAAATCTTTAATTCAACAAACTCTTTGCTACAACTTGCTTTAGGCAATATGTAATTCGTATTAATATTTTGTTACAAAAAATTTAAGCAAGATTTATTATCGGTCTATTTTGTGTCTAATAACAGCATTTGAGCCTTGTGATGAGATAAACAATAAATTATTATTAACATGTAAACCGTAAGGTTTTTTTACGTCATCAATTAAAATGCTTGCATTTCCTAGCCTATCGACTTTAATGATGTTATTTGCATTGTAATTTGCAACGTAAATATTTCCAAGAGTGTCGCTAGCTAAACTAATTGGCCCATTTAGTTTGGGAGTTTTGACGAATACGATTCTCTGCCCTTGTGGTGTAATTTTAAGAATTGTATTATCGGTAAAGGTTGCAACGTAGATGTTTCCCATTGCATCTGATGTAATACCAGTAGGGCTTACTATATTCTCATAGATACCCATAGTCTTAGCAACGTTAGAAGTTGGGTTTGTAGAAGCCTCTTCTTGGTTTAATTTTATTGAAAGTTTTTCGGTTAAGGCTTGTGCAGGTTTATAATATTCACTTGCGGGTGGAATTATATTAACATAAGCTTTGACTTTTTCTACGTCACCAATTTTAGCAGAAATTTGTGCTGCTTTATATACTGATTCATAATCATTGGGGTTTCTAAGCAGAATTTGCTTTAAAACAACAAGAGCCTCTGAATGCTGGTTTGTATAATCGAGAATTGTTGCTAAGTTATAATAAGCATCAATATAATCTGGGTAAATGCTTACTGCTTGCCTAAAGGAGTTGATGGCTTTGTCGTAAAGTCCTAGTTTATAGTAATCAACGCCTTGATTGTATTCAAGCTTTGCATCTAGTGGTACGGTCTGTTCCGCAAAAGTTTTTTGCGGAACAGCTACCAACATAGTTAATATAGACAATGTTACAAGAAATTTTTTCATTAACGATATTATCCTAATTTTGCTAATAAATCCTTGTTCTTGTCTGCAAAGTCCTTTCCTCTTGCAATAATTGCAGCTTTTAGAATAGCAGGAAGGTTAATAGTTTCTTTTGACGCAAAGTCATTTGTAAGTCTCAATGACCAGTTCGCATCACCAGATGTTCCAGGACGGTTATAAACATCGTCGATTTGGAAGAAATCTGTGAAGAAAATTTGAACATTACGAGCTTTTGAAGCAAAGATTTCTACTAATTTAACAAATCTAAGATATTCAGCATCGTTAGTAAGTTTAACAATAATATCATCTTTGTTATCAGCTTCTGCAAATAAGTCTTCAACTAGGTTTCTTGCGTGTAGATAACCTTCGTGGGTGTTAATCATTGACTTAGCCCAGTATGAAACAGGTAAATTATCGTGTGTACCAACCATATTCCAAACATTTTCTTCAATATTTTTACATCTGTATGGGTGTAATGGTTTTTCAGGAACAACGAACTGAGTTAATCTCATACCTTGTAAGCCGTATTTTTTCATAACTGCTTCTACAGGGTTTGTAAGGGTCCCTAAATCTTCACAAACGATAGCGTTTTTATCTAGTCCGCAATCTTCAGCTGCGGCAATAACAATTTTTTCAATGAATCGACCATAAAGTCTTATTTGGTCATCGTTTAATTGTTTTACACGTTTTTCTTTGTCAGCTTCAAGAGTGTAATCCAAGTCTTCGCAAGTTGCAACAGCAAATCTTGAAAGGAATGGATGCTCTGGAGATGAGAATAGACGTCCAGCACCATCTTCACATTTTGGTGATTTTTTTGATTCGTAAACCCAAGGGTCAATTAAACCTACGATGTGGTCAATTCTTACACCGCCAGGGTTTTCTGTGAACATTTTTTTGTAAAGCTCTTTCATAAGCTTTCCGCCTTCACCAAGGTTACCTTCTCTGTCGAAAAGTTTTTCTGGGTTCATAGCAGGGAAGCCCCAAGCTTGACCGTCTTTAGAGAAGTAGTCTGGAGGACAACCTAAAGAATAGCCTTCTAAGAATAATGATTGATAAGCCCAAGCGTCTCTATCTGAGAATGCAACTTGACGGTCAGCAATCATTTTAATATTGTGTTTTAATGCAAATTCTTTTGTTTTCAAAGATTGAGTTTCTAATACGAATTGGCAGAATTTGTAGAAATTAATTTCATCTTCGTATTTTTTATTAATTTCTGCTATTCTTGCGGCAAATCTCTTTGCTTCATCATCATTTGCAGGATTTAAAAGCTTTTTGTCATCTGCATTTGACCATTTGCCCCAATTGTCTGTACCGTTTTCAATTACCAATGCTTCATATAAAGAGTCTTTTGATAACCAAAAATCATTTTCTTTGTTAAATTTTTCAAATTCTTTGTTGAACTTATTTGTCTTTTTGAAATTTGCCCAAGCTGTTTTTAAAGCATCAATATGAGCTTTTGAAACATAAGAGTAGGCAGTTTTGCCTTTATCTGCATTAGGGTTATTCTTTACAACATCTTCAAACACTGATAGTGGAAGAATAGATTCCCATTCCTTAGTTGTTAATTGTTTTAAATCAATAAACAAAGGGTTTCCTGAGAAAATTGTTCCGCAATATGGAGAAGAATCTGATGCTTTTGTTTTACCGTTTGGTCCCAATTGAACTGCGTTAAAATAATTTTCTGCATAAGCAATTAAATCGTGACCAGCTTGAGAATTGTATGTGCCAAAGCCTGTATCTTCGCCTGTAATAGCAGGGAAACTGCTACCGTGAATGATTAATGCTAAATTATCTTTACCAAGAACTTTTAAAGCTTCTTTTACTAATTTACTATCAGTTTTAACCATAGTCCCGCTTACCATAAATTTACTCTCCTTATTTTCTCCTAAAGTGTACCATCCATATATAAAATTTTCAATCAAAGTTTTATAAAATTAAACAATTTGTAATACTTTGTAAAACCTGTTGTTATTAATTTTTAGGAGTATGAGTTTTCATTAAATTTTGTAACAATTTTCCTAAAATAACGCAATAATTTTTATTTATATAACTTTTTGCCCTCGAAAGGAATAGTTGTATGATTTTAAATTCGATTAGTCTTAATAATACTTATGCTTTAAAAAATAATAAACCAGTGGCTTTTATGAAAAATGAAGATTCTGAAAAAGAATCAAAAGATTTGATATTAACCTTATCTTGTTTAGCTGCTGCAACCGCAGCAGGTGCAGGAATATATTATGGTATCAAAAGCGGGAAATTTGCAAAGTTATCAAAGAAAGTTAAATCAGAACCTCCTGTTAAACCTAATTCAGAAGCAAAAGCAGAAATAAAACCCGAAATTAAGAAGCCGGCAGATGCTCAAAATGTCTCTGAAATAAAGCCGGTGGAACCTGTATCTGCGAATGAGATAAAACCTGCTATTGAAAAGGTTGAATCTAAGGTTGTCAGTTCCTCGCAAGCTAATGAGGTTGTAGAAAATCTCGAGATTAAAAAATATATGCCAATAATTGAGCTAGCATCTCAAAAGCTTGATGAATTGTTCTTGTTGAAAAATACCTTACGTGAAGAAGATTTCTTTGTTGATAAGTTGTTAGCTTCTGCTAAAAAGGTTAATGATAATGAGCTGATTTTACCATTGCTAAATGTCAAGACAATGAATCGTGAGATTGCAAGTTCTTTAGATGTATTATATTCAAAAATGGAGGCTTTAAAGGCTTTAAAAACATCTACAGCTTCTGAGGCGGAGCAGCTAGAGTCACTAAAGACAAATTTAATAGCAGTGCAGGAAGGTATAATAAAGTTATCTCAGTTAAGAAAAAAAACAACAGAAACGTTACAAGAAGTCGCTCCTAAAATAGAATCTTTAATTAAATAAAATAAAAAGAGGTTGTTACAAAACAACCTCTTTTTTATGAAAAATAATAACTTATTCTTCGATTGCTTCTTCAGATTCTTCTTCTGCTGTTTCTTCTGCTGCAAAATCATCTTCATCAATAGATTGTTGATTCATTTCTTCTTCAATCTCTTGTTGTAGTTCATCTTCAGCGATTGCATCTTCGTAATCCGCATCAGCTTGTTCATCGTATTCGTAAACTGGTTGAGAAGAAGCTTCTTCACGTTCCATTTGAGAAACGCTCTTGATATCAATCTTCCAGCCAGTAAGTTTATGAGCAAGTCTAACGTTTTGACCTTCTCTACCGATAGCAAGTGACAATTGATCATCAGGAACAACAACCAATGCGTCTTTAGTGTCTTCATCATCTGTCATAATGTCAACAGAAACAACTCTTGCTGGAGAAATTGCGTTAACAATATATTCAACAGGGTCTGGAGACCATCTTACGATATCGATTTTTTCATTCTTCAATTCGCCAACGATAGTTTGGATACGGCTACCACGAGGTCCGATACAAGCACCAACACTATCAACTTCAGGGTCATTAGACCATACCGCAAGTTTTGTTCTGAAACCAGCTTCTCTTGCGATAGATTTAATTTCAACAATTCCGTCTTCGATTTCTGGAACTTCTAAGTCAAATAGTTCTCTAACGATTTCCGCATGAGCGTGAGAAACAATAACTTGTGGAAGTCTGTTTGTTTCTTTTACGTTAAGAACGAATACTCTGATTCTGTTACCAGATTTGTAGTATTCACGAGGAATTTGTTCTCTTTGAGGCATAATAGCATCAGTTTTACCAATGTTAACGATAACATTACGGTTTTCAACTCTTTGAATAATACCAGTAACAAGAGTACCTTTCTTATCAAGGAATTCGTTAAGAATATTATTACGTTCAGCATCTCTGATTCTTTGTGTGATAACTTGTTTTGCTGTTTGAGCAGCGATTCTGCCGAATTGTTCAGGAGTAACTTCGATTTTTACTTCGTCATCTAATTCAACATCTTCGTCGATTTCTTGAGCATCTTCTAGTGAAATTTGAGTTTCATCATCTTCTACTTCTTTAACAACAAGCTTTGTTGAGAAAACACCGATTTCGCCAGTTTGTTCATCTAAGATAGCTTCAATATTTGCAGCTTCTTTGGTTCTCATGTGTCTTTTGTATGCAGCAACCATAGCGTCACATAATGATGCTATTAGTACGTCTTTTGCAATACCACGTTCCCTTTCAAGTTCTTCGCACGCTTCAAAAAGTGCTGTTCCGATTTTTATCATTTCAAACCTTTCTGCCTTTCGGCTTTAGTGTATTATTAGTCAATATATAATTTAGCTGACTGGATGTTTGTTTTAGGAATTAATAATTCTTTTGCATCTTCGAATCTAAAGAAAGTAAGTCCTTCATTGTCATCCCAGTCTATAATTTCCCCTTTGAAAATTTTCTCTGTTTCACCTTCAAGTGGTTGTTTAAGCTTTACGCTAATTCTTCTACCTTTAAAGATTAAAAACTCTTTGTCTGACTTGAATTTTCTTTCCAACCCTGGGGAAGAAACTTCTAATGAATATTTAACAGGAATAATTTCGTCTAAGAATTCGTTAAGGCTTCTTGTAACGTTTTCACAGTCTTGTAATGTGATATCGTGGTCGTAAGAATATAGAAAGATTCTCAAAAACCAACGGTGATTTTCTTTCACGAATTCGATTTCAATAGGAATAAGGTTAAATCTCATTGCTGTATTTTCAATTAGCGGTGTAACCTTTTCTTGAATTTCAAATCTGTTTATATCCTGTTTCATAAGCCTCCTAGTTATAAAAAAAAGAACGGGGAAATCCGTTCTTTCATTAAGAAACCTTTTACATTTTCATTATACACAATTTATACATTCTTGTAAATAAAATCTGTATAATATTAAGAAATATAAACTAGAAAGGTTTTGTTTGTCCTAGTTTTCTTCTTAGTTCTTGGAATCTGTTTATATCTTCTTGAGCTTTGTTGCCAACTTCTTTGAATAAAGCTTGAGAAGTTGGGTGCACCATTAAGATGTAATCCATGTGAATTTCAAGGAAGTTGTATCTTTTAGGTGGTTGATTAGAGTTTCTTGTATAAATCTCTACGTTAGTAACAGCTAAGAATCTTCTTTCGTGATCATTTAATAAATCAGTAAGTTCTCTGTTTGTATTTGTATATTTTGAAACGTGAACCACACCTTTAATATCGTGGTCTTGGGTTAAAATGCAAACCTCTATAGGTATTGTATCGATATTCTTAGCCATCTCTTAAAGTCCTTTCTATGTCTATATTATATATAATATAATATTTTAAGAAATTTTACAATTATTTATTATTAAATCTTCCGCCGTGAACTTCGTATACATCTCCAATTGCAAAGAAAGCGTTAGGGTCGATATTTGTTACAACCTCTTTTAATTTAGGTAAATCGAATCTTGATACTACACAATAAGTAATTATCTTTTCTTCTCTTGAGTATCCGCCCAAACCTCTCATAAAGGTTACGCTAACGTCTAGTTCTTTCATAATTGCAGAGCCAATTTCTTTGTGGAAAGGAGAGAATACTCTTACAGCTTTCATTTTGTTAAAGCCTTCCATAACCACATCGATTACTCTTGATGCGATAAAGTAGGTCATTACAGAGTACATTGCTTTATCCCAACCAAAAACAAACCCTGCAGCTGTATAGACAAATAAATTAATAGTCATTAGCAATTGTCCAACAGAGAATAATTTATATTTTTGGTGCAAGATAATAGACATTATTTCAGTTCCGTCAAGAGAAGCATTGTTTCGAAGAATTATCCCTACTCCTAACCCTAAAAACATACCACCAAAAACAGTTGTTAATAACAAATCATTGGTAAAATTATGTGAGTGAAATAATGTAGTTGCAAATGATAATAATGCTACTGAATAGAATGTCTGTATAACGAAAGATTTTTGGAGTTGTCTAAGGGCAAGGATAATGAAAGGAATGTTAATAATAAATATAAACAAGCCTAAGTCCAATTTTGTCAAGAAACTTGCCATCATTGCAACACCAATCACACCGCCATCAATAACGTTGTTAGGTACCAAAAAACATTCTAAAGCTGCGGCAGTAATAAATACACCGATAGTAAGAGCAACGTATCTTGAAAAATACTCTAGGATAATTTGACGCTTAGTTTTAATTACAACAGGAGGTTTTAGGCGTTTGCCAAACATTAATCATTCTCCTTTGGTTTTGACATAATCTTACTAAAGTCAAATAGAGGTTTTTCTTTTTCTGGGTTCAAATCATTCTCTTCGTCTTTGATTCCGAGAATAGTTGCTAAATCTTGTTTTAAAGCATGCAAATCGTCATATTTTTTTAGATTGCCATCTATAGCAATTGAAATATCTCCAGTTTCTTCTGAAACTACTAAACATGCTGAATCTGTGGCTTCTGACATCCCGATTGCAGCTCTGTGTCTTGTTCCGTACTTCCAGCTTAATTTTGGGTCTTCTGTTAGAGGGAGTAATACCCCCGCTGAGATAATTTTATTGTCTTTAAGCACCATTGCTCCGTCATGCAAAGGAGTGTTTGGGTGGAAAACTGTTAGAATAAGTTCTGTTGAGATATCAGCGTTAAGCTTTGTACCTACGTCAGAGAAGACTGTTTCGCAGAACTGTTTTTGGAAAACTATTAAAGCTCCGGTGTGAGTTTTTGATAGGTATTTGATTGCTTCTAAAATTTCTTTTACAACATCAATATCTTTGTTGAATTTACTAGGGTGAAAACCTTGTTCAAAGAATAATCTGCTAATTATTCCAGGTTGTCCAAGGTACCCTAATAATCTTCTTAATTCTGGTTGGAAAATTACGATAAGGCTTAATGTAATTACAAAAACCAATAATTGGATGAAACCTCCAATAATACGGATGTTTAAACTTATTAATACGTAAGAAAATATCCACGCAATAGCAAGGAAAAATAAACCTTTTACCAACTTCTCAGACTGGGTATTTCTAATAAAACGTCTATATATGTATAGCAAAGTGATTGCTATAATAACGACTTCTCCAATATTCAACCAGCTTAGAGATGCAAATGCATTTTTAAATATACCGCTCTCTATTGTATTCTTTAAAACATTAACAATCTGTTCTAGCATCCTACTTCAACCTATCAGGGATATTATCACGAGAAATTAAATCTTCTAATGTCTCTCTATATACAATGATATCAGATTGTGAATTATTTACAAGTACCATGCCTGGTTTTTGAGAAGAATTATAGTTGCTTGCCATAGAGTGGTTATAAGCCCCTGTATTATATACACAAAGTGTATCAAGAGGTTCTGTTTTTGGTAGCATTACCCCTTCAATTAAAATATCTCCTGATTCACAGTATTTCCCAGCAATAGTTACTTTCTCAGACTTCTCATCATTCATTTTATTAGCAACGTCGCAGGAATACTCAGCTTGGTATAGAGCGTGTCTTGGGTTGTCTGCCATCCCGCCATCAACGGAAATATACTTAGTTGCATTAGGAACTTGTTTGGAGGCTCCAATGGTATATAGTGTAACACCGCTTGTTGAAATTATACTTCTTCCTGGTTCTATGTATATTTTAAGATTTGGAAGATTATGTTCTGTTATTGCATTATTGATGCTTTTTATGATGCTTTTTGCAAGGTCTGCAATATCAGGTGGCGTATCTGTTTCTACATATTTTACTCCAAACCCTCCTCCCAAATTAATCTCAGAGAGGTTTATTCCAAATTTATTATTAATTCTTACAAGCTCTGATACTAAAATCTTTGTTTCATCCTTGAAGCCGGCATCATCAAAAATCTGAGAGCCAATGTGAGCGTGTAAACCTTTTAGGTTTAACTTGTCAAAGTTCAAAATCTTTGTAATAGCTTCATCAATTTGACTAAGGTCAAATCCGAATTTAGAATCTAATTGCCCTGTCTGTATGTACTCGTGAGTGTGGCAATCTATCCCCGGAGTAACCCTTAGGAGGATATCTATGGTTTTATTTCTTTTAGCAGCAATTTGTCCAAGAAGTTCTATTTCATAAAAATTATCAACAGAAACCATTCCGATTCCTACATCAATTGCATTTTCGAGCTCCCATTCTTGCTTATTATTTCCATTAAATAGAACTTTTGACATGTCAAATCCCGCTTTATAAGCAGTGAATAACTCTCCGCCAGAAACAACATCAATACCTAGTCCTTCTTGTGCAATAATTTTATAGATAGCAGATGTTGCCAAGGCTTTTGAGGCAAATAAGATTTGGATATTAGGATAGCCAGAAAACGCCTTTATATATTCTTGGCACATTGTTCTAAGTGTAACTTCGTCGATTACATAAAGAGGAGTTCCGTATTTTTTTGCCAAATCAAGAGTGTTACATCCTCCGATGAATAAGGTATTATCTTTGATTTCTGCAGTTAGAGGTCTTATATTTTGATTTGTACTCATTTGTGCTCCTGTAGTCTTTATGTGGACACTATGAGTTTATCATTAACAATTTAATGAGTAAACCTTATACTTGAGTTTTCTCTGTAACAGGAGTATTCTTTTCTTCTTTAATTTCGTTAGTTATAGGATTATTGGTTTGGATAGGAGGTTTTCTTCTTGGAGATCTTTCAAGCCCTTTACATCCAACTTGATAGCCTGCAACCATCATTGCAATAGGAAGCAGTCTAGAAAAACCAAAAGTAATTTTTTGTCCAATCGTCATTGGGGCAAGGGTTTCTACACCGTTAATAACTGTTGTCTGTGGCTCTCCTGCGTAGAAAGACGCAGCTAAGCAAAGGTCATCCCAGTGCATAAATAAGTCTGAAGGTTTCATTTTTCTTTCTACAGTTGAGTCAAGCAGCTCCCTTTTAAGAATATTTGCAAGGTAGTTTCCGACATACATCCCTCCACCGAGTCCGATGGCCATAAATCCGAGTTTAGGTAATTTTGCCATAGAGTGCTTAAATTTGCTCGCGTTAGTTGAAAGGTTGCTTTCAATGCTTTTTTCAACTCTGTCTCCAAGTCGTGCGCATTGTCCAACGGATAGAATAGGAACTGTAATGTTCCCCATTTGAATAATGGCTTCGCCAACTTTTGATTTGAATTCCGCTTTAGTGTTTGTAGAACGGTTATCAATAATTGAGCCGCCAATTAATCCACCAAGTATAGACCCCGCACCCATTGCAAGAATTTCTGGTTCTTCATATTGTGCTTTATAAAGGTATGTATCTTTAATCTTTGTGTGAATTATTTGTTTCGGGTTTAGAGAGAAGTTGCCTTTTTTTGAGGTTTTTGCAAGAATCGCCAATGATGCTGCAACCCCAAGCATTGAGCAAGCTGCGACCCCTGTTCGCTCTCTTCTTGATAGTCTTGAGTCGACAGGTCGATCTTTTCTATTAGGGTACAGAGTCCCAAATGTTGTTTTATTATTATTAACGCTCAATATTTTCATAGAACTACCTTCTCACTCATTTTAACTTTGGTGAAGAAAAATATTTGCTATCATATAATAAAACTGTTACTAAAATTAACAATTACCTGAGTAGAATTTTGTAATTTCTTCAAAATATCTTTCTAAAGCTTTGAAGCCATTGTATACTTCGTTTGTAATTCCTGCATATCTGCTTGCGATTATATACTTCAATTCTTTCGCTCTAATTTGGATGATTGCATCTGAATCTTTACGAAGAGCTTCGTTATTAGATGTTGACCATTTCTTTAGGTACATTAATTCATCATTGATTTGTTTGATGGTAGAGTATTCAAGGGTGTTGAAATCATATTTCTTCAACAATGCAATTTCACTATGAGAGATTCTGCTTTGAACAGCTTGGAATCTGTAAATACGCTTGATGATTACATAATTGTCTGCAACACGTCTGTGTGAATATGGAACAGCGCTTTTTGCAAGAAGTGCTGATGTTGAAAGTTGAGTAAACACATCCGCATCATTTGAAAAAGTACTAATTCTAGGACTAACTTCGTCTAATTTTCTATTTCCCTGCATAACTATACTCCATCTCCAAGTTTATAATACATTAATAATTAATAGTTGTCATTCTTCTGTATATAAATTGTTACAATTCAAAATTAAGACGATTACTCTCCTAAAGAATAGGAGATGGGTAGTGGTGAGGTATGGAGTACATTGAATGATAAATGGATCTCTGAGCAAGTTCGAGTATGACGAGGGCCATTTAAAACTTGTTATTATTCTTAGTAGAAGACATTGAAACCCAATAATAATAAGAAATAAATTTTAAATGTAAAGAAATGTAACAAATAAATCCTTTTGTGAAATTCAATATTTTTTAAATACTTTATATATATGTAAGATGAAACCAAGAGGATAGACAGATGGCAAACACAGCAGCATTATTACAAAATTTACTTAGATGTAAAGCTGATTATAACTACGCAGTTCTTCAGCAAACAATGTGGGCTTCAAGACAAGAAGGTAACGCTTCTAAATTAGCTGCTCAACAATCTGCCGAAGAAAAATGGAATGAGGCTTACGACAAAGCGTATGACCAAGGTCACTACGGCGAAGAAGATAAATCAATAAAGTGTAAAGACGTAACTGTTAAGACAGGTTGTCTTTCTGAATACCAATTCTCTTTATATGCAGATGCAAAAGTTAAAAATTTTAGACCAGATGCTTTAGAAGAATACGCAGACTTAGATACAGAATATGAATTGATGGTATCTACTTATGACGCAATGGTTACTCAACTTGATACAATGATTCAAAACTATGAAGAACAAGTTGGTACAAGTGCTCAAGATACTGGCAGATTACAAAGCTAATTAACTATATTATACATAAGGGAGGCAATGGTCATCGGTCCTACTCCTCCCGGGACCGGAGTAATATATTCGCAAGTTGGCGAAACAATATCAAAATCAACATCTCCGGTAAGGTTGCCGCTGGAATCTCTGAATATTCCTACGTCAATTACAACAGATTTTTTTTCAACCATCTTACATCTTACAATTTTCTTACCCACCGCAGAAATCACAATGTCTGCGGTTTTTATTATGTTATCTAAATCTTTGGTTTTAGAATGGCAGACTGTAACTGTTGCATTTCTTTTTAAGAGCATTTGAGCCATAGGTTTTCCTACAATATTAGAACGTCCTATGACTACAGCATTCTTACCTTCAATAGGAATATTATATTTATCTAGTAACATAATAATACCCTGAGGTGTTGCAGGATAAAAATATGGTTCCAGACCTATTGCCAATCTACCAACGTTTTCTGGGGTGAATCCATCAACATCTTTCTTTGGTGAAATTGCACAAATGATGTTTGGTGTTGAAATATGCTCTGGTAGTGGCATTTGTACTAATATTCCAGTAACCTCTGGATTATTATTAAGTTCGTCTATTTTGGCAAGCAATTCCGCTTCTGTGACATTGGAGTCATAGTGTAATACATCTGTTCTTACTCCAATATACTCAGCTTTTTTCTTTTTATTATTTACGTAAACTTGGCTTGCTGGATTGTTGCCAACAAGAATAACCACCAAATAAGGTTTTGTATCTTTATTGGCTAATTTGTTTTTTAAATCTTCTATTATTTCGGCAGCTACAGCTTTTCCATCAAGAATCAAGCTCCCTCCTGTGGCAAGTTAAGCCTAAAATAGAATTGTTTGATTGCGTCTACTACCTTGGTAGAATTACGTTCTATTGGGTTAGAAATAAGTTCAGAATCCTCTGGGATTACTCCAAGAATATCCAAGTCAAATTCTTTTGCCAAGTTGTAAACAGATGGCATATCAGAGTTTGCAACTTTATTTAGTACAACGCCCAACTGTCCGCCTGCAGCGTATTTTGCACTAAATTCTTCAATACGTTTAACCAAGTTCAATGAATCAGGTTGTGGGTTAGCCACAATTAAGGCCAAATCAATATCCGTATCAACAAGTTGGTTCAGATATTTAAGGTCAAATTCACAGTCAAATATTACAAAATCATATCTTTCAAAAAGTTTGAGACAAGCATCATTAATCTGTCCTGTAATAGGACAACGGCAATCTTTTGAAGCTACAAACCAAGAAACAATAATATCAACGTTAGGAGAAAGGCTGACAATAATATCTTCCATAGCCCACTCTACGTATTCTTGTTTCGTCATCTGTTGTGGAATACCTGTCTTATACTCGTGTTTACCGCTACGAATACCATAAATAGTGTTTCTTATATCAAGCCCAAAAGTATGTCCCAATTCACTTGTTAAGTCATTATCAAATAATAAAACTGATTTTTCAGGGAAATACTCTTGCAAAACCTTTAAAAAAGCTTTTGTTATTGTTGTCTTACCGCTGCCGCTTTTTCCGGTAATTGCAATTTTTGTTGTCAAAGAAACCTCCTTTATTGTTGCATTTGTTTTTGCGCTGTTTCGTGTGGTAAATGGCTAAATGTGTCAATGCGTTTTGTTGGTGAAGTAATATGAGTAATTCTCAAACCAAAGTTATCTTCGATAACTACAACTTCGCCGTGTGCAATCAATTTACCGTTTGCATATAGTTCTACAGGTTCACCAGCAACTTTATCAAGTGTTACAACAGAGCCTTTTGTTAACTCAAGAACTTTTTTTATTGGTAGTTCAGTTTTACCTAGTTCTACTGTCAACTGTAATTTTACATCTAAAAGTATGCCAAGGTTTTGGTTAGTCATTCCGTTTGCGGAATCTAAGTCTTCAAAAGACGCAAATTTAACAGGTTGAGCAGTTATTGTAGAATCTCCTCCTGTACTCATTGCGGGTTCCTCTGGTTGAAACTGTTCTGAGATTATATCTTCAAAACCGGTTTCTTCAGGTACGCTATCTTCTTCCGGTATATTATTTAAAGAATCTTCATCATCAAAATTTGGCATTTAAGCTCCTTTATACATATTTTCTTAATAATTCAAACGCTTCGTCGTAAACATCTGTAATCTTTACACAGATATTATTTTTTATTGTCCCTGGTCTTGCAAAGAACTTCTTTTTACCATTGACTCTTACAATCAAATCGTCATTAACTCTGTTATCCAACTTTATAATGTCGCCTTCCGAGAGTTGTAAAAAGTCTTCCATAGTAATGTCGCAAGATCCGAATTGAACTCTCACATCAACAGGGGACGTATTCAACTTTGTAATCATCTTTTGGCGCTCGTCATTTGTAGCCACCAAACCTTTTACTTGGAAAATGTGCTGAGCAGATAAGTGTCCCAATACTGATTCAAGAACTGAATACGCAAGACATAGAGAGAATAGCCCGTAGTGTTTACCACCGATTTGCACCTCGAAGGTCAAAAGAGCTACGATTTCACCAGATGTCGCTACTTGTATAGATTGGTATCCATCATCCAAGCTTATAAACTTATTATTAACTGGAATAATTGTATTCCAAGCATCTTTTAATGTTTCAATAATTACGTTAATAATCTTCTTTGCTAACGCTTTTTCAACGTCTGTTAGTTCTTTATTTTTACCTTCAAATGTACCGTTTCCGCCTAACATACGGTCTACAATAGAGAACATAACTTCAAAGCTAATACCTAAAAGAATTTGTCCAGGAAGTGGCTCGAACTCAAAAACACCAACTGATATTGGTGACGGCATTGAACGTACAAACTCTTCATAAGTTAATTGGTCAACTGATACTGTTTCAATATCAATTTTCATACGTAAATAACCTGTAAGAATCAAAGAGATTTGTTTAGAAAACTCTCTGTGGATATCTCTCAATGCTTTGAGGTTATCTTTTGAGAACTTATCAGGACGTCTAAAGTTGTATAACTTATAAGAACGAAAAGCTGAATCACCAACCATTCCGTCAGGATTCATCATTTCGTTTAAATTACTATCTGTTTCGTTTCCGATGTGTTTTGCCATTGTTCCCTTATTGAATTATAAACTGCCCGAAAGAAACTCTTATTACTTCTCTTTCTCCGGCGAAAATAGAGTTTATTTCATCTGCAATTTGTTCTTTTGCAAGTTCTTTTCCTGCTGTCGTAGCTAATTCTGTTGAAGTTTTGCTTGTTAGGTTTGTAATAACAGCGTCTCTAATGGCAGGTTTAAATTGAGTGAGCTCTTTTTGAATCTCTACCATAGGGTCAACAGGAGCTGGAGCTCCGTGTCCGTGACCACCGCCACCACCTTTTTCAGGTTCTGGTGGTGCAAGTTCAGCTTCTTTTTTGGTAACTTCTACTGCAACATTCACTTTTAAATATTTTCTAGCGTTGTCATCAGACAAGTTAAGAATGAAGTCTCCAAGGTCAATTATAATACCTCTTTGAACCTCTTCACTTGCTTCTGGATCTTCTTCCACAGCTTCTGTTTGAACTTTTGATATTATTTTTTCAGAAAAAGAGTTGAATAGGAAATAATTTCCTACAACAATCAAGGCACCTATGATTAACATTGATACAATATTAAGTATCACAGGCATCATATCAGGACCGCCCTTTTGTGTCTTTCCAAAATCTTTATCTTCGTTCGCCATCTTTCTCTCCAAATTAAGCTATTCTCTAGCTATTTTACACATTTTTTTTAATAAATGCTACCACTATTTAGAGTATAGCATACATTCAAAATACTGTACATTATTGTATTATTTATTCACAATCAAGCCCTAAGTCAAGAGTAGGAGCCTTTGCGACGATTGCGCTAGAAGAAATAATATCAACTCCTGTTGCTGCAATATCAGCAATTGTAGTCAAATTAACGTTACCACTTGCTTCTACAATAGCTCTACCGTTAATAAGTTCTACAGCAGTTTTCATTTGTTCAAGAGTCATATTATCAAGCATAATAATATCAGCACCGCATGCCAAGCATTCTTTAACTTGTTCTAAAGTATCGCATTCAACTTCTATCTTGTGAGCATGTGAAATATTTTCTTTTAATTTAGTCACAGCATTGGTCAAAGTTCCTGCATATTTGATATGGTTATCTTTTATCATTGCGCAGTCGGATAGGTTAAATCTATGCAAGCTTCCACCACCTGTTTTAACTGAATATTTTTCAAAAGCTCTAAAGCCTGGTGTATTTTTTCTTGTATCAACGATTTTTGCCTTATGAGAGCCAATTGCTTTTTTATATTTGTTTGTTTCTGTTGCAATTCCGCTCATTCTTTGAATATAGTTAAGGGCTGTTCTTTCCCCTGTTAGAACGTATCTTGCAGGTCCTTTTATGTCAGCAAGTTTTTGTCCTTTTTTGATTTCGTCACCATCTTTTACATAGAACTTGATATCAACTTTATCAGATAGAACTTTGAAAACCATTTCAAAAACATCTCTACCGCAGAAGATACCATCAACTCTTGTATTTAATATGCAAGACATTTCGTCTTCTTCGTTGGTTAAATAATCTGTTGTAATATCCCCAAAACTCATATCCTCTTGAAGCGCATTTTTAACGTGAGCTTCGATGTAAAATTTATTTAACAACTTGTAGTTCTCCTTTTTTTATTAAACTGTGCTCACCTGTTTCAGCTGTCTGAGTATAATCAGAACGGTAGTGAGCTCCTCGTGATTCTTTTCTCTCTAATGCGGCATTAATGATTAATTCTGCCACAATTAACATATTTCGATACTCATATTCTTCTGCGGTTTGGCATCTGTTTGTTTGTCTGAAGGTTTGCTTTAAGAATTTTAATTTACTTTTTGCATCCTTAAGATTTTCTTCTTTTCTTATAATCCCCGCATTATTCCACATTAAAGCCTGTAATTCTGCTTTGAGTTTTTGAGTATTGTAAGTTATATCATCAATATGTTGTTCATATTTTTCTATTGTTGATTTAATATTTGAATCAATCATTTTTGGCGCTGCAAGATTAACGAATGATAAATAATCTGCTAGTGACCAAGCACAAACCACACATTCAAGTAGAGAATTGCTTGCTAGCCTGTTAGCTCCGTGCAATCCAGTTGATGCAACTTCTCCTATTGCGTATAAGCCTTTTACAGAAGTGCAACCGTTTAAGTCGGTTTTAATACCACCCATTGAGTAGTGGGCAGCGGGTGATACTGGAATTGGAGCTTTGGTAATATCAATTCCATTCTTTTTGCAAACACCTGTAATGGTTGGGAATCTATTTAATATAGTGGCTCTATCAATACAAGATGTTTGTAGGTAAACTTTATCAAGAGATTTTAAATTCATTTCTGCCGTGATTGCTCTAGTAACAATATCTCTTGGAGCGAGTTCTCTTTTATCGTGGTATTTTGCCATAAACTCTTTTCCAGAGTTATCTGTTAATTTTGCACCTTCACCTCTTACGGCTTCTGATATAAGAAATCTGTTTTTACTGTTATCAATTGCTAATGATGTAGGGTGGAATTGTATAAATTCAATATCTTGGATTTCTGCCCCTGCATTATACGCTAGCGCAATCCCGTCTCCGGTCGAAACAGGTGGGTTTGTCGTGCATTTATACATTTGACCTAAACCGCCAGTTGCAAGCACTGTATGAGAAGAATATGCAACTTCATATTCATCCATTAATTCATTGTAGGTAATTATACCCTTGCACTCGCCATCATTATTAATTAATAATTCTACGGCAGATGTATCTTCGTATATTGTGATATCATCATTTTCAAGAACTTTTTCAGCAAGAGCTTCTGCTATCTTGCGACCAGTGGCATCTCCACCGGCATGTAAAATTCTTCTTATGCTGTGTGCAGCTTCTAATGTGAAACAAAGTTGGTCATTATCGTTTTTATCAAAACTAACTCCGTATTCCATTAAATCGTGAATTACTTCATCAGAGCTTTCAGAAATGAACTTAACAACGTCTGTGTCATTTAATCCTGCGCCGGCCTTGAGGGTATCATTGATGTGTAATTCGGAATTATCTTTTGGGTTTTCTCTTAGAACTCCAACAATCCCGCCTTGAGCATATTTTGAATTTCCGTCTCCGACTTTTGTTTTTGAAACCAATAAAATTCCATCAGGAAGCTGAGTATGTTCAGCCATTTTAAGAGCTGCGTACATACCTGCAATACCGCTACCTATAATAATTACGGAATATTTTGAATATTTCATCCTAGCCTCAAGTCTTTCTGACTAAATTATAGCTCAAACAAAAATCAAAATACATAAGCCGAAATCTTTTAAATCTTCATGTTACCACGGTAAGATGTTGTAAGTGTGCTGTATGGTTTAAGTTGCGGGATATTTGATTTTTTGTTTTCTAAATCTTCTTTTGAGATAATGTTAGTTTTACCGGCATGTGCATTTTTAACTATTGTATTATGTGATACAGATGCAAGGTTATTTCTCAAAAGTGGGGTTACTATGTTGCAGGAGAAAATTGAACCTCCAATTGTTGCTCCGGTTGTTACAATGTTTTTGAATCCGTCATAAGTATTTTTATGAGGAGCAAAAGATGCTAAACCACTTAAATCCTTTTCTATATTAAAAGAGGTCTTACCAATAGAGTCTTTATAAGGTGAGCTTTCTAAATAAGTTCTTAATGATTTTGGCGCCAGTTTTCCTGTTGTAACTAGTTTGTTTGCAAATTTTTTAATTCCTGTTGTTATAAGAAGGAAAGATGCAATATTTACTCCTGCATCAAATGCTTCTTGTGGAATTAGGAAAGTTTTTTCTTTGTTAGAAATTTTATCATTTGCTAACAAGCCTACAATTTGCCCTGCAGATGATAAAGCCCAACCTGTCACACCAGTAACAATTAGAATATTTGCAAGGTCTTTAGTGTAATTATTCCAGAGGTTTTCAAGATATCTATCAAACTTTGACATCTAGCCCTCCTTTTTCTTCTGCTTTTTTAGCTCGTATAGCTTTTAAAGATTCAGAATTTTCCATAAATTTGTTTGTTAACTTAATAGTCCCTGGGGCATCTATTAAAAAGTTTGTAAATACCATAATCCCAAGAGCAAGTAGTGTCGAAGCGATGATTCTCCAGTTTTTTAACCTTTGACTCCCCTCCTTAAGCCCAAATCTTTTAGACATTGGGATTAGCATTTGTGACCAAGCTTTTTTGCCTTCAGGAGATGTACATGCATTTACAAAATCATAACAAGGTTGTCTAACGGCAATGCCTGCTGCAGTACCAACAATAACTTTTGCTGCAGTTCTTAATTGTGAAACTTTTCTTGTTTCTTCGTCAACTCTCTTGTTGTGTCCGTCAATGGCAGTTTGTGTGAATATGGCAGTGCCGCCCATAATTAATCTATTAGGGGCAGGTCTTGATACCCAGTCAGCGACTTTATTCCAAGTTTCTGGATTTCCGTTTTTGACTGTTATCTTCGGGATATTATTAAATATATTTTTGAAATCAATAGCCATACGACGACACACTCACTCTGTATATAAAACATCTGACATTCAAAAATTGCTTTATAACAAAGTTCTGTTACGAAAAATTTACAATATTAATCTTCTTCTAAGCTTAATACCGCCATGAATGCTTCTTGTGGGACTTCTACTCTACCAACAGCTTTCATACGTTTCTTACCACGTTTTTGTTTTTCAAGAAGTTTGCGTTTACGAGAAATATCTCCACCATAACACTTGTCTAAAACGCTCTTTCTTAACGCCTTAATGGTTGAACGCGCAATTACTCTGCCACCAATAGCCGCTTGAATAGGCACTTCAAACATTTGGCGAGGGATAATCTCATGCAACTTTGCAGTAAGTTTTTGACCAACGTAGTAGGCATTATCATTGTGACAAATAACAGATAATGCGTCTACGGTTTCTCCAGCAAGAAGTACGTCTAATTTTACAAGGTTAGAACGTTTGTAGTCCTCAAACTCATAGTCCATACTAGCGTAACCCTTAGAACGGGACTTTAACTGGTCATAAAAGTCCGTGATTACTTCACTTAGCGGGATGTGGTAAATTAATTCCGCACGAACTTTATCCAAATAGTTCATGTTGATAAATATACCACGTTTAGTTTGGCATAAGTCCATTAACGTTCCTACATAATCATTTGGAGCGATAAGAGAAACTTTTACATAAGGCTCTTCTATATAATCTCTATATTGTGCCGCAGGAAGATTTGCAGGGTTATCAATCTCTACAACTTCGCCATTAGTTTTATGAACTTTGTAGATTACAGAAGGTGCTGTAGTAACGATAGAAAGGTCATACTCTCTTTCTAAACGTTCTTGCGCAATCTCCATGTGTAACATTCCTAAGAATCCACAACGGAAGCCAAACCCTAACGCAGAAGAAGTTTCCGGTTCAAATGTGATACTGCTATCGTTTAGCTTAAGTTTTTCTAGAGCTTCTTTCAATTCATGGTAATCTTCATTATCAACGGGATATAACCCTGAGAAAACCATTGGTAACGCTTCTTTGTACCCTGGAAGAGGTTCAGTTGCAGGGTTATCAACGTGTGTAACGGTGTCACCTACAAAACGGGTTAATTCTTTAATAGAACCCGCAAAGTAACCTACATCTCCGCAAACAAGTTCGTTTACTTGAACCCTGTTTGGTTTTAGGTAGCCAAGTTCAACGACTTCATACTCTTTGCCTGATGCCATAAATTTGACTTTATCTCCAAGTCGGAGCTTCCCATCCATAATCTTAAAGAAACAAAGTGTTCCTAAATATTGGTCATAAGCACTATCAAAAATAAGTGCTCTTAAAGGCTTTTCTGTTGTATCTTCAGGTGGTGGTACAAATTCAACCACAGCTTCTAATACATCTCCGATACCAATCCCAGTTTTTGCACTAACGGGGATTGCCATAGATGTATCAATACCAAGAATTTCTTCAATTTCAGCCTTAACTCTTTCAACATCAGCAGAAGGTAAATCAATCTTGTTAATAACAGGAATGATTTCAAGATTTTGTTCAATTGCCATATATACGTTCGCAAGAGTTTGCGCTTCAACCCCCTGTGTAGCATCAACTATCAATAAAGCTCCTTCACAAGCCGCTAGCGAACGAGAGACTTCATAAGAAAAGTCTACGTGCCCTGGGGTGTCAATTAAGTTAAGAACATAATCTTTACCATCTTTTGCTTTATAATTCATACGTGCAGCGTTAAGTTTAATAGTAATACCACGCTCACGTTCAATATCCATAGTATCTAATAGCTGTTCTTGCATATCACGTTCGGCAATTGTTCCAGTCGCTTCAAGAAGTCTGTCTGCTAGTGTAGATTTACCGTGGTCAATATGTGCTATAATACAAAAGTTTCTTACATTATCTTTATATTTCATAGTAATTTGATGATATCAAAAACATGAAATATTTTGAACTCAATCTTTACAAAAAAACAAGGTTCCTTGGATAAGGAACCTTGTTTGACATACTTTGAATCGAGTATTAACGTTTTGAGAATTGGAAACGTTTTCTAGCTCTTTTTCTACCGTATTTTTTACGTTCTTTAACACGTGGGTCACGAGTTAACAAGCCTTCTGAACGTAATACACTTTTGTATTCTTCATTAGCTTTTAGTAACGCTCTAGCAATACCGTGTCTGATAGCACCAGACTGAGATACGATACCGCCACCTAAAGCTTTAACTTTAACATCATATTTATCTTGGTTTTCAGTTAAAACTAAAGGTCTGTAAATCATCATTTCAACAGCAGGTCTGTTACCGATGTATGCTTTTAAAGTTTTACCGTTAACGAAGATTCTGCCTTGACCTTTAACCAATGTAACAACTGCTACAGAAGTCTTTCTACGACCAGTTGCTCTAAGTTCTTCTTTAAGTGCCATTATTTAGCCTCCTTTTCTAAAACGATAGGTTTTTGAGCAGCATGTGGGTGTTCAGAACCACAGTAAACTTTAAGTTTACCAAATTGTTCTGCACCTAATGTGTTGTGTTGTAACATGCCTTTAACAGCCTTCTCGATTAACTTAGTTGCATCTTTTTCTCTAACTTCTTTAACAGAAGCAGATTTTAAGCCACCTGGGTAACCAGTGTGGTGGTAGTACATTTTATCAGTTTCTTTGTTTCCTGAAACAACAACCTTTTCAGCATTGATAACGATAACAAAATCACCGGTGTCAACGTTAGGAGTGTATTCAGGTTTGTGTTTACCTCTTAAAATGTTAGCAACACGTACAGCTAAACGGCCAAGAATTTCGCCTTCAGCGTCGATTACATACCATTTTCTTTCAACTTCAAGAGGTTTTGCTGAATATGTTTTCATGCTTATTCTCCATTTATTATAATTAGTAATCTACTTTCATTAATGTTAATCCGTGAGGACCAACTGTTCGACCAGCTTTTGTCCGGTCCTTTGCTTCCAGAACTTCTTTCATTACTTCCGGTTGCAAATTGTGTCCTTCTATTTTTAGAAGGGTTCCGACAATCGTTCTTACCATATTATAAAGGAATCGATTTCCTTTTATATTAATAATCACTTTGTCGTCGACCTTGCTACACGATATCTCGTATATAGAACAGACTTTGCTTGGGTTTAGCGTTCCGGAACTCTTGAACGATGAAAAATCATGTTCTCCTAAGAGATAGTTTAAAGACTTTTGCATTCGTTCAATGTTAATCGGGTATTTAACGCGGATTAAGTCACCGTCAAATGCTTGTTTGTACTTTCTGTGAATGAACTCAAATCTGTAATGTCTAGCAATTGCAGATTTCTGAGCATGAAAACCATCCGGTACAATCCTTAAATCAGATACAGAGATATCGGCAGGTAATATTTCATTAAGCTGGTAGACAAATTTTGAAGCAACAATATCTTTGTCGTAATCAAAATGAACTACCTGCCCTAAAGAGTTAACACCTCTGTCTGTTCTTCCGGAAAAGACTGTTTTTACAGGTCTTTCTTTATGAAAGGATTCGTGACGAACCCCAGTTAGTAATGTACAAATTGCTCGTTCTAGTTCTCCTTGTACCGTTGGCTTTACTTCGTATCCGTTTTGATCGAACTGAATTTGGCTACCAAGGTAATTTTTGCCAATGTACTGAACTGTTAGAGCGTACCGCACAGCTTAATCCTATACTAATTGGATTAGAGCCATTTCTGCAGCATCACCACGTCTTGGTGGTAAACGGAAAATTCTAGTGTAACCACCTTGTCTTGATGAATATTTTTTACCGATAACTAAGAAAAGTTTTCTTAGAACAGTTTGTGGAGCAAGTTTTTTGTTTTCTTCTAATTTTTCAAAAACTTCGCCAGTAGCTAAGTCCATGAACTTGCCTGTTTCTTTATCAAAGATATACTTGGCAGCGATTCTTCTAGAATTCAAATCGCCTTTCTTAGCTAAAGTGATAATCTGTTCAGCGTATGGCTTAAGAGCTTTTGCACGAGCCATAGTTGTCTTGATTTCACCGTGAACAAAAAGTTCAGTAGCTAATGAACGCAAAAGAGCCTTTCTTTGGTCTTGTGCCTTTCCAAGCGTATGTTTTTTTGTTTGGTGTCTCATTGTCTTTATTCCTTTTATCTTAATGTATTACTATTCGTTTACTTCGATAACTACACCATTTTCATCTGTTTCTGGGTTTGGAGCAAGGTCTAAACCAAAGTGGTGTAATCTTTCAATAACTTCGTCTGAAGACTTTTTACCGAAATTCTTGATGTTAAGAAGATCGTGTTCAGACTTTTTAAGAAGTTCAGCCATTGAATTGATGCTAGCTCTTTTTAAGCAGTTGTAAGCTCTTACTGAAAGTTCTAATTCATCAATAGTGATTGATGGTTCTTCTTCTTCAGCAACAACTTCAGCAACTTCAGGTTCTGAAACTGTATCAACAGTAGAGATAACAGTTGTCTTACCTGTAATAGCAGCAATTTGAACGAAGTGTTCGATTAACAAGTCAGCTGCTTGGGTAAGAGCTGTTGTTACGTCGATACATCCGTTTGACCAAATTTCTAAAGTTAATTTATCATAATCAATGCTGTCACCAACACGAGTATTTTCAACTTCGTAGCTTACACGTTTGATAGGCATGAAAGTTGCATCGATAGGCAACATATCGATTGATTGACCGCTCTTAGCATTTCTAGGAACGTCATTTGCAACATAACCTTTACCTGTTTCAACAATGATGTCAGCGTGGAAGCTACCACCATCAGCAATTGTACAAATTAACCAATCTGGGTTAACAACTTTAACACCTGCTGGTAATTGAATATCGCTTGCAAGAACAGGACCTGGTCTGTCAACATCGATTCTTAAGTGTTGTGGTTCCTTAGAATCTGTCTTGATAGCTAAACCTTTAAGGTTCAACATAACATCGATAACATCTTCTAAAACACCTGGAATTGCAGTATATTCGTGTGTAATACCTTCAATTCTTGCAGAGGTAACAGCAGTACCTTCAAGACTTGATAACAAAACTCTTCTTAAAGAGCAACCAATGGTAGTACCAAAGCCTCTTTCTAATGGTTCAATAACGAACTTTCCGTATTGCGAACCATCTGAGCTTGTCATAGTATTAACAGTTTTGATTTTTAATTCCATATTAATATCTCCTATCAGTATTAGTCTACTTTGAATAGTACTCAATTACGAGTTGTTCCTTGAAGTCAGGATCAAGTTCTTCACGTTCAGGGATTCTGTCGAATACGATTTTGAACGCTTCTTTGTCGATAGTCATCCAAGCTGGAGCGCAAGGCATATCGATTAAACCAGCAACGCTCTTTAAGAACTCAACGCTCTTTGATTTAACTGTGATTACGTCACCAGGTTTTACTAAATATGATGGGATATCTACTTTCTTACCGTTCACTAATACGTGACCGTGGTTAACAATTTGTCTTGATTGTTTTCTTGTAACACCGAAACCTGCTCTGAAAAGAATGTTATCAAGTCTTGTTTCAAGGATTTGAAGCAAGATAGTACCTGTAACACCTTTTCTTCTTGCAGCTTCGTTGTAGTACTTAGCAAATTGTTTTTCACTTACTAGATAAGTAAGTCTGATTTTTTGTTTTTCGTTTAAGTGGATTGCATATTCAGAAAGTTTTTTTCTAACTGCACCATGTTGACCAGATTTTGTTTGTCTCATAGAAACAGTTGATTTTCTGTTTGATACATCCTTAACTCCGTAGTTACGGAATAATTTATTTGTTGGCCCTGTGTATCTTGCCATTGTAATTTCTCCTTTATTATTGCCGGTGAGGCACCTATGACTTGCAATTTAGCAAGCTCTCACCGCACTATACTCTACGTTTTTTAGGTGGACGGCATCCGTTGTGTGGAATAGGTGTAACGTCCTTGATTAAAGTGATTTCTAAACCAGCAGCTTGGATAGCTCTGATTGCAGTTTCACGACCTGAACCAGGTCCTTTGATGTAAACTTCTACTTTTTTCATACCTTGGTCGATTGATTTCTTAGCTACCAATTCAGCAGCAGATTGAGCTGCGAATGGAGTACCTTTTCTAGCGCCTTTGAAACCAGTTGCACCGGCAGAAGCCCAAGCAATAGCATTACCTTGAGTATCTGTAGAAGTAACGATTGTATTATTAAAGGTGGATTGAATATGTACTACACCTTGTAATACGTTTTTCTTTTCCTTTTTCTTAGTTTTTTGTGGTCTTGCCATTTTATTTATCCTTATAATTTTGTTACTATTTAATTTCTCTACTATCTAAATCCTATTTTTTCTTACCAGCGATAGGTCCGCCTTTTTTACCACGTCTTGTTCTTGCGTTAGTTTTTGTTCTTTGACCTCTGCAAGGAAGACCTTTTTTGTGTCTCATACCTCTGAAAGAGTTGATTTCTTGAAGACGTTTGATGTTCATAGTGATTTCACGTCTTAAGTCACCTTCGATGTTGTATGCAGATAATGCTTCACGTAGTTGTTTAATATCATCATCTGTTAAATCGTCAGTTCTCAAATCAGCAGAAATACCTGTAACTTCTAGGATTTTTGCAGCTCTAGCTGGTCCGATACCGAAGATATAAGTTAATGCGACTTCTAGTCTTTTGTTACGGGGTAAATCAACCCCTGCTAATCTTGCCATTTATGTTTCTCCTTTGTTATTTTCGTTTGACCTTTAATTACCCTTGTCTTTGTTTGTGCTTAGGGTTTTCGCAAATTACGGCAATTCTGCCTTTTCTCTTGATAACTTTGCATTTGTCACACATTTTTTTGACTGATGCTCTTACTTTCATTTTTCCATTTCCTTTATATTAACTGTTACTTTAATCTAAATGTGATTCTACCTTTTGATAAATCGTAAGGTGTCATTTCAACCTTTACTTTGTCGCCTGGAAGAATTCTGATAAAATTCTTTCTAATCTTACCTGATATATGAGCAAGAATTTCATGCCCGTTTTCAAGTTCAACGCGAAACATTGCGTTTGGCATTGACTCAAGAATTGTACCTTCAATTTCTATAACGTCTTTAGACATATCGTCCTCATTTTTTCGGCTGTCAACAATGCACCACAATAGGTGCTATTTTAATAATATTTGCTAAAACACAAATTGCAAGCAAATTTGAGCGATTTTTGTAAAAAATCCTCCTAATTATTTATGATTGTTTAAATAAACAACGCACATATTCCCCAAAACTCTCTTCCTGTCGATATCCCTATTTTTATGCTTTTTCGGATAATTGCTTAACAAAACTTAATATAATCAAAAAGTGATTGTTTATAAAAACAATCACTTTGAGTTTCTAATATGCAAATTGATTCTTAAAACCAATTGCAAAATTCATTATTACAGATAATGTTATTTAGTTGATTCATTGCTTCAAAATTTGTCATCTCAAAAGTTACTGGCGTAATAGAAATCTTATTATTTCTTACTGCAGAAATATCAGTATTTGCATCTTCTGCTTCTGTGATTAATTCGCCAGCCATCCAGTAATAAACTTTTCCTCTTGGATCGACTCTTTTTTCGTAAGCGCTAGTAAACATTCTTTTTCCTAGTTCAGTCATTGCGATTCCGCCAATATCTTCAAGATCAAGTCCTGGGACATTAATATTCAAAATTGTCTTTGGAGGTATAATTTTAGGATCTAATCTATCTACAAATTCTGCAATACATAGTGCTGATACTTTGAAATCTTCGTAATCATTCCTCATACTAGCAAGGGATGTTGCAATACTTGGATACCCCATCATAGCACCTTCTAATGCACAACTAACTGTTCCTGAATATAAGATGTCAGCTCCAAGGTTTGGACCATGGTTTATCCCTGAGATTACCAAATCTGGTAACTCTTCTTCTGATAAAATTGCATTCAATGCTATTTTAACGCAGTCGCCAGGAGTTCCTGTTGTCATCCAACAGCGTTTTGTTCCGTACTTTGCGTCAACTTCTTCTACTCTAATAGGAGTGTGAAGTGTTAGGGAGTGTCCTGCTGCACTTCTTTCTCTGTCTGGTGCAACAATGTAAACTTCGTGTTTTGGAGATAGTGCTTCTGCCAAAGCTCTAATACCATTAGCCAGAATCCCATCATCGTTTGAAATTAAAATCTTCATGATAAACCACCTATATAATATCCACCTATTATATAGTACCACATTTTAGGGTTTTTGTACCAGTCTTTAAACTTTCATTTCTTTTTCGAAACCGAATAAAGAACTTACAGATTCATCATCATGAATTCTTGAGATAGCCTGTCCTAGTAGAGGTGCAACTGATAGTTGAACTACATTTTTAGGAAGCTTATCTTTTTCCCAAGGGATAGAGTTTGTAACGATACATAATTCTATTGGTGCATTTTCCAATCTTTCTACTGCAGGACCAGAGAATATGGCATGTGATGCGCATACGTAAACTTCTTTTGCACCTTTAGTTTTTAGAAGTTTTGCTGCTTCGCAAATAGTACCAGCAGTATCAATCATGTCATCAAACATAATACAAATTTTGCCTTCAACGTCACCGATTACGTGAGAAGCGATTGCTTCGTTATGTTTGTCTCTTCGTTTATCGATGATAGCAAGAGGGCAATCTAATTTTTTAGCAAAAACTCTTGTTCTTTGAACACCGCCTGTGTCAGGGCTTACAGCCACGATATCATCAGGAGAAATGTTAAGACTCTTGATGTAATCTACTAAAATTGGTGTTGCAAAAATGTGGTCAACAAGGATGTTGAAGAACCCTTGGATTTGTCCTGTGTGCAAGTCCATTGCAAGAACTCTACTAGCACCTGCTGTAGTTAGTAAATCTGCCACTAATTTCGCTGTAATAGCTTCTCTTCCAGAGGTTTTTCTATCTTGTCTTGCATAACCATAGTAAGGAATTACTGCTGTGATACTTTTTGCACTTGCACGCTTGAAAGCATCAATTATAATCAATAATTCCATTAAATTTTCGTTTACAGGATTACAAAGAGGTTGGACGATAAATACATCATCACCTCTAACACTTTCTTTTACTTGAACATAAATCTCGCCATCCGCAAAGTTTTTAATGACCATTGGTCCAACTGTTGTTCCCAAATAATCTGCGATTTCTTGAGAAAGTTTTGGGTTTGAACGCCCAGAAAATAACTTAATATCGTGAGTTGGATTAATAGCTCTTTCAAGCTGAGGATAAGACATTTCAAGTACCATTTTAAATCCTTTCATACGAATTTGTGACAATGAATATTTTAAATTAAAGATATAAATATTAATAGTATATTTTAAGAAAAATTAAGAAGGACTGATATTTACTTTTTATATCAGTCCTTCCAAAAATCTGAGTACCGTTATTCAGCTTTTGGGGTATCTTTTTTGAATAAATTTGCGACCCTGTCCCATACTTTTTCCTTTAGCCAATTAACGCTTTTTGTTGCATATTCTAAACAGGTATTACCTTTTTTTGCAAACCAGTTATCACCCTTGAATGTAACGCCACGCTTGCCCGCAATAGCTGCAGCTACGTATAAAGCAAGTGCTGCAATACCTGTTCCAATAGTTACATTTCTAGCTGTATGATCTTTTTTCTCAAAAGAATCAAAATCTCGTCTGCCTTCAAAATTTACTTTTGTAGAGGTAGCCGCAGTATTATCTTGTTTATTTTGCGGATTTTTCACCTCTGTTGTATCCGGTGTATTATAGACCCCGTAATTTCTAAAACCTACTGCATCAACCATATTAACCTCCTAATTGTATAAATAAACACTACCTGTATTATTATAAAATCTAAATTTTGGATTTTGTTGCTATTTTATTAATAAAAATTTACAAAATTTTACAATAATTTACTTTAAATAGTTTTTAAAATTAGGCTTTTCAATTTTATATCCACATCCTTCGTGGAGTTCTCCGTTAAATCTGATTGATTTCTTTGGATAATTTTTACACATCTTTAATCTTTTATTGTAGACACTGCAAAGCCCTTCTTCTGTGACATATTTGCAAGCAAAGATTAGGTTCCCGTGTTCGTCTTTTCCTCTTATGTAAAATCTTCTATAAGCTGGGAATAAAAATTGCATGATTTTAAAATCAGTTGGGGAATATTCATCGACACTATACATATATCTGCAACATTTCCCACATTTTTTACACTCACCGGTAATTTTATACTCGATTTTTTCGGGTACAAAATAAGATAGGATTTCATTTTTTATTGAAAAAAGTAGGTTAAACATTTTTTATTTGTTCCAAAAAATTTTTATCTGGTAAAATAATAACATAATCAGGGGATATTATATGTATAAAGTACCTAAAAAGAAAAAGAAATTAAGTAAAAATCAAAATTTGCTAATATCTATGTTGTCTAAATTGTTTGTAATGTTTTTGGCTGTTGTATTGGCAGGTTTTATTGTTTTAAAGGTTTATTTAATGACTTTACCGCCGATTAAGGATTTAGAATCTTTAAAACCCAATATGGTTACTCAAATTTATTCTGCAGATGGAGAAGTTATAAAAACATTTACTGCTTTTGCATCTTCAAAAATATCTTTGACAGAGGTTCCAAAACCTTTAATTCAGGCATTAGTTGCAACTGAAGACAAACATTTTTATTCTCACCCTGGTTATGATTTGATTGGGTTATCTCGTTCTATTGTTGCTAATATTTTAGCAGGAAAAGTTGTTCAAGGTGCAAGTACTTTAACTCAACAACTTTCTAGAATGCTTTTCTTAAGTAATGAAAAAACTCTTACTCGTAAAATTAAAGAAATAAAAATATCTGCACAAATTGAAAAAACAATTTCAAAAGATAAGATACTTGAGCTGTATTTGAATAACGTTTATTTAGGCTCTGGTGCCTATGGAGTTCAAGCTGCAGCAAGAATATATTTTAATAAGGAGTTGAATGAGCTAACTCTTCCTGAAATGGCATTGATTGCAGGGCTTCCTCAAGCTCCTTCTGTATATTCGCCATTTAATAGTTTAGAAAAGGCTGTTAAGCGTAGAAACCAAGTTTTGGGCAGAATGTATAAAATGCGTTATATTGACAGAAATACTTATACTGCTGCAAAGTCTGAAGAGGTGAAGCTCTCAGATATCCCATCTTTGTATGCATTAAACAAAGCTCCTTATTTCTGTGATTATGTAATGAAAGAGTTGGAAAAGCTTGGCTTCTCTGATGAAGAAATTTCAACAGGTGGTTACAAAATTATAACAACCTTAGATTATAAAACTCAATTAAAAACCAATGAAGCAATTTTAAGAAATCTGAATGCTTGGGGCTTAAGGTCTGATAAAAATCAGGCTGCAGTATTTGCGTTCTGTCCTATTGATGGGCGTATATTGGCGTATGCGGGTGGTAAGGATTATACTAAATCTCAGTATGATAGAGTTACTCAATCATTACGTCCAAGTGGCTCTGCGTTTAAGCCATTTATATACGCAGCTGGTATTGAAAAAGGTTATGGTCCAAATGATAAGTTAGACGATAGTCCTTTCAAGGTTGGAGATTGGGTTCCTAAAAACTATGGTAATAAATACAGAGGTCCAATACCTATTTACACAGCATTGATGATATCTTCAAACGTCTGTGCTGCTAGAATGATGGATATTGTAGGTATTAAAGATGTTATTCAATTATCAAGAGTAATGGGGATAACTACTCCAATGCCGTTTGATTATACGATATCACTGGGTTCTCATAGTGTTCAGCTGTTTGAGATGACAAGAGCTTATGGAGCTTTTGCAAATGGTGGTTATAGAGTAGAACCTTATGCGATAGAACGAATTGAAACATCACTTGGTAAAGTCGTATATGAAGCTCCTAGAGCAAGAACAATGAAAGTTCTTGATAATAATACTGCAGGAACAATGACTGCAATGTTAAAAACTGTTATTCAGCATGGTACAGGCATGGCTGCAAATATTGGGAAGCCTGCTGCAGGTAAAACTGGTACAACTGATGATTATAAAGATGCTTATTTTATGGGATATACCCCTGATGTAGTTTGTGGGGTTTGGGTTGGTAATGACGATAACTCAAAAGGTTCCTTGACTGGTGGTACTGTTCCTGCATTGATTTGGAAAGACGTAATGAAGATTGCTACAGAGCCTTTTGGAAATCATGATTTTGAGTATCCACAGATTATGTTAGAAGCATTTAAAGCTAAATCTGTTAAGGTTATTGAGCCTGAGGATGCTAGAAAATTCTTTGAAACAAAAGATGAAAAATCGGGTCTGGAATTACCTCAATTGGAACTTCCAAAGGTTGATTTGCCAAAGATAAACATTTCTATCCCTGGTTTTAAAAGGAATAATAGTGACCCTGTAATTCCATCACCTTCGGTTCAGAAAGTTCCAGAACAGTTATCTGTTCCTCAGTCTGCCCCTGTCCCTACTCGTGTGGATAGTGTTGTTATTCCACAACCTGTAGCTCCGTTGGATTCAAAGCCTGCCCAAGAGGTAACTCCTCCTGCTCAATCTGGAGCTGTTCAATAAGATAATAAAGTAAATTGGAGATAAAAATGAATAATTTAGAAGTAGTTAGAGAATTATCATCTGGTATAAATGAGCATCAAACTGCAAAACTTTGTAAGTCTGATGTAGTAATCGAATATGATGCGGATTTTGAATTAAGTTTTTCAGATATGTTAGGTGCAACATTAGCGCTCTCTGTTGTATCTGAGTTTTATGATGTATCTGCGGTTGTTTCTGCAGACTTTTCTCACGTTTATGGGGTTGCACTTGCTCCGTCTTTACCAGAATGCTTGGTAAAAGTTATGGATGCAAATCCAATTGATATCCAGAATTCAGTGATTGCCGCAACACAAGAGGTTGATGTTGATTTTGTGAGAATGCTTTCAAAGAACAATATGATTATCGCTCCTAAGTTTACAAAGGAATCTTTTGATTATATGCAGAAAAAGGGAATAAGATATGTTGTTTTAAAAACTCCTTTGTCAGAATTTAAACAATATATTCCTGATAATGTTGTAACTACTCCTTTTGGAACCATTGTTGAGACAGTTAATAAAAGTGAGCTTAATAAAGATACTTTCAAAGTGGAGTCTACAACAAAACCTACTGTTGAACAAATTGAGGATGCTGTTTTTGCTTGGAAGGTTTGTAAGTACATAAAATCAAGAGGTGTTGTTGTTTCAAAAGGATTTAAGACAACGGCAATAATTCAAGGTGTTCAAGGCTCTGCCTTAGAATTGGCACTTGATTATTCTTGTGATTCTTCAAAAGATTCAGTAGTCGCTGTTGATGGTTTGTTTACACCATATGATTTGAACGTAGCTGCGCAGGGTAGAATCTCTACAGTAATACTTCCTTCTGTAACTAAAGAGCTTGTTGCGTTAGCTAATAAATACAATATTGTACTAATTTCAACAGGTTTTACAAATTATCAATACTAATCTCTTGATAATTTGTATGTAAATCTGGGGAATAGGATTGTTACTTCTTCTTAATAAAATTAAATATACTCTTTTATAGATACTGTTTTTTAGGTAAAATGTAGAAAAAGGGAGATTTTATTTGAAGGAGCTATATTTCATTCTTGTGTTTTTTGTATTGTCGGGTTTAATGTCCCTCGCAATGCTTGCTGTCGGCGTTATATGCCAATACAAAAAGAATGACTTTGTAAAAAAACAACCCTATGAATGTGGTGTTAATATTTTCTCTGATGCCAGAGCAAAATATGATATAAAGTTCTTTAATTATGCGTTATTGTTCCTTATTTTTGATGTAGAAACAATTTTCTTATATCCTTTTGCGAAGAATTTTTCTCAATTAGGCTTATTCGCCTTTTTGGAAGGGGTATTCTTTCTTGTAATGCTAATTTTGGCATTGGTGTATGTAATAAAGAAAAATGTGTTGAGGTTTAGATGAATATAATTGTAAGTACTGTAGATTATATTCTAAATTGGAGTAGGGCAAATTCTCTTTGGCCATTTACTTTTGCTACATCCTGTTGTGGTATTGAATTAATGCAAACAACAGCAAGTGACAATGATATAGCAAGATTTGGCTCTGAGGTTTTTAGAAATTCTCCAAGGCAAGCAGATTTGTTGATCTGCGCAGGGACTATAACTCATAAAATGGCTCCAGTTTTATTAAAGTTATATCAACAGATGGCTGAACCAAAATATGTTATTGCAATGGGTGCGTGTGCCTGCGGTGGTGGAATGTTCTGTGATGATAATTATGCGGTTGTAAAAGGTATCGATAAAATTATACCCGTGGATGTTTATTTACCAATGTGCCCACCTCGGCCGGAGGCGTTATTAGATGCTATAAGAAAACTTCAGGCTAACATAAAGAAAGAGTCTATTGTTAATAGAAAAGAATTTATGAAGCAACATAAATCTAAATTATCTGAAAAAGAGGAAATTTTAATAAAAACTCCTGATTTAACTATTGTGAAAACTGATAATTGCTATTTTGATATGCCACTAGATATTGAGGAAATAGTATCCTGTGAAAAAAAATCAGAGATTCCAATCCCCAATAGTGAGTTTATACAGAATTTAATTCAACTAAAGAATTCTGGTTTTAATGTTTTAACTTCTATAATAGCGACTGATTTTAAAGATTGCGTGGAGTTGAATTATCGATTATATTCAACATTCCAGACAAGATTCTTTGATTATAAAGTATATGTTCAAGGAGAAGTTGATTCAGTCGTTTCTTTATATCCAAGTGCGTATTTTGACGAATGTGAGATTTTTGATATGTTTGGGATTAATTTTATGGGGAATAAAAACCTCAAACGTATTCTTACACCTAAATCTTGGAAAGGACATCCTTTAAGAAAGGATTATGCACTAGAGGATGAAAGGTTGGTGTGGAATGAGTAGAATGAAACTTAACCTTGGACCACAACACCCTTCAACCCATGGTGTATTAAGATTAATACTTGATGTTGATGCAGAAAAAATCCAAGCCTGTGAACCAGTAATTGGATATTTGCACCGTGGAATGGAAAAAATGGCAGAGTATAAGACTTATTTGCAGTACCTTCCTACGGTTGATAGAGTAGACTACGTAAGTGGATTCTTCTATTCTTATGCTTATGTTTCTACTGTTGAAAAATTATTAAAAGTGAAGCCTCCTAAAAGAGCAAGTATGATTAGAGTACTATTAATGGAATTAAATAGAATATCTTCTCATTTATTGTGGATAGGTACGTATCTTTTAGATTTAGGAGCGGTTTCTCCCTTTTTCTATACATTCAGGGAACGTGAAATGATTTTACGATATTTTGAGAAAATATCAGGACAGCGTTTGATGTATAACTTTTTCACCTTTGGTGGTGTAAGAGAAGATATTACAGATTTTACTGATATAGAAGATGCTGTGAATGTTATTGAAGATAAATTGGAGGATTATAAAGTATTAATCGAAAAGAATCCAATATTCATTTCAAGGACGTCAAACGTTGGGAAGGTCTCTCGTGATGAAGCATTGGCATATTCTATCACCGGTCCAAATTTGAGAGCATCTAACTCTCATTTAGATTTTAGAAAACAATCTTCTTTATATGAAGATTTTGAATTTTCGATTGCAAAAGGTGAAGAAGGAGATTGTTTATCTCGTTATCTTGTTCGTATCAAAGAAATTAAAGAGTCTATTAAGATTGTGAGGCAGGCTATCGGGTGGCTTAAGTCAAATCCATCTGAAGTTGATATTGGTATAAATCCTGTGAAGTTAAAAATTGAGCCTGGGGAGGCTTTTTCGAATGTAGAAACTCCAAGGGGGTTAACAACTTGTTGTGTAAAGTCTGATGGTTCAGAGAAACCTTATCGTGTTAAATGGAGAACGTCATCCTTCTATGCTGTACAATATTTACCAAAACTGCTAGTGGGGGCATATCTATCAGATGTTATGGCTATATATGGCTCTTTGGACGTGATGTTGCCGGAGGTGGATAGATGAATTATCTGTATTTGGCATTTATAGAATTTCTTACCGCTCATAACATACCTAAGAGCGTTGCGTATCTTTTGTTCCCAATACTACCTTTTGTATTGATTGTAATTGCGATGCTTTTAATGGTGCTTTTCCTTGTTCTTTGGGAAAGAAAACTCTTGGCATATTTTACTCAAAGAAAAGGGCCGAATAGGGTTGGGTATAAAGGTTTACTGCAGACTTTAGCAGATGCTTTAAAACTGCTATGTAAAGAAAATATTACTCCTATTGCAGCAGACAAGGTCCTGTTCACGTTGGCTCCATTAGTTGCATTTCTCCCAGTTATGCTTGCTTGGGGAATCTTGCCATATAATGCAGAGTTTAACTTGATGTCTACATCGACAAACTTGATATTCTATTTGGTACTAGCTTTTATTCCTGTATTAGGGATATTATTGGCAGGTTATTCAAGTAACAGTAAGTACTCTATTATAGGTGGAATAAGAGGAATTGTTCAGGCAATAAGTTTTGAGTTGCCAATTGTGTTTTCAATTTTAGGAATTATTATTCTTTCTTCTTCTTTTAATCTTTCAGAAATAACAATTGCCCAGTTCTCAAGAATGGGTGCTTTGTCTTGGTATATTCTACCATCTTTTATTGGATTTATTATTGTATTTATTTCAGTGTTGGCAGAATTGAATAGATGTCCGTTTGATTTACCAGAAGCAGAAAGTGAACTTATTGCAGGATATAGTACAGAATATTCTGGCATGAGATTTGCCCTTTTTTATCTATCTGAGTACGCCATGATGTTTGCGAATGCAATGTTGATTTCAGTTTTATTTTTAGGCGGGTATTTGTCGCCTTTTGGTATCTATATTTCTAATCTGATTTTTGGATATGAAGGTTTTGCAAATGTCTTGGTGTATTTTGAGCAAACTTTCTGGATATTATTGAAAACGTTTTTGATAATATTTCTATTTATATTAATAAGAGCAACTATGCCAAGATTACAATCTGATAATCTTTTAAAGCTATCTTGGACTGTGTTGTTACCGCTTTCTTTTCTTAATCTTTTTGTTTGCATGTTAGTAAAATTCATAGGAGGTCTTCTATGATAAAATCTGTATTTGCAATTTTAAAAGGAATGAAAGTTGTTTTTAAGCACTTATTTAAAAAGCCAGTTACGTTGGAGTATCCAGAGGTAAAACCTCAAGTTCCTATGTCGCATAGAGGAAAGCAGGTTCTAAAAGGTTGTATCGGGTGTGGAATTTGTAAACAAGTTTGTCCTGCTAATGCAATATCCTTCGAAAAGGATGGGGCAAAAGTTTGTTCTTATACTATAGATTTGAATAAATGTATTTTTTGTGGACAATGCCAATTTTATTGTCCAGTTGCAGCAATCAAACATACAGCAGAGTTTGAATTGGCATCTTCTCAAAAAGAGTCTCTAATTTTGAATTTATTAGAACAGAAGAAGGAGGAAGAATGTTAACAGCGCTAGTCTTTTATCCTACTGCCATAGCATTGATTATTTTTGCTTTGTTAACTGTCTATTTAGATAAGATAGTACATTCTCTGGTTGCTTCTATTGTTGTATTCTTTTTGGTTGGTTTGATTTTTTATCTTATAGGTGCAGAATATAATGCAGTTATTCAGTTATCTGTTTATGGCTTGGCTGTTCCAATATTATTGGCAATTGCGTTAATGTTTACAAATACAAGGAATGAGAAGCCATCAATAACAAATGGCGCAAGACGTTATATGATATACAGTGGAGTGATTCTGTTTATATTAGCTGTAATCTACCTTATAGGTATATCATTGAATCTTATTAATACTGAAACTTTTGCTCAGTCTGTTCAGAGTCAAAATTCTTCTTTGGTTTTTGACGCAATAACAAATGGCTTCTTGAATAAATATATCGTTGCGTTTGAATTGATTTCAATATTACTTTTTGCCGTTGTAGTAGGAGTATCTGATAATGCTAAATAATATAACTGTGTATCACTATTTAATATTGGCTTTGATATTATTTTGCATAGGTTTATGTGGAGTTGTTATTGCAAAAAATATTATAAAGGTTTTAATTTCTTTAGAATTAATGCTTTGTGCCGTGAATATAAATTTAGTAGCATTTGGCTTGTATTCTTCAAATACCGAGTTTGATGGGTACGTATTTTCTCTTTTTTATATTGCAATAGGCGCCATAGAAGTTGCAATTGCATTATATATTTTTAAAGCAATGTATAAGAAAAATAATTCAGCGAATGTCGAGGATTATAAAGAACTATGATGGAATTTTGTTTCGATAATTTGATTTTTGTTGTTTTATATCCCCTTTGGGTATTCTTGTTGATAGGGGTGGGACGTTTTTTCGCTGTAAAGATGTCTCGCTTTATGATATCTTTTTTGACGATATTAGGAAGTGTATTAGGTTTGCTTTGTTCAATGGGAGCAGTTCCTGTTGTATTTCAGGAGCAAGTTTTGTCTCCTACGGAGTTTACTTTTATAAAGATAAATGACCTAGCTCTTAATATAGGGATTTCTATTGATAAAATTTCATTGATTTGTTTGACACTTTTATTTTTGGTGTCCTTGCTTGTTCAAGTGTATTCCATTTCTTATATGCGCTTAGAAAAGAAGTTTTATAGATTTTTTGCTTATTTAAACTTATTTACTTTTGCAATGAGTGCATTATTTGTTGCACCTAATTTGTTTCAATTGTATATTATGTGGGAAATTGTTGGATTGGTCTCTTATTTATTTGTAGGTTTTAAATATACTAATCCATTAAAATCCTTTGCAAGTATAAAAGTGTTCTTGATAAATCGTGTTGGAGATGTTACTTTATTGGCGGGGATCTTGAGTATTATGTATATAGCAACTATGTATTCTACTCCTAGATTTATTACCCTAGATTTTTCTGATTTGAATTTTATTTCCGCAATAACCTATGCACATACAAATGAAACAACGTTTTTAATTTTGTGCATGTTGTTCCTTCTAGGAGCTTTTGTGAAGTCTGCTCAGTTCCCATTTCAATCTTGGTTGTTGTCTGCAATGAAGGCTCCAACTCCTGTGAGTGCTCTTATCCACTCTTCTACATTAGTAGTTGCAGGCGTATTTTTGATTATTAAGTTGTTGCCGTTGTTTACATTGTCAGCTACGGTTATGTCTGTTATTGCCGTTGTAGGTATTTTTACTGCGTTGTATTCTTCATTATGCGCAGTTTGTCAGACAAATGTGAAGAAAGTTCTTGCTTATTCAACTTCAGCTAATTTAGGCTTAATGATGCTTGCCATTGGATTTGGGAATGTTGATTTAGCAATTGCTTATTTGATAATTCATGGATTGATTAAGGCTGCAATGTTTTTAAGTTACGGAGCTTCTAATAATGAATACTCTGACAAAACCTCTATTAGTCTTTCTCACTCTTTTGTTTTTGCAAGTATATTGCTGTCAGGGTTATTGTTCGTTCCTTTGAATTTAAAAGAAATGTTCTACGATTTATTAAAAGGTAATACCATCTTTGGTTTAGAGTTTTTGTTAGTCTGTTTATTGGCTTCTCTTTATTTGGGTAGGTTATGTGCTCTTTATTATAAAAATGGGAATGTCGGAAGAAACCTTGTAGAAATTGTTGTTGTTTGGACATTATTGTTCGTTTCAGTTGCACTAAGTCCATTTGTAAAATTCCAAGGAATAGGGCTTCCGTTTATAATTGCTTTAATTGGTTTTGTGTTTGCAATTGTTATAACTTTAAAAAATAAAAAATATAAAGATGTGGGATTTGTTTATCAATGGGTATCTAGGGGATTTGGTATAAATAAGTTTTATAAGAAAACTTGTCCTGCAATTTATTATTCTATTTCAAGGGCTTGTTTTTTACTCGATACTTTAATCGCTGAAAACCAATTATTACTCAGATTGGCTCGTTTTATGGTTAGAATCTCTTATTGGATTGAAAAAAATGTTTTTGATATCTTTGGAAGAATTCTGGTCCATTTTGTACGCTTTGCTTCTATGGAAGTTGAAGTTGCTCAAGTTAAAAATTCACAAACATATATTACTTATGGTGTCTTAATAGTAGTCTCTATACTTGTAACCATATTGCTGACATATTCTTTAATTATTAATAATTTAGGAGGGTTGAGATGATGCCTGATTTTTCAATATTATCATTACCAATATTAGTATTGTTACCGCTAATTTTTGGGTTATATATTTTAACTCCGCTTTGTCCACAGAGTGAGGTTTTTGTGAGAAGATTTGCTAAAGGAGCTTCAGTGTTTCATCTTTTTTACACTGGTTTATTTTTGGCGTTCTATAATAAAGGTTTTGTCTCAATGTGGCAACCCACTTGGATAGGAACAATTGGTTGTAAATTCGGATTTGTAATGGATGAATTGGCTCTTCTTATGACAATTTTGACAAGTCTAATATTTACATTGGCTATAATTGCAAGCAAGGCTCATATAAGAAAAGCGCACAAGTTGTATTATGCTCTGTTTTTATTCTTTGAATCTACTATTCTGGGAATTTTTAATGTAGGAGATGCGTTTACATTCTTCCTTTTCTGGGAATTAGAATTGATTCCGGCATACTTCTTGATTGCTCATTGGGGAGAAGGTGTTGAGTCAAAGCGTTCTGCCATGAAATTTGTTTTATATACCTTTATCGGAAGCTTGTTTATGTTGTTGGGCTTGATTCTGTTGCATTATTTTAGTTTCTTAGTAACAGGCTCAATGAATGCAGAAATATCTGCTTATGATATGAATGGTGTTGGGCTGATTCTTCAAGTTTTGGTTTCTGTATTGTTATTGATTGGTTTTGGAGTTAAGTTACCAATTGTGCCAATACACTCTTGGTTGCCAGATGCTCATACAGATGCTCCAACTCCTGTTAGTATGGTTTTAGCGGGTGTCCTCTTGAAGACTGGAGCGTATGCAATCATTAGATTTAATTTACAACTTCTCCCTGAGGCTTTTAAGGCATTGGCTCCAATATTAGCTCTAATTGCGTTGGTTAATATTATTTTTGCGGCATTAGTTGCCTATGCGCAAACTGATATAAAGCGAATTGTTGCTTTTTCCAGTATTTCCAATATGGGGCTAGTGCTGTTAGGAATATGTTCAATTAATAAAATTGGATTAACTGGTTCTATTTTTCATATGGTAGCTCATGGTTTAATTACCGCAGGATTATTTATGGTTTGTGGAATAGTGTTCTTAAGATGTAAGACTCGTGATATAACTTGCTTGGGCGGACTTGCTCAAAAAATGCCAAGGCTGTTTGGCTTTGCAACGATTATTGTAGTGGCAGCGGTAGGGATGCCTTTACTTCCTGCATTCATTGGAGAAGTGCTTACCGTTTTAGGTGCTATGGCTGCTGAATTTTCTGTAATAATGAAATTTATAGCTCTTCTATCTTTACCAATGCTGATATGTGCATCTTGTTATATGTTGAAATTTTTGCATCAGGGATTCTTTGGACAACTTTCTGTTTGTAAACCAAATTCAGATATAATGAATCATGAGTTTGTTGTTCTTTCAATAATTGTATTATGTTTGTTGGTATTAGGAGTTTATCCTATGTCAATAATTAATATAGTAAATGCTTCATTTATAATGGGTGGAAATGGTATATGGTAAAAGATTTGTTTTCAATATTTGCACCACAGATAATTATAGTCTTGGCAATCTTTTGCCAAACAATAATGAGCTTAATAAAATCTCCACGTTTAGTTTTTAAGTTTAAAAATATAAATATTCAGACTTCAAATTCGATTAGTATTCTTGCTCTAATTCTATCTTTGATTTCTGTATTCTTCTTATGGGGTGGAGATGCAAGTTTTAATACCTCTATAGTGATATCTCCATTTATAAAAATATGCTCTGCTTTGATTTTTATATCAGGGATTGCAACTTTATTTATGGATGCAAACTTGCTTAGTGAAAATAGGCAAAGTTGTTATAAATTTCATATATTACTTTTAACGGGTATTTTAGGAGCTGTATGTGCAATATGTGCAAATGATTTTTTAACCCTGTTTATAGCGCTTGAAGTATTATCTTTTTCATTGTATTTTTTAATTTCTTTCTCGAAAGGTTATTTGTCAAAAGAAGCAAGTTTTAAATACTTGCTCACGAACTCTGTATCAATGGCGTTTTTCTTGTTTGGAGTTTCTTATCTTTTAGGATTATCCTCTTCTGTGAATTTTGATGATATTCTTTCATATTTAACTTCTCCAACTAATATAGTGCTATATTCTTTATCTGCATTGTTTATTTTTGTAGGTTTGGCAATGAAGTTGGCAATATTTCCTTTTGCGAACTGGATAATTGATGTTTATGCTGGTACTGAGACTTCTGTTTTAGCGTTTCTTTCTTCTATTCCAAAGATAGTTGTGATATGTGTGCTATTTAGATTATTATCGGGTGTTTTAAGTTATAGCTTAGAACTTACTGTTTGTATTTTAATATTGGCGACTTTTACTGCGTTTTGGGCAAATATTTATGCAGTAAAAGAAAATAATATAAAAAAGATTCTTGCCTGTTCTTCTGCTGCAAATGCTTCGTATATGTTGATAGTATTGCCGTTAGTTTCAGCGGTTGGTGATGCGGCGGTATTATTTTACTTAATATCTTATACAATAATGAACTTAGGTGTTTGGGCATATCTGAATATGCTTGAGGCAAAATTAAAATCGTGGGCTTTAGATGACTTTAAGCGTGTGAATAATTTGTTTAAATCTGGTTTATACATCGTATTGCTATTTGGTTTAGCTGGACTTCCTGTTTCAATAGGTTTTGTTGCAAAGGTTTATTTATTGTATGCATTAATAAGCGCGGGACTGTTGTATTTGCCAGTGTTGTTGATATTGCTTGTCTTGTTTGTAATATCCCTTTACTATTATATTCGTGTCGCAAGAGCTATCCTGAATGGTGTGATTGATACGAATTCAAGAGGAAGTTCTCTTGTATTGTATTTAACTGCAGGATTAACCTTAATTCTAGGGTTATTACCTTGGGGAATTATTTCAGAGTGTGTAAAGATTTTTAGCTAGAAAATAAAAAAAGGACGGGGGTTAACCCCGTCTTTTTTATCTAATTTTATAAAAGTTCTTTTAAATAATTAGGAAGTGCAAATCTCGCATAATGATAATCTTTGTTGTAGATTTTGCAAGTCTTAGTTATTTCACTTGCTCTTTCTTCTGCAAAGTAAGAAAGTGGTTCAACTTCTTCTGAACAGAAAGCCCAAGCCCAATAACCACCTGGATATGTAGGAATGTTAGATGTGTATGTTGCACAAATTGGGAATACTTTCTTTAGAAGTGTATACATTTTTTTGATTTCGTTCTTGTTTACAACAGGTGATTCAGATTGCGCTGCTACAATACCACCTTTTTTAAGAGAACGTTTTACGTTAGTGTAGAATTCTTCAGTGAATAATCCTTCTCCAGGGCCCATTGGGTCTGTAGAGTCAATAAGCACGATATCAAACATATCTTCTTTATCTTTGATATATTCAATGGCATCTTCTACTAAAATTTCACATTTAGGATTATCTAGTTCGCAAGCGATGGTTGGTAAATATTTTTTGCAAGCATCAATAACCATTCCGTCAATTTCGCAAAGAACAACTTTTTCAACAGTATTGTGCTTTAGGACTTCTCTAACAGTACCACCGTCTCCACCACCAATAACTAAAACTGTTTTTGGTGCTTTGTGGTGCATCATAGGAATATGCGAAATCATTTCGTGGTAGTGGAATTCATCGCCTTCTGTTGTCATCATTAAATCGTCTAGTGTAAGGATTTTACCTAAAGCACTATCAGTGTCAATGATTTCTACTTTTTGGAAAGGTGAATTATCTGAGAATAAAACTTCTTTTTGTTTGATAGCTATTCCGAAACCGGCAGGGGTTATTTCTTTGTAAAATTCTGTCATTTTTTAGACTCCTTTTATGTTACCTGATAATACGTGTATGTGAAGATGGAAAACTTCCTGTCCGGCTTCACGTCCGGTGTTTATAATTGTTTTATAGGACTTAATGCCTAGGTTTTTAGTAACTGTCTTAACTCCAAGTAGAAGCTCTCCAAGGATATTTTTATCATCTAGCTCATTTAGAGATTCTGCATGAATCTTTGGTACTACAAGCAGATGGGTATCAGCTTTTGGGTTAATGTCTTTAAATACAACCAAATGCTCGTTTTCATAAACGAACTCTGTACCAAAATCTCCCTTAATAATTTTACAGAAAATGCAATCAGTCATTGTTATTAGCTCCTTCTTGTTTTCTTATTTTCTTCTTTTCATAAATAATATCTTTTCTTTCTAATACATTATAGAGCTGAGAATTAATTTCTCCCCCGATAAGTATTAGTGTTGAGGTATAGTACAACCAAACCATAAGTACTGCAAAAGCTCCGATTGTACCGTAAACAAAGTTGTATGTGTGAAGGTTGTTGACGTATATAGAGAACCACCAAGAACCTGCCAACCAGCTTATACAGAAAAATATTGTTCCTGGGAGGGCACTTTTTCTACGTAACAACTCTTTACCGCTAAGGTCAGGCAGTATGTAATAATGTAGATATGCTAAGGCAAATAGCGCTAAAAATGCAAATGGCCATCTAAGGATTAAGACTGCGTTTGCAATTTCTGCATTTAAGTTAAAAGTGGTGGTTAAAAATTTTAAAATTACTTTTCCAAATACGATTAAGTTAACCGTTAGGAATAATACTGCTGTATTTACGAAAACCATTGTAAGTGATAGGAGTCTTGTATAAATAAAGGAGCGAGTTTCTTCTACTTTGTACGCTCTGTTTAGTCCTTTTAGGATTATCGCCATTGCATTGGTTGAGAGTATTATTGTAATAACAACCCCAATAATAGCAAGGATACCTCCTTTATCTGAGAAAGAAACTTCGTTGATAACTGAACGAATAAGCCCTAGTGCATCTCCAGGCATAAGTCTTTCTAATGCTGAAAAGATAGGGTTAACAAAAGACTTCTTTCCAAGTTTATTAAAGACTTCAATAAGAAATAGGGCAAAAGGGAAAATCCCAATGATTAGCATAAATCCCATTTCAGCTGCCATTCCAGGGAAGTCGTTATCTATTACAGATTTAATAATACTTTTAATTACTTTTATATATTTATTCATACTGTTTCTTCAATAATTCCTAGTAGTTTTTTAATAGTATTGTCTACTGAACTTTTGACAACACATCCTGCTGCAAAAGTGTGCCCTCCTCCGTTAAATAGAGAGCAGATTTTTGCAACGTCAGTTGTTTTTGAGCGCATTGAAACTTTACTTGTTTTGGAGTCAATTTCCTTAACAATAAATGCTACTTCAACATCGTCAATAACTCTCAAACGCTCAACGAGACCTTCTGTAAAATCTTCTGCAGAGCTATAGTTCTCTAAATCTTTTTTGTAAACTGTGGTGTAAGCAATTTTATTATCTTTTGCAAATTTAGCTTTTGCAATTGCATTGGCTTGGAAGATTATAAAATCTTTTGTTTTAGTTTCATAAATAGATTTATAAATAGAGTTTGGATTAACTCCATATTCGATTAATTCTGCAGTTGCTTTTAATGCTTCAGCAGAGGTGTTTTCATATCTAAATCCTCCAGTATCAGTTAGTATAGAGATATATAAGCATTCTGCGATTTCTTTATTTATTTTCCAATTGTTCTCTTTGAAAAATTTGTATAACACTAGCCCAGCAGAAGCTGCATTCCCGTCTACTAGATTAATATTTCCATATTGAGGATTTGTCTTATGGTGATCAATATTAATCGTGGTTTTAGCTTTGTCAAATAAAACTTCGGAATTACCCATTCTGTCTTTTGCTGCAACATCAACGCTTATAGCTAAATCATAAACAAGGGATTTATCATATTCACTGTGAGCCTTTTCTACAAAAGGTGTATCTCTATACGCAAACGGAACTTTTGAGTTTATGAACATGTCGGCTTGCTTTTTAAAGTTTAATAATATTGCACCATAAAGGGCACACATTGTTCCAATAGTATCTCCGTCCGGATTTATATGCGATGTGATAAGTATTTTTGTCGCACTTTTTATGCTATCATTAATCATATTCATATTTACTAATTCTAACACAAAAAGGCTTTAATGAAAAAAATACTTTACACAGATTTTACTGCGACTGAAGAGCTGATATCACAAATGCTTCAGGATGAGAAGTTTAAAAAGCAGATTAATAGGTCAAATTTGTATACTTTTTGGAAGAAAATAGTTAATCCTAAATATAAGGACAAGTCTCGTCCTTGGGGAATGGGTGGTCAAGGGTTAATGATAATCGCTTGTGAAAATTCTATAGTCGCTCAAGAATTAACTCTAAATAAGATTCAATTGATGGCTAAGTTGGTGCCATATATGAAAGCGCTGAAGGTGAATGTAAAAGATTTAAAATTTGATGTAAAGCGCTGGGAGTCCGATTCTGACTAAAAAGTGGTAAAAAACTTCCACTTGGGGTAATATAGAATATATGAAAAAGGGACAAATTTTAAAAATTCATTCTGACTTTTATTATGTTTTATCAGAAGGAGTTATCTGTGAATGCAAACTAAGGGAAGTCTTAAAAAAGCAAGGTGAAAAACCCTTGGTAGGTGATTATGTCCTTTTTGAATCAAATGCAATATCTGATATATTTCCAAGGACAAATTTTATCCCTCGTCCTGCGGTTGCAAATGTTGATCAGGTTGTTATTGTTTCTGCCTTGAAAAATCCTGAATTGAGTTTTTCTCAATTAAATAGATACATCGCTTTTGCTGAATATTACGGTCAAGAAGCGGTATTGTGTTTCAATAAAGAGGACTTAGTTGAAGAAGATGCTCTATTGGATGAAGTAAAGTCCATATATTCAGAGCTGGGTTACAAACTAGTATTTACTTCTGCCAAGGAAAAATTTGGATTAGAACAATTCTTAGAAGTTTTAGAGGGAAAGAATTCTGTTCTTTGTGGTTCTTCTGGTGTTGGGAAATCAAGCTTGATTAACTCAGTTTGCCCAAATGTTGTTTTAAGGACTAAAGAAATTAGCGACAGAACGCTTAAAGGTACTCATACTACAAGACATTCTGAAATAATTCAGATTTCTAAAGATACGAGAATCATTGATACACCAGGGTTTTCAAACCTGAAATTTGAGTTTTTATTACCTCAAAACGTAGATACGTTGTTTAGGGAAATGAGAAGCTTTAGAGAATATTGCAAATTTCCAGATTGCTTGCATATATCTGAAGTGGGGTGTTCGGTGTTAGAAAATTTGGATAAAATCCACCCTTCAAGATACGAAAGTTACTTAGAATTTGTTGAAGAGGCGAAAGTTTATAAGAATAAGATTAAATTTGAAGGGAATAAGTCAGAAGACAAACGTAAGCTTCAAGGTTCAAAGATTGCCCCTAAAATTAGTATTAAAAAAAGGTCTGCTGCAAGAAATACAAATAAACAGAATATTTATAAGGAAGTTGAAAATGAACGATTTGATTAAACTTGTTGATACATATTTGGATGAATATCTAAAAATTCAGTATCCCAAATCTATTTTTAGCTCAATGAAGTATACTTTATCTCTGAAAGGTAAACGACTAAGACCAGTAATGTGCCTTGAAACTGCCAGAATGTTAGGTGCATCTTTAGATGTGGCTTTGCCTGCTGCGTGTGCATTAGAAATGCTACATGTGCAAAGTTTGATTCATGACGATCTTCCATGTATGGATAATGATGATTTTAGAAGAGGAAAACCTTCTAATCATAAGGTTTATGGCGAAGCAACTGCCGTGTTGGCAGGTGATGCGTTGTTGTCTCTTGCTCCGCAATTAATTATTGAAAAATCAGAAAAATTAAGTGCTGAGCAGAAATTGGCATTGGTATATGAATTTGTAAAAGCTGCAGGAGCTTATGGATTAATTGCTGGTCAGGTTGTTGATATTGAGTCTGAAGGTGGTAGTTATGAAAAAGATGCTCATCAAACTTTAGATTTTATTCATACTAATAAAACTGCGGTTTTATTCCGTTTAGCTGTAAAAATGGGCGCAATAATTGCGAAAGCTAATGACGAAACAATCCAAGCTCTTGATGACTTTGCGTTGAGGTTTGGTTTAGCATTTCAAATCTATGATGATATTATGGATGAAGTTTCAACGTTTGAAGAAATGGGAAAAACTCTAGGAAAAGACAAAGCTGCAGGAAAACTAACATATATTTCATTATATGGTTTAGAAGGGGCGTTTGAAAAAGCGATTGCCTTGATAAAATCTTGTCGTGGTATAATAGAAAAGTATGATTCGAAGATATTTGAAGAGATTCTTTCAAAAATAGAGAATAAATTAAAGGAGATAGAACTTTGTTAGGTTATTGTGAACAGATTTATGGTACAGGGATAGAGGCTTTATTAATAGCTCTTGCTGCAGCATTCACTGCTCAGTGTGCAAAATTTTTGCTTCATCTGATTACTAAAAAAGAAATTGATTTGACATTATTTACGACAACAGGAGGCATGCCAAGCTCTCATTCAGCAGGTGTTGTGAGTTTAGCTGTCTTAATTGGTGTCATTTCTGGCTTTACATCAGTTGACTTTGCTTTGGCAACCGGCTTTGCTCTTGTAGTAATGTATGATGCATCAGGTGTAAGAAGAGCTGCTGGTAAACAAGCTGCATGTTTAAATAAAATTATTCAGGATTTTTATAAACATGATGTTGCGAAATTTGGTGGCAGACTAAAAGAATTGCTTGGTCACACTCCGTTGCAAGTTGTTATGGGTGCTTTGTACGGAGCTGCATTTGCATTAGTAATGCACTATTGGTTGTCAACTTTGTGTAATAAATAATTTTGTTATGCTATAAAAATACCCTGTAACTGTTTTGTTACAGGGTATTTTGTTTAAACTTCTGTGTATGCTTGAGGGTAACAATAATCCTCTTTAAATCCTATTCTTCTGTACATTTTAAGAGCTTTGTAATTATTCGTTTCTGTTGTTACATTAATCTCTTTGCATTCGTTTTCTTTTAGCTTATAACTATCAACAATCATTCTAACAGTGCGTTGTAGGAGATTTCTTGAAAAACCTTTTCCACGGTGGCGTTTTGCAATTGCAACAAGTGGGATATTGGCAATTTCTTTTGTTGAAAGGTTTGCAAAAGCTATCCCGCAAACTTTGTTTTCGCATAGCAATACACTAGTATTTTGTGGAAGAAATTCTCCATAAATATTTTCAGTAATCTTATTAATTATATCTTCTACCCCTTGGTAAGTTCTAAATCTTGTGTCAAATAGTGCGTCGGCAGTGTCTTTGAAAGATTCAAGAATAAGATCTATAACTTGGTTTTTATATTCATTATTCCAAGAGGTAATTTTATATAAAGGTGGTAGAGCATTAAGCTTTATATTATCGAGAATTCTTTCGCTTTGGAGATTATCCATCTTGTACCTTAGAACGGCTTGTCCTATAAATTTGAAACCAAATTTAGAAATTTCTGAAATATAGTTAGATTGAACTCCAAGCATAGGGTAGCAAACAACTTTTCTTTTACGTTCCTGTTCAGTAAGTTCAAGGAACTTATTCATTAATACCTTAAACTTGGCATTGACATCATCTTTTCCGAGGAAGTGAACCATGTTAAGCTCAATTCCTTCTGATATAGAGCAAGTATAAGCAAGAAAGCCTGTTGGTATATCGTTCTCAAGCAATGAGATACATTTTAGCAAATTGTTATCAATTGCTGCGATAAATTCATTGTACTCTAGTGGTTCAAGTTCAAACTGGTAATCGCTAACGGCTTTAAGTTTAAAGTCGTTGTATACTCCAGTAAAGAACTTGTACATAGTTGGATTTAATAATTCAGCTTTGTAAATACTTTGTTGCGTCATAGTGCTCCTTTAAAAGTGTGATGCATTTTATCTTGTTTGGTTTTTAGATATGTTCTGTTATGAGTTGTGACATCGGCCTCTAAATTAATAGTTTCTATAATATTTAGTCCGTAACCCTTTAGGCCGATTATTTTTTTAGGGTTATTTGTGATTAGTTTGAAATTTTCGAAACCTAAGTCTAGGATTATTTGAGCTCCAACTCCGTAGTTTCTGAGGTCTGCGGGGAATCCCAATGATACATTTGCTTCAATGGTATCTTGACCTTGTTCTTGTAGTTGGTAAGCTTTTATTTTATTAATTAATCCAATACCTCTACCTTCGTGGTTTCTCATATAGATAAGAGCCCCTTTGCCGTAGTTATTAATCATTTTTAGTGCGTTGTGTAGTTGTGAATTACAATCACACTTAAGACTGTGGAAAATGTCCCCAGTCAAGCATTCACTGTGTACTCTGATAAGTGGTGTTTTACCTGAGTTATCGTCTTTTACCAATGCTACGTGTTCGCAACCAGATACATTATCTTTGTATCCTAGGATTTTAAAATCACCAAATTGTGTTGGTAAATTCGCCTCGGCTTCCCTTGTGACTGTTCTTTCTTTTTTTAGTCGATAGGTTATTAAATCTGCAACAGTGATAAATTTAAAGTTGTGTTTATCGGCAAAAGCTTTTAGAGCGTCTCGTCTTGCCATTTGTCCGTCTGTGTCCATTATTTCGCACATAACACCAGCGTTAGTGTGGTTGCAAAGTCTAGCCATATCAACAGTGGCTTCAGTGTGTCCTGTTCTTGTTAGAACACCGCCTTCTTTTGCAACACATGGGAACAAGTGCCCAGGGCGTCTTAAATCAGAAGGAACTGCGTCATGAGCAATTGCAACTTCTATCGTTTTGGCTCTATCGAATGCAGAGATACCTGTTGTTACTCCATATTTCTCGTGCGCATCAATACTTACTGTGAACGCAGTTTTCATGTTTTCGCTGTTGTTTTCTACCATCTGTGGGAGATTTAATCTTTCTGCTATGTTCTGAGAAATGGCTAAACAGATTAGCCCTTTGCACTCGGATGCCATAAATTTGATTATTTCGGGTGTTGCGTGTTGAGCGGAAACCACTAAGTCACCTTCGTTTTCCCTGTTTTCATCATCAGCAATGATTACAGGAATCCCTTGTTTATAATCTTCTAGAGCTTCTTCAATAGTATTAAATAAAAATTTTTCGTGACTCATTATACAAACCCGTTTTCTTTTAGAAACTCCATACTAATCTTAGAACTATTATCATATATTGATAGCATTTTTTCAATATATTTGGATATAACATCAAGCTCAATGTTTACAAAGTCGCCGATTTTCATATATTGAACTGTGCTCAATACTCGTGAATGCGGGATTATAGCTATTTTAAAGTTGTGTTCATTTATGTCAGCAATTGTTAAGCTGATTCCGTCAACTGCGATAGAACCCTTTTTGATAATATTTTTTTTGCACTCTTGTGGTAATTGGAAAGTATAAGTGTAAAAATCGTTGTGTTGGGCAATGTCCAAAATTCTAGTCGTAGTATCTACATGTCCGTAGACCAAGTGTCCATTTAACCTAGTTGTGGGGAGCATTGCTCTTTCTAGGTTTACTTTATCGCCAGCTTTTTTTAAATTAAAGTTACTGACCTTAAGAGTCTCATTTGATATGTTTGCGGAAAACTCTGTAGAGAGAATTTGAGTTACTGTAAGGCAAACTCCGTTTACAGCAACACTGTCACCAATTTCCAGTTCTTTCGTAAACGAGCAATTAATAGAAATATTATTGCTATTTATGTTTGTGATAGTTCCTACTTCTTCAATTAGTCCTGTAAACATAGATTCATTTTATCACAAATAAATTTGATTTATCTGTATCTGTTATTAATCATACAAACAGAGGTTAGAAAAAAAACAGTTTTCAGACATACTATACATAGGTGAGATTCGAATATGCCATTTGTTTATAGATTACAAAAAGTTTTGGAGTTTAGAATACGAGAGAAGGAAAAACAACTTATCGTTGTTCAAGAAGCTCAGCAGCGGGTCTATGAGGCAGAAGAGGCTATTCAACGAAACAACCAAGAAATAGAAATAACAATCCAGAACAAGCGTGTCGCAGATTTTAGACTGATGGAATACTATGATAAATATCTTCATCACTTGTGGGACAAAGCGGAAGAGCTAGAGGCTCATCGTCAGGAAATGCAAGCGGCTTTGGATAGAGAATTGCAAGTATTAACCTTGATGGAGCAGCGGGTTAAAGTTCTTGAAAAGCACAAAGAGCATCAAAAAGAAGAGTATGATTATGAACAAAAACAAATCGAGATAAAACAGTTTTCTGAAATTGGTGTTCAAAGACATTTCCAAAGAAAGATTGAGGAAATGATTGAGTTAGAACAAGAAGAGTTAAAAATGCTAGAACAATAGGAATAATCTATGAATATCGAATCTAAACAAGTCCAAAGTAAACAACAATCAATAGAAGGGCAATCCAAGCAACAAATGCCAAAACCTTCTGATAAAAGTTTTAAACAAGAACTCCTTGGGTTGGAAGAGGCAAATGTTAATGCTCAAGAAGAGCCTGTTTCTACTCCTATCTCCCCGAATGCAAATAATATTGTCGCTGAAGGTAACATTGTCTTAAAAGATATAGGAGTGCCATCTACGGAATTTTCAGAATTATCTAATACAATTCAGCAAATGAATTCCGCCGTGTCTGGTCAAAATATCCCCCAAAAGAATGAATTCCTAGGAAGTGGCTTTAAGCCAATGGGGGCAATTGCCGATAACCTAAATAAAGAACAGGAGAATCCGCTACAGATGTTGAATAATGATATGAATATCAATAAGCCTCAGGATAAGATGCAAGAGCTTAAGGCGGATATTAATTTTAGCCAAAGTGGAAGCGAAGCTTTTTCTTCGTTCTTGGGTCAAAACAGTTTTAGAGAAAGTAATGAGGAGTTAAAAGAAGATTCTTCAATTCTTTCTGATATGGCGGAGAATATTGCAGTTGTAAATAAAGCGATGGCAATGAAAAATGTCTCTGAAATTGAAGAAGTTGGAGTTATAGTAGATAAAGCAATATCTCATACTGATTTAAATTTAACTCGTAATGATATCCATTTCTTCGTGAACCTTGTGCATAATAAGGTTAATATGGATGAAGTGTCTACGGAAGAGGTAAAACAAGTACAAGTATCAGAGCGTATATTTAATATGTTGGCCGAAAGCATGCGTAGTAACAAAGCGTTTAGGCTAAACTTTGACAATGATATTTCAATCATTATAAAGGTTAGTAGAGAAGGTCGTATTTCAGCTCATTTCATGCCTGGAAGTGACATTGCTGAAAACTACTTGAGAAATAATTTGAGCAGCTTAGTTCAAAAGTTTGAAGAAGAAAATATTCCTTACGATGAATTAACTCAACAAAGACATAAACGTAATAACGACGAACAGAATAATAAGAAGGATAAAGATAATGAATGATTCTTTCACAACCGCATTAAATACTCAACGAGCAACGAACCAGTGGATTAATGTTTTGGCTGATAACATGACAAACATTTATACTCCTGGTTTTCAAGAGAGTAAGGTGAATTTTAAGACATTTTTAGGTGGTGCAATCGTGGATAATCCAGTAAGAAATTTGGGACAAGGTAAATCAACCCCTGGGACGTCTAATGAGAACCTATTCTTCGAAGGTTCAGGCTACTTTATTGTAAGAAACGCAGAAGGTAAAGTTGCTTATACACGTCACGGTGAATTTACATTTGACTCTGAAGGTGTTTATAGAGCTGCAGATGGTGATACTGTTCAAGGCTATATTTTGAATGACAAGGGCGAAATTATGTCTGGAACCAAGTCTATAAGTGCAGATTTATATCAAGAAACTGCTTTAAAGGGTGGTGCTTTAAGTATTCCAACAACAAATATTAAATTGTGGATAGACCCTAATAATGGTAAATTCTTGGGTAAATATGATGAATATGAGATTAAGACCGATGGTACTATTTATGGTAAAGCGGACGGAGGGAACCGTTCTGTTCCGTTATATAAGATTGCGACAGCAAATTTCCATAATCCAAACGGGCTATACCAAATAAAAGATAGTAAGTTTGTTGAAACTCCTGATTCAGGGAAACCTGTTATAGGTAGAGGTGAAATCCGTTCAGGCTTATTAGAACTTTCAAACAGTGATTTTAAAGCAAATATTGCTAACTACCAACAAGCAAAAGTTCAGATGGAACTTGTTAATGCGTTGATTAAGTCAAATAAAGAACTTCTAGAAAACGCAATGCAGTTGGTGACATAGTTTTAAATAGTTTAAACTCCATTACTAAGGAATCGGTAACGGTTCCTTTTTTATTTGCTTATAAAAAGAAAAAGCGCCTGATGAATTCATACAGGCGTAAATTTTTAAAAAAGGAAATAAAGGAAATAAGGGAAATAGGAAAATTTAAAGCTTTGTATTAACCGCCCCAATCGAATACTGATGAAATAGCGTCATCAATCAATGATTGTACGGATTCAATTTCTGTTTCAATAGCAGTTAGTTCTGTTGATAGGTTTTGAAGTTCAATATCCCAATAATCTTCTTTTGCAGAAATTTTTTCTTTTTCCATGTTATACCAAGCTGTAATTTCTGCTTGTTCTTGAGAATCTCTGCGTTCAGTAACAAAAGCTGCGTTAAGGTAATATTGGAGTGAAGTTCCTGCTTCGTAGTCACCAGCAGGTGTAACTGTTGCTAATTGGAAAATTCCACTAGTAAGAGCGTTGCTCATGTAGTCGCTATCGCCAAGGTTGCTTGAATATTCTGTTGTCCATCCATTTGTAGCTGCTGCTAAAAAGATAGGTTTGTAGAAATCAATCAATGCTTTATAAGTATCAGTTCTTACTGCAAGGAACTCATCTTCTTTCATTATAGTTCCGTCAGGTTTAGTACCGTTTATACCTGCAATTAAGTTTAATTCTTCCATTTTTGCTGTATCGTTGTTGTATACAGCCATTAAGAACTTGTATTCCCAAGAATCTTCTGCATATCCCATATAGTCTGCAATAAGTTCTGCAATTTTAGTTTGAGAATATGTTGAGCCTCTGCCGTTACCATCACATTTTGCATTTGTAACGTTTTGGATTGATTTTGCATATTCTCCATTAAGAACAACAAGGCCTCTATAGTCTGTAAGAATGATTGAATTATCGGTTTTTGTTTTAGCAATATTTGTATCAACTCCGTTCATAGCAAGTATGCCTGGATCAATCATACTCATTGTTACAGCGTTAATCATAGAATCTTTTTGGCAAGAATCACCCATTAAGTAACTATAAGTAATAGGTACGTATGCACCATTATCATAATAATTGATTTTTTTAGATTGTAATTTACTATAATATTCTTGAGACAAAGCACTTTGTTCTCTTGAGAGAGCTAATTTCTTGTTAGAAATCATCATAGTCTCAAGTTCGTTATCAGCTTTGCGGCCGATAAGCGTTAACATTCTAACTTGTGAACATGCTAGTCCCATTTTGTTTCCTTTATCAATTTCCCTTGTATTATTAATATCGGCAAATTTTCAGAAAACTTTAATGTTTTAGATTAAATGTTTACAATTTGTTACATTATTGTTTTATACAGTAAAAGAGCCCTTATAAAAGGGCTCTTTATTGTGATTTTAAAATTTTTATTTTTCTGTTTTATCAGCTGGGTTTTCTGCCTTAGGCGTTTCTGCTTTTGGAGCTTCAGTCTTTGGCGCTTCCGCCTTAGGAGTCTCAGCTTTTGGAGCTTCAGCCGTTGGTGCTTCCGCCTTTGGAGCTTCCGCCTTTGGAGCCTCAGCTTTAGGTGCCTCAGCTTTTGGCGTTTCAGGCTTAGGAGCTTCTGCTTTTGTTGGTTCAGGACCTTTCTTCTTGATATCAAATTCTTTTGATTCTTGGATCATTTTTCCATCTTTATCAAGAGTTTGTTTTGTTATTTGAACTTTATCTCCATTTTTTTGAGTTGTTAATGTTTCAAAAGTTTCTTTTGCACCATCAGCTTTAGTGCCTTCTTTTTTTACAATGGTCTTACCTTCTTCTCTAGTGAAGGTTGTAACAGTTTCGGTATAATTACCATCTTTCATTTTCTTTGTATTGTTGATTATTTTTCCTGTTGCTTCATCGTAGTTTTTAACGATTTCTGAAACATTTCCTTTTTTAGGTGTTGTAACACTCTTTGTTAGGATACCATCTTTGAAGGTATAAGTTGTATTTGCTTTTTTATGTACTAATTCACCTGTAAATTTTTTACCTTCTTTGTCTAACAATACTTTGTTTTCAAATTTATATCCAAGTTTTTGGATGAAGTTTTTACCTTTACCTCTGGACATTATATAGCAACTTGTTGCGCCAATAACTGCTAATCCAGCTAATGCTCCGTATAATAGACCGTTTCCGTTCTTTTTTGTCTCAGGTGTTGTCACATTCGCATCTTTGCTGTTTGCCTTAAATTGTGGCATAGCTGCAATATTACCAGTTTTAATTCCTTCAATTCCCATCAGTCAAATCCTTTCTTTTCTACCTATGACTATATAAACGTATATGAATTTAAAAAATTGCTATTTTGTAAAGTTTTGTAACAAAGATTTTCTTTTTTGAAATTCGATAAAAAATATATACTTTATATATATATAAGACGAAAGTTAAACAAAGGTAAGCAATATGGCAGTAATGAACATTTACGATATTAATGCGAGAGCAAACGCAATATATAAAGATTTTATCAAAGAGCAAGACTCTGCAGACCGTTCAAATATTCTATACGGAGAGATGCAAGTCTTTGCAGAAAACAACATAAATATGTTGAGATATTTGAGAAGATAAAGAAAGATTTTAATTTAATTCCCCCTAAACTATTCATTAGCGCCTGATTATCAAAAATCAGGTTTTTTTTTTATTAAATCTATGTTAGCATATATTTAAGGAGAGTAGTTATGAGGTTATGTATTTATCCGGGGACATTCAATCCCATCCACAATGTACACTTGGCAATTGCAGAGTTTGCCTTAAAGCATTATAAGTTTGATACTGTTTTGTTTATTCCAGCTTATAAGCCTCCTCACAAGGAGATTGATGATGAATTGGCTACTCACCGTTATAACATGGTTAAATTAGCTATTGAGGGAAACACTCAGTTCCAAATCAGTAACATTGAGTATCAGAATGAAAGATTCTCATACACTTATTTTACTGTACTAGAGTTGTATAAACGTTATAAACCTGAGGGTAAAATAAATATTCTTATTGGTACTGATGCTTTTAGAGAGATTGATAGCTGGAAGTTTGCCGATGATTTAAAGAAACAAGCTCACTTTATTGTGTTCCCAAGGACTAAAAATTTCCATGAAAAGAATTTCCAAAGGTTTACAGAGTGGCATTACGATTATGAGTTCGCTCCGATGGACTTTATTGATTTATCTTCTACTGTATTGAGAAGTAGAGTCTATAAAGGTAAAAATAATAATGGTGTAGTTCCGGATAAAGTATTGGAGTATATAAAAGAAAATGGACTCTACCAAGATTAATCAAATTACGTTAGATTTAAAAAGTTGTCTTGATGCAGAACGTTTTGAGCATACCTTAGGTGTTGCAGAAATGTGTGTTCAGCTTGCCGAGCGCTATGGTGTTGATAAGGATAAGGCATATTTTGCAGGATTATTGCATGATTGCGCTAAGTGTTTGTCTAATGATGAGTTATTGCAAATAATAAAGGAAAATGCCGAAGTTTTAGGTATTAATGAATGTGAATACTTGAATCCTAAAACTTTCCATGCTCCTGCTGGTGTAATTGTTGCCAAAACTCGATATGCAGTTGAAGATACAGAAATTTTGGATGCGATAAGATGGCATACTTTAGGAAGAGTCGGTATGTCTTTGTTTGAGAAAATTGTTTATTTAGCTGATAAAATTGAACATAGGACTCGTCCAGAATTTTGTAGAAAGCCTGTTGAATTGCTATTAGAAGAAAAAGGTATTGATTGCGCAATCCTTGAAACATACAAAGCAACAATAAAAAGTTTAGTGGATAGAGAGCTTTGTATATGTCATCAAACAATTGATGTTTATAATAATCTTCTAGAAACTTTATAAAAAATGAACAAATAATAATTTTATTCGTTATAAACTTGAAAGATGTTTGAAAGGTGCGGATAAAGTTATGAAAAAGTTTTTGTTTGTTTTAGGGTTTTGTGCATTAGGAGTTGGGTTTGCTCCAAGCGCTGAGGCGGCTAATTTCTCAGTTTCAATAGGAGGAGTTCCTCCTGTTATGGTTTATGGTGGTGGTCCAGGGTACTATTCTACTTCTTATTCAATCCCGTTTTATGGTACAGGTTTCTACTATAGCTCAGGTCATCATTATAGGCATTGTAGACCCCATCATTCTCATTTCTCTCACAGGCCTCCACGTCATCATGGCGGACACCACGGTGGACCTCATGGTAGACACGGTGGTCATAGATAAAATCCCCTTTGATAAAATTCTCACAATTAAACCTTGGCGGCGTAAGTCGCCTTTTATTTTGTTTCAGAATTAACTGTTATCAAATCACAAATGTTTGTTTGTGGAGCATAATCGTAGTTTTTAGATTCTAGGTTTGTAATGATGCTAGAACGCTTTTTGCGGTAAAGCATATCAATAAACGCCTCTAATCTTGTTATAAAACCTGCTTCGCCTGTGTGCTCATCAATTGTAAGAGATAACAGCGGTTTAGAGAACTCTTTAGATTTTCTTATGATATTTTCGATCATAAGAGAGTCTGGACCACAGCCAAATGATGTGAGTACTATGATACCATCTATTTTGTTATCTTTAAGATAATGTCCTGCAGCACCTGTCATTTCAAGTTGGTTTGCCCAATAATTTTTTTGGTCTAAAGCTGCAATGCCCTCTGACATCTGCTTGTCGGTTAATTGTAGTGCAGTATAAACTTTTACGTCCATTCCTTCAAGCTTATCAAATATTTTCATAGAGGCTCTGTCGTCATAAATGTTGTATCCGTGAGAGACAAGAGCTACTGAAATAGGGTATTCTTTTGTATTCTTCTCAATAAAGACCTTACCTTGTAGTGCGTAATTCATAGCGGTTTTGTAGCTCATGCCAGAATTAAGCATTACCCTAAAGTTGTTATATACTCTCCAGCCTTCTTTGGATGCGTTTTTTATGATTTTTTCATCAGTGATGCCAAAAGGTGCAACAGCTTCTTTTAGGAAACTGTATAGACCTCTGTTTTTTTCTGATTTATCAAGAGTTGCTTCAATTATATTAATGTCTTCTTTTATAACGTTTCTTACTAAATCTGGCAATCCTCTGATTTTAGAGCAATTGTAAACCTTTGGAGCAATAGATTGTAAGCAAGGTACAAAGATGTCCTTTACTCCTTTGTTTAAGAGATTTAGTACGTGTCCAAGGTAGATTTTAATAGGTAAACAAGTCTCTGTTACAACTAAAGCTGCTCCATCAGAAATAGTTTGTTTTGTTGTTAAATCTGATAACACTGGTTCTATGTTAAGGGCTTTGAAAAAGCCAAACCAAAAAGGATAATTATGATAAAATGACATTCCTCTTGGGATTCCAATGTATTTTTTGTTACCTTGTTTCATATTTGCACATACCTCTTTCACCGTTATCATAATACAGACAAGGGTATAAGTCACTATTTTTATTGATAAATGTTAATTAACTGTTATAATCATCATATGAAGATTATGGGAATAGACCCTGGTATGGCTCTTGTAGGTTATGGGGTAGTTGAAGTAAATTCTGGAAATATTGAACTATGCAGTTCTGGCTCGATTAGGACGGCGAAGGAAGATTCTGTGCCAAAACGTTTGGCTGAAATAATGCAGGATATTAGATGTTTAATAGAGCTTCATAAGCCCGATGTTGTGTCAATTGAAGACTTGTTTTTCTTTAAGAATCAAAAGACGATTATCCCTGTGGCTCAATCTAGAGGTGTGCTTCTAGCTGTTATAGAAAGTCTTGGTATCCCTATTTTTGAATATACGCCAATGCAAGTAAAACAGGTACTAACCGGCTATGGTAGAGCCTCTAAGAAGGAAGTTGAAGACATGGTTCGTTTAGTGATAACAAATAAAGAACTTCCTAAGCTCGATGATACTGTGGATGCTATAGCGATTGCGATATGTCACGCAAGATCTCAATTGTTGTTAAAGTAATAAGTGTGTAACGGACAATTATTTTAAGGTAAAAATAAAAAGCTTGTTACATTTGCGGTTATGCTAATGCAACAAACTTTTCATCGTTAGCTTTTGGTTCAACAACCTTAGAATCAGCATTTGTAAGATATCTGAAGGTTCTGTAAAGCTTGTAGCCTAGAGCTGTAATAGGGTCGTTAGAGTTTGCTTTTCTTGCGATTTCTTCATTTTTCTTGAAGATAACTGCAGTCTTTGGATCTTTAAGCATTAAAAGAGCGTCATCTGCGCTGCTGTTGCCGCTAGCTCTAACTACACTATTTGATTTAAAAGCTGTTCCTTGTGTTACTGGTGAAATTAACATTTCTGCCTCCTTTCTTATAAAGTGTTTTGTATACACTTCATTTAACAATTTTATTATGCAACACAATTATTTGTTTGTCAAGTGTTTTTGTTACACTTTATAAACATTTACTATAACTCAATGTATATCGACGTTACAGGGTTAAGTGTGTGTTGTACAATTTATAAAATATAATGCTATTGGCTGATGCTCTCATGGGGTATTTTTCTGGCATGTTATTTTATTCTTTTTAATTAGACACATGTGTAATGTAAAAAGAAGTACAAAAAAGGTTTAATATAATTAAATCTTTTTCATACTTCCAGCTATTCTTAATTCCAGCAGGAGCTTTTGCTCCTGTTTTTTTTACCCAAAGAGATGTAGTTGGTTAACTTCTCTCATTATATTGTTCTGTTTATCTAGAATTTCTCCAAACTCGTCAAGAGCTTCGTCTCGCCCGTTTTTCAAGTGTGGATAATTATCGATATTAAGCGCGTCTAGCCCATTTGCAATTAGTCCCAAATTAAAGAAGCAGTCTTCTACATCTTTTAATCTTGTTAATAATGCAGGATGACATTCTGCTAATACGCTTTCGTAGACTTCCATCATTGTAATGCTTGTATCAAGGCTTGCTAGAGCATCTATATCTTTAGAGTCTTTTATTCCTCTAAATGTAGAAATGAGGTTATCAATAAAGTAATTTTCATCTTTATTGTAATCTGAATTTTCTAGAATATCTCCGAATTCCATTGTTTTATCAATTAATTCCTGAGTATTTAGCTGTGGTAATTCATTGATTTTTTCTTCTAGCATGGTTAATATTTTTTTCTCTTTTACGAGGTCATTTTTTAATTTTTCAAAAGTTTTTAGTTCTTCTGTTGCTGTTTTGAACTCAGGAGCCTTGGAAAGTAGTGGGACCACAACCTCTTGTAAATTAAACTTTTCGACAAAGTTTTTAATATGCTCGAAGTTATCCTCAATTATTAATGAGCGAGTAAGAAGTGACATTGGTTCTGGTGCGGTCATTTGTTTGATTGTAATATTGCCGATATTACCGTCTTCGTCAAATTCTTCTTTTTCATCAACATTAGCTTCTTCGTCTTCGGTTTCAGATACTTGTTCGGTTTTTTTATAGAGTGTTACGTCTATATTAGGCATTTCGCTTGCAACAGCATTTGTTAAACCTTCTTGGGTTGCTTCCATGATGATTTCTTGAACTTCCAATATTCTGGCATTCTTCAATAGATTTAGAATGGTGTTTTTCAAAGCTGGGTTGGTAGTTTTTCCAAGCTCTGTATCTTTGTTTGTGCAAGCTCCTAATAAGAATGTGTTTAGAGCATCTACTGGTTTTTGGACTGCTCCGTTACTATCTACGAAAGCCCCAAGTTCTTCGTAAAGAGCTTCTGCATTGTCTAAGCCCAATCTATTTGCTCTTAGCCAATCATTAATTTTTTCTCTGGTTTTTGTTCTGTATTTTTCAGGAACTTTTATTTCAAGAAATACGTTAATTGCAAAATCTAGGCCTTCTTTTGCCGCATCTAGTTTATCTTTATATTCTTCTAAAGAACAGAGTTTTAGAAGGGCAGTTTTTGTTTCTCCTAACTTGTTAATGCAGTCTGTGTATTCATCCATTGAAACATTTGCATCTTTAGGTTCGGTTAGTTTTGTAAGCTGTTTATTAAAGATTTTGTCACTTTCTTTTACGTGTTTTTTTAGATTATCTATTTTTTTGTTGAATTGGTAAACTTCTGTATAACTTAAAGTTTTGCCTTCATGTTCTTTTGCGAATTCTTCTAATTCTTCTATTGCTTCAAAGGTTCTTACTTGAGTCATTAAATTGCTAAGAGTGTTAAACCCTTTTTTGATTAGAGCTAATTGTGTGCTAGTGCTTTCTTTGATACCTTCTTCTTCTAGATTTTTTAAGTGTGGGTATGCTGGAAGAACGTTGTATCTGTTATAAGCCTCTACTTTTACAGCATCAAAAGCTTTTTTATAGGTAAGTTTCCATAAGCTCATTCTTAAAAGCATATAGGCTTCGTCAAAAGATGTCTTTTCAGGATAAGCGCCTGTTACTTTATTGTCTAATTTTGTGTAACGGGTGTATGGTTTGTTAATAGAAGGTTCATATATCTTATCAAATTCTTCGAAGAAAATTTCATTGTTAAGAATATTTATTGCTTTTGTATTCTCTATTTGTATTTTCTTGATTAAATCATAAGCAGTAACTCTATTTATAGCCAAATCTTCATCAGTAATTGATGAAATAATTTCTTTTTCAAATTCTTCAAATGTGTAATTTTGAATTTTGTTATATATTTGGATAAATTGCTCATCGCTTTCTATTTCATAATGTTTATCTAACCACTTTGTGATGAAGGTAGGGATTTCTCCAGAAGAGATGTCTTCTTTTTCGATTTTCAAGTTATTCATTGAGTAGTTATATAAACTATCTGAAATTGTTTTTACATCATCTTTTGAAAGCGTTGGTAGAATGGTTGTTAGTCTATTAATTAAGACTTGTGTAAATGTATTTGCAAGCCCTGTTATAGATCCGTCGTAACCGATTGTGTTAACTTCTTCAATAATATTTTTTCTTGCTAAAAGTTTTTTTACATCATCTTGTTCTAATTTATGATTAGATGCTTCAAGATTAGGTGTGATTATTTGGTCTAGAATAGTTTCTCTGTTCTTATCAGATAATAAGAATTTGACTAATTCAGGACGTTTTCCGAAGCTATAATATAATTTTTCTCTTATTTTGCCTTTGAAAATATCTTCTTGTTCACGGATTTTGTCTAGTGAATCAATTTGAGAAATTTTTTCATCAAAAGCAACTTCCTTGTATGTAGCTCTTAGAGCTGCTCTTTCAAGAGTTATTTTGAGCTTGTCATCTTTTGGTAAATTGTTGTAGTCTTCTTCTGACTCAATACCTTTAGTGAATCGATTCCCTTTTATTCGTTGTTCAAATTCATTGTAGGTCGCAGGGAAGGTCATCCCTATTTTGTTAAGAACGGTTAATTTATGTTTTAGTTGTTCAGGAGACATTTTAGCCGCTTCTTTTTCAAGGATGTTAACCAATCTTTCTTCGTTGATTAAAACACTATCTCTAATCTGTTTAGCTACGCTTATTGCACTTTTATCTTCTCCAGGAAGAATAAAGTCGTGTATAAGTGAGAATGTGTATTCTTCTCTTGGATTTAATTTTTTCCATTCTTTATTATTAATGTTATTATCAGGAGTTATTTTACCTGTTTTGTATAACAAGTCATTTACAAAAGTTCCGTTTTTGAGGTCAGAATTTGTTACGTAGCCATATTTATACCCTCTGGAGCTGTTGTAGTCTGTTCTTAGCATTCCTCTACTATCAACCCAAGTATTTTCCTTTTCTAATGCCCCCCAAGTGTTATCATGGAAAAGAATTTCCTTGTCTACCATTTGTTTAGCGTCGTTTTTAGAAGGAACTGTTACTTTTTCTATAGAACTAACATATTGAGCGTGCCAAGCTGCACTATCGTCAGAAACAGATGTGCTTGAAACTCCAGAGTGAACCCCTGTTTTTATTTGTTCAATACCCTTTTCTATATCTTTTTCGATAAAGTGCTGCTTTCCTGTAATAGCTTCAAGTATTGCTTGTTGTTGTGAAGCAGCTAAGCCACTAGATGGTGTTAAGCTGTTCCAGAATGCACCTGTTGTATTAACACCATAGTCTCTATAAATATCTTCTGCATATTTCTTTATTGCATTGAATAAGAATTTCTTTTCTCTTGACGTTTCTCTTAACATTTCGTTTGTATGTTTAAGAGTATTATTGATTATCTTTTTATCTTCTGAAGATAGGGTTCTGAGTTCTTTTAGTCTACGTCTAAATTCCTTTGGACTGTATTGAGATTTATTTGCATAAAGTACTTCGATTTGTTCAAAACGCTTATTGAATCTGTTGATATCAGCTTGTTTCATTATGAAACCTTGTTTTTCATATTCTTTTAGGATAATAGCAGGCGGATATACAGAATTAATTATGTCTCCATCTTCTGAGACAATATGTAAATTTTCTGCAATGGAGTTGATAGTTAAACCAAGATGTTGCATATCTTGCAAGAGTTTTTCCATTAAATTATTAAGATTATCGGGAGTTGGTTCTTTTGGATAGCCATTGTTTGTAAGAAGTTCTTCTACAAACTCTCTTTCAATTCCTGTTGCGAACCTCTGAATAAGAGCACTGTGATATTGGAAAAAGTCTTGTTTAATGCTAAATTGATTAAGTTTTTTTGCTACAGTTTTATAGATTTCATCATTTTTCATTCCAGAAAGCCCCATTGAAACATTTATCAATGTTGGAATAACAGCTTCGTTAGGAATTTCTAAATTTTCAGCTATTGCAGTTACCATGTCTTCGTCATGGTGAGCGTTAATACCATTTATAACAGCATTAATAGTTTTTAAAACTTTTTCTTGTTCAGCAGGACAGTCAAACATTTGAGAGAAGGTTTCTATGATTGTTCTATGTGTCATTAAGTCTTCTGCTTCATCGAAAATTTCAGCAAGCTTTGTTTCGCTATAAATACCTACCAAGCTCATTAATTTATTAATTTTGTCGGCATCTTTGCTAGCAAGGATTTCTTTTCCATTTTTAACTTCTTCCTTAAGAGCATTGAAGCGGTTTTTAAGATTCATTCTTTTATATAAATCGTCATAAATAGCTGGTAACGACTTAATATACTCTTCACAAGAAATTAAGAAGCTTAAAACCTCTCCCTGATTAGCTGTTTCTAATCCAATGTTTTTAGATAGTCCTTCAATAATTTGTTTGTTTCCACTAGCAACTTTGGTTATTAGTTCGTCAATGTTTTCTAAGAATCTTTCATCTTCATCTCCAAAACCAAGATTAACCATGTAACTTGTTAGTCTTTCCGGTATTGTACAAGCTTTCATTACTTGTGATTTGAAAGCTTCGCTAGCTTTTACAGTTCTCTCTGCAATTGATATCTGACTAGGTTTTATTGGCGAATCTAGTCCTTGAATTGTTTCAACTAGCTCATAAATATTTTCTACCTGTTTATCATTAAGAGGTGATTCAAGTGCATAAGAGAATCCTTCATAGAGAAAAGCTTTGATTTTGTTTTTCTTAAGCTTTGGTTCTTCGTTATCAATATATAAGTAATCTTGTGCTATAGTCTCGTTTTCACGAAGTCTTTCTGCGTTTTTTTGTTTAAGATTGCTTATTAGCTTAGTTGAAATATCGTGCGCAAGGTCTTTGTGATTAGTAGTTAATAACTCTTTTAATGTTGATGTTAAGTTCTCTTGATACAGATTTCGTTCTTCTGCAAGTTTGATTTGTGCATCTTTGTTACTTTTTTCGCTTAAGTATTTTGTTTTGATAATAGAACTTTTTAGAGCTTTTAATCTATCTTCTGTAACACTTAAATTTTGGTGATATTCGTATTGATTAGGAATGGTAGTATCTTTTGAAAGTATGCTAACATGTGCGTCTCTATAGACACCATTATTCATATCATCATACATAACGTACATTAAGCCAATGTCATCGTTTGCCAGATCCATGTCAGCATAGTTCATCCAGTTTGCAACAGAAGCGTCGACAATTCTGAACCCGTTTTTTATAGCTTTATCGTAGTCTATCATTGCTTTTGTAACAGGAATTTTTACGTCTTTGCCTAGTTGAGCTCTGTCGTAAACCATCATGTTATCTGTGTTATCAAGCTCTGATAATACGCTGTCAACGTAGTTACGCTTATACTCGTATGCTGTTAATTTTCTAACGATAGAAATTGCTGCACACATCCCGTGAGTAAGTTGGTCAACAGCTTTAATATTCGGTATTTCGCTATTAACTTTGTCTAAAGCTAAATCGTTTATAATTTCAGAAAAAACTTGAACTTTCTTATCTTGGATTTGTTCATTAAGTTGATATTCATCGCTTAAGAGGTATTCTAATTTTTCTAGAATGTATTTTTTGTCTCCTAGAGAGGTTTCTGATGAAATTATGAAATATTGCAAATTGTTATCAATTGGTGAAAGAGTTTCTTTATCAGTCATTGAAGAAAGTGTGCTAATGATTGAATCATATTTGCCTAGTATTTCTTGCTCTTCTTCTGTAAGAGGTTTGTCAGCTAGGAAAACTTCTGAATATTGTTTTTGAATTTCTTCTGAGTTATTTAAACCCGCAACAGTTATTGCAGTTGAAGTTGCTGTCATTAATGCACTTAGCCAAGGATTTTTAGGTGAAAAATTGAATTTTATATTTGTAGAATAGCGAATGTTTTTTGCTACGTTAAGCAAAAATTCTACTCCCGATTTAGAACCTTTAGCACCGATTTTCTCGATGGATTCCATAATTCTTTTTTGATTGTTTTCGGCAAATGTATATTTATTTTCTTTTGTTAATTGTTCTACTAGTTTTTTGTCTTGTCTTAAACTCTTAAAATTGTTATTTAAATTATAATTGATTTGCATTTATTTCACCTCTTTATAGTAGTTTTAAGTTAGGACATAAACTTTTTTGCTTATATTTTTATAAATATTACAAAAAATTTACATTAATTTTCTAAAAAAGGGTCGTTTTTAAAATTGGGCTCAAATGCTTTTATAGTTTGTAAAAGGCCTATTTTCTTTGTGTGAAGAATTGTAAAAGTTTTGTGAATTTGGGGTAGAAATTGTAAATGGGAAATTATATTAATAAATTCAAAAATATTTTTATTATACTAAAGAGAGAAAGCCCAAGTCACAAAATAACAAAGGAGTCTTATTATGAAAAAAAGTATCTGCACTCAAACTGTAAATGATTTGAATGAATCAATTATAGAAGAATTACTAACTGTCGAAAGTTTGGTTCAGGCGACAATGGAGTCTTGTTTAACAAAGGAATGTAGTTCTCAGTATTATTCAGGGAAGGATGTTACTAGTAAGTTAAGTGAGGAACGTAATTCTTATATAAATATGCTTTCTGTTGCATTGGAAAAAATAAAAAACATTCGTTTATTAAACAGCGCAATAGAGGACCTCATAATAGAGGAATCAGTTGCACATAAATAAAATCGGAATATATTTGTTGTATGCTTTATAACAAGAACTTATCGTCTTTTATTACTTCTAGGGTGTCTCCAGTTTCATCATTAATCGCTGTGATTATAATGTTTTTGCCACCAACCATAAAGTCATTGTGCGTATCAGAAACGTTGAAGTTACCTTCTTTAAGGAAGGCTTTTAGTTCATTATAATCTTCGATTTCATCAGCACCTTTTATTGTGTCAGGATAGCAATCTCCTATTGCGAAGTGGCAGCTTGCATTTTCATCTAAAAGAACGGAATTAAAAATTCTTCCAGTTTCTTCTATTGGCGAACCTGCAACAAGAGCGATTTCTCCAAGTCTATCAGCGTTTTCGTATGCTTTAATGTGTGCTTTTAGCATGTCTTCATTCTTGGTTGCTTTAATGTCAACAATAGCGCCGTCTTTGAATGTAAACTGGATGCCTTCTACTAATTTTCCATTCAAGCTTAGCGGTTTTGTTGCAGAAAGAACCCCTTGGGCGGTGTTTGCTAAAGGAGCACTAAACACTTCTTCGGTCGGGATATTAACAATTGGATTATGATTATATTTTGGCATTGCCATTCTAGCACTATTAAAAATAGAATCCGCTGACATTTTGATTGTAAAATCTGTTTTGCCATCAGGATTTCCTGATTCGTCAATGCTTGTGTAATGGAGTGTCCTATACCCGTTTTCGATTAGTTCATTCATTTTTTGTGCTCTGTGTGAAAGGTTTTTTATGTGCTCTTCAAGTTTTCCAGAGCGATTAATTTTATTTGCATCTTTATACGCTTGAGTTAAAGCTCCTAGTGCGTCGTCATCATAATCTTGATATGCTTCTTTACAAGATTTGGTTGTTGGTGCGTAGTAAACTAACCAAGGGTTATTGGTAGATGTTTTGCTTCTAAGTTCTTTTATAGCTGCTCTACGTGCTCGATTGTTTCTAACAACTTTTTCGCTGTCTACATCACTGTAAAAGTTTGGATCTTCTCCATCTAGGCATAATAATGCAATGTCTTTATCATACATTTCTTGCTCTGCATCCACACAAGTAGCTGGTACTTCTTCTAATAGATTGTCATTGCCATATTTGTAAAGGTTGAGTTGGTTGTTGTTATTAATACGTACATTTACTAATTTTGTGTCATTATTTGCATAAAGCCATTCTACGAGTTCTGTAATGTATGGTAAATGCTCTCTTTCTCCGTAGATAGAAACTGGTTGTCCCTTATGGATGTCCAAGGCTTGTACAAGAACTTCTTCTGGATTTATTATGAATAAATCTCTTATTTCTTTTGGGATGTCTATTGAGATTTCTTTTCTTAGCTCATTGATTTCGTTCTCATTAAGCCCTGCTTCTAAAAGCGGGTTGTTAGCTTCATCAAAGTTAAGGAAGAGTGCATTTGCTTTTTTATAATCTTCTCTTTCTTTGATAATGTAGTCAAACTCTTCTGTTATATTATATTTTTCTTTTAGGGCTTCAAGTTCGGGCTCGATTACTTTGAAAGAAATAAGACCAGAATCCATTTTGTAAGCTTCTTCTGTAAGGATATCTAAAAATGGTAGAAAAGCTGATAAGCCTGTAATGTATAATTTTTGTCCTGCCTGTAAATTATTTGATTCAAGAATTGATTTTGCTAGGTTTGTTAATTTTTCTTTTGGTAACATTTGTGCTCTCCCTGAAAAAGAAACTGTATCCGTTTCTGTTGTTGATGTTATATTTTTCATTATATGATTACTGCAGAATGTTTGCAAATTATAAGCTCTTGTATTTAGTGTTTTGGGGGTGTAGTTAGATATAGAACAGATTCGCATACGTACTCCTTTTTATTGTTTGTATGCATGCTTTAAAGCAGTGAATTTAAAATTTTGCTCGGGTAGCTTGTTTTTTTTACAAAATTTAACAAAAAAGCTTTTGCCAAAAACTTTTCTTTGCTTCAAGAGCTTCTATTCGCTCTGCCATTTTTTTATTATCTTCTAATAATTCAGCAATTTGTTTTGATAAAATTTCATTATCTCTTTTGTAAGAGCCAGCTTCTATTAGGTCTTTTGCGAAGTCAGAGTTTTTTATATCATCAGTAATCTTATGTGCCACTGCATCTGCAATCATTTGTAGAGTTTGTGAGCTGATATCAAGAGTTAGGTTTCTTAACTTCGGAGAAGCAGGAGTTTCAACTACTCCTGTTGATTCAGGAATGGTAGTTAAAGAGTGTTCAACGAGTTCTTGTTCTTGTGGTTTTGGAATAGCTGGTTTTTCTATAATTTTTTCTGCAATGCTTTCGTCAGAGTAGCCTTGAGCTTTTAAGGTAATTCCTTTTCTAATTTTTTTTACAGAAAAGTCGTCGTAAAATTCTGTTCCAAACTCGTCTTCAAAAACAGGATTAATTTTCCAATCTGAGATAAACACTTCAAGAGATTTTTTATCAATGAAGTAGTTTTCTGCACTTAATTTTTTTAATATATCGTCTTTAGAAAGCATTTTAATCCTTATCTTTTTAAGCTACGCTCAATATCCCTGTTTTGAGTCTTTTTCATAAGGGTTTCTCGTTTATCGTAAAGTTTCTTCCCTTTTCCTAAACCCAACTCTATTTTAGCAAATCCGTGAGATAAAAACAATTCCAAAGGTACAATTGTATATCCGTCTTTTTTTACTTTGATTTCAATCTTCAGAATCTCTTTTTTATTAAGTAATAATTTTCTCACCCTGTCAGGTTGATGGTTAAATCTATTACCTTCACTGTATGGTGAAATATGTGAATTGTACAAGAAGATTTCTCCATCCTCAATTTTAGCAAAGCTATCTTTAAGATTAATTCCATTTGCTCTTATTGATTTGATTTCTGTACCAGTCAACACAATTCCCGCTACGTATTTTTCGCAAATAATGTAGTCGTGAAAAGCTTTTCTGTTATTAGAGATAACCTTTTTGTCCATACTTGGGATTATACCCTAAACTTTATATGATGCCAATAGATTTTTACATTGTTTTTGATTTATAATTATTCTTATGAAGAATATTGCTTTTATATTAGGAACAAGACCTGAAGTTATTAAATTGGCACCTGTAATTATTGAACTCCGTAAGTTCCCTGATTTATACAGAGTGATTATAATTAATACAGAACAACAAAAAGAGCTTTCAAATCAAACGTTGAATTATTTTGGTTTAAAGTCTAATTATAATTTGGATGCAATGAGAGAGAATCAATCTTTAGCAGAGGTTCAATCTAGAATAATGGTTTCTTTGAACGAGATTTATAATTCTGAAAAGATAGATGCAACTATCGTTCAAGGTGATACTATGACAGTATTTTGTGGGGCATTGACTTCTTTTTATCATAAGATTCCAGTTTTTCATGTGGAAGCAGGCTTGAGGTCTTATGATAAGTTTGAACCATTCCCTGAAGAAACTATTCGTCAAATGGTGTCTAGGGTTACAGATTTACACTTCGCTCCTACTGAAGTCAATAAACTTGCATTATTGAAAGAAAATATTGATTCTTCGATTGTGCATGTAGTTGGGAATACCGTAATTGATGCTTTATCTTGCTTGTCTGATGAAGTTGTAGAAAAGAGTCGTTTATTTTTTGAAGAAAAAGGTATCTATCCTGATAAGCTAGTTTTAATTACAGCGCATAGGCGTGAAAATCATGGTGAAAGATTAGATAATATTGTTTCTGCTATAGATTATTTGGTTAATAAATATTCTGATTTTACTTTTGTAATTCCTGTACATCCAAATCCGAATGTTAAGAATAAGATAGAAACAGCTCTTTCTAAATACAAAAATGTAAGCTTACTTCCACCGTTGGATTATCCTTATTTAGTTTATTTAATGAAGAATGCTCATCTTATCTTGACAGATTCAGGTGGTATTCAGGAAGAAGCGCCGACATTTGCTTGTCCTACCATCGTATTAAGATACGAAACTGAAAGAAAAGAGGGGGTTGAAGCGGCTGTTTCAACTCTAGTTGGAGCAGATTATCAAAAAATAATTTCTTATTGTAGTGAAATCCTTTCTAAAACTAAATCGGAAACTCGCTTAAAAGTTAATAATCCATACGGAGATGGTGTTTCTTCTCAGCGTATTGAACAGCTAATTAGGCAATTCTTTAAATAAAACTAATTATTTTTTTATGTCCAGTTAGGGGTTAATAACTTTTTTCTAGCTTCAATAATGAGAGGTATGAAGATTGTTATTATTGGAGCTGTTGCAGCAGGTGCAAAAGCTGCCGCAAAATCAAAAAGAATGTTGCCTGATGCTGAAATTGTGATATTTACTCAGGAGGAGTATGTCTCTTATTCTGCTTGTGGACTCCCTTATTTCATTGAGGGAAATTTTGAGAATGTTGAAAAGTTAATAGTAAGAACTGTTCAAAAGTTTCAAGAATCAGGTATTCAGGTTCATACTTTCCATAAAGTGGTTGAGGTTATTCCAGACACTAAGCAGGTGAAAGTTAAGGATTTGAAATCTGGTCATGAATTTTTTACTAACTATGATAAACTTCTCATTGCCACGGGATCATCTTCTTATATTCCTGATATTCCGAATGTATCTTTAAATAATATTTTTTCACTAAAAACACTAGAAGACGGTATTAATATTCGTGCCGCTATGCTTAAGTCAAAACACGCTGTTATTATTGGTGCAGGTTATATAGGGATAGAATTATTAGAGGCTTTTGTTCACAATGGTTTAAATGTTACATTAATAGAAGAAGAGCATAAAATTATGAATTCATTGGATGATGACATGAGTTCTTTTCTTTCTGCATATATTCATAATACATTTAAAGACAAAGTTAAAATATTTACCGGTGTTCGTGTAAAAGAGTTTATTGGAGAGAAAAATGTTAAATCCGTGCGTTTATCTAATGGTAGATTGATTAAAACTGACTTTGTGGTTCTATGTACTGGTGTTTCTCCTGTGGTGGATATTGCTCAAAAAGCGGGTATTGATTTGGGTAAGACTGGGGCTATAAAAGTAAATAGCCGAATGCAAACAAATTATCCTGATATTTATGCAGCAGGTGATTGTTGTGAAAAAATTAATATGATTTCTCATACTCCAATGTGGTTACCGCTCGGCTCTACGGCTAATAAAGAAGGTCGATGTGCCGCAATAAATATGTGTGGTGGGGTTGATGATTTTGAAGGGGTATTGGGCTCTGCAGTGACACGCTTTTTTGATTTTACAATATCAAGAACGGGCTTGAGTACACAAACTGCTCAAGAGTTGGGCTTTGATGTTGTTTCTGCGATTATAACAAAACGAGACAAAGCGGGCTATATGCCTGCAGTTGGTTATATTACATTAAAACTAATTGCAGATAGACGTTCTCATAAAATTTTAGGGGCTCAGGCTGTTGGGTCTCCAGAGGCAGATAAACGCATAAATACTCTAACTACGGGTTTAATTAGAGGGATAACTGTTGAAGATTTGAGTGATACTGATATGACTTATGCTCCACCTTTTTCAACAAGTATTGATCCTTTAATTGATGCTGTGCAGATTTTAAAACATAATCTATCTTGCGGTTAATTATACGGTGGTGTTATAATATCAGAAGAGTGAGGATGAGTTTTGATTTATAACAATGTTACTGAATTAGTAGGAAATACTCCAATTGTAAGATATTCTGAAAATATTTTACTAAAGTTAGAATTTTTTAATCCTTCAAATTCAATAAAGGATAGAGCTTCTCTTTATATGCTTAAAGAGGCTGTGAAGTCTGGCTTGGTAGATGATTCTACTGTTATTATAGAGCCAACAAGTGGAAATACAGGGATTGGGCTTGCAATGTGCTGTGCCGCAATGGGGTTAAAACTTATTGTTGTAATGCCTGAAAATATGTCCGATGAGCGTAAAAAAGTTATAAAAGCTTATGGGGCTGAACTTGTTTTAACTCCAGCTTCTGATGGGATGAAGGGTTCTGTTGATAAGGCAGAAGAATTAAAACAAAAGTATCCAAATAGCTTCATTCCAATGCAATTTTCAAATAGCGCTAATCCGTTATCTCATATCGAAACAACAGTTCCTGAAATTTGGAAACAGACAGAAGGACAAGTTGATATTGTTGTTGCGGGAGTTGGTACGGGTGGTACTATTATAGGATTGGCAAAAGGTTTAAAGAGTTTAAATCCTAATATATTGGCATTTGCAGTTGAACCTTCTGAAAGCCCTTTGTTAAGTCAAGGAGTAGCCGGTCCTCATAAGATTCAAGGCATAGGTGCCAATTTTATTCCATCGATATATGATGAAACAGTTATAGATGGTATTTTGACAATTGAGGGCTCAAGGGCAATAGGAGAGGCAAAATTATTAGCATCTCAAAAGGGTATTTTATGCGGAATTTCTTCTGGTGCGAATGTTGCCGCTGCGAAGGATTTAGCTCAAAAATATCCAGATAAAACAATATTGACAGTTGTTCCAGATTTAGGCGAACGATATCTATCAGGAGAGTTGTTTAATGTTTAGTAAAATAAAAGATTTAACAAAAAGAGCTGTTGAACGTGTTAGAGAAGACGTTCAAGTTATATATGATAAGGACCCCGCTGCACGAAATTTGGCAGAGGTGATTTTTTGCTATCCAGGATTGCATGCTCTTATTGCATACCGTGTTGCGCACAAACTTTATACTTGGAAAGTACCTTTTTTCCCAAGGTTTATGACATATTTAACTCGTATTATTACTGGTATTGAAATTCACCCAGGGGCAAAAATTGGTAAACGTTTTTTTATTGACCATGGAGAAGGTGTGGTAATCGGAGAAACTGCGATTATAAAAGATGATGTCTTGATTTATCAGCAAGTAACATTGGGCGGAACAGGCAAGGATGAACAAAAACGACATCCGACAATAGGAAATGGCGTAATTGTTGGAGCTGGTGCAAAGGTCCTTGGTAATATTGAAATTGGTGATCACGTTCGAATTGGTGCAGGTTCTGTTGTTGTAAATGATGTTCCTGAGCATTCAACTGTGATTGGTGTTCCAGGAAGAATTGTTAAACAGAAAGTTTATAATTCTGATGGAGTTTTGCAGCACAATAGAATTCCTGACCCTATCTCTTGTGAATTAAATCGTAGAAAATATGAGATTCTTGATTTAGAAGAGCGTATCAAAGCTTTAGAAAATCGCTTATAATTCACGTTTCATCAAATCTTTGCGGAAAGATTCCATTTCTCCAATTAGAGCAAGTACTTGCTTGTATTTTGGAATACTGGTTATTTTATCGAAGTTGAGATTATTAACTGAAATTAGACAGATTGGTTCATCGAATGTTTCAATATTAATCATTCCTGCGTCTGCAAATAATTCTAGAGTGGCTTTTACCAACGATTCTGAAATTGATAAAAATGAAGCACAACCAGAGATGTTAAACTCTCCGTTTTTATTGTTTGCAACATATTTAATCATGCCACTAAACGTTTTGAGCATTTTTGCAGTATCAAATTTGATAATCTCGTATTTCATGTAATGAATAACAGAAGCATCAGCAGTTTCAATAATTTTATTGTAGATGAATTCATCTGGTGGATAATCGAAGAACATTAATCCTTCACAGGGCTCAATGTTTAATCGTGATACTATTCTTGAAGATAAATTAGGGTAAGGTTTTAAAGCTTCAATAATATTCTTATCTTCTGCGAAAACAGATATTTTATGTTTAGAATCTCTTACGTATTCCTCAACCATTTTTATAATATTTGTTTTTTTTCTGTGGTCATAGATTTTAACAGAAGGAGCTTCGACGGCTTTAAGAACTTCTGAATGGACATCCTTTAAAATAAGTTGAATACTAATATTTCCATTGAATTCATTAATCTGTGGAGAAAACGCAATATCTAGATAATCCCCGTTGGTAAGTGCAATATCTCCTTGAGACCATCTAATACAGTCAAAAGTTTGTTCTCCTGATTGTACTGTTAATTTAAGATGGTCTTTATTTGCACCCATTAATTTTTTTTGCTTAACCTGTAAGTTTTTCATCACAAAAGTTGGTGCAGGGTTGCCTGCGCCGAAAGGCTCAAGTCTTGATATTTCATTTACTAGGTGCACATCTATTTCTTCTTGGGAGAGTTCTAAGTCAACTTTAAGTGACGGAGTTAGCTTATTGTCTCCTAAATATTCATCTATTGTTTTGGAAAGTGCAGAGGATACTTCCTCTAAAGTTGTTTTCTCTACAGAGAATGCAAAACCTCCTGCCATAGCGTGACCACCATAGCCATCTAAGTATTCTGAAATATTAGAAATCATATCGTAGATTGGAACTTCCTCAACACTTCTAGAAGAGCATCTGATTTGTTTTGTTTCTTCAGAGAATGTCATAAGAAAAACAGGCTTATAGAATGTCTCCATTATCTTTGAAGCAACAATCCCAATGATTCCTAAGTGCCAGTTTGGATTGTACAAAATTATACAATTTTTGTAGTTTCCTTTTGACTTAAGCATCTCTAAAGCCTCTTCATAGGTTTGAGAGGTCATGTCTTGTCTGATTTTATTAAAATTTTCTAGTGTGATTAGTGAAAGCTCAATTTCTTGTTTGTTATCTGAAACCATTAATTTAAGAGCTGCATCAACTGTATCTAATCTTCCGGAGGCATTGATTCTAGGAACAACCCCAAATGCAATTTGTTCAGCAGTGATACCGTTATCGATGTTATATCCGGCACTTTCTAGTAAACGTTTAATTCCATAGTGTTTGCCTGCGACGATAAGCTCTATCCCTTTAAGGACAAAGTATCTGTTTTCTCCTATTAGTGGAACAACGTCTCCTATTGTTCCCACAGCAACATAAGGCAATATTTCATAAATAAATTCTAAGCGTTCGTATCTTTCAAGGACTGCTTGTGCAAGCTTAAAAGCAACCCCTACTCCCGCAAGAGCGCTTAGGTCATTTATTTGAGATGCTGTAAGTCGTTCATCTAGTGCAAATGGAGCTTTAGGATTAATGATTGCAAGCGCATCAGGAAGAACATCAGGTGCTTCGTGGTGGTCTGTAATGATGATATCTTTTTGGAAGCTTTTTATAAACTTTACTTCCTCTACGTTGCTAATACCGCAGTCACAGGTTATAAATAATTTCGGCTTTTTCTGCGTCATTATTTTAACTAAAGCTTTTGTATTGAGCCCGTGTCCATCACTTTCTCTGTCTGGGATGTAATAATCAACGTCAGCTCCTAACTCTCTTAGTGTTCTTAGCAAAAGAGAAGTTGAAGTAACTCCGTCAGCATCGAAGTCTCCGTATATTAAAATCCGCTCATTTTCATCAATAGCTTTGACTATTCTATCAACAGCATCTCTCATTTGGCAGAAAGCGTTTGGATGCGTGATAGTAATTTCAAAAGGATTAAGGAAGTTGTGTATAGCTTCTGGGTCTGTGATTCCACGCACAGCCAAAAGCCGCTCAACGAGCGACTCTTGTTTCGTTGATTTATTTTGAATTACCCATTCTTTTGTGATAAACATTGCATTTCCTGTAATACTTTAACAGCTCGTTTTAACTGTACATCGTCTTTATTTTTAACGTGTTCTTCTGTTAGTTCAACTACAATATCAGGAGTGATACCTTTTTTATTAATATCTGCTCCACTAGGTGTTAAATACCTTTGAATAGTTAAGTTCATTCCAGTGCTGTTTGGTAATTTATTTATTTCTTGTACTAAACCTTTCCCGTAGGATTGTTCTCCAACAATTACTGCTCTACGGTTATCTTTTAGAGCACCGCTTAAAATTTCACTAGCAGAAGCTGAACCTTTGTTTATTAAAACAACAAGAGGTTTGTTAGTTAAATTTGTTATTGTAGCTCGTGTTGTATCTTTATAACGATCTCTGTCAACTGTGCTAACAATTACACCACCGCTCAAAAACATATCTGAAATTGTAATAGCGTTAGATAAAAGTCCTCCAGGATTTGAGCGGAGGTCTAGTATTATACCGCTCTTATCGCTACAATTTCTCAATATATTCTGTATTTCATTAGATGCGTTTTTGCTTATAAAAGAGCTCAATCTGATGTATTGAATGTCTTCTGGAATCTTGGTTTCTATAGGCATTTTAGTTGAGACAGATTTTATTTCAATTTCATCACGCACAATGATATAGTTTTTAGGTTCTGCGTTAGCCCTTTTTATAAGCAGGTTAACTGTTGTTCCTTTTTCACCTCTGATTCTGTCAGCGGCTTTATCTATTGAGATTCCCTTTGTGCTTTTTCCATCAATTTCAAGGATTTGGTCGTCAGCTTTCAAGCCTGCAAGTTCTGCAGGAGAATTTTCTATTGGAGCGATGATAACTAAATTGCCATCTCTTATTCCAATCTGAGTCCCAATGCCTTTAAGAGAGCCTCTAATAGAAGTAGTTTCTTCATTAAACTCTTTTTCATCTAAGAATCTGGTATATGGGTCATCTAAGCTTGCTAACATAGTGTCAATTGCAACGTAGCAGTCGTCAAATGTTTTAAGCTTATTTTTGTATTTATATCTCCATTGATTCCAGTCTTGGTAATTATTTGTCGGATCGACATATTTTTTGCTTATTAGTTTCCATACATAATCATATAGTTCATCTGGGGTTGCAGCCTGTACAGCATTACAAACTAACGCTGTTAAAATTGCTGTTAACAATAAAACTTTCTTCATATCACCCTCCTCTTAGTATTCTATATCATATAGGTTTTATTTTCAAATTTCTTACGGTTTACCTTCCTATTGTAAATAATTGTAAAAAAAAGAGATTATTCCCTAAAGTTTACTGTAGTTGTGCCGATAATACTTCTGTATGGTAAAGGTATTTTTTTAATGAGTAGTTATAGCATACAGCAGCAAAATGTTATAAATCAGTATAGGAGTACAAACGACTTAGGTTTTACTCTGTCTGATGACGCTGTTGTTGAACTTATGCTAAAGGAAATGGAAAAAACAGGAAAAGTCTACCCTGGGTTTGAAAGTCTTGCAAGAGCTGCATTGGGGCAAAAGGGAGATGTTGTATCTGAAAATATTTTTGGAACAGGTTTTGCTGCTGTTCATACAAACCTCTTTGGAATAGAAAAAAACTCTACTTCTTATGCAGAACTAACTCCTACTAATACTCAAGCTAAGGCTATCCAATTTCTTTCGTCAATGTTAAAAGAGGCAGATTTAATTGTTTCAGAAAGAGATAATGAGGCTGGAGATTTGTCATATTTTACGAATATGTTGAAAGAGTTTAGTAATAGTGAATATTCTCGTTCAAATGTAAAGAAACAACTCTCTAAAACAACTGAAGACGTTGCTATGTTAGAGCAGGCGGCCAGAGGTCAGGCTAATTATGTCTTTATGGGAAAAACTGTTCCGGTATCTTTTGAAGAGATGTTTTTACAGAGAAGAGGTGTTGAGTTTAATGAGCAGTTAATTAATGACTGTGTGGAAAAATCAAAAGAGTTTGCACGTGTAAAAACTGCTTTTGATGCTGTTACAGCTGTAAAACGTCAGTTACATTCGGCTACTGTTGGTAATTTAAAAAGTCAAATGTCTCCCGCAAAATCGGCAGCTTCAATTATACAAGCTTTTAAAACTTGCGGTGCAAAATCTATTGACGATATAAATACTACTTTGGCTGATATTGAAGAGAAATACAAAGATAATCCCGTGATACAAAAGTATGGCGGGGATTTTAGGCTAGGTAAAAATTCTAAAGATGAATATGTGATTTATAGGACCGCAAAGAACGGATATCCTGCTGAGGCTACTAATGAAGCTTTGCAGCTTATAGTTAATGAATTATCTAGTCGACTTGATAATTCATTGGCGAATGCTATTGGTTTAGAAGCTGAAGGGGACACAAATCCTCAAGAATTATCAGCTATGATTCAAGCTCAAGTTGAAAAGCAGAAAAAGGACTATGAGAAAAGCTTTGAGTTAGCTTATGGAAAAAAAGAACTTAAAGCTCTAGCTGAATCTTATGTTCTAAAACAACAACAGTCTGTTGCTAATATAGAAGCAGCTCTAAATATTGCTTCAATGGCAATGATGATACTCCCTGGGGGCGCTGCTGCAACAAGCGGTTGGTTATTAAAGGGTGCTACAGGGGTGAGAACTGTTAAAGCGTTACAAACAGTAAATACGGCTGCAAAAGCTATGCAGGGTGTTCAACAAGCAATTTCTATTCCTTTAATGGCTCAAATGACACTTAGACCTACTGAACTTTGGGAACAATTAAGCTCTGAGAATGGGATGAGTCAAGAAGAATGGAAAGCTTGGGGTCAAGGTGTTCTTCAGAATACAGTTTATATGGCTGCCGGCATGGGGGCAAGTAAGTTAGCAGAAACGGGTGCTGCTTATTATAAGACAAGAGCTCTTGTTTCTACGTTGAAACAAGCAGGAAAGTCTACTGATGAAATTTCTGCAATTGTTAAATCAAATCCTGTCAAATTCCCTGCAGAGATAGTACAAAGTTTAAATAAAGTTGATAATCTTGCTAAAACACTACAGGTATCTACAGAAGTTGTGCTTGATTTAACAAGTACAATTGCTGTTAATAAAATGATGGGCAATGGTGACTTGTTGCCACAAGATGTTATTATGTCTATTGGCTTTGCCCTTTCTGGCGGGGTTCTACAAAAGCAATTTATGCCATTGACAACAGATGCCAAAGTTAAGTTTTTGCAAGATGCGTTTAAAGATGTGGCGTTATCAAGAGATGATGCATTGAATATTTTAAAGACCATGGATGATATTTCATCAGGGAGAATCTCCGTTGATGATTATGTTAAAAAGCCGACACTAGATCCTGATGGACAAGTTAATTTAGTTAAAAAGCCAGAAGAAGAATTGCCGATGGTAGAATATGGTCATCATACACCATCAGAAGTTGCAAGGTTAAGAAAGCTTTATAGTGAATATTTATCGAAAGAAGAGCTTGATATATTTTTAAAGTTGTCTGCAGAAGAACAAGAAGAAATATCAGATTTGATGTTTGGTTATGGGCTTTCTTTCGAAAATTCAAGATATCACTATGCATTACCTGAAGAATTGAAGCAAAAAGCTAATTTAGTATTATCTTATTTTTCCTTGGAAAAAATCCCTAATTATCAAGAATTTGTTGAAAGAATTCAGGATTTTAGTGAAGATGAAATTTATTCTTGTGCTGATATTGCGACTTGGTCAAAGGATTGCAAGGATATAAATGTCTGCTTGGATGTTATAAAGTCTTGTTCAAAGGATTCTTCTAAGATTAATTTAATGAAACAGATTGCGTTACTAAATTATGATAAACAATCTCTGTTTACTCCTGATGACTTATTAAAGATAGCGAATTCTAATGCTGATTTATCTTTAATTCATAATTTCTTTAAAGAAATAAATACACTTTACCGTTCTAAATATAATTTGGAAAAAGTTGAATACGAAAATTCTTCTCAATTAACCGAATTCGCCTGTTTACTAAATAAAGATAATTTTTCAGCTTTATCTGAAGCTTGCTCTTATGCAATGAATAAAATAAACATTGAGTTACTAACCGAAATTGCAAGTTTAATGAAAGATGAAACGTCCAGTCAAGAGATTCATCGTGGGATATGTTCATTCTGGAATTCGACATCTCATCTAAAAGGTTTCCTAGCGGATTATAAGAACAATCCAAAAGTTACTATGGCCCTGCTAGGAATTGGTGTCTATCGGGATAAAACATATTCAGGATTCTTAGAATACACTGATGACTTTACAGTAGAATATATTTCTAAAATATCTCCTTGGCAGTCTGCTGAAGCGCTTCTGGCTGATCATAAGCAGTTTTTAGAAAATATTGAAAAGTTTCCTAAAGAAACACAAGATAAGTTAAAAGAGCTTTATTTGGAGAAGGTGTATTCTTCTACTGAGTTAGCTACCGTAAGCGGTGTAGATGATCCTAAAAGCTTTGAAATCTTGTACTATTCCAAAACTCAAGCGAAAGAAATGCTTAATGCTTTGTCGCATATAAAAAGCGATTTGCCAAATGTTTCTACGCAAGAGTTATTTGATACTATAAAATCTTGTTATTCCCTTGGTGTTCCTCATTATCAGATTTCTTATATCCTGTCGCCAGAAACTTATCCTGTCGTGGCAAGTATGATTAAATTTAATGAAAAAGTTGCAAATGAAGTGTTTACTCCTGATTTCTTAGATGAAGTAGCTAGAACAATAAAAGATTCAGCGATAGAAGTAGAGCCTGAATCAATAGATAAAGTTTTGACATTGGTTTACAAATCTTCTGAAATGATGGATGAACACCCTCTTGTAGCGAGGTTGTTCTCAGATAAAAATGCTGAGTTTATCAAAAAGTTAGATTTAGAATTTGACTCTTTTGAGGAACTATCTGTAAATGATTTTTATAGTAAGTCATTTGAAAAATATGCAAATGAAGCTGAAAAATTCGGATGTTTGTCTTTAACTCAATTAGAAGAATATCTGAAAACTCCTTCCGCAAATCGAGCGGAGGTTGGTAAATTGTTGGGTAAGATTAAGAAGGATGCCTTAACCTCCTTTGAAGAAAAAATTCCTCCAAAGTTAAGAAGTTTACTGTTAGGAGAAACTGGTACTTTTACTGCAAAAGATTTTGCAGATACAATTTCTAAAATCAATCAAAAACCGGTTTTAAGGGCTATGTTAGAAGTTCTAATGAATTCTGAACAAAAAGTCTACAATTCGGTGTTACATACAATATCTACAATGCTGTTAGATACTCAAATTGAACGCTCTTTATGGCAGCGTTACGGTGGCGAAAATGTTAAATTTAGGCAAGAATATGCAACAATGCAAAAAATTTATACTGATGCTTTGATGCCTAAAATAAAAGAAATGGCAGATGGTATGCCTGAGGCAGAGGCTAAGCGCTTGTTTGCAGATGTGCAGGACTTTGATTTCTTGTCTGATTTTTATGCAATGCTATTCAGTGCAAGAAGAATTCTTGACGAAGGTATGTTAAAAGCAGTCGTACATAATAATTCGCCAGCAAAAATGCTTGCTATTATGGAGTCATTGGCGAATATAAAAGATAAAGAAGAAGTTGCAATTTGGAAAGAGTTATTTTCTGCGAAAGGTTTGAAAGATAATGAAGTTCAACAATTGTTGTCTATGGCAGGAAATATTGATGTAGATACGTTAAAAGTCTTTAAAGAAAAATTTTATGTAAATGAAAAGCTTGATGTCGCAGGCATGATTAAAGATTGTTTTTCTTTGATAACTTCAAATGCTGGAATCAATTTTCATGGAGAACCCGATTTCTCTGGTTGGGATTTAAAGTATGTTCCATATATTTTAAAAGCTCAAACTTCACTTGCCGGAAAAGATTTGACGCTATTGAATAATATTCTAGAATCAACCTTTAACGGCGGTTATACCGAATTTTTATTTAATAAGTCCCTTCCAAATGGAGAGTTGAATTTGAAAACTAAGGAAACCTTTAAAGCGGAGGGGTTAGATTTTGATACTTGGATGAACTATGATAAAGTTCATAAATTCTCTTATACCCCACATAAGCAAGGTGATAATGTTGTAGTTGTTCTCCAATCTCTGGAAAATGATATTCAATTAATGCTAAAACATGAAAGCTTAGAACCTTTAGTAAATAAATGCTTGAGTCAAACTGATTTAAGGTTTGAAGGAAATCATCTTGTAAATAAAGATAACCAACCTCCATCAGCTGCAGAATTAGGCGTTCTTGTTGATGAACTTATAAACTTTGGTAAACAACACGGAAGAGAACTCCGTGATGCAAAACTTTTAGAATTAAGAGACCATTTTGCTGCAAGACAAAAAGGCTTACGTAGGTCTTCAGCAACAGGTGTTACTGAGGATTTGACAATCAGCCTATGGAAGCGAGATCCAAGGCATGATTTATTCCAAGGCCATTATTGTGGTTGTTGTATTTCATTAGATGGGATTAATAACAGGGCAATTATTCACTCATTATCTCATGTCGTAGATAATACAATTGAGCTGAAAAATTCTTCTGGAGATACCATTGGCAAAGCTAAAGTTCTATGGATGCATGATAATAAGACTGGTGAACCTATTTTCTTGGTTAATGGTTTTGAAATAACAGGAGGGAAAGAATACAACAACCAAGTTAGAGATGCTTTTTTAGAATTCTTTAAAGATTATTCAAAATCAGTTGCTGGTAAAGAAGTCATGATTGTAACTGCAGACTGCTCTTATCAAAAAATAAACATCGATGATTTAGATGATTATAAATCTAATATTAATATGTTAGGTAGTTTTCCTGATAATACTTACCATTTAGATACTTTCCAGAAGAAAGAAGGTTCTTGGCCAAAAGATTTGCATGAAGCTAAGAAGCTTCAAACAAAGATTATGTACAAACCAGATGGTTTTTCTGCAAATCTTGCTCAAATAACTCGACAACTTGTTGAAGAGACTAGTAAACTAAGTGATGTCTTTAATAAGTGTGGTATAAAAATTGAGCCAGATTTGTTTAATAACTTCCCTACAATGTTCAAAAATCTTGAAATTTTATTAGATAATGTGAAAATTTTGTCTAGTAATATAGAAAAGATGGATAATCCAAAAGATAAAGAGGCAGAAATTCAGTTTGCGCTATCTGCTTTGTTTAATAAAGATGTTTTCTTGAAGATCCGTGGTGTTGCAGAAAATATTCATAAAGATGCAGCGTATATTGCTAGTGATTTGACTTATGAAGTTACAGCTTTGTTCAATGATACAGAATCTCCAATTTCTGTTCAAAAAGATGGCTCTGTATATAGGGCAATCTATTCTAAAGAGGGTTCTGATATTGGGAAAGTCCACGGGCGCCCAAAATCAACTGATTCAGTATTTAGTAAGATAATGAATGAGATAATTGATTTGCAACATAAAGAAGTCGATTCTATTGCATTTAATAAAGCAGTAAGGGATGCTTATGGCTTCAGGATTATTTCACCTGATAACTCAAGAAAACCTGTACCTGTGATTATCGATGAAGCAGCTCAAACTCATAAAGATGTATTCAAAGAGGCAAATAATGGTATAGGGCTTGAAGCTGCGTTGGCAGATTTTTATAAAGATGGGTTTAATGGTTCTTTGTGGAAACAAATGACCTCTGACCAACAGCAGAGTGTTTTGAATATTGCTATTGAGCATAAATCTCAACCGTTTGTTGATAGGCTTATTACATTGATTTCTGAGGGTAAAATTTCTGTTGAAAAAATTAGTAATTATGTAACTGCTTTTGAAGATAAAGTTCCTTATTTAACAGCCCGCCAACAAATGCTTATTGCTGATGCTATGAGTGAAAAAACAGGAAAACCTGCTATAAACTATTATCAAAAACCTTATAGTACACGAGGTTCAGGTTATACTGCAGCTCAAATGAATATTAAGGTTTGGAATTATGACACTAATGTTGAGCTTCAGTATAGGGATGCTGGTATTGATAGTTTTGCCGAAAAAGAACATATCCCTTATGATATTTCTGAGAATAAAATCACTGTTCGTGGTAAAAAATATGATTCGCCTAGAGCGGTTTTGAATAATTTAGACGTTGATGGTCAGACGGTTTATAAGAAATTTAGAAGTGATATTTATACCTACTATCGACTAAAGGCGTTAGGGGTAGAAAATGTTTCTAAGCCAGATATATCTCAAATGTTTGCCCAAGCTATTAATGATGGTAAACGGGTCTTTAAAGAATCTCCCCCTGATGATTTACCAAGCTATTTAGCAATTCTTTCCGAAGAAGGGCTGGAATCATTGGTTCATTAGGTTGATGTGTTGAGCATAGATTAGTATAATATACTTAAAGGAGCATTAATGAATATTAATAACTCAAAAAAAATAAACAATGTACAAAATTCAAAAGGTTTAAGAAATATGGATTCAAAGAAAATTCCTGCAATAATTGATGATATTAAATCCGCAGTTCAGCGCCTTTATGCATCTGCAGAACGAAGAGTGCCTGAAAATATGTCGTTTGCTCCTGTGTTGGAATCTTTTCAAAACTCGACAAAGGACTATTCTGTTAAAGAGTTTGTGCTTAAAATAATTGCAGACCCTGTCGATATTAAAAATTCAAGACGAGTGTTGCTGGAAGCCGAAGTTCCAAATTCTGATTATATTGCAAGCTTAACTCTGGCAAAAGGCAAAAAAGCAGATTTGCTTAAAGAAATTTCAGAAGAAAGCTTTTCTCAAAAGATTTTAGAGCTATTAAAAGATATCGATGATGCTGTTATTAGTTTTGAAAGACGTTAGTTATATTTTAGTGTAGCTACCAAAATAGTGAAAATCTTTTACTATTTGGAGGATTTCAAATATAGCTGTTGAAATATTGTCTGAAAGAGCGTGTCCATCAATGTCAACATAAAAAACGTATTCTCCTAGGTTTTTCTTAGATGGTCTGGAATCGATATATGACATATTGATATTATGTTTATCTAGAATATTAAGTACTTTACAAAGCGCTCCAGGGGTGTTTGGGGTAACGAAAGAAAATCCTGTCTTGTCACTTCCTGTGATTTTTGTTTGTTTTTTGCCAAGTAATACGAACCTTGTTCTATTAGAGTCCATATCATTTATTTTCTCTGTAATGATAGGTTTTTTATATAAATTTGCAGCTAATATGCTCCCAATTGCTGCAATGTTAGGCTTACTTTGGTCAAGTTCTTTTATTGCTGCTGCAGTAGAAAGCTCGTTTCGCAAAGAGGTATCCTCTTTGAAATTGTCTGAAATGAATTTATAGCACTGTGCAATGGCTTGTGGGTGTGAAACTATTGTATCGATTTGTTTGTAATCAGTCGCATATCCGACTAAACAATGACATATTGGAATAGAAGTTTCTGCGATTATTTTGATATTTGTCTCTGTAAGAAGGCTAAGGTTGTCAATTGTTTCTCTAACAACTCCCTCTACCGAGTTCTCAATTGGAATTACCGCAAATGAGTTTTCGTTACTCTCTTTTGTAAGCTCTTGTATTACAGCAAGTATTGAATGTTTTGGAATTTGCTCGTACTCTTCTAAAAAGAATTTTCTAACAAATGTTTCTTTTGCAAAATCACAGTATGATGCTTTAGGTCCAAGGTAGAAGATTTTATTCATATTTAGTCCTTATATAATCCTTCAATTCCAGCTCCAAATAATGCAAAGTCATATTTAATTGGATCTTTAGAGTCAAATTCTTTTAGTTTGTTTGTTAATTCTAGCACAGCTTTAAAGTCATTGGAATTTCTTTCTAAGAGACCAAGTTTTCGAGAAACTTTTGCTACGTGAGTGTCTATTGGAATAAGTAGTTCGCTTGTTGGTATAAAATCCCATATACCCAAGTCAACAACTGATTTTCTAATCATCCAGCGCAAATACATATTCATTCTTTTCATTGCACCACCATTCTTGGGGTTTGCAATCATAAAGTTGAACCCTTGTGTGGAGGTGTTATTTGCATAGAAAAAGTCTGCAACTGTTGATAATGCTGATTTTATGGAATGGTCTCTTTTGTATCCATATTCAAAAATCTCACTTAGCCCCCTTGATTCTTTATAAAGTTTTCTAAGTGTTAATAGGATATTCTTTATATCTTCAGGTTTAGCGAATCTGTAGTTGAAATCAGACAGTAAGTTAAGGTTCCCATTGAGGATAAAGTCTGTAGGCTGATTCTCCATAAGCTGGAATAATGTTTTTAATTTCTCTATAAAGACCTTCCTTGAGCCAAAAGCAAATATCGCTGCGATGAACCCTGCAATTTCAATGTCATTTGAGTTTTTATATAAATGTGGAAATTGGATAGGGTCAGAGCTTATGAAATTTTTTATTTCATATTTTTCTGCAAGTTCATCTAATAGGGTTTTCGTAATCATTTTCTAATCCCCTCAAAAAAATCAGCTAATAGTTTGTCGCATTCTTCTTCTAGAATACCACCATAGACTTTTATTTTAGAATTTGCTAACAGAGGCAGATTGATGACAGAGCCAAAAGCTCCATATTGTTTATTATATGAGCCAAAGTATACGGCTTTTATTCCGCTTTGGAGGATGGCCCAAGTGCACATAGGGCAAGGCTCTAGGGTTACATACATTTCACAGTCGGTTAGTCTAAATGTCTGCAACTTAGCTTGAGCCTCTTTTATTGCGAGGATTTCTGCGTGTGCAGTAACATCTTGTAGTATTTCTTTTTTGTTGGATGTTAAGGCTAGAACTTCTCCTTCTTTTAGTATAAGTGCGCCAACGGGCACATCTTTTGTGCATTTTTTAGCTTCTTCTATAACCCTTTTCATATAAACATTATCTTATAAAAATATTATTTTTCTATTACTTATAAAACTTGTATTTATCTGTTGTTTAAAATACAATTTAGGTATGCAAATCCACACTAAAACACTACTAGCCCTAGAGTATGATAAGATACTTGAAAAACTTGCAGATTGTTCTAAGATTGAACAATCAAAAGCGTTGTGCTTTTCATTGACTCCTTTTTTTAAGAGAGAAGATATTCAGATGGCATTGGATTATACATCGGAAGCGTTAAAGATTTTAGATTCAGCGCTAGATATTCCAATTGATTTCGTAATGGATATAAAGGACCTCTTAAATAAGAAAGAGTATTTTATTGAAGAAGAACTGATTGATATTGCTAAAACAATGAGAACTTCTCGTGTTGTTAGAAATTTTTTAAAAGAAAATTCCGTGTATAACTCAAATCTGAACAACTTAGCTTTTCCATTGTATGTGAATAAGGACTTGGAAGATAAGATTTTAGAAACTTTTGATGAAGCAAAAAATGTAAAACCAAATGCTACTCCAGAACTTGCGGGTTATTATTCTTCTTTAAGGGATACTGAATCTAATTTGCGAGATACAGTTTCTTCTTTGATGAATAGTCCTGAATTTTCTAAACACTTACAGGAACAGATTTATACGGTTAGAGATGATAGAGTTGTATTTCAAGTAAGAGCTTCTTCAAAAAGTAAAGTTCCTGGGATTGTTCATGATGTTTCTGCGACTAATAGAACTTTTTACATAGAACCTCAGCAAATTGTAAACATAAATAATAAAATAAGAGAATTGAAAACTAAGATATATGCTGAAATTATTAGAATTCTCACAGCTCTTAGTTTTGAAGTAAGAAAAGATTTAAGTCAATTACTTGAAACAGAGAAAATATTGGCCGAAATTGATTTTCATTTTGCAAAGGCAAGATATGCAGTTAAGACAAAAGCTGTACAACCGGAGCTTTCATATAGTAAAGTATTAAAGTTTGATAAAGTTCGTCACCCATTATTGATAGGCAATGTTGAAAAAATTGTTGAAAACGACTTTGCAATAGGTGAAGGCTATAAATCTGTAATAATAACTGGTTCAAATACTGGTGGGAAAACTGTCGTCTTAAAAACTGTCGGCTTATTTCTTTTGATGGTGAAGTCAGGGATGTTTTTACCTTGTCTTGGAGCAAAAGTTTATCCGTTTAGAAAAGTTTTTGCAGATATTGGTGATGAGCAAAGTATTCTTCAAAATCTTTCTACATTCTCATCTCATATGAATTCTCTAATCGAGATACTAAAAAATTCTGATGATGAGAGTTTTGTTCTTGTTGATGAAATATGTGCAGGTACTGACCCACAAGAAGGAGCTATTCTTGCAGAAGTTATTTTGAAAGATTTGGCAAATAAGAGTTCTTTTTCTGTAATAACAACTCACTATGGAGAATTAAAGTCTCTTGAGTATTATAATGAATATTTTAAAAATGCTTGCGTAGAGTTTGATACGGCAACTCTTTCTCCGACGTATCGTCTTATAATAGGTATTCCTGGGTTAAGTAATGCAATTTCTATTTCTGCAGGGTTAGGGTTGGATTCTGCTCTTGTAGAACAGGCAAAATCTCTTCTTGCACAGCAGCGTGATAATTCGTCTTTGGTTGTTGAAAAGCTGCAGAATACAAAACAAGAATTAGATGAAAATCTTCGTAGTGCTCAAGAGCTTAAGTCTGAGGCTGATGAGCTTAAAAAGACTTATGAAAAACAATTAAATGAGCATAAGAAAGAGAAAAAACGTGTTTTAAAAGGAATTAAGTCTCAATTCAGTTCTGAAATTGAAGAAGCTAAGTCTGAAATAAAACAAATACTTAAAGAAATGCGTCAAGAAAAATCTGAAAAAATTGCACGACGCGCATTCGCTAGATTAACTAAGCTTGAGCAGAATAATAGAGCAAATGTTGAAGCTTTAACGGATAAAGATAAGTATGCAGAGATTGACTGGAGTGCTATTAAGCTTGGCGAAACCGTAATGTTAAAAGATCTCAATCAAGGTGTTACTTTGTTACAATTGCCTGATAGAAATGGGTATGCTTTTGTAAAAATGGGATTAATAAACACCAGAGTAAAAAAAGAACGTCTTGCTTTGTTTGATAAAAATCTTTCTGCAACTACTAAATTGCCGACTCAATATACTCAGCATTTTGAGCTTAAAAAGTATGAGGTTTCAAGTACTTTGGATTTGCGAGGACACCGTGTTGAAGATGCCTTGTGTGAGTTAGAGGGTTATCTTGATGAGGCAAGTTTGGCGAATTTGACTCCGGTTAGTATAATTCATGGTCATGGGACAGGGGCTTTAAAGTCTGCTGTTAGAGATTTCCTATCTACATCTCCTTATGTTGCAAAATTTAGACCTGGAGAAAGTGCTGAAGGTGGAGATGGTGTGAGTGTGGTAGATATAAGGTAAGGGAGAATTGCTTTGGTAAGTTTAGTAGATACGCATGCGCATTTAGACATGTTAGATGGGTATACAGAATTTTATGTTGCGCAAGCGGCTGAAAATGGTGTGGATAAGATAATTATTCCTTCTATCGGTGCTGAGAATTTTTCTGTAATTGTTGAAATCTCAGAACGTTTTAAACAGGTGTACTTTCAATTAGGATTATTTCCTTCTGAGGCAAAAGAGTGGGATGAGGAGTATCCTCAAATAATAAGGGATTTCGCTAAACATCCTAAGTGTATTGGTATTGGAGAGATTGGCTTAGATTACTATTGGGATAAGTCTTTTATTGATTTGCAAAAAGGTGTGTTTATAGAGCAGATAAAATTGGCTAATGAATTGTCTCTTCCTATCACTGTTCATGATAGAGAAGCGCATGATGATTGTTTGAATATTCTAGATGAGTATAATAAGGGTTCTAAAGTTGTTTTTCACTGTTTTTCTGGTGATGTTGAGTTTATGCAAAAGGTTGTTTCTAGAGGTTACTATATTGCAATAGGTGGTATTGTTACATTTAAGAAAGCAGATGTCTTGCACCAAGTTGCAAAAGAGGTTCCATTGGATAAGTTAGTTCTAGAAACTGATTGTCCATATTTAGCGCCAGTACCTTTTAGAGGTAAGGAAAATCAGCCAGCTTATGTAAAATATGTCGCAGAAGAAATTGCTAAATTGCGGGGAGTTTCTTTTGAGTCAATTGCCGAATGTACTACAGAAAATGCTTTAAAGGTTTTTAATATATGAAAAAGGAACGTCTTGATAAATATTTAACTGATTTAGGTTATTTTGAAACAAAAAGTAAGGCTTCTGCTGCAATATTAGCTGGTACAGTTAAGGTTAATGGCGAACTTATAACAAAGGCAGGCTATCAGGTAGATGTTTCGAAAGAATATGAGTTTTTAGTAAAGACTATGCCTTATGTTTCAAGAGGTGGGTTTAAGTTGCAGAAAGCTCTTGATTCTTTTAATTTTTCTCCAGAAGGGAGAGTTTGTTTTGATGCAGGTGCTTCTACTGGAGGTTTTACTGATTGTTTGCTTCAACGTGGTGCTAAGTTTGTTTATGCTGTCGATGTTGGGTATGGACAGTTGGATTGGAAATTGAGAAGTGATTCAAGAGTAAGAACTATCGAAAAAACTAACCTAAAAATATGTTCTGCGTCTGATATATACGAAGAAGGTGATGTTTTTGCAGATTTATGTGTTTCAGATTTATCCTTTATTTCTTTAACAAAAGTTTTGCCTAATATAAAAAATCTTTTAAGTAAGGAGAAACAGGAATATATTTGCTTAATAAAACCGCAGTTTGAGGCAGGTAAGGAACTTGTTGAAAAAGGTGGTGTTGTAAGAGATAAAAGTGTTCATGTTGATGTCATTAAGAATGTTTGTGACTGCGTTAAATCTTTGGATTTTTCAATATATGGCTTGACTCATTCTTCGATAAAAGGACCTGCTGGAAATATCGAGTACCTTATATGGTTTGGTTCTTTTGGTGAAGATATTCCTTTTGATATAGAGGCTGTTGTCACAGAAGCTCATAGTGTTTTAGATTAAAATTACTCTTTCTAATAGCCAGATAGGGTGTGAAAATTCTATGAAAAACCGTGTACAATCCTTTTGTAAAGGAGGTAATAATGAAAAAAACATTATCCGTACTAGGTCTTCTATCTTTATTGGCATTCTCGACTCAAGCGTCCTATGCTTTTGATTGGGGGTACTTGAATCCAGCTAACTGGGGAAATTCGGCTTGTTGTCAAAAATCAAAATGCAAATGCAATAAATGTGATGATTGCAGAAAAGTCCAAAAATGTGCTCCAAAGTGTGTTCAAGAACCTAATTGCCCGTGTCCTGCTGCTCCACCAGCACCTTGTGATGCGTGTGATGCTTTGCAAAATCAAATGCAACATAGAAACAGTATAAGATAGTTGTATGGGACCGCTTTTAATGAAGCGGTCTCTTTTTTAGTAAACTTTTATTAAAACACTTGATAATTGCCTTGCATAGTTTTATAATTGTAATATAATATATTTTATAAACCACTCTTTGAGGAGTATAGTATTAGGTATTTTTATTATTCTGAGTAATTAAGAGGCTTTTTATTTATGTATATTAACAAGTGCATTAAGTGTGGTGCTGAGTTTGAGACCAAGAACCCCAAACGAGTTATATGTCCTAAGTGTCTTTATGCCGACAAATCTACGGATGTAGGAGAAGGGGAGTCTAAACAACTTCAAAGTTATAGTTCGTATTCTGCAGGTGAAGACAGGCCTTCATACGATAATAACAGACCAAGATATAACAATAATTATAATGGCGGTGGTTACCAACAACGTCCTCGTCAAGATTTTAGACGTGATAATGGTGGCTATCAGCAACGTCGCAATAATTATCAACAACGTGATAATTCTCAAGGTGGCGGTTTTAGACGTCCATTTAATAACGATAATCGATTCCAAGGTGGTGGACGCCCAAATAATAGATTCCAAAATGGCGGAAACAGATTCCAAAACAATAGACGTCCAGGAGGACCAAAGCCTAAAAAACAAGCAAAACCATTGTTATTGTCAAAGGAGCAATTGGAAAATATTGAAGTATTGTATAAAACAATGTTGCCATTGCCAAACCCTGATGCTCATGAATTAATTGGTGGAAAATTAGGTATTGAACCTCAAAAAGTTTTCTTTGGTATTAATCTTATTCGTCAAAAAATGATGTTACCAAAATTGGCATTTCCAAAGAGAAAATTGGCTATTACACCAGATCAGATGACTGCTATCAAGAGCTTATATGAACCATTATTACCTTTACCTCCAATCGGATGCCACAAAATTATTGCAGCTCAATTGAAGATGGATGAGTGGCGTGTTCACGTTGGTATCAAGTTAGTTCGTGCTCAATTAGGCTTAGAACGTTGGAACGAAGATAGAGCGGATAAACCTGCTGATTGCATGTTACCAAAACATCCAAAAGTTGATAAAAAAGCAGAAGCTGTTGTTGTCGAAGAAGTTGTTTCTTCTGAAACTGTGGCAGTAGTAGATGCTCCTGTAGAGGAAGCTCCTGTTGCAGTAGAGGTAGCTACAGAAGAGCCAGTAAAACCTAAAAGAGGCAGAAAGCCAAAAGTGAAAAATGAAGAATAGACTGGTTTCTTTTGGTAAAATATTGAATTTTCATGGGATTAAAGGCGAGATAAAACTCGCCTATTCTCGTGGAAGAGAAGATTTTGTCGCAGGGCTGAAGGATGTTTATGTTCAAACTCCAGAAGGTGATTTTGAGAAGCTAACTTTTCAATATATTAAATTTACTCCCAAAGCAGCAATTGCAAAATTTAAAGAGTTCGATAATATAAATGATATTATGGACTATAAAGGATGTTCTCTCTTTATTGAAAAAGAAACCGCATCAAATAGTCTTGAAGAAGATGAATTTTTAATTAACGACTTAGTAGGAATGGAAGTTTATCAGTATGGGAAATTCTCTGGTGTAGTTACCGGTGTTTCCAATAATGGTGCAACAGATTTGTTATCCGTGAAAACAAAAACTGGTAATATTAGCCTAGTTCCATTTGTTAAGGCTATCGTTACAGATGTTGATGTGCAAGGCAGAAAAGTTATGCTTTCTGATTTAGAGGGTTTGTTAGATTAATGCGTTTTGATGTTTTGACATTATTCCCTGAGATGATTGAGGCAAATTTCAATTACAGTATAATGAAACGTGCTGTTGATTCAGGAATATTGCAGATAAATACTGTAAACCCAAGGGATTATACTTTAAATAAACATAAAAAGGTTGATGATACTCCTTATGGTGGTGGAGCAGGCATGGTTTTAATGCCCCAACCGTATGTAGATGCTTATGAATCTGTAAAAAAGCTCGAATCTTCTTGCACAGTGATGCTAACTCCTCAAGGCGAGCCTTTTAATAATAAGATATGTTCTGAGCTTGCTAACTTTGATCAGATTATTATGCTTTGTGGGCATTATGAAGGGTTTGATGAAAGAATAAGAGAAATTATTAAGCCAAGAGAAATCTCAATAGGTGACTTTGTGCTGACGGGAGGAGAGTTACCAGCTCTTTGTTTAATTGATAGTATTAGTCGTCGTTTAGAAGGTACTCTAGGTAGAATTGAATCAATGGAAGATGATAGCTTCTCTGATGGGTTGTTAGAATATCCTCAATATACAAAGCCAAGAGAGTATAGGGGGCTAAAAGTTCCTGAAGTATTACTTAATGGTAATCATAAAGAGATTGACCAATATCGCCATCAGCAAAAAATAGAAAGAACAAGACTTCGTAGGCCTGATTTACTAAATTAAAGCCATTATAGATAGGATACCAAGCGCAATCAGGCAAAGTATTGATATTATATCAAAGATTTTGTGCATGATTTTTTTGTCTTGTTTAGCGTTCTTCCCTTTTCGCTTTTTCGGTTTTGGAGGTGCTTTGGGTTTTGGTTTTGTTGGCTTAGGCGCTGTTTTTGCAGCTTTTGGCTTTTTCTCTCTTTTTTCTTCTTTTTGAATTTCTTCGACGTATTTTTGTTGTAAAGTTTTTGCTTTACTTCGTTTACCCGTAATTAATAAATTCTCGTCATACTGAAGAGATAAAATAGTTTTATCAGGAGCATCTTTGAGCATTGCGAAATTTATTGCTACTTCAAAAGCTCTTTGCAAGCACTCAAGTGCTTTAATTCCATCATTCTCTAGCCTTGCGGAGTGTGCTGATTGATTTCCAGCTTTTTTAAGAAAATACAAATCGTTGATAAATTCTTTCCCTCCAACGGTGCCATTCATTCTGTCTTTAAGTGTTGCAAGAATTTCATCAAAGGTTGTTTCTGAGCTAAATTCGCCTTTTGTGATGTTTCTGCAAACATTTTCTGCAAAGCGTCTGGTTTGAACCATACATTGTTCAAAATATTCGTCGCAATACAATTGCTCAGCATCATTTGCTATGCCGTATAGATTTTTGTCGATTTTTGATAAAAATTGAAAATTGCAATCTTTTCCCATATTTAGAATTATCTCATAAATAATAAAAAAATGATTGATTTTATACTTTGCTTAACTCATAATAAATTTGTTAAGGGATAGCTTAATGACAGAGGTAGGTATGTACTTTATTATTGCTTCTATTGTAATATATATTTTTGCGGCGTTTTTTCAACTTTGTTTGAAAAATGAGCATAAGTTTAAATTCTTAATTGCAACCAATTTTATTGCTGCAATGCTTGCGGCATTTCCTTCTATTGCATTATTAGCTTTTGATGGAAGTTTTGTTTCAAGTCTAAATGTTGGAGCGTTACTTGGAAGTGTTTCGTTGAACTTAGATGTATTGAGCTCATTCTTTGTTCTAATAATATCATTGGTAACACTCCTTGGAACTATTTATACTAAAGGTTATCTTGCTCACTATGTTAAAGAGGGGAAGAAAGTTGGAGCGCATTTATTATGGTTTAATTTGTTCATCGCTTCAATGTTATTAGTAGTTATTTCTCAGAATGTACTTTTTTTCTTGATTTCTTGGGAAATAATGAGCTTTTCTTCCTTTGTGTTAATGCTGTTTGAAGATAACGAGAAAAAAGTTCGTCAGACGGCTATTCACTATTTGATTATGATGCACGTCTGTGTTGTATTCTTAATACTTGGATTTGTTTCTTTATACTTAAAGACGGGTAGTTTAGATTTTGCCTCTTATGTTGGTAAAGTTGATAGTATTGCATTTTTATTGTTATCTCTTGGTTTTGGTACAAAAGCTGGTTTATTACCGTTGCATACTTGGTTGCCTAAGGCACACCCAGTAGCTCCTACTCACATATCTGCTTTAATGTCAGGAGTGATGATTAAGACAGGGATATATGGGATTTTGCGTTTCTATTTTTGTTTAACAGAACCGACTGCAACAATTGGTTATACAATTTTAATCATTGGCTTATTATCTGCGTTTTTTGGAATTTTGTATGCAGTTGCGCAAAGGAACTTTAAAAGACTTCTGGCATATTCTTCAGTTGAGAATATGGGTATAATATTTATCGGTTTAGGGGTAGGTATTCTAGGGCTTGTTTATAGTAATGCCCAAATGGCAGCTCTTGGCTTTTTAGGATGCTTTTTACACATAATGAACCATTCTCTATTTAAGACTCTTATGTTTTTCGCGGCAGGTTCGGTTTATACTCAAACTCATACAAAAGATATGGAAAAACTTGGTGGTTTAATAAAACCAATGAAGTATACTGCAACTTTATTTCTATTAGGTTCTTTGGCAATATCTGCATTGCCTCCTTTTAATGGATTTGTAAGTGAATTCTTGATTTATTCAGGCTTTTTATCAAGTTTTATGAATGGAAACTATGTTTTATTTACTATAATTATATTCGCAATGGGAATTCTTGCTTTTGTCGGTGCTATGGCATTGATAGCATTTTCTGGAGCCTTTAGCATAATATTTTTGGGAGCTCCTCGCACAGAGGCCTCATCTAAAGTTGGTTGTGATGTTCCTTTTTCAATGAGGCTTCCAATGATAGTACTTGCTATTGGTTGTATTTTGGTTGGTATCTTCCCTCAGTATTTTGCTCAGATTGTAGCATTGCCCGTGTCTAAATATACTCTACAGACAATGCCTGTTCAAGTTTTGAATATTGTCTCAATTATTAATATTACTTTGATTGCAATTATTGGTATTATTTTGTTGCTAAGGTATTTGGTATTACAAGATAAGAAGGTTGAGATTAGAGAAACTTGGGGGTGTGGATATCAGCATACTTCTTCAAAAATGCAATATACCGCTAACTCTTATACAAGACCTTTTCTTGGTTTCATGACTCCGTTTTTCGTAAGAGAATTAGAATTTAAACCAATTAAGGAACTATTCCCTAAAAAAATAAATTTCAAAGTTAAGGTTTATGATATTTTTGAGTATTATATTGTTAAACCTCTTGTTTCTGCTGATGAAACATTCTTATCCAAGTTCTTATGGATTCAAAGTGGTAATACTCAAAGATACTTAATTTATGGTGTTGTATTTCTAATATTAACGATAGCGTTATTGTTAGGAGGTGTATTATGATATTGTTTATTATGCTTCTTTTATTCCCTTTAATGTTTGTGGGAATTATTAATAAAATTAAATATAGATTACTAGGGAAGAGAGGTCCTTCTATATATCAGCCTTATTATGATGTTATAAAGCTAGCCAAGAAAGGTGAAGTTCTGAGTGATGTATCTTCTTTGATTTTTAGATTTGCACCATCAATAAACCTTGCCTGTGCGATTATTGCTGCATTAATTCTTGCTGTTTGTAGGTTTAATGGCGATTTTATATTATTTTCATACGTGTTAGCGCTAGGAAAATTCTTTTCAGTAATTGCAGCAATGGATACTGGTTCAAGTTTCGAGGGGATGGGGGCTTCGAGAGAGGTAAGCTTTACTTCATTTGTTGAGCCGGCGTTCTTTATTGTGGTGTCATCTATAGCAGCGCTAAATGGTATTTTTTCTTTTGAAAGCTTATTCAATTTGATGCAAACAAATCACGAAATAGTTTTGTTGGTAGCATTATTAATTATTTTTGATTTGTTCCTAATTATCTTAATTGAGGGCTCTAGAATTCCTATTGATGACCCTAAAACTCATTTAGAGTTGACTATGATTCACGAAGTTATGGTTTTAGATAATTCAGGAATTGATTTGGCGTTTATTCATTATGCAAGTGCGATGAAGATGTTATTATTTTCAGCTTTAATTGCTCTGATAATATCTTCTGAATGGTGGGTATTTTTTGCTGTATTACTTGCTATTGCATTTTTAATAGCTCTAATTGAAACATTGTGCGCAAGGATACGCTTAACTCATATTATTGAGTATACGTTTACTATAATATCCGTTGCTCTTATTGTAATGTCACTAGTTTTATTATTCATGCACGGAGGTAATTTATGATTAATCTCTTGATAGTGCTATTTTGTGTAACTATGCTTTATATGGCTAGCTCAAGCCGAATTATGGCTCAGATTAATATGTTGAAGATTCAAGGTATATTACTTTGTCTAATCACTTTGATAACACATTCTGATGCAAAGCTTTTAGGTATATTGTTCTTACTACTTGAAACATTTGCAGCAAAGGCTGTTTTGATACCTTGGTTTTTAACAAAAGTAGCTGTAAAAAATAATATAAAAAGAGATAGTAATCCTCAATTCCCTAATTTTTATACATTAGTGGTTGCTACTTTTATATTATTTGCAGGGTTTATGATTGCAAATATCCATAGTGATTATTTGAAAAATATTTCTAATCTCTATTTTGGAATTTCAATTGCTACTATTATAACTAGCTTTTTCTTTATTGCTATTAAGAAAAAATTACTTACTCATATTATTGGGTTTGCAATGCTAGAAAACGGGATATTTTTATTATCTCTATCTGTTGCCAATGAGATGCCTTGGATAGTTAATATTGGTGTGCTGCTTGATGTATTTGTTGCAGTGTTTATTTTAGGTTTATTAGTTGGCGAGATTGGGGTTATTTATGAGAACCCTGAAGTTGGCCAGATTAGTAATTTGAAAGATTTTGAAGGTGAAGAACATGCATAATTATTTTGTATTAGATGGACTAAACCTATTTTTTACTCTAATATTAGCTGTTGTTGCTTTGGGAGTTATTATTTACCAAGGAAAGCAGACTTGGAAGTATTATATGATATTTGTAATGTTCCTTTTGTCTATGCTAGGAGCAATGCTAAGTAACCATTTAGGATTAACTTGGGTTTTTGTAGAAGCAACTACTTTAACAAGTGCTTATTTGATATTACGTCATAATGATAAAAATTCACTGGAAGCTACTTGGAAGTACGTATTCTTGTGCTCAATAGGTATTTCTTTAGCTTTTGTAGGGATTATATTATTGCTAATAGCGTCAGAGGGTATAAATTCTTTATTCTTTAATGATTTATATGCAAGAGCTGAGCTTATAAATCCATTCTGGTTGAAGCTGTCTTTTATATTTACATTAATCGGTTTTGGTACAAAAGTTGGCTTGGCGCCGGTGCATTCTTGGTTGCCTGATGCACATGCTGAAGCTCCATCTCCAGTTTCTGCTATGTTATCAGCAACCCTATTAAACTCAGCGTTTCTAGTTATAATAAGATTATATAAGTTAATGTCTTTGGCTGGTGTAGGAGATTCTGCAAAAAAAATGTTGTTATGTATGGGCTTTTTATCCTTGTTTGTAACAGCGGTGTATTTATTCAGAATTGCAAATTATAAAAGAATGCTTGCGTATTCTTCCATAGAAAATATGGGGATTATTGCTATTGGTGTTGCCCTAGGTGGTTTAGGTGCTTTTGCAGCAGCAATTCACTTGGCAGCACATTCTCTTATAAAATCAGCGTTCTTTTTAACTTCAGGTAATGTTTTGAAGCTTTATGGAACAAAAGAGGTTACAGAAGTCCATGGTATTATTCAACGAGATAAGCTAACAGGTTGGTTATGGGTTATTTGTGCGGCTTTAGTCGTTGCAATTCCTCCATCTCCGTTGTTTATTTCTGAATTTTTAATGATTACTAAAATGTTTGCTGATAAGCATTACATATTGCTGACTTTATTTGTAGTTTTATTAACAGTAGTAATGTATGGTATTATGCGTGCTGTTATAAAAACAGCTTTCGGACAAGATATATCCCCTAAAACTACTGTTAATTTAGGTTTTAATAAATATCTTCCACAAATTTTATTAATAGGATTAGTGCTTATATTAGGTTTGTGCTGTCCTCAGTGGCTTGGAGGGTTGTTAATGGAGGCTTCTTCATGGATGTAATTGAAATAAAAAATAATGTTCCAGTGTTGCGAAGTTTTATTCCAGTTATTCAATTGGAGGATTTTCGCAAACGAATAATCTCTCAAGATATTCGTGTTTTAAATTTATTTTGTGTAGAAGAAAATTTGAAAAATCGTCTATATGCTATTTTTGCAGATGAACAAAAACGCCAACTTTTTGTTACATCAACATTTGTGGGTGATAGTTATCCTTCAATGACAATTGAAAAACCTTGCTTACATATGTTTGAGCGAATAATTTATGAAGAAACTGGTGTTGAGCCAATTGGACATCCTTTCTTAAAGCCTGTTAGAAAACTGGATGGATATGAATTTTTGACATCATCTGATTATCAAACTCATGAAGTGGCAGTTGGTCCTGTTCATGCCGGTATAATAGAACCAGGACATTTTAGATTTATATGTAATGGGGAACGTGTAAATCATTTGGAAATACAACTAGGTTATCAACATCGTGGTGTTGAACAGTTGTTGAAAAAACGGCCTTCTGTTCAACTTGCGGAGTCTATTTGTGGTGATACTACAATAGGACATTCGTTAGCTTTTGCGAGAGCTTTAGAAGGATTGTCAGGTATAGAAGTTTCTTATAAGGAACAATTAATTAGACTAATTGCTTTGGAAATGGAAAGAATGGCGATTCATGTCGGTGACATTGGGGCTATTGCAGGAGATGTTGGTTATTATATGGCTGCTGATATTTTAGCTGTTACAAGAACTCTTGTGATTAATACAATGTTAGAACTCTCTGGGAGTCGTTTTGGGAAAGGGTTACTTAAAATTGGCGGGGTTAATTATGATATTGACTCTACAATAAAAGAAAAAATCCAAAAAATGCTTTCTGAGGTGTGTGATAGAACTGAAAAAGTTGTTAATGCGATGTTTGGTCATGCAACAGTTTTGTCTCGTCTTGAAAATACAGGAATAGTTGGCAAGAAACGTGCTAAGGAAATTGGTTTGGTTGGTTTGGCAGCTAGAGCATCCGGCTTAGAAACTGATTCAAGAATTTTTGATAATCTTTATCAAGATTTTGGGCACAAGATTGAAACAATGGGAACTGGTGATGTTTATGCTAGAGCCTACTTGCGATATAAGGAAATAGTAGCTTCTTCTAGATTAATCGAAAGATTCCTAATGAAATTAGATGGTGTGATTTCTAATAAGCGATATAACTTATCTCTAGCGCCAAATAGTTTTGTGTTTTCGCTAGTTGAAGGATGGAGAGGGGAAATTGCTCACACTGTAATGACAGATAGTATGTCTTATATTGAAAATTATAAGATTAAAGATCCTTCTGTAAACAATTGGTTTGGATTAGCTATAGCTGTTCGTAATAATCAAATAAGTGACTTCCCTGTTTGCAATAAGAGTTTTAATCTATCTTATTGTGGATTTGATTTATAAGGATTTAGATATGTTTGAAACTTTAAAAACTCAAAAATTACAAAAAAATCAATTAATTAAAGATATTAAAGCTGCACAGCCTAAAGAACGTTTTAGAGGGCTACCCACTATTAATCCAAATGAAAAAAAGGTATATGAGACTTGTAAGTCAATTTGTCCTACAAAGGCTTTATGTGACGATTATAAAGTTGATTTAGGGAAATGTACTATGTGCGGTGAGTGTCAGAAATATTCAGAGTCCGTAGGTAGTAACGCTGTGGTATTTTCTAATTTCCATAAGATAAGTGCAACTGAGCGAGAAGCCTTATTCGTAAATGGAGAGATTCAACCAATAAAGCCTGATGAACAAATAAAGAAGATTTTTGGTCGTTCATTAAAATTGCGTCAAGTATCTGCGGGAGGATGCAATTCCTGCGAAATGGAGTTAAACGCTTGCTCAAATGCGAATTTTGATATGGGTAGATTTGGAATTGAGTTCGTTGCATCTCCACGTCATGCAGATGGTATTGTTGTTACAGGTCCTGTAAGTAAGAATATGGCAAAAGCATTGGAAGATACTTTTTTTGCGGTCCCCGCACCTAGGTTATTAATTGTTGTTGGTGCGTGTGCTATTTCTGGTGGTGTTTTTCAAGATTCAGAAGAAATTGACAGAACATTTTTTGAGCGTCATAAGCCAGATTTATACATTCCTGGTTGCCCAGCACATCCTTTAACTATTATCAACGGTATAATTGAATTGTTGGGAAGATAGCTACCATTTTTTAAATATAAAAAATACAGCAAGTATTATAAATACAAAACCAACCAGATAATTCCATTTAAACTGTTCTTTTAGGTATGCAACAGAAAAAATACTAAATACAATAAGAGTAATTACTTCTTGTATTGTTTTAAGTTGAGTTGCATTATAAACTTCGTGCCCTATTCTATTGGCAGGTACTTGAAAACAGTATTCGAAAAATGCAATTCCCCAACTTACAAGAACTACAACCCAAAGCAATGTAGATTTATATTTTAGGTGCCCATACCATGCAAATGTCATAAAAACATTTGATATAGTTAATAGAATTATTGGTAAGATAAATTTAATCATATAAGGATTATATTACAAAATATCTTCTTGGGGAATGTACATTAGTTTGTTGGGAGATATCCTTTTGTAAAAGGAGGTCTAATTATGACAGAACGTTTAGAATTATATAAATGTCAAATATGTGGAAATCTTGTAGAAGTTGTTTTAAATGGATATGGTCAACTAGTTTGTTGTGGTCAAAATATGATTCATCTAGAAGAACAGACAAATGCTGATGAATTATTAAATGAGAAACATGTCCCTATAATAGAGAGAACTGAGGAGGGTGTCAGTGTTTTTGTAGGTTCAGTTCCTCATCCTATGGTTCCTGAGCACTATATTCAGTTTATAGAAGCAATTTCACCTGATAAACGCTATGTGAAGCGCAAATATTTATATCCTAATGAAGAACCATTATTAGTTGTAAAGTGTGGTTGTGAAGAGGTTATAGCAAGAGAATATTGCAATGTTCATGGAGCATGGACCTCAAAGGAACTTATTGGTGAATAATTAATGAGAAAGAAAGTTATATTAACTATTGTTCTTTTTTTTATAGTGTTATTTTTCTGGAAAATCTGTGATTCATTGACATCTTTTTATGTAACTGCGAGATATAAAGAAATGAAGCCACTCCCTTTTTCTGTTGATGTTTTATATAAAGGGTTGAAGATTGGTCGAGTGGTTTCAAGCAGACATTCAGATGATTTTGAGCATACAATATTAAAGTTAAAGCTCCATCCTAAAACGATTATTATTCCAGACAATGTAATTGCTTTTCTAAAAATTGAGAAAAGGCGTTTTGGTGATTATGACTATATAGAACTTATAAAACCTGAGAATCCTTCTGAAACAAGATTAGTTTCTGGCATGAGTATTGTCGGAGAGTCTATGATTGATACCAAAAATTATTTTTCTAATCAGAGGAAGGATGAGTTAGAAGAGATTAAAGATAATTTGTATAAAGCTTCTGAAAGTCTTGTAACAACGATAGATGGCATAGGAGCTTTGTTCTCGTTAATACAAGAGGTGATAAGTTCTAATGAGTCATATATCAAACAATTTACAAAAGGGTTATCTACAGGTGCTAATAACATCAGTAGTTTTACATCCAAGCTTGACAACGCTACTTCTCAAGAGAGGATTGAAAATTCGCTAAGAGCCATTGAGGGAAGTTTTAATAATGTAGAGGGTATATCTTCTTCTGTAAAAGAATCTCTTCCTTTATTAATTCAGGAATCAACGTCTACTGTAACGAGTATTGGTGATATTGCATCAGGAGTTTCCACATCTTTGAATAAGCCTTTTGGTGGCTTGCGATTACTCTTTGGGAAAAGTGGAAAGGGGTGTGATATCCACTAATCTTCAAGAGCAAGACTGTATATTTTGTTTTTGTTAATGTCGTATAAAGAAGAAAGTACTATAGAAATTTCTTTTGCCTTAAATCCTTTTTCCTTTAGTATTCGTATTTTATTTAGTATTTCATCTGTATTTTTGTTTTCAGAGCGATATACTAAGCAAACGATTTCACCTTTTATTTCATCTTTGTAACGCTCACAAACTTCGCTTATTAAGCCAATATTAATCTCTTCATAAAGTTTAGAGAGTTCTCTTCCTAAGGCTATTTTGACATCCCCCCTTGTATCTTTAATTATTTGAAGGGTTTTTAGGATTCTTTCAGGTGAATCGTAAAAAATGAAATCAGAATCTAGATATTGTAAAGCAATTTCTTTAATTTGGGATTGAGTTCTAGGGATAAAACCTATAAAAGAAAACTTTTCATCTTCTCTTGGTACCTGAGCAAGGAAAGTTGTAACAGCACAGGCTCCTGGTAAAGATGTTATAGAAATCCCATCTTTTAATAGTTCTTCAATTAGTATTGAGCCAGGGTCACATATCATTGGTGTTCCAGCATCAGAAACAAGTGCGATTTTTTTACCCTCATTAATCAATGATTTGAAGAAATTAACACGTTCCCTCTCATTGTATTTATGATAAGAGTAGCATTTTGTACTGATATCATAGTGGTTTAAGAGTTTTTGTGTAGTACGAGTATCTTCGCAGGCAATTGCATCAACCTCTTTTAATACTTCAATTGCTCTTAAAGTGATATCTCCAAGATTTCCAATTGGTGTGGGTACGATGTAAAGTTGAAATTCTCTTGCCATGCTAGTTCCTTGTTCTTTCTAAATATATATTTACAGCATTTTTTAGGTTGTCAGGAGTATTCAATGTATTTGTATAGTCTGTTGTTGCTGTTTTAATAACGTTATTTCTAACTCTATTATATATTGATAGCCCTATGTATAGTGCAATTGAAGATACCGTAACTGCTCCCATTGCAACTAAGAATTTTTTAAGGAGAGCTCGTTTGCTAACAGGCTGTTTAAATGGAATTTCCTGATTAGTAGTTTTTGTAACAGAAACTACATCAGGCGTCACGTCTGATTCTATAGGAGTATTTGCCATAACTGGCATGGTTATAATTAAAGAAAGAATGATTGTAAGTATACTACGTTTCATAAAACTCCTTATTAGAAATACCCGCACAAAAGTTGTGCGGGAATTCTTTATTCTTCTGTGTTTTCTTGTTTCTTTGTTTTGGTTCGTCCTCTTTTTTGAGTTCCTCTATTTGGACGTCTACGTTTTGTGTTCTTTTCTTCCTCTTGAGGTATTTCTGCGACTTCTGTCTCAGTTGTTTGTTCGTTGCTAGCTGCCTTTTCTACCTCAGGAGTTGTTGTTTCTTCTTTGTCTTTCTGAGAAGTTTTTACGTCATCAGGTATAATAGGTTTGATTTCAGCTTCTAGAGGAAGAACCGTTTCCGCGACTGCAACTTCTGTTTCAGCAGCTTCTTTCGCTTTACGCTTATCAAAGCGTTTCGCGCCACGTTTTTTCTTTAGAGAAGTTGTTTCTTTTTCTTGTTTTTCAACTTCGATTTTTTCAACGTCCTCTGTGGCAACTACAGAAGGGTTTTCCACTTCAACAACTGGTTCTGGAATTTCAGATTGCTGTGTTGTTTCTAGAATTTCTTCTTCAGGTTTTTGTTGTTTTTGATTCTTGTTAAATTTATTATTATTGTTCTTTTTGAAATTGCTAACAGGTAATTTCATTTTTGCAGCTTTAGCTCTGTATTCACCTTCTGCAGTCGCAGAGGCAAATTTAAGTTCTTCCATTATATAGCCATTCCCTTGGCAGTGTGGGCAGCGTTTTGCAAAAATTTCAGCAAGAGCTTGTCCTTGTCTGTGTCTTGTTAATTCGACAAGTCCTAAATCTGAAAGCTGACCAATTTGAGGTTTTGCTTTATCTGGTTCTAGAGCAAGTTCAAAAGCTTCCATTACAGCGAGTTTATCGACTCTAGTATTCATATCAATAAAGTCTATTATAATCATACCGCCGATGTTGCGAAGTCTTAACTGACGTGCAATTTCTTGCACAGCTTCAAGATTAGTTTTTAAAATTGTTTCGTCTTGAGTTGCTGAGTTTGTAAACTTCCCACTGTTTACGTCAACTACTGTTAAAGCTTCTGTTGTTTGTATAAATAAGTAACCACCAGAAGGTAGATTTACCTTCATTTGTAGCGCAGCTTTGATTTCTTTATTTATCCCCATTCCTACTAAAAGTGGTTCAGAGCCCTTGTAAAGAGTTGTTTTAATGTTTTTACCAAGGTGCCAGTTTTGTAATAATGTTTGAACACGATTTAGAGCAAAAGCTGTGTCAACAATGATTTCTTGAACATCTTCTGTGCAAGCTTCTCTTATAACTCTGTATAGTAGGTCTTGGTCTCTGTATAACAAACTAGGAGCTTCTAGTGTTTCAGAAGCGGTGATGATATTATTCCACTTTTCTAGTAATATTTCTAAATCTTCTTGAATATCAGCTTCAGACTGTCCTTCAGCTTCTGTTCTAATAATAACTCCTACACCAACAGGTTTTAAAAGGTTAACAATAGATTTCAATCTTGCACGTTCTTTGATGCCTGTAATTTTTTTACTTACGCTAACACCTGGTTCTGTTGGCATAAGGACAAGAAAACGCCCAGGAAGGCTTATTTCTGAAGTTAAGCGTGGTCCTTTGTGTCCAACAGGCTCTTTTACAACTTGTAAAATAAGATTTTGTTTTGGGAATAATTTATCTTGTAACGCACCTTTTTTTACAGCATCCTCTGCGTGTAAAAAGCCCATTTTGTCGGACCCGACATTAACAAAAGCCGCATCAATACTAGGAAGGACGTTTTCAACTTTTCCTAGATAAACGTCTCCTAACAAAACATCTCCACGATGGATAAAAAATTCAGAAACTTTTTTGTTTTCGATTAATGCTGCAATATTGTCTCTTTCTGCAATAACAATTTTCTTTTCTGTTGTTAAACTCATTTGTATAAATCCTTTACATCTTTTTTAACTGTTCGTCAAGGAATCTCAATCTTTTTATATCAAACAACACAGTATCTGATACCAGCTTCATTAATTCATCTGCTCTAACAGCAGGCAATTCTGAACCTTGACCGGTTTTGAGTATTATGAATAAACAATCGTCTTTGTACTCATATGAGTGAATAGAACTCTTAATGTTTATTGTTTTTTCTAAACCTTTTTTATTTTTCTTCGTCAGCAAAATTTCTTCTGAAGATAAAACTTTATCAATATTATACTTGATTTCTTCGAGGTTGTAAAGCGGATTGGAAATAGGGCGAATACTGTATTCTGCCCATTGAACACTTACGTCTATTGCTTTTGAGGAGCGTTCAATCTTTTTTACGCTTATTATTTTTGATTGCCCGCATAAGGCCCTCTTAAGTTCTGACTTTATATATTCCTCAGGTAAGTCGTCGTATAATTCAATGTCTACCAGTTCGCCTTCGCTTTCGCAGAATAATGGCAGAGCAACCCCCATTGAGACTTTCATTGATGGATTAAAGCCTAATGAATATACTACTCGTAAATCTGTTCTGGAAAGAGCTTTGAAAAATGTATTTTGCCAGTCAAGATGAGAAAAATATCTCATAAGTCCATTTTTAGTCAATTTAATACGATATTTGTAGATAGGTATACTAGGGTCTCTATGAGCATTGTTAGGGTCTGCTTGAGAGGCTTTTTGTATTACGCTTTCTGCTTCTGGTGATGCTTTAAATGGTTTTGCTAAAACTTTTTTTGTTTTGAGGTTTTTGCAAACTCCACATTTTACGCATTTGTGTTCGCAGGTTTGTTGTAAATTAAATTCTTCAGGTTGGCAAAAGGCTAGTTTGTATTCATTTTGCAACCATTCTTTATCAAGTCCTGTGTTTATAAAATCCCAAGGTAATTCTTCTTCTATAGAGTATTCTTTCATTGCTCTTGCTTGTAGATTGATTCCAAGCTCTTCAGCAGTCTCGAACCAGACTTTTTTATCAAAGTAGTCATCCCAAGCGTCAAGGTAGCAACCTTTTTTATAGAGGGCTTCTATGTATTGGCATAAATCTTTTGTTCCACGTGTTAAAACAGCTTCTATTAGAGAAATGTATTTTTCGTGGTAATTAATTTTGAGTCCTTTGATGTGCGCAGTCTTATCTTTAAGGTAATGAATATTTTCTGTGACTGTATCTAAATCAAATTGAGGGCACCATTGAAATGGTGTGAATGGTTTGGGAACAAAAATTGAAAGAGTACAAGTGATGTCAAATCCGTGTTTTAACCCTTGCTCTTTTTTTATTCGTCTGACCCCTCTTTTGATTTCATCTAAAAGGGCTGCCATCTCATCTAAATCTTCTTTCGTCTCAGTTGGTAGACCTGTTATGAAATAAAATTTTAGTCTTGACCAACCGTTTTGATATAGAGTAAATACAGCGTTAAGAATTTGTTCTTTTGATATATTCTTTTTAATTACGTTTCTTAATCTTTGGCTTCCAGCTTCTGGGGCAAGTGTCATTGTTGATTTTCTGACGGATTGAACAAGGTTTGCAAGTTCTAAGCTGAATCCATCAATTCTTTGGCTTGGTAAAGAAACTGAAACTTTTTTATCGTTAAAGTCTATTGCAAGCTCTTTTATAACTTCTTTGATATTAGAATAATCATTTGAAGAAAGAGATAGAAGAGAATATTCATCGTATCCGGTATTTTTAACAAGTTCTTTTGTAATTTTAACGATTTCTTCCCCTTCTCGTTCTCTGATAGGTAGGGTTACGTGCCCTGGTTGGCAAAAGCGGCACATTCTTCCGCAGCCTCTACGTATTTCAACGATGGCTCTATCGTGTACTGAGCTAGAAAATGGTAGGGGATGTGATTTTAAAGCTGTTTCGTACTCAAGAGGGGCAATTGCCTTATTTACGTTATTATTGATAGATGGAACCCAAACTCCCTCTATTTCTGCAAGTTTTTTAATTCTTTCGTTTCTTGGTAATGCTTTATTTGCCAATAGGGATTCACAGATTTGGAGATTGACTTTTTCTCCATCACCAATAATAAATGCATCTATAAATTCAGACATTGGTAGAGGGTTGTATGTGCATGGTCCTCCTGCTACAACAATTGTATCCTTTTCTGTTCTGTCACAATTTCTGTATGGGATTCCACTCATTTCTAGCATTTTAAGGACTGTTGGATATGCAAGTTCATATTGTAAAGAAAATCCAACAACATCAAAATCTTTAAGAGGTTTTTTGCTTTCAAGTCCATATAGTAGCTCTGGTTTAAAATCAGGTTCCGGAGCATAGGCTCTATCTGTCATAAAGTCAGGATGTTTGTTTATGATGTCATATAATATACGAACACCAAGGTTGCTGATTCCTATTTCATACTTGTCAGGGAAAACAAATGCAAATCTTATTTTTGCATTATCAAAATCTTTATTTGCAGCAAGAATTTCTCCTCCTACATATTGGTATGGTTTTGTGCATTTATATAAGGCTTCGTGAAATTTGCAATTCATATTAAGCTAAGTCCTCTGGGAAATATTTTTCAATCTCTATTATTGTGCCATTTAAGGTGTTTTCTTCAAAAGCTTTTAAAAACCCATACAAATCTTTGTTTGTAACATCATAATTGTATAACCAGATTTCTCCATCGAGTTCTCTCATGACACTAACGTTATAATGGCAATTTTCTGCATATTTTAAAAGTCTTTCTTTATTAAACTTTGTTCCATTCTTGTCTTTATTTAGTTTTACGTAATTGAATCCCGCAAAGTATTTAATACTATCTCTGGTTGTTTCTGTATGACTTTTATTATGGTGTGCCGCAAAAATATTAATAATATTTTTATCGTCGTTATTCTCTTTCATAGCTCCTCCCTAATACTATTAAACAATAGAAGTTTGTTAAGTTCAAAGTGTAACGATAAAAATTTACATAAATATAAAAACGGAGCCTCATAAGAGACTCCGTCAAAGCTGTTTATCTAAATTAAAAATTATAATTTAGAAGCAACCATTTTTGTAGTTTCAGCTAATCTTGTTGAATAACCCATTTCGTTATCGTACCAAGAAACAACCTTAACCATGTTTTCGCCCATTGTCATTGTTAATGCAGCGTCAACAGTTGAAGATTGAGAAGAACCGATGAAGTCAGAAGATACAAGTGGTTCTTCGCTGTAGCATAGAACGTGTCCGTCAGCAGCTTCTTTTAATGCTGCGTTAACTTCTTCTACAGTTACAGGTTTTTCAGTTTCGAATACAACGTCAACTACAGAAACGTCTGGAGTTGGAACTCTCATAGCGAAACCGTTTAATTTACCTTTTAATTCTGGAAGAACTAAAGCAACAGCCTTAGCAGCACCAGTTGTTGTAGGAACTATGTTAAGAGCACCAGCTCTTGCACGACGTGGGTCTTTGTGACCAGCGTCAAGAATTCTTTGGTCGCCAGTGTATGAGTGAACAGTTGTCATCAAACCTTTAACGATACCGAATTTTTCAGAAATAACTTTAGCTACAGGAGCTAAGCAGTTAGTTGTACAAGAAGCCATAGAAATTACATTGTGCTTAGCTGGATCATATTCAGCTTCGTTAACGCCAAGAACGATAGTTTTGTCTTCGTTTTTAGCAGGAGCTGAGATGATAACTTTCTTAGCACCAGCTGCAATGTGAGCCTTAGCTTTTTCAGCATCTGTGTAGAAACCAGTTGATTCAACAACAACTTCAACACCTAATTTTGCCCATGGAAGAGCTGCTGGATCTTTTTCAGCGAAGAATAAGATTTTCTTGCCATTGATTACAAGACCGTCTTCAGCAACTTCTACAGTACCGTCGAATTTGCCCATAACTGAGTCATATTTGAAAACGTGTGCAGCGTTAGCAGGTGTTAGACCTGGGTCATTGATTGCAACGTAGTCGATTTCGTTGTAAATACCTTCTCTGATTGCTGCTCTTAATGTGTTACGTCCGATTCTACCGAATCCGTTAATTGCTACTTTTACCATAAGTTTTACTCCTTCTTATTAGTGGTAATCCTCTTTAACATCCCAATTGTAAAATAAACAAAAAGTGTAATCAAGAGACTTTCACTATTATTAATTATTTCTTAATTATTTTGATTTGTTAAGTTTTGTAAACTCCAAAAACACTAAAAAAGCAATTTTAGAAAAAAAGAAAACTTTATATATGTAACACACGAGATAAATAAAAGGGGTATTTATTATGGGAGACACTAACGCAATCACAAATTCTATCGAAGGAAGATTCATTCGTAAGAGCCAAGCTAGAAAATTGGATAATCGAAGAGAAGATTATATGAAATTAGTTCAGAAAGCAGAAGAACTAAATGCAAAAAATAAAACAGAAAAAGCTACTACAATTTTTGCGAAAGCTGACGATGTTGCAAGAGAATATAATTCTATGGCAGAGAGCTTGGGTTTATATGCTGATTTAGCAAAGACAATGCCTGCTAAATCTGACGTTAATTTGGTTACTGATGGTGTAGAACTTTCTAAGGCTCAGAAAAAAGAAATTGAAAAATTAGAGGAAGGAATTGAAAAAACTCAAAAAACTCTTAATAAATTTTCTTCAGTTCAATTACACCAAATTGAAAAAGGTCTTCCAACAGAACTTTCTCCAAAAGATGAAGCAAAGGCAGAAGAAGCTTTAAGAAAGAATAAACAATTAAAAAAAGTATACCAAGCAAAATGTGCCGAATATGGTATTCCTTCTCCAAATGATATTTTAGCAAAGCTTTACTCAATGGCTGATCCAGAAAAGGCTTCAAAGCTAAGAGATGAAATTAAAGATGAATTAAAAAAGGCTAATATGTATTTTGGCTTTACAAAAGATTATTTAAAAGATGACGCTTTTAAAAATGTATCAGAAGCAATTGCTATTAAAAACAAGGTAAATGATACTTTAAACAAAGGTTATGCAGGTGCTCGCAAGTCTGTAGTCAGAGCTATGGACGGAGTTAGTCTACAAGAAGCTGCTGATATCTATGATGCTGCATTTGGTTCAGATTTTGTTGCCAATAGAAGAGGTAACGAAAGAACAAAAGCGAATGAAGCATTGAATCGTGCAACTTTTGCAGAACAATTTATAGCTGAGAACCAAGAAAAAACATTTGGTCAACTTGATTCAATTACTTTAGCTGGTCAAAATATTAAAACTTCAGATGTTACAAGAATTACACTTCTATCAGGTGAAGTTCTTACTAAAAATGAAATCTCAGATATCCAATTAAAAGATGTTCGTACAATTGAAGTTGGTCAACAACAATATTCAACAAAACCTATTTATTATGAAAAAGGTAAAGATTCTGAATATGTTAAAATAGGTCAATCAAATGGCGGTGCAAAAGCTATGGGATATGAATTCGAAGGTATTAACATTTTAAAACCAATTGCTGATGCTACTGGTATGGGTGTTGCAACAGGCGTGACCGCTCTATTAAGCAAATATACTGCAGTATTTAGAGAAAACTTCTATATCAAAATGGAATCTGAAGGTGGACTTGGTATTGGTTCTACAATGTTTGAAAATATGTTTAAAGAAATTAAAGAAAAACTAGAAGCAAATGGCGGTAAAGCAGTAGATTTAACAGATGTTCTAGGTTTTGAATACATCAAACATGAAGAAATGATTAAAGAACATTGGTGCGCAGCACCTGCTATCGCAGCAGCAGCTACTACATTTGTTGCAAGTTTAGTTGATCAATATATGAAAAAAGAAGAAATCGTTCCAGAAAAAGCATACAATGCTGCTAGAGAAAGATTAACATTAGAAATGAAACATAATGCTTCTGGTGGTGATGGTTATATCTTAAATCAAAAAGAATTAGATAAAGCATTAGCTGATTTAGATGTCGTATTGTCAAAACTAATCACAACTCCAACTCCACAAAAAGCTGACGAAACACAACCTACAGCTCCAACTCAAGCTGCTAAAGAGGCAACTATCCAAACAGCTGATGTAGAGCCAATAGTTGAAAAAGCTGAGTACTGCGTATATCAAAACAAAGCTGGTGAATATTGGGATGGTATCGTAAGAACAGCTTACGTGGATGCTAATGGTAAGCCAATTTCTAATGAAGCTGATATCGCTGCTCTACGTAAATACATCAAACAAGATGTTAACGGTTACAAACCTTCTGATGCAGGTATGCCAAAGGGTGTAAAACTTCCAACAACATATACTGTTAATGGTAGAACATATACTTACGGTTGTGCGGAACCAACTAACAGAATTATTTCAAACACTTTACCAGAAGGCAAAACTGCAAATGATGTAGCATTTGGTAACCCAAGAGTAGACTTAGCTGCTGGTACTCAAGAAAAAACAACTCCAGGTTCTTACAGCTACAATTGGTCTTCAACTGCTGACTCAACATTCTTCGGTGGTAATACATTTACTTCAAGAGCAGAAAGAGATGCCGCTGTCAAAGGGGAAAGAGAAGCTCTTGAAAAAGGTGGTTTCAAAGTAACAGTAAAATAATTTGATTACTAATAAAAAAGACCGGTTCGTAATCGAACCGGTCTTTTAATTTGGTTAGCATTAACCTTGGGTAGAAGAATTGTTTTGTAATTCTTGAACTTCCTTAATTAAGTCTTGGATTGCTTGGTTAAGAGCTTCCATTTCTGATTTAAGGTTAGTATTTCCACCGTTTAATGCTTGTAGTAAAGAATCAAGTTTTGATTCAACTTCACCCATATTAACTGTTACATCTTTGTTTTCAAGGTTTGCAACTACGTTTACTAATGTTGTTGTATTAGTAATGATAGTTTGTAACATATTGTTAGTAGTAGTTAAGTCTACACTGTTAGCCTTAATTGCGTTGATGATATCCGCTGCAGCGTTGTTAGTATTATCATTGATTGTAATGCCAAGGTTGTTTAGCATTTTTTCCAGTGATGTACCTGCATCTTTAAGAATTGCTTCTAATTCTGCTTTTGTAATACCATTGCCATTTCCATTAACATTAAGTTTTTCAATAGCTGCTACTATTTCATCAGCTTTAGATACTGCATTGTTTAAGTAATTATTGTTTACAGTCATAGAAGCATTAAGCTTGCTTAATTCTTCGTTAGCTTTGGTAATATCACCCATCATAGTATCTAATTTTTTAACGATGCTTGTAGTGTTAGTTTCGTAAAGTGAAGCAAATGTCTTGAAATTGCTTGTTAAATCTGCAACTTCTTTATACATTTCTACAAGTTGGTCATAAATAGCTTGTAATTTATCAAGACCTGCTTGTAATTTATCGCTAAGGTCTTTGTTACCAGCTTTGTATGCATCTAGGATTTCATTAAGGATTGTATCCATATCACCATTGTTAGGGATAGAATTGCTTAATTGTGAAACCAAAGTGATAAGTGTTTGTAGCATGTTATTTGTTGTTGTTAAGTCAATTGAGCTTGATTTAATAGCGTTAATAACGTCACCAAGTTTTGCATCAAGGTATGCTTCAGCATCTAATCCGAGGTTTTCTAACATAGCTTTAATTGCAGCTAAGTTTTCAGCACTTAGTTCTTTCAATTGTTCAATAGTGATATCGTCGTTTTGGTTAGCAGCGATTTGTTCTAAGTAAGAAACAATTTCGTCACCAGTTTGAACAAGAGTTTGAACTTTGTTGTTAAGCGCAGCTCCTGTAGATTTAAGTTCCGCAACATTACCATCGATATTTTCTAATAAACCAAATAGTTTGTCTTGGTTATTTTGATATTCATTGTAGAATTGGTTGAACTTGTTAACACCGTTGTTTAATGTGTTCAAGATTTCTTTTAATGTACCATCGATGCTAGCTAAGAATTCTTTGATGTCATCTAATTTAGCACTGATATCATCTTGAGTTGCGCCACTGTCTTCTACGGTAGATTTTAATTTAGCAACAAGGTCGATTAATTCAGCCATTTGAGTTGCATTCAAGTCAGCCTTCAAGTTCAATGATGATAATTGAGAAATAACTTCTTTCATATCAGCGTTGTTAGCTTTAAGTACAGATTTCAAACCTTCTAACTCTGCAATGATTTGATCAGCCGCATTATTAGTATTTTCGTTAATTGAAATACCTAGGTTCTTAATCATTTCTTCAAGCTTAGCAGCTAAATCAGCGTCCATAACCTTAAGTTCAGCAATTAAGTTTGCATAATTTAGGTCGCCAAGTTTAGCATCTGCGCTCTTTAATAATTCGATAGCTTCGTTAGCTTTTTCAATCAATGTTTCAGAGTTAGCTTCGGTTGCTTGTTGAGACTTATTCATTTCTGCAAGGTAAGCATTAGCTGCATCAGAGTTGTTAATAAGTTTTTCGAAGTATGATGTGTAATCTTTTTGGTTTGCAGCAAGTTGTTCGTTAACTTTGTTGATAGCGCCAAAGATATCTTTTAGTTTAGCACTGATATCTGTTAATGTGCTGTCAATGTTAGCTAAGAAGTTCTTGATTTCTTCTAATTTTGCATTGATTTCTGCTTGAGAAGCGCTTTCGCTTTCAGCAATTGCTTTAAATTCTTCAACCATCTTTAATAGCTTATCAAGTTGTGAGTTGCTTAATGATGTATTCAAGTCGATTGAAGAAAGTATATTGATTATAGTATCCATTTGTTCGTGGTTACCATTAATAATATTCTTGAATTCATTCATTGCATTGATGATAGTATTTACTGCGTCATCAGTTGAGTTATCAATAGTGATACCTAATTCTTTTAGAGCATTTTCAATTGTTGCGATAACTTCTGCATTGTTTTCTTTTAAGATAGCTTTAAGTTCTTCCATTGTAATCTTACCAGTTTGGTTTTCAATCTTAGCAAGAAGTCTTACTGCTTCTTCAATGTTAGAATTCATCTTGTCTAAGTTTTCTTTTTGTTGTTTGTTTACGTAAACAAGAGCATCTAGGTAAGCTGTTTGATCATCTTGGTTTTTGATAACTTCGTCAAGTTTACCAGCAATTTCTGAATTCTTATCCTTCATATCGTTATTTAGATTTACGATACTTGTGTAAATGTTGCCTAGTTGAGCACTCATTTCTTTTAGAGTTGAGTCAATTGAAGATAGAATATTCTTGATTTCGTTAAGAGCTTCAGAAATGTTTTTGTATTCGCCGTTTTCAATTTTAACCCAGATTTGGTGTAATTGTTCTAATTGAAGTTTATCAAGAGTGTTACCTTCGATTAGAGCATTGTACATCATTTCCATTAATTTTTGAGAAGTGATTTCGTTCTTGTTGTACATCGCTAAGAACTCTTCTAACTGAGCTTTTAATTCGCCAGTAGTGTTGTTGATGATAGCTTTAAATGAATCAATTGTAGCTTTTACTTCGTTGATAGCGTTGATAACTTCTTTAGTTCTTTGATCATCTGAAATATTATCTTTTTCGTAGATATCGATGATTGTGTTAATCAATTCATCATTATTGGTTTCAATAATATCACCTAATTTTGAAACTGCTTCAAATAGTTTAGTGTTGCCACTGTTGATATCAGTCCACATAAGTTCTAGAACTGCAATAATTGAATCATTGCCAGCAAGAACAGCTTGTTCAATTGTTTTTAAGTAATTAACGATTTCGTTACCATATTGGCTAACAAGCCCATTATTCTTTTCTAGAGAAGCAAGAATTTTGTTCATTAAGTCTAGTCCTTGAGCAGCTTGGTCTTGACTTACTTCTTGATTCTTTTCAATGTTATTCATCATTGCTTGGATAGTTTTCATTAAAGCCATGATGTTTTCATAGTATTTAGCATCATTTGCATTACCAGCAGCGATTAATTCTCTAAGGCTATCAATAGCATCTAGGTATTTATCTGAATTTGTTTGGTTTTGTGCGATTAATTTTTCAACAAGTGCAATTAATGTTTTTAGATACTCTTCAGAATTGTCTTTTACTGTAACATTCCAAATTTCTTCTTTGTTGATTTCAGTCTTTTCACAAGAAGTTGCACCAAGCATAGTACCAGCAAGTACAACTGCAGCCATACCATATTTGCCTAGTTGGTTAAGCCCTTTCAAACTTTGAAGACCAGTGAATGCAGGGGGTTGAGGTAATTGTTTCTCGGATTCTGTTTGAGGATTTTCTTGATATTTTAGTTTCAAGAGTTTTTTAGCCTCAAGATTACGACTAATGATTTCCATATTTCTATTTACTCCTTTCAAGTAATAATAAATCTTCTTTTACTCACGTCTTAACAGCTGTGAATAAAAATTTTTGCCTAAACATGGAAAATCTTTTACATTTTGTTACAAATTGGCTTTATTTTTTGTTTTCTATTAAAACTTTTAAAGTTTCTTTAGCTTTTAAAAGTTGTAAATCTTTATTTAGGACATGCTCTATGTTTTTTAATTTAATGTGTGGCTCAATCCCTTTTTCATTAATATCATTATTAAGTGGGGTAAGGTATTTGGCAACTGTAATATTGACGCCTGTCTCATTTGGTAACGGAACGACACTTTGTACCATCCCTTTCCCGAATGTACGTTCTCCTATTAATTTAGCACGTTTATGATCTTTCATTGCTCCAGAGAAAATCTCACTTGCTGATGCACTAGTTTCGTTAATCAATATCACAATAGGTTTGTTTATTTTTGTTGTGTCTGGATTTGCTTTTAGAACATCTTCTCCCCCGTTTCTTGAAACAACTTTAACTATGCAGCCTTCTTTTATAAATTTATCGGCTAATATGACTGCATTATTGAGCAAGCCACCAGTATTTCCTCTTAAATCAAAGATTAACCCTTTTGTATCTTTTGTCTTTTCTAAAGCATTATCTAATTCTGTTTGCATATTGGCACTAAGAAAACTATTTACCTTAATATAACCTATATCTCCGTCGTTAGAAGCTTCTATAGTGTTAATTTTAACTTCTTTTCTAATAATTGTTTTTGTAAAAATTTCATCGCCTCTTTTTATTTCAAGAGTTACTGGAGTGTCGGCTTTTCCTCTAATTAGACTTGCAACTTTGTCAATATCCTTTCCGCTACAATCAGTTTTATTAACTTTTAATATTATGTCGTTGGCTTTTAATTCAGCAGCTTCTGCGGGAGAACCTGCGATTACGCTGAAAACAATGATTTTCCCTGAATTACTATAAATATTAACTCCAATACCATAAATCTTTGATGAGATAGAATCTCCTAGCTTATTAAATTCGCTCCTGTCCATAAAGCGAGTGTATGGTTCATCAAGGCTAGCAATCATTGTTTCAATTGCAACAGTTGCGTCTTCTTTTGTTTTGATTTTATCTTTGTAGTGTTCAACCCAATAATCCCAGTCTTGATGGTTCATTGTTTTATCGATATATTGGTGATTTAAAATAAGCGCAGTTTTTTCAAACAATTGTTGCGGTGCAACATGAGATGAATTGACTAAAAATTTACCATTTTTAATGTGCTTAGTTTTTGTATATGTATCGTAAAAAATTGTATTAAGCGCAGTTACTGCTAAAACTATTGCTGCTAATATTAAATGTCTCTTCTTCATTACTAAATTATAGCTTTATAAATAATAAAAGCAATAATTCACATGTATTATTACATTGAGTAATTTAAGCTGCAAAAATATTTTTAGCGTTATCTAAATTAACTTCAAATATCTCTTTATTATATGTTTCAGTGATCTCTGTTTCTTTTATATTTAAGTTTTTTATTGTAGCTTGTCTGTTAAGAAATTTGAGACTATTTTCAATATTGTTGTTTAGGCATGCTTTTCCTGAAATATTGCAAATATATACTTCAGCAGGGATGTACTGCTTTGTAAAATATTCTTCTTCATGCAGTACTTGATTAACACTGCGTTCTCTTTTTTCAGCTTGTTCAATAACATTTTTTGCAAGCTTTTTAAGAGTTTCTTGGTGTCTTCCTGCGTGAGAGTTTGTATTATTATTAATTGCAAAATTTGTGTACATTATTATCCCTTTTCGTTATCCCTTTATATTCTGTTTATCGGCATAAATTTTAAAAACTTTAATATTAAGATGTTATTTTTTACAAATGTTTACAAAAAAAGAGCCCAATTTTCTTTGGGCTCTTTTTGTTATTCTTCAGCTTAAGATTCTATTCTTTAACATATTCAGCATCGATTACGTCATCATCTTTTGTAGAATTGTTATCAGAAGATGCTTGTTCTGAATTTGCTTGAGCTGATTCTCCTTCTTTTTGAACAGCTTCATAAGCTTTTTGTGAGATTGCAAACATTGTTTGTTGCAATTCTTCTGAAAGCTTCTTAAGTTCATCAGAAGATTTGTTTTCATCTAATGCTTTTTGAAGCGCTTCTTTGTTTTCAGAAAGTTTCTTGTTGTCTTCTTCGGAGATTTTGCCTTCGAAATCTTTTACGATTCTATCTGCAGAAGCGATTAAAGAATTAGCGTTGTTTTTGATTTCAGCTTCTTCTTTTTTCTTTTTATCTTCAGAAGCATTAGCTTCCGCTTCTTTTACCATTTTATCGATATCTTGTTCAGATAAGTTTGAAGAGTTGGTAATTGTAATTTTTTGTTCTTTGTTTGTAGCTTTATCTTTTGCAGAAACATTTACAATACCGTTAGCGTCGATGTCAAAAGTAACTTCGATTTGAGGAACGCCTCTCATTGCAGGGGCAATACCTTCTAATCTGAACATACCTAATGACTTATTATCTGTAGCCATAGGTCTTTCACCTTGTAGGACATTAATGTCTACTGCTGTTTGGTTGTTTTCCGCTGTTGAGAACACTTGGGACTTAGAAACAGGAATAGTTGTGTTTCTTGGAACAAGAGCTGTCATAACACCACCAAGAGTTTCGATACCTAGAGTTAATGGAGTTACGTCTAAAAGAACGATATCTTTTACTTCACCGGCAAGGACACCTGCTTGAACGGCAGCTCCAACAGCAACTACTTCATCAGGGTTTACTGATTGGTTAGGTTCTTTTCCAGTGTATTCTTTAATAAGTTGTTGAACAGCAGGGATACGAGTTGAACCACCAACTAATACAACTTCGTCGATTTCATTTTTAGTAAGTCCTGCATCAGATAGAGCTTGTTCTACAGGTTTTTTACAACGATCTAAAAGGTCTCTAGAAAGTTCTTCAAATTTTGCTCTTGTTAAAGTAAGTTCTAAGTGTTTTGGACCGTTAGCATCTGCTGTAATATACATCAAGCTGATTGGAGTTTCTACAATAGAAGAAAGTTCGCATTTTGCTTTTTCGGCAGCTTCTTTAATACGTTGCATAGCTTGCTTGTCACCTGTTAAGTCGATGCCGCTTTCTTTTTTGAATTCAGATGTAATCCAATCCATGATTTTTTGGTCGAAGTCATCACCACCAAGATGAGTATCACCGGATGTTGATAATACTTCGTGAACACCATCACCGATTTCAAGAATTGAAACGTCGAATGTACCACCACCAAGGTCGAATACTAAAACTTTTTCAGGTTTTTCTTTTTCAAGACCATAAGCCAATGCTGCAGCTGTAGGTTCGTTAACGATACGAAGAACATCTAAACCTGCGATTTTACCTGCGTCCTTTGTTGCTTGTCTTTGAGCATCATTGAAGTATGCAGGAACTGTAATAACAGCTGAAGTTACTTTCTCTCCAAGATACGCAGAAGCATCATCAGCAAGTTTTCTAAGAATCATTGCAGAAATCTCTTGAGGTGTGTAATCTTTACCATCAATATTTGTTTTATAATCGTCACCCATATGACGTTTGATAGATGCGATTGTTTTATCTGGGTTTACAATTGCTTGACGTTTAGCAAGTTGTCCAACTAATCTTTCACCATTTTTGGTGAAACCAACAATAGAAGGTGTTGTTCTGTTTCCTTCTGCGTTTGCTATAACTGTAGGATGTCCCCCTTCCATTACAGCGACTACTGAGTTTGTTGTTCCCAAGTCGATACCAATTGTTTTTGCCATTTTATAATCTCCTTTTCTATTATTTAATTTCCTTCCTCAATATCATTAAAGCACTATTTTTAAATAACCTTAAAAAAATAAACAAAAAATTAATATTTCATTTTTAAATCTTTATTTTTTGAATAATTAATATAGTTAAAACTTATATTATTGTTGTGATAAAACCTTTTTGGTTTGTTAAAAATATAGGTCGTTCGGCTAATGTTTTTAAGAGAATATTCTTGATATCTTTGGTAAGAAGAAATGGAGAGTTATGAAAAGTTTAAAAAGTAGATTGACTCCAAGAGAGTTAGAAATATTAAGATTATGTGCCGAAGGTTTTTCCAAGCCCAAAATTGCCGAGACGTTAACAATAAGCCCCCATACTGTAAAAGCTCATCTTTGTAATATATTTGAAAAGTTAGAAGTTTCAAGTCGCATGATTGCAGTTTTGAAAGCTGTAAAGATGAATATTTTGTAATAAAAAATATAAACATGATTTTTATAAAAGTTTGTTATATAATCTCTTTGTATTTTTTTAAGAGAGGATATGTATGAAAGAAAGATATTTCCCACAAGAGATTGAGAAGAAGTGGTTTGATTATAATGAAACTCACAAACCTTTTAAAGTAGATGACAATAGCGACAAGCCAAAATATTATGCATTATCTATGTTTCCTTACCCGTCAGGGAAATTGCATATGGGGCATGTTCGTAACTATACAATTACTGATGTAATTGCTCGTTTTAAGAAAATGAACGGCTTTAACGTCCTTCATCCAATGGGTTGGGATAGTTTTGGCTTGCCTGCAGAAAATGCAGCAATGAAGCATGGTGCTGATCCTGCAAAGTGGACTGATGAGAATATTGCTTATATGACTATGCAATTGAAAAAACTAGGGCTATCTTATGACTGGGATAGAGAAGTAACTACTTGTAAACCGGATTATTATAAGTGGACCCAATGGTTGTTCTTACAATTGTACAAAAAAGGCTTGGCTTATAAGAAAGAAGCTGCAGTTAACTGGTGTAACGAATGTGGCACAGTGCTTGCAAATGAACAAGTAATTGAAGGTAAGTGCTGGAGATGTGACAGTGTTGTTGAGAAAAAATATCTTTCTCAATGGTTCTTTAAGATTACGGAATACGCTGAGCAGTTATTGCAAGATTTAGATAAGCTAAAAGGTTGGGGCGATAATGTCAAAACAATGCAAGCAAACTGGATTGGAAAATCTCAGGGAGCTATTTTGGATTTTGAAGTTGTAGACGCACCAAACAATGAGAAGCTTACAATTCCTGTTTATACTACACGACCTGATACAGTTCACGGAATTACTTATTTGGTAGTTGCTCCTGAATATAAAGATATTGAGAAGTTAACTACTCCTGATAATGTTGCAGCTGTTGAAGAATACCGTGCAAATGCTCGTAAATTGACAGAAATAGAGCGCCTTTCTACTGATAGAGTCAAAACGGGGGTTCCATTAGGGACTCATTGTAAGAATCCATTTACAGGTGAAATATTCCCTCTATGGACAGCTGATTATGCTCTTGTTGAGTATGGTACTGGAGCTGTGATGGCGGTTCCTGCCCATGATGCAAGAGACTTTGATTTTGCGAAGAAATATAATTTGCCAATAAAGGTTGTTATTGAGAATCCAGATGCTCCTTCTGATTGTTCAGAAGCTGCATACGTTGATGAAGGGGTTCTTGTTAACTCTAAAGAGTTTGACGGCATGAAGAATGTTCAAGCTAAGAAAGCAATCACTCAAAAAGCTGTTGATGGAGGTTTTGGTGAATTTAAAACTCAATATAGATTGAGAGATTGGCTAATTTCTCGTCAAAGATATTGGGGGGCTCCAATCCCAGTTGTTTACTGTGAAAAATGCGGTATTCAACCCGTAAAGGAAGAGGATTTGCCAGTATTATTACCAACTGACGTTGATTTCTCTGTTGTAGGTAAGTCTCCAATAACTACTTCAAAAACTTTTGCAGAAACAACATGTCCATGTTGTGGTGGTCCTGCAAGACGAGAAACTGACACAATGGATACATTTGTTTGTTCAAGTTGGTATTATTTGAGATATGCAGATGCTTTAAATGCCGATAAGCCTTTTGCAAAAGAATTGGCTGATAAATGGCTGCCAGTTGACCAATACGTAGGTGGTATTGAGCACGCAATTCTTCACTTACTATACTCAAGATTCTTTACTAAAGCTCTAAAAGATCTTGGATTATTAAGTTTTGATGAACCTTTTGCAAATCTTTTAACCCAAGGTATGGTCTTAAAAGATGGCGCAAAAATGTCTAAATCAAAAGGTAATACTGTTGACCCTGATGAAATTTTTGAAAACTATGGGGCGGATACTGCGAGATTATTTATCCTTTCAGATTCTCCTCCAGCGAGAGACTTTGACTGGTCAGATGCCGGTGTTGAAGGTTGTTATAAATTCTTAAATAGAGTTTGGAGATTGGTTTCTGCTAATGCAGACTTTGTAAACCTAAATTATAATGTGCCTTCTAATTTGCCAAAAGTTGATGACGATTTGGTGAGAGTTGTTCATATGGCGATAAAAGGTATTACAAACGATATTTCAAATGATTTTCAATTTAATACTGTAATTTCAAAATACCGTGAACTTACAAATGCTATTTATGATTGGACAGCTTTGAAAAACGGTAGTTACTCTGATGATGAAAAACAAGTATTGAGTTTTGCCCTTATTTCTCTTGTTAAATTAATGTCGCCAGTAACTGTGTATATGGCGGAAGAAATTTGGCATGAATTAGGAGCGACAACTTCAATCCATGATGAACCATGGTGTAAATGTGATGAAAATCTTGCCAAAGCAAGTACTATTACTCTTGTTGTTCAGGTTAATGGTAAATTGAAGAGTAAGATTGATGTTGACGAATCTTCTGATAATGAATTATTAAAAGAAGTTGCTTTGAATGACTCAAGAATTAAAGAATTTCTTTCTGATAAAGAAGTTGTAAAAGTAATTGTAGTTCCTAAAAAATTGGTAAATATTGTCGTAAAATAAATTCCGTAATTTAGGTAAAATTTTAAAAAAGCACTACGTTAGTAGTGCTTTTTTTAGCAAATTATTTTTTCTTTTATTTTTATTAGAAGTTTGATTTGCATGTTTTGAAAATTATCCAATAATTTTAGAATCTTTAAATCTTGGAATCGCTTATTATGGCTATTGCAGCCCCATTGTAAAAATATGTAAATAAAAATAAAATAAAAGGATTGACTTTTAATTTTTTGAGAGCTATACTGATAAATGTGCACAGGACAAAGTGCCGGTGCAAAATTTTAGATTGCTAAAATTTATTTAATGACATAGCCGAAATATTTTCAAAATATTAATGTAACGAAATATTAATCTTTAAGAAATAAAACAGTTGACAAAGAAACTTGAAGATGTAGTATAAGAGAGTTGGTTGAAGAAACTGACGCCTGGGAAACGGAAGTTTTCTACTAGCGGAATTAAGGAAAAGCGACACATTATATAAATAGCGAACGAGAATGTGACTTTTGTCCGCGGGGATGTAAATCTCGAAAAGATAAAGATGTTAAGTTGAACATTGACAACAGAATAGCTGAAAACAAAAATACTTGTTAATTCAACGAAAGATGAAAGACGGACAAACAAATAAAATGAAGTCGAGCATCTTATACAGTTAGCCTGTATAAGAGAAGGAC
>JAZUBR010000022.1:0-91126 GCA_045638625.1 Candidatus Gastranaerophilaceae bacterium
GTACCCCCTTAATTGAAGCGACCTGTGAGCAGAGAGTAAAAGCGTGAGCGTACTCGTTTATTGCGAACAGGTCAAGACAAGGGGGGAGGGGGTTGTTTAATCATTTTGTAAAACATAAAGTCAAACCACTCTCTAAATCTCTCTCCAACTGAGAGAGACTTTTTAATCAAATGGATTCTCAGCCTTTTAGGCTGCGCCTCGCATTAAACGCATACGGCTTCGCCTTTCTTACTCGTCGGCGATAAACGGCATTACGAGCAAAAGCTCACGTTTTGCTCTTCAGCCTCCGCCTCCTCGCGCTTTCATCCTCTGCTCGGCTTGCTGAGAATGACAGCATACTTCAAATAAGCCGTGTCATCCTCGAGCTTTGCTCGGGTATCCATACAGAAACTATTTTTCTCCTTGGGCAGCGATTATGTCTCGTACTTTGCTAGCAGCTTTAAGTGCCAAAACCCAAGTAACAAGCCCGCCCCAATAAAGGGCAGCGGATTTCTGGCAAGCAGTTTTAACTTTTGCTAATTTTTCTCCTGTTACACCAACATCTTTTGCAAGTTTATAACCCTTTATATTAGCAAGAGATTCTTCTAGTGTAAGTGGCAAGATTGCTGCTGCTGTAAGTGTTCCGCAGTTCTCTTTAATAAAATTATCAATATAGAGTTTATTATCATTTTCTTTTGGAGGATTTTTTAGCATTGTAACTGCAGCAATTCCCAAAGTCCCAAAATAGGTGAATTGTCTGAGAGTACATAGGGCTATTGTTATGGGATTTTTAGAATGGTAGTTTTTATAGTGTGCTAGTTCATGAAATGCTGCAACACCGAATTTATCCACATTACACATAACTCGGTTTAATTTTGTATTGTAGCCTGCGTTTCTACCTTCTAATACTTCAGTGAAAAATTCCTTACTATTGTTTGGTCTTCTTAGTATATGGTTTTTAATTTTCGTTAGAGTAGAATCTTTTCGAGGTTTGATTCTAAGCTCGTTTTTTATTTGCTCTGCGTTGTTTTCATTCACATCCAAAAATTTAAATTTAGAATCCGCTTTAGGCAGAGCTTTATCGATGTATTCTCTTAGTTCGACATTTTGCAGAGTTGAATCTGGGAATTTAATCAATTTCCTAATCGGGTATTGGATACCTCTTCTGATAAATGGTTCGGCTTCCCAGCCAATAACTGTTCCTGCTGCAGCGTAAGCTATTTTCTTTCCTGTTGAGGGTTGGTTATTGTTTGTGTTGTTGATACTGTTTATTGTTGGCATATTATAAACCCTTTTGTTTTTTATAATACCCCTGAATAAAAAAAATTGCCTATCTTGTAATATATTGTAACATCTAAGGTGAAATGCCCTGAATTCGTGCTAACATGTTTTAACAAAGGTTTATGTGTACATATTCTAACCATTATTGGAGTCAATATGAAAATAAATAGTATCAACAATGCCCCATATAATCAAAGTTTTCAAGGTGCGTATATTATCAAAGGAAATGCAAAGTCGCTTGCAAGATTAAAAGATGAAATCTCGCTTCAAACGTTTATAAACCCTAGATTCCCTGATTTGTATACCTATCCTTTGACAGCGAATTACTCAAAAACCCAGCCTTATGGGGAAATACTTTGTTGTACTGGTGAACATATTACCAATATGAAAAGATTTGTTTATATAAAAAAACGTGAATATGCTGCAAAGATGAAAAAGTTTGCAGATGATTTCAGATCTTGGTCTGATGAGAAAAAAGCACAATGGAGAGACGGTATTCGTCGTGCAATGGAAAAAGTTGAAGAGGGTGAAGTAGTAGAAGAAGCCCCAGGGGAAAGAGCTCTAGCAAACGGTAATCCTGATGAGTTTTTGAACTGGTATACAGAGGCTGTAAAAAATTCTAACAAGATATATGAGGAAGCAAGTTGTCTTGGTGAATATGCGTTCCCTGCAAAAATCAGAAGGCTAGATGCTGATAAAGTTGCTGATGCTCTTGTTTGTAATAATTTTAACTTAAAGGAAGGTTTCTTTAGAAACAAAAAAGCTCCAAGAGTTGAAATAGATGACGAATATAATAAGATGATTCGTTATGTTGATGGGAAATTGGATAGTATAATGTCATACGAAATTCCAAATATCCCAGAGTCTACAGAAGATTTGAAGATATTGTCTGAGTATACAAAGATTTTTTATGATGAATCGGGTAAGTTCTTAAAATCTAAAACGCAAAAATTTGGGAATTTGTTAGAATTATAAAAAAGATAATGCAAAAACCGCCCTTTCTAGGACGGTTTTTTGTTAAGAAAAAAGATTTGTTATGGGAAATTCGATTCTATTCGAATTCAAAGAATTCTACTTGTTTGCTTACGCATAATTCTGATAAGAATTGGAAGTCAGATGGTGGCAAGTCTGTAAACTCAAAAGAGAGTTTATAGTTTTCATCATAGGCTTCGCAACGGATAAATCTTAAGTGAGAACGAATATTACGTTCTGGGGTTGTGATAATAATTGAAGATTCTTCTTTTGAGAATACTCCTTTTTCTACGATGATAGAAACACCGCCGGCAGAGATGTCGTAAGTTACTGCATCAAAGGATTCTACACCTTCTTCTGTATCTACGGTATAAACACAGTCGTGTTCTGCTAAAATACGGAAATATTCTCTATTTTGTTGATAATCTAAACTTTTTGGGTTGTTGATAATAAAGCTTGTTTCATCTTCTCCGTATACAACGTCTTTTAGTGTAGTATTTGTTTTATACACGCCATCGCTACATACGAACTTTAATAATACTTCTTGTGGAGTTTCAATATAAACGCTACCCAATTTTGGTGCAACGGCACAAAAATCAAACTCTAATTTTTCTTTGACAGCTAATTTCATCACTTGCATCTTTCCTTCAACAACGCAAGTTAGCTCCAGATACTTAATGTTTTCTAAGTTAAAACTTAATTTCATAACAGCTCCTTCTTCTCATCAACAGTGTAACATATCTTTATAACATCTGTCTACACTTGTATTGGGCATTGATACTCCTTGTGTATTTTGCCTACAGAATGTATAACGGCACATTTTGAAAAAACTTTAATGATATTTTTTTTCGTTTTTATCTTTTATGGGTACCAAAATCATTTCCGAAGGGCTTTGTCAGGAAATGAAACTCGTATTTACATTCTGTTACATTGTTTTATATGGAGCACCTAGTCAAGCTTGAGTATGATTTAAATTCGCTTAAGCTTAGTCTGTGGTAATGAATTCTTGTAAACAGCTTGTGTCAACTTTCTTAGCGTTTTCTTCTTCTTTGACAGCTTCTTTTTCTAGAAACTTAGTTATTTCAATTGCATAATCAGTATGGTCGTTATCTTTATTATGGACAATTTGCTTGTAAGCGTTTAGTGCTTCAGATTTGTTGTCGAAATCAAGGGTAAAATGGTCGATTTTGCCTTTATTTTCTCCCTGTCCAATTTTGGTACTAATGACAAGACTGTTTGAGAATGGAATTGCAACATGGAACAATCTTTCGTAGATGGTTTTTCCATCTTTGCTTGCAATGATTGGTTTTGCAGTATCTCCTTCTATTCTCATATCAAAGTGTTTATAGTCTTTGAATTCTTCTCCAGCTGTGGCTAATCTGTTAATAAAAGCCTGTCCTTTTTTACGTAGAGCCGGAATTGCTTGTTGTTTTATTATTAGGGCTTGAAATTGTGGTTTGTTATATCTGTTATCTATGTTTGCTATTCTCATGAAATTGGTTCCTCAATGTCTTCCGATGTTATAAGGAGTGTGAATAAAATTTTTTGCGCATTTACGTGTTTAATATTACAGATTGTAACAATGAAATTATTCTGGAGGTTATGGTTCAACATCCACATCAGTTTCTAGAATAACGGGGTCGCAACCGATTCTTTTTAAGAAAAGGACTTGTCCTTTGTAAGAGCTTTCGGGTGAAAGAAAATAGCCACAAGGATTAACGTCTAATAGTTGAGGGTAGTATGATTCCATTTTGTATCCGAGAGATTCTGTAATCATACGACTCAGCCCAATTTCATATTTTACGATTATATCTTCTTTGCACTGTTCGTGTTGGATATTGTTCATAAAATCTCTGAACTTTTGATTGTCGGCAATCTCTTTGGAAACAGAAAATAAGTATGTTTGGATATGTGGGAATCTTCCCCAAGGATATGTTACACCTTCTGGGGTCTCACATCTGAAAAAACCGTTTGAGTGCCAAGTTAAGCCATAGAAATGGGTGTTTTCGCTTTTCTTGAAAAATGGTTCTAAACTGAATCCAAGGTATATTACACTATCATTGCAGAAGAAAATCCTATCCAAATTATTATAGATAGATTCGTTTTCTAAAATATGATTGAATCCCAGTTGATATGACCCAAAATCGTATTTCCCGTGTCTTTTTAAGATTACTTTATCAGCATATTGATTAATAGTATCAAGGGCTTTTTGAGATAATTTGTCGTTGTCGCTGACGTAAACCAGATAATCTGTGTGTCTTTTCAATTCTGCAAGATATTCGGGTATGTTCTCACTAAGCTCTTCCAAGAGAGAAAATGCTGCGAAAATGATTGCGTTCTTTTTTTCTGTTTTTGAGTCCATTCGTTAATCGTATTCTTTTTGTTTGAAATTGTCAATTGAAAATCGTATACAATGATGTATTGGACGAATTTTATGTTAAAATTAAAAATCATGCAGGGTGTTTCAATAATAATAACAAGCTATAATTATGCTAATTATATTCGGGAGGCTATTGATAGTGTTCTCAATCAGGATTTTCAAAATTGGGAACTGATTATTGTTGATGATGGGTCTATAGATAATTCTGTTGAAATTATTAATGAATATGTAAAATTAGACTCTCGAATAAAATTGTATCAACATGAAAATGGTGTAAATAAAGGTCTAGCAGATAGTATTAAATTAGGGTTAAGTAAATGTTCTAATGAGTGGGTTGTGTTTTTAGAAAGCGATGACATTCTTGCCAAAGAATCTGTTAGTAAGCGTTTTGACATTGTTAAAACAAACCCTGATATAGATCTTGTATTTTCTGATTTGCAAACAATTGGGGATGAGATTATTTCTGGTAGGATATTAGATTATATACGTGGTCGAGAAAATAAAGATTTTTCACTAAGCAGTTCGGGGTTCGTAAAAAATTTTGATAAACTAATTATGACGGGTAATATTATTCTAACGTTTTCTATTGTAATGGTTAAAAAATCTGTTCTTGAGGGTTGTGATTTTAATAGTCCGTTGAAAGCGTTTTTGGATTATTTTTTGTGGTCTCAATTAGCTGATAAAAATATTTATTATCTTGCAGAGAAGCTTTCCTATTGGAGAATGCACTCAGAAAGTTATATGAATAGAGCAAGGGCAAAATGGCTCGAAAGATTTAAGTTTGAAATAAAACGTAGAGGTTTTATTTGTAAAAATAAAAATGTTTTCTTAAAATTGATGGTAATGCTAAATTGTATAAGAGTACAATTTATTTATATAAAGAAAACTCCTACACTCTTTCGGATAAATATTTTAAATGATTTGTTTATTTGGGATATAAAACGGTCTTAACTAGAGAGTGTATAATACAAGAAGAAAGAAGTTGGAGAAGTTAATTGAAGATACTTTTTACAGGATATAATTTTGATGGTTATCATGGCTCAATGATGTTAATAAGCGAGATTGCGGCTTATTTAAAAGGGCAGGGGCATGATATCTATATAGCTTCGTTAAATCTTACTGCAAAAATCCAAAAAGAGATTACAAAGATGGGATTGAAAATTTTCTCTGTAGAGAAACTCCCTGAAAATATAGAATATGATATTATTTGGGCATATCATTACCCATTGTTGGTGTATTTGCTAAATAAGAATATAAAATACAAAAAAATAGTTTGTGGTTGTTTATCAGGATTACTGATTCCGCTAGAGACTCCGAATTTATTGTGTTATCAGAATAATATCCCGATATTGGTTAATTCTGAGGAGACCAAAAATAAATTAACAGAGAATTACCCAAGTCTAACAAATCAGTATAGAGTGTTGTTAAATTTGGTTCCAGATGAATTTTTTAGTTATGCGAAAGCTTTTCTTCCAGAACAACAAAAGAAAATCGCAATTGTTTCGAATCACGTGCCAAAGGAATTAGGTGAAGCGAAAAAGTTGTTAGAAAAACAGGGTATTATTGTTGATGTGTATAATGGCGTAGATGAAACCAAGCAAAATATCAAAATTATGCCATCGGTCTTGAGTGATTACGATACGGTCATTACTATTGGAAAAACGGTTCAATATTCTCTTGCTCTTGGAATTCCAGTTTATAACTATGATTATATGGGCGGTTCTGGGTACATAAATCTGGAGAATATTGATGTTGAGGAGTTTTATAACTTCTCTGGTAGGAGTTTTGAAAGAAAATTAACTTCTAAACAGCTAGTTGAAGAAATTTTGAATGGGTATAAAGCTAGTTTAAAAGATATAAAACAGTTGCAAGAGATTGCAAAGGAAAGATATTTATTATCAAAAAACGTTGATAAGGTAATTCAAGAAATAGAAAATTTGCCTAATACTATTATTGAACAAACAGAACAATGGGATTTGTATTCTAAACAAATTTCGTATTTATTAGGTGAGATTTTGGTATGCAAAACTGGCGGTAAAAATGCAAACTTATACCGGAAAATAAGATTTCACTTGTTGAACTATTTTCCATGTGAGTTTAGAATTGTGGTGATTAACATAGAAAAGTTCGCGTATAAAATTTTAAATAGAATTTGTTTTAATCGACTCAAAAAATTCTAATAAAAAATTTCTCGATGATAAAAAAGAACAGTAAATTTGATAAAGTAGAAACTTTGTTATTTCTTTAAATCGATTAAATTCATTAAACTTTCAATAAATTCTGGTATTGTTTGATTGTAATGTTGAAAAGAGATAGGCTTTAATTCTATACTCTTAGAATTTTCATGATTTATTTTAGTTATAAACTGCCCAAAAGAATTTTTGAGAAGTGTAATGTCATATGGCTCTTTTAAAATTCTAGCATTCAACTCTTGCAGTTTATTATGATCTTCTTTAAATAAATCATTCTTTAAATTAATTAGTTTAATTTTACCTTTAAAATTTTGATTACTATTTTGTTGAATAGGATTTATTCTCATAATACATATCCCTTTTTAGTATAGGATAATTATAATATAAAAAGTTTTTTACATTAATAATCAAAATCCCTAAATAGGACTTTTTGCGGACTTGGCTCAAGTTTGAATAAGCTAAGGACATTCTCCCCCAGTGGGGGGAGTTAGAGGGGAAACGATTTTGTATTGCACCCCACCTTACCTCCCCCTTTGGGGAGGAACATTGGAAAACAAAGTCCATCAAAAGACCGTTTTCGTCCAGTTTGAAATTTATTTTTTAACTCACTTCCAACCGCCATGATTTAGTGTTGTAAAGTAACACACAGTTTAAGAAAAAAGAACAGTTGGTTTGATAATTTTTGTTGGTGCATCAAACGATACACCCTACCTGCTAAATGATGAGATTTGTAGGTTTTGATAATTGAAAATTGCCGAAACAATTATTTTACAGGCATTTGCAACAAAACCTGGGGTGTTTTTTTATTTGATAATTGATTTAATTATTATTTAATTTTAAAAATCTTATCTAAGAAACGTGTAAATTTATTATCTGCGTGTTGCATCCATAACGCAATACGAGCATGAATATTTGGTTTTATAAATTGTTCATTATGTTGTTTTACAACATGCTGATTCATCTTAGAAACAACTCTATTAATTTTATTACCTCTAAAAGTTATTGCTCCTTGTGGTTGTGAATTCGTAACACTTGGAAAACCTACTAATGACATAATTTACTATTCCTTTCCTATACATTGTATCATACACCTTATATTTATATAAAGTTGCAAAGGCTCTCAAAATTACCTTTTTATTTTACAAAACTTTACAGAAAGACTTTTGTAGTAGGTAGGTTGAGTGGGTTGGTTGGGTTTTCAACCCAACAATTTTTTAAGTGCAAAAACAGTGTAATTTTGTGCAAGGTTAATGCAAAAGAGTGCAGAAAAGTGCAAGAAAAGTCACTTTTCGTCCAGTTTGGATTGGTAAACTTCCTACCTTTTAAAATCGGCAAGAGCTGGATTACTTCGGGCTTTTGCCCTCGCAATGACAAAAAACACTTCCGAACAAAACAGACATTAAAATACAAGTAGGTAGGTTGGGTGAAACCCAACAAATAAAATTCTTTCAAAATTCCCAAATAGGACTTTTTGCGGACTTGGCTCAAGTTTGAATAAGCTAAGGACATTCTCCCCCAGTGGGGGGAGTTAGAGGGGGAACGATTTTGTATTGCACCCCACCTTACCTCCCCCTTTGGGGAGGAACATTGGAAAACAAAGTCCATCAAAAGACCGTTTTCGTCCAGTTTGAAATTTATTTTTTAACTCACTTCCAACCGCCATGATTTAGTGTTGTTGGGCAAGTATGCCCAAGTTACAAAATTTGATTTTCGACCAAAACGGACAATAAAATACAATCCGCAAACTCAATAATAGCAACAAAAAAGAGTTCGTAAGAACTCTTTTAATTGGCTGGGGCTAGACGTCAAAGTTCGAACTTTTGAGATAGCAAAATGGTTAACAGATAATATTGAGAGCGTTGATTTAATATCCTTTAATCAAAAATTAAAAACCGTTATGATATAATTATTTTAAGGGTAAGCTCCCGTTTACCACTTCCGACACAGACTAGTTAAGAGGACAAAGGCGGAAAGGTGGTGATGAGATGAAATTCTGTATAACAGAAAAAGCGCTATGGCTTATCTTATTGATACTCATAGCACTTTATCTTCTCAAATAAGGGAGTTAAGAAAGACTTCAAGAGTTGCGACCTCTTGAGGTCTTTTCCCTATACTAATATATTAACATATTTATTAAAAAATTCAATACTAAAACTCTGAAATATAATAAGAGAGAGTCTTTTAGGACTCTCTCTTAAAAGTGCTGGGGCGAAAGTGTCTTGCTTGGTCGCGTATAACGGCAATTCCGTGTTTTGTCTTCAGATTTTTAATCTTTGACAAAAACACTCCAGCCTCAGCTCCCTCGCGCGATTCGAACCTCGGTTCTTATTCATCTCCCCAAAAGAACATTAAAAAAGAGCTCTAACGAGCTCTTCTTTAATATTCTGGGGCGAAAGGATTCGAACCTCTGAATGGCTGGACCAAAACCAGCTGCCTTACCACTTGGCGACGCCCCATTGGCTACTATTTAAGTTTATAATATCAAACCCTGTTGTCAAGTGTTTTTTATTCGAGGTATCTTTGTTATGTTTATTTTTTAGGTGCTGTTTGTATTCTGTCACCAGATTTTAGATTCTTGTTAGACATCGGAGATACGGTGTATGTCTTGAATACTCTTGGATTGTTCTTTAGAACATCTGTTCTTCCTGCCTTTAATTCCTCAATGATATGATAGTCTATCATAGCACTGTTTTCTTCTCCCAAAGCTTCTTTTAAACGAGCTCTGATTGCGTACAAATCAGTGTTAGTAGGTTCCATATCGATTGCTTTGTTAATAACCCTTATTGCAGAGCGTTTTGAACCATATTCTTCATAATATGCAGCTTGTAAAATATAATTTTCTACAGAAGGGGTTTCAAGCAGAGATTTATCAAGAGCTATAATCGCTTCTTCAATCTTGCCATCTGCATGCATAATTATTGCAATATTTTTATAGCACTCAGCTACATTTTTATAATCTTTTATTGATTGTTGGAAACTTTGTAAAGCTTCTTGCTTGTAGCCTGAATTAAGAAGAGAAACTCCTTTTTCAAAATCTGCAGAGTTGGTTGCTTGTTTTGCAGCGTTTGCAGATGTTGCTGTAAAGGCTATCATTAATGTTACAACAAGTGCTTGTAATATTGTCTTTTGCATATTCGAACCTCCTAGATAATAATTTTACTTTAACATTAAATTCCTAAAATTAAAATATTCTTTTTACAAAATTTTTAATCCTTGTCCAAGTGGAAGGTGTTTTATTTTCCACCTCTGGGTATTTTTCTGGAGCAGGGTAATACATTTTCATGTTAGGGAAGTCTTTGTGGGTGGCGGGTTTCCCCCTGCGTATGAATTTATCCATTAGTTCGTCTTGCTTTTTATCCAATGTAGAAAAACCATTCTTTCTATAGAAAAGATGTGGAACACTGTTTTGTGTAAAGCTTCCATCTGCCCATAACTGAATATGCCCATTACATTCATTTTTTTTACTAAGCTGTTTAGCAAAATTAAGAAGTTTTTCCCCATATCCATTTCCCATTGGAGAGGCAATTATAAAACCAATAAATAAGTGGTTTCCTTCATACTAATCTTTAATACTATTGTTTTTTATACATGTAACCAAAAAACCATGCTTTTCGCCAGTTTTGGTAGAAAGCATATTGTATAGATTATTTTTCTGTCTAGTCCCTTGAGTTTTGTGATAGTAAAGTATTTCTGGGATTTTCTTTGGATATTTAAAAGGAGCGATACGCATACTTCTATTCTACGCAAAAAATCTCTTTTGTGTAAATAGGATATTACGTTTTTAGAATATGGTTAAAATCTAGCCCCGTTTCATTCTTTGTTAGGTTATTTATGGAGTCTAAAATTTCCTTTGCGTATTCGTCTGTAAAAACTGAATTAAAATTGACTAAACTCTTTTCTATTAAAAAACGTTGTTCACTTTTTGATAAATCAATACTACCGTCTTTTAATCCGTTGATTGCATCTGCAATAGAGATTTTTTTCTTTTGGGCAACTGTTTCTACAAACTTCATTTTGAAACACATAATCCCGACTTTTATTCCAAGATTATCATCTTTAGCGCAAGCTTCGTGTAACTCCTTATAGCTATTGAACCTAGGCACCTTGTTTCCACCGATATCTTCTTTATAAAGGATATCATCCATCATAGCTTTGTCCATATTATTGTAATGAACTAATCTTCCGCCGTTTAAGTCTGAAAACAAGTCCTGTACTGTAATAGAAGTAACTTGTAGAGGTCCATTGCCAGTTTTTGATGCAATACATTTTTGGAAACTTGTTTCTCTTTGGATAAGCGCAATGAGGAGTTCTTTAGAAAGATTAGAGGCCTTGGCATTCTTATCAATTATATCTGCCCAATATGTAATGTCTGCGTCTGTATAATCAATTTTGTTTTTATCCATAATATTGGCAAGAGAAGATTTAAGAGCATTAAACTCTTTTATCTTGTCAAAACCGTTTATTTTGTCAATCCATTCTACAAACGCATTTTTAGAAGAGAGTAACATCTCTGTAAATTTTAGGATAGATATTTCTGCTTTTTCTTCTTTTATTGATAATGGTGGAGTAACCAACGGTATAAAATCCGGTTTAGTGTTTTGTTGCTTTACCGGTTGGAGTATTGTATGTGAAAAAGATTTTTGTGTCCCTGTGATATTAATCCCGCTCATAAGCTCCTCTTATATATAAACACTTTTTATTAATAAAAATTGCTTTTTTATAAAGATAATTTAAGCTATAATCTAAAGTATGTTAAACGTGTTAGCAGTATTTATAGGTGGTGGCGTAGGAGCGGTTTTAAGATATTTTGCAGGACTTCTCTGTGGTTTTAAGCTGCACCAGATGCCAATAGCAACATTCACCGTGAATATTGTTGCTTGTTTTATAATCGGGATGTGTTTTACAATATTCCACACCAAAGCAAATATTCCTCCTCATATTAAGCTAGCTCTTACTTGTGGATTTTGTGGAGGGTTATCAACTCTATCTGCGCTAGCGTTAGAAGTTGTTCTTATCCAAGAAACTCTTCCTGTTACTGCCTTGGTCTATACTGTTTTAACCATCGTATTATCAATAGTAGCAGTATTTTTAGGAATGTGGGTAGGTCGCTTCTTTTAACCCTTTAATTTTGTTAAGCATATAGAAAGAACCGCATATAACTGTTAATTTCCCATCTTGTGGTAAGATTCCGTCAAATTGTTTGCAAGGATATGGACAAGCATTGCTTAGTTCTTCAAAAGTTGCTGCTGCAGGATAGTCAAACTCGTAGAATAATATTTCATCCTGTGGAGAACACAAGATGTTAATCATTTTGGTATAATCTTTGTTTTTCAAAGCTCCGAAAATAATTCTTTTAGGCTCTGGATACATAGTATCCAGATTGTAGCGCAAAGCCTCAATACCATTAGGGTTGTGGCAAGCATCAACTATCAAATTATGTTCTTTAAAGTATTCAAACCTAAATGGATGAACAACTTTTTTGAGCCCATTAATGATATCTTCTGTAGTAATGTTTTGAAAGCATTCTCTTATAGCACTAACTGCTAAAGAAATATTCTCATCTTGATGTAGTCCTTTTAAGGTGCAGGCTGTTTTAAAATCTTTATTAGGATATGGTGAAACAAGAATAAACATTGAATTTTGTTCATCAGCCGCATCTCGTAATACTTCCATCGCAGTTGCAGTTATAACAGGACAGCCTTGTTTTATTATCCCTGATTTTTCAGTGGCGATTTGGTCTCTAGTTCGTCCAAGACGTTCCGTGTGGTCGTAATCAATATGAGTAATAATTGAACAAAGATTTGTTTTTATAACATTTGTTGCATCAAATCTTCCGCCTAAGCCAGTCTCCAGTACTACAATATCTACATTTTGGGATTTGAAATATAAAAACATCATTACAGTGAGAATTTCAAATTCTGTCAAATGAATGTTCGCATTGTCTGCAAGTTCACAGATTTTGAAAACATAACTTGCAAATACGTCTTCAGGAATATTGTTGCCACTGATTTTTATCCGTTCTGTGTATTCAAAGATGTGAGGGCTTGTATAAAGTCCGACTTTTTCGTATTTTTCTGACAATATAGAGGCAAGCATTGCACAAACAGAACCTTTTCCGTTTGTTCCTGCAACATGTATATATTTCAAATCATCCTGAGGATTATCAAGCAATTCTAGAACGGACTTGATTCTATCCAGTCCTAATTCAATATGGAAGCGTCCTTTTGATGTCAAAAGACTAATAGCATCTTGATACATAATTATTTCTTCTCAAAAGATAATTGCCAACCAGATTCACCACGTTCTTGTCCAGTTTCGCTGTCAGATGGTAAATTTGGGATATATTCTTCAACTTCTTCTTCTGGTTGTGTGATTGGTAATCTGAATCCAAAAGTAGAACCTTCGCCAAGTTTAGAAGTAACAAAAACTTCTCCGTGGTGGTGTTTTTCTATTGCGATTTTAACTAAGTGCAAGCCAAGACCTGTACCTTTTACTGAGTGAGTCGCATTTTCTACTCTGTAGAAACGTTCCCAAATTTTGCTTAAAGCTTCTTCTGGAATACCAGCACCTTGGTCTTCTACGCTTATTTCAATGCAATTTTCTACACGTGAACGTTCTGCACGGATTTTGATTCTTTTTCCGTCAGGTGAATACTTAATTGCGTTAGAAACAATATTCATTAGAGCTCTTGAAATACTATCGATATTAAGTTCGATTTCTGGTAAATCAGGCTCAATGATAATAGAGAAAGTTAATTCATGTTCTTTTGCTAAGATTTCAACTTGGTTTACACAGTCTTCAATTATTTCTACCACGTTTTGTTTAGTCATATCTAAACGTACATTTTGAGATTCGTATCTTGAGAAATCAAGAATGTCGTTAACCATACGATTAAGTCTAATAATTTCCTGATTCATTACTCCGATAAATTCTCGTTGAGTATTGAAATCGAAACTGTCTCCATAGTTATAAAGAGTATCAATGTAGCTTCTTAATACTGTAACAGGAGTTCTTAGTTCGTGTGAAACGTTAGAAATGAAGTGTGAACGTAGTTTATCCATTTCTATTTCTTTTGTTACATCAATAAGAACAATAATGTATCCTGTGTAAGCTCCGTTTCTTGTGAACATAGGAGATATTAATGATTTTATAACTTTTCCAGAAACTTCAATATTAAATACTAGTGGTTGAGATTCCATTTGTTCAAGTGGAGTATCTTTGAATTGTTCGATTTTTTCTTTAAAACAAAGTTCACCATTTGTATCACAATATTGTTGGATAGGTGAGTTGATTATATCAGTTTCAGTTACGTCTAAAAGTTGTTTTGCGTGATTGTTAACAAGGATAACTCTATCTTTGTTGTCACATACAACAACGCCGTTAACGATGCTCATTAATACTGCTTCTAGTTTATTGCGTTCGAAAGTTAAGCTTTCAATGGTTTGTTCGTTGTATCTGCTTAATTTATCAGACATATCGTTAAAAGCATCATAAACTTCGCTAACTTCTTTGCCTGCACTACCTTTGTCTATAGTATAGCCAAAATCTCCTGAAGAGATGTGTTTTACAGCGTTGTATAATTTTCTCAATTCTCTAGCAATAATAGAAGAGTTCATATAAACAATGCCGGCAATTACTATCCACGCAAGAACGAATACAAGAATGATTGAGCAATGAGCTGTCTTAACAACTTTTGCTAAAGTGTTTCCGGAAAGTCCAACTTTTACGGCTCCAATCATTTCTGTTTGTCCAAGTGTCGTGATTTTCATTGGAGCAGATGCTGTCATTGCGTCTTTTTCATATTTGGATGCGAAATCTTGTTTCGAAGAATAAATAACTTTGTTGTTCTTGTCGTAGAACTCGATATAAGAGATATCAGAATTGTTTTTGAGGATTGTTTTAGAGTGCCCTCTTAGTAATTCATATTTTTCAAGGTCGGGGATGTCTCTAATAATTTCTTCACTTTCAACAGCAAGAGTTTTAGAAATAATTGATGCAAAATTTCTATAACCAGAGTTTAAAGACTGTTCGATTTCATAAGTCGCAAAAAAACCCAATAGCGCAATCGCTACTGTGCTTAAAGCCATACCGGCAAAGACAAGCTTCGACTGTGTCGTCAATTTTTTCCCGGAAACCTTCTCATCCATACCTGAATTATACCACGGGTACTGTTTTGTAGCAAACATTTTTTAGTAAGTAAATTTCCCCATTACAACTCGTTTTGAAGCACCAGTACATTCTGGAAGATTGTTTGGAATTCCATAGTATGTACAGTATCCAAGTAATGCGGCGATGATTGAGTCTTTATAGATATTTGATAACCCAAATTCATCAAATGTTTTTAATTCAATGTGGTTAGGGAGGTATTTTTTTAAAAACTTCATTAGAGTTTTATTTAAAGCACCAATGCCCCCGATAACAACTTGTGAGATTTGGGTTTGAGGGAAAATAAATCTTTCATAAGATTGTGCAATGGTTTTAGCGGTTAGAGCTGTTAAGGTTGCTATAATATCCGCATCATTATTCGGAGCGTATCTTAAAATATTTTCAACGTAACGTTCGTTGAAATATGTTCGACTTACTGTTTTTGGAGGTTCCAGATAGTAATATTCATCTTGTAGTAAGCAATCTAGCCATGTATCTGAAACTACCCCTTCAGCTGCGATTTCTCCATACTTGTCGGATTGAACTTGGAATAATTTTTGACAACAGTAGTTAATCATAAAATCACCGCAACCGATATCAAAAGAGAAGGTTGGAAATTCATTAGATATAACTGTCGCAGAGGATTTATTATCAATGCTCTGGATGATAGTGTTTTTAAACCATTTTTCGTATGCAAAACTTTCAAGGGGACCTCCTTGTCCCCCAAAAGCGATATCTTCTTTCCCAAAATCTGAAATTACTAAACATCCTGTTCGTTTAGCAATAACAGAACTCTCTCCAATCTGTAGCAAACTCTTTTTAGACATATTGTCAAATTTTTCGTCATAGGGATAATTGCAAATAGTTATTCCGTTACTGGCAATAAAGTCGGGTTTTCCAAATTCTGAAATAATCAGATTGGCAACTTTTGCAAAACATTCACCGATTAAGAAGTTTAATTGACATAATTCGTTAATATTAATTTCGTTTCTTAAAGCTCTTTGTAACATTGCGTTAATGTGAGGAGGTATCTGGTCGCTGGTTCCATACAATAACTTGCATGACATATCTGCTGAAACCTCACATAAACCGGCGTTTATATTGTTTTCTGAAAAATTAAACGAAACTCCGATTATTTTTAACGTTCTCTTTTCTTCCATAGCTTTTCTTAAAAATTTTAATTGTACTTTAATTTGATAGTTGTTAATTATGATTGAATTGTGATATTTAAACTTTTAATTTTTGCCCTAAAATCTCTTCTCATCTCTCCAAGATTATGTACTACGCCATCACTCCTTTCAGTGTCCTTCCGATTTGATAGACTCATGTTATAGCTATCTTTTGAGAAATACAAGTAACAAAATTTTGTAAAAAATTTACAATTCACCATGCCCCCTATTTCTACTAGGATGCGGGTTCTAAAAAAATATTTTTTGATAAGTTTTTTATAAATTTTTGAAAAAAAAGCTTGCAAAATTTTACAAAGGCATCATGTTCAATAGAATTAGTCCATGCTTATAAAATAATAAAAATCAACATGTTTTTAATATTTGGCAAAGCTAGTAATGGTAAGTTTTTGAGCAATAAGAAGATATATAACTTTTTTATAAGAAAAATTGCTAAAATTTTGAATTTAGTATGTAATAAAATTCATGCTTGATTATTATTTTTGAGCAAATATAATTGTCTAGTGACCCTGTTGGAGAAGTGGGGTGCGAAATTAAGTGACAAGTAAATAGAATATGCCGCGTTAGCTCCTATGAGTGGAGTGAAACGGAACGGGGTAAAGAAATTTGTAGAGCGTGCTCTACCAACCCCAATGACAAGTAAATAGAATATGCCGCGTTAGCTCAGTTGGTAGAGCAAGGGACTGAAAATCCCTGTGTCCTTGGTTCGATTCCGAGACGCGGCATATTTTTTTTGTAGCACGAGCAGAGGCATGAGCGAAGCGAAAGACGAGTGTGCGTCAACGGAAATGTTGAGTTTTCGTTGCAAACACGAGCGTTGCCGTTTAGTGCGAGTGCGTAGCATTTTGGGGAATCGAACCCTTGGTTCTTCCCTCCATTGGCTTAAAAGCCTACCTAAAATGAGGTCGGATTAGACGCAAAACGTGACATTTAGTCACCTTTTGCTGCCCGCCAACGGAGTCCTTGAGACGCGGCATATTTTTTTGTAGCACGAGCAGAGGCATGAGCGAAGCGAAAGACGAGTGTGCTGTATTTTAATGAGGAGTTTGGTCGGAAGTCTTTTTCGTCATTGTGAAGGCGAAAGCCCGAAGCAATCCAGCTCTTGCCGATAATAAAAGGTAGGAAGTTTGCATTTCCAAACTGGACGAAAACGGTCTTTTGATGGACTTTGTTTTCCATTTTCAGGCACCTCTCACCCGAACTTCGCCTACCCTTTCTCACAAGCGGCGAGGGGAATAAAAGTCACTTCTGGGGATTTTGAAATAAATAAAGTTTAAGCTTAAAGACGCATAAAGATTTTATTTTTAGTTTACTAAAATTAACCATATATTACGTCATCTAAATTGCTCCGTCTTCTAGGCATACTCTTTCTTATTTCTTCAACAAATTGAATAGTATAATAATCATCATATGGTTTAGAAGTTTCGGTATCCATTGTTGGCGGTTGCTTTTTCTCTAATATTTTAGATTCTTTATTTTTTAAAGTGTAATCAAATCCCTGATATGTATCTGTTTCGTATAAATTAAAAGGTTCATGCTCAAAAATACTAGATAAACCTTTGTCTGGTGCTTCTTTATTTCGCCAGTTTCTTAAAGTAAATAGTTTTTCAGTAGCTTCTAAGCTTTCTTCTTGTGTTTTTTGAGCAATATTATCAGCTTGCATTAGTAAACATTCTATTTCATTCTTGCTTTTTTCTCTTGTTTTAAAAATATTCAAAATTCCAATTAATTTTTCTACATATGTATCAACTGTTGTCCATTTTTCTTGTGATAGTTCAACTGGAATTTTATCTACACAATTGTTATTTACATAATCGATATGAGCAGGTTTTCCAATGAATCGTTCATGAAATTCTCCAAAATCTAATCTTAATGTTCCTTTTATATTTTCTGTAGTTTTGGTAAATTTATCAGTCATTTCTTTTATCTGATGGCTAGTTATATTATTATTTTTTTTATATTGTTTGAAATCTTTTCCAGTCAATTCTAATTTTGCTTTAAAATTTAAACTATTATTTTGCCTCTTATATCCTTTAATTGAATTAAGTTTCACGCTTCCCCCTTCCCCCTTGTGTTTTAAATAATAGCAAAAATAAATTATCAGAACAATTGTTCTTACTTCTCAACTAGAGTGTAAAAATACATTCTTGAGACGCGGCATATTTTTTTGTGGCACGAGCAGAGGCATGAGCGAAGCGAAAGACGAGTGTGCGTCAACGGAAACGTTGAGTTTTCGTTGCAAGCACGAGCGTTGCCGTATAATGCGAGTGCGTAATTGTTGTTGTATTGTTACAACGAGACGCTTAGTTTGGTAATTTTGGGTAAAATGATACCTTTGGGAATTTTGAAACATTTTTATTTGTTGGGTTTTAGCCAACCTATCTAACTTTTTCTTAACCCGAGTGTTAAAACACAAATGTATATAACACCTTTTTAATCTTTTTTTATTTATGATAATATCTTGAGTAAAGGAGTGTTATTATTTATGAAAATTTAATCAACTAATAATGTTTCACACAAGGCTTACTTTAAACCGAACAGTGAGTTTAAAAAACTATGGGGTAAAAGCAATAAAAAATACATTAAGGAAACAATTGATAAGTTTACATACAACTTACCAAATCATAAACTTGAAATTATTGACTCGGACATATATCAACATGGTTATACAACTCGAGTGACATATGATATCTTTAATGACGCTACTAAAAAACTGATTACTTGGACTCGTACTCGCGCGAATCATGTAGATAATGACTTATTATATGTTTTGGACTTTTTATTAGAGAAAAATTCAGAGACCGAAAATTTCTTTAAAGCTGATTCAACCCTAACAGATTTTAACACTATAACAAAGTCTTTAAAGTAAAATGTGTAAAAGATTTGGAACATTCTTCTTTTCATAAATTTGTTGTAAACAAATTATATAGATTTGAATTTTGAATAAATTCTCAAACTCACTGTTCTTGCTTCTCAAACTGTGTGTTAAAACATATAAACTGTTATATTTTATCCAAAATGTGGTATATAGACCATGTACAATACAAGGTTGCGGGTAAATGAGTGATTTTGTAATAGGCAGATTTTGCCAAAATAAAGAGATTTATAGCAGTTCAAATGCTTCCTCGCCTAAGAGTGAAGATGCTGTTGTTTGGCAAAATCCGAATCCTGTAAATCCTGAAGAGAAGGCTAAAGAATTGGGGTATAAGAAAACAAAATACCCAAACGCCTTTTATGATAAAAAATCAAAAACTTACCACAAATGGGATGCTGCTACTCAGTCATTTTCTCCTACAGAGTTAAAAGATTTGTGGGCAGAAAAATATAATCTGCAAAAAACAAAAAATCCGAACCTCTATTATGGTGAAGAATCTGAAACTTATTACAAATGGCGAAATGGTTCTATGACTCCCGAAAAAGTCAGTGAAATGTATGATTCAGGGGCTTACAAGCGTACAAGTAATGATGGCAGTACAAGTATGACCTATGATGTTCATGGGAATTGGAAATATGAATCTGAAAAAGAAGTTCTGTATTGGAGAGCTAATAAACAAGGGCATATGTCGCCAGAAGAAATTCTAAAATTTGAATTAGGTGTTAGTGGCTATATTGAAACTTTCCAAAAAGGTGTATATTGTGATAAATCAGAACAGAATTTCTATATTTGGAACTCTGAAAAAAATACATTTGAGCCAACAACAGCTCCTAAAATGCCGAGTTTTGAACCTGAACCGACTCCTGTAGAGGAAGTTAAACCTCCAACTATTGCTGAGATTGCAGCAAAGAAAGCGGATGGTGTAGTTGATAATTTTGAACAAAGTAAGCAAACGGGTGACTGTTGGTTAGTGTCTACTATATATGGGCTTCAACAAAATGAAGCTGGGCGAGCTCTTTTGAAAGAGATTGTTCAGGTTAGTGAAAATGGTGATGTGACAATCAATCTTAAAGGTGCAAACAAGAGTTATACATTCACTAATGCAGAGATTGAAGAAGCTCAGGCAAAAGGTGCCTATGCTAACGGTGATAAAGATGTCGTTGCAATGGAAATGGCTGTTGAAAAATATAGGTATGAATTAGTTGAAATCAAGCAAAAAGCACGAGAATCTAATATTATTAACCCAAAAGGTGTTTCAGGAAATCCCTATCGTGCTGATTATTCAAAAATGTATATTGATAGACCGTTAGATGGTGGATTACATGTGACAGCTCTCGCTATATTAACAGGTAAAGGAGCTCAAAGTATTTCTTCTTCTGGATATGAAGGCTTACATACTGTTAATCACACTCGAAAAATAGGTGGTTTTAATGAAGAGACTTTGAAACAGTACATGGGTAATCCAAACCAATTAACGTTTGCGTCTATAAAACTCCCAGAAGGTCAACATGGGGTATATGTAGCTTCAATGGATGATGAGAATGTATACATTGTTGATCCACATGATACATCTAAGTCAAAGCCGATTCCAAAAGAAGAGTTCTATGCGAACCTATTAGCGCTAACTACTACAGATTTGAGCAGTGAGCCTGAGGCAAGGTTGCAAAAATCTTGGTCGCTAGAGACAATAAATACTCCAGAAGCTCAAGAATATATTGATAAATGGAAGGCGCAAGAAGAGTAATTTGAATAAATAAAGACCGGTTGAAAAACCGGTCTTTTAAAGTGTGCTTACATATTTTTTCTGATTTTTTCTTTTGTTTTTTCGATATTGTTGATTCTTTTCTCAACAGTTCTTACTTGTTTCTTTAACGCTTTGCGTTCAGCTTTTATAACTTTATATTGAGCATCAACTTCTGCGTATCTTGTTTTAGAGTTCATAAGCTCTGTTCTGATATCAACTTGAGCATTATCAAGTTGTAGAATAGCGTTTTGCATGCTTGGGTTGCCTACAGCCTCTGTTTCAACAACACCTTTTGCCATTGGAGCTTGAGTGTATGTTGTTGATTGTGAGCTATATTGAGTGTCGTTGAAATCTAATGGTGTAAATGCATTTCCATCAGCAAGAACAGCACCTGCACAAATGAACATCGCAGTTAAAGCCATAATTGTTTTTTTCATAATATCTCTCCTATCTTATAGCAATATAATAACTTATTTTTCATCATATAAAACCATATTAATGAATGATATTGAGTAAGGTCTCGGCAATTTTTAAGTCTTCTTCTGAGTCAATTTCGATGAGTGATGTTTTTGCCATTTCCCAAGTTCCAACTGGTGGAGTTATTCTGCAAGCCGACTCTAGAATATTCTTTTTAGACGAAATATAAAAAGCTCCATTTTCTATATAGTATCCATCCCAATCTTGGCGACGTGGTCTGGTTTGTGGGTCGTAGTTAAGCGGATTCCCCTTTGTATCCCAGATGAACTGATGATTTTTGACAACGGAAATTAATGAATTATAGTTATTTGACAAGAACTTATCAAGAGCGCCATCGATATCTTTATATGTAGTAAAAGGTGATGTCGCTTGTAAAAATACAACGTTATCAAATTCTATTTTTTGTGTAAATTCAATTAATGCACTCTCCGAGGTAGCTTTATCATTGGCGGTTTCAGCACTTCTTTCGATAACTTCTACTTTATCAAACTCAAAACTCTCAACTACATTTCGGATGAGGTCACTATCCGTAGAGAGATAAACCTTATCCAATTTTGAATTTTGCGCAGCGTTAAGTGTGTACCATACCAGAGGTTTTCCCCCAAGGTCTGCAATATTTTTACTTTTTAAACCTTTACTTCCAGCTCTTACCGGAATAAATCCTACGTTATACATCTATGTATCCTATATAAGTTAAATTTCTATGGTATCCTTGATAATCCAAGCCGTAACCGATTAAAAACTTGTCATCTACTTCAAATCCATAAATATCTGGATCAATGTCTACCTGTCTCTTGATTTTTTTATCCATCAAAGAGCAAAAAATCAGGTTTTTAACATTAAAATGCATTTTTATAAAATCTACTAAGAACTTAGCTGTTCTACCTGTATCAACGATATCTTCAACAATTAAAACATTTTTATCGTTAACATCGGGTAAGGAAATGTCTATCGCTTTTACTTTTCCTGAGCTTGTAAAATCGTGTCCGTAGCTGGCTAATCTTATAAACTCCATTCTAATAGGCATTTTTAAATGTTTTACTAAATCGATTGTAAACATAACAGAGCCTTTTAGTACGCAAATAACGTATAAATCATCTTCTACGCCTAATCTTTGGTTTATTTCTGCGGCAATTCCTTTTATACGTGACTGAATTTCGTCTTCTGTGCGTAAAACTTTTAATTCTTTGCCATCTATTAACATACCCGAACCCCTCTCTTAATAAATCTCATTCTAGCACAAAAAAAAGCCCCAGAATGGGGCTGTGAAATTTTTTATAGGAAAGGGAATTAGGGATATAAAATATTTTCTCGTGTTTGTTTAGTGTTTGTCGCTTACATATATATAAAGTATATATTTGTCTGAGAATTTCATATTTAAAATAAACTGTTACAAATCTTTACAAATAGCTCTATAAGACTGCCCAATACGGTAATTCACTGTGAAAATGATTGTTAGTACACTTGCTATATGCAAGAGATAAAACATTATCAAGTTATAAAAGAATGTGATTTTGGAATTTGTAAACTAAATACTCAGATAAGTATATTAGTAATAGATATCAAAAAGCATGCAGAAGAGGTTAGACGCTTAATAGTTGAAAATCCGCAAACTGAGTTTTGGTTAGCTATGGAGGAGATGTCTAAAGATGTAATATTTCTTGCAAACAGTCTAGGGATTAAAAATATTATTTCGTATCCCATAAATGAAGTTGAGGTTAATACCTACATTCAAAATAATGTAGCAGAGATGGTCGTTCAGTCACCAATCAAGAAATTAGAACCGCTCCCTTGTACGAGAGTTATGGTGGTTGATGATAATATAATGAATATTCAGCTCTTGGAAGAAGTTTTAAAGGGTTTGAATATTGAGTTAGACTTATTTACTAAACCACAAATTGCGATAAAAGAAATTTTAAGTAATAGTTATGACTTGTTTTTACTTGATGTACTTATGCCAGAGGTTTCAGGATTTGATTTAGCAAATGTAATCAAAGATTCCAAGTTAAATAGGGATACTCCGATTATTTTTATGAGTGCGCTTGCGGATTATGAATTTAAAATGACTGGATATAATTCTGGGGCTTGCCACTATATTGAAAAACCTTATGATGTAGAACTTGTCAGGTACCAAATATATAACATCTTGGAGCAAGAAATTAGAAAAAAACAAATAAATAAATCGAAGGATAAAATGCTTGCAATGATTACGCATGATTTAAAGACTCCTATAAGCGCTGAAATTACTGCGTTACAGTTGTTGCTGAAAAATAAATTGGGGGATTTAAGTTCTCCTCAACAGGAAATTTTAGAAGATATTTTATCGTCTGCAAAGTTTTTAAAAACGATGACGGATAATATTCTGTGTACATATAAACACTCTGATAATGGTGTTGATTTAAGACAAGAAATTTATGATTTTAATTCTCTGGTAGAGGCTTCAATAAAAGAGACAAAGTATTTGTTAGGGGATAAAAATATCAAACTTGTTTTTGATTCTCAAGTAGCAAATGCGCTTGTGAATATTGATTTGATAGAAATGAAGCGAGTTTTGAATAATCTAATAGGGAATGCTGTAGATTATTCTCCTTGTAATAGTAATATAGTTATTTGTTTAAAAAGTGTTGGTGATGAATATCATTGTTCAGTTATGGACAACGGGAGCGGGGTTCCGTTAGAGAATCCGAATGATATTTTTGAATGTAATAATACATTAGCAAAAGAGCAGAAAAGAATTGGCTTCGGCTTAGGGTTGTTTATTAGTAAGAATATTGTAATTGCCCATGGGGGAAAGATTTTTGTAGACAGTAAAATTAATAGAGGAACAACAATTACATTTACGCTACCTAAAATAAAAAGTTTTTAAGTGGTTGTATCTCGTTTTTATGGTATAACAGTTAATAACACAACAGATAAACTCGAGGTAGTTATAATGGTTTCACAAGCCGAATTAATAGAGAAGATTAAAACTTTAAAAGCTGAAAAAAATGCTGTAATATTAGCGCATTGTTATCAGAATGTTGAAATAGATGAAGTTGCGGATTTTGTAGGAGATTCTTTATATCTTTCCCGTCAAGCTGCTAAGACTGATGCAAGTATAATTGTTTTTGCGGGTGTTTATTTTATGGCAGAAACCGCAAAAATACTTTCTCCAGAGAAGAAAGTGTTGCTTCCAAGAATGGAATCTGGCTGTTTGATGGCTAATATGGTTGATTTGCAACAAATCAGAGATTTTAAAGCGAAACATCCTGATATTCCTGTAGTTTGTTATGTTAACTCCACTGCAGAAGTTAAATCTGAGTGTGATATCTGTTGTACAAGCGCAAATGCTGTTGATATTGTTCGTTCCTTGGGAGCGAAAAAAGTTTTATTTGTTCCTGATATGCATTTGGGCGGTTATGTAGGTTCAAAACTTCCTGACGTTGAGGTAATTACTTACCCTGGATATTGCCCTACTCACGTGAGAATTTTACCAGAAGATATCATTAAACAAAAAGAACTTCATCCGCATGCACGTGTGTTGAGCCACCCTGAATGTGGTACTGAAATTGCAAATCTTTCTGATGTGGTTGGTTCTACAACTGCAATTATTAAATATGCAACTGAAAGTAATGAAAAGAGCTTTATTATTGCTACAGAGATTGGTGTTGTAGATAGATTAAGAAGAGATTTACCTGATAAAGAGTTTATTCATGTTTCATTTAAAGCTGTTTGCCCAAGTATGAAATGGAACAAGCTTGAAGATATTTATAATGTACTTGTGAATGAGACAAATGAAGTTAATGTAAATCCTGATTACGCACAAAAATCGTTAGCAATGATTGAGCGTATGCTTGCTGTAAATGTATAACTCCCGAAGTAAATTGGAAAATATATTAAAGCTCTTGCAATGATTTATAAAAACCCCTATACTGGTAGTAGGAAACTACTGATTGTATAGAGGTTTGTTATGGGAAAGTTTAAAAAGAGAATATTAATAGATTTAGATGGTGTGTTAAATACTTATCAAGGGGATTATAATCCCGAATATATTTCGCCTTTAGCTGACGGTGCTATAGAATTTTTGGAAAAGTTATATACAGATTATGAGCTTGTGTTATTTTCAGCTAGAAATCTAGATAGTGTAAAAGAATGGTGTCTTGAAAATAAACTGAATAAATACTTTTCTGATATTACTAATATAAAAAAATCTTCTTATCTGATTATAGATGATAGGTGTATATGTTTTAATGGTTGTTTTAATCAACTTTTATCCCAGATAAAAGAGTTTAAGCCTTATAATAAGCAATCTTCCATGGCTTGAGAAGGAATGGAGTATATGTTATAATATATATAGCAAGGTATTTTCTGCATCAACTTTGCTCAGAGTGTATTGCCCCAAACCACTCTCTAATAAAAAGGTATCCGTTAAGTAGTTTATTAGGAGCTCAAAATGGATACGATATGTTTACGCTCTAATGAAAGAGTCTTGCCACCGGTCTGGATTTTAGCAGGGATGCTGGCATGTTGTCTTATGCTTTTTGTTTCGGTACGAGCTACGGAGGTGATTGCTTATTCTGTTCCTCAAGTTCCTGAAATAACTTCTTCAGATACGGAAAAATTATTAGAAGAGTTTGCACTAACAGAGTTTGATTGGAAAATAAGAAACAAGTATCCAGGGGGACAAATCACGGATTTAGGTAAAGGGGTTAAGCGCATAAAGGTTGTTAGGTATTTTAATTCTCGTCCTGTGAAATTGAATATTATTGAAACGGATTTTACTCTTAATAAAAATTTGGTTTTAAAACCAGCAATTGCAGGGAAGACGTTAAGTAACAAAGCTAAAATAAAGAAGTTTAGTGAACGAGAAAAAGCACTTGTGTCTGTAAACGGAGGTTTTTTCAAACCTCAAACAGGTGTGCCGTTGGGGCTTTTAATGATAGATGGGCGTGTTTACACTGGTGATATTTACAACCGTGTTGCAATGGGAATTTTTGATGATGGTTTCAAGATGGCCCAAGCAAAGGTTGATATCAAACTTGCTTCTAATAAACGAGTATTAAATGTTGATAATATCAATCAACCAAGAACATTGGCTTCCCACGTATTGGTATATGATTCACTATGGGGAGAGATTTCTCCTCCTGCGCCCAAAGGCGGGCTTGTGTTTAGTGTATCTAAAGGGAAGTTGGTAAATGTTTCTAATGGTGCAATAGCTATTCCCAAAGATGGGTTCGTGATTTCTGCTCCAAGTTCAAAGGTTTTAGAAATTATTAAGGATAAAAGATTCAAATTATCAGTAAATACTACACCTGATTGGAAAAAAGTTAAACATATTATAAGTGGCGGACCTTATCTTATTAGGAATGGTCAAATATATATTGATGTCTCTGCACAAAAACTTCATTCTATTACTGGCAGAAACCCTCGTACAGCAATTGGTTATACAAAAGAGGGCAATATTATAATAGTTACCGCAGATGGGCGGGAAAAGGCTTCTGTTGGGCTTACATTGAATGAATTAGCATGGTATATGAAGCAATTGGGTTGTGTAGATGCCATGAATTTGGATGGCGGGGGGTCAACTGTTATGTATGGAGCAGGTCAAGTACTTAATTCGCCCGTGATTTCTGGTGGAATTGCAGTTTCTAATGCAGTGCTGCTTGTTGAAGATGATGTGTAGATTAAATCAAGCAAACCTTTGAGTTGTTTAAATTTCCTGTATTCAAGTCTTTCTATAAATGCACTGAAAGCTTCTGGAGCTAATGTTTTAACTTGTTCTCTATCAATAACAAGCCCTTCGATAAATCGTGCAAATAATTCTGTTGGTTTTGCATAATATTTTTTTAGTTTTCCAACTTGCCTGCTTAGTTTACGTTGGTATCTTTGCAATCTTTTTAAATGTATATATGCAATAAAAGCTTGAGGTATTTCAGGGAAGTCTTTTTCAATTGTTTCGATGTTATATATAACTATCCCTGTTAATTTCATCATTTTTACTTTGTCATAGCGTAGTAAATATTTAGCGTCTGAATGTTTTATGTATTTTTCAAACTCCTTGAATTTTTGAGAGCGTTTGAACTCAGGATATTCTTTTTTGATAATTTCTTCGTGTTTTTTTATTTCATTTAGAATCCTATTGAGTTCGGTATTTGCTTTGGTTTCAGTTTCGTTTCCTGCAACAAATGCGGTTATAGATTCAAGTTCTGGTAATAGTATATCTTCTTTTACTCCAAAAATTTCTTGCAGACTTTCGAAGTCTTTGTCTAGTGTTTGGTGAAAATAATGTGCAAATTCGTGTGCAATAACAGGGAAAAAGCGTTCTTGTGGAATGTTTTTACGTATATCAATACGCTTAAGATTTTTATTGTCGTGTAAAAACACACCCTGATGTCCACGGGCTTTGGTTGATGTATGGATTTCAATTCCGCATTCAGAGCAATAATTGATAATGGTTTTTATGTTTCTGTCTCTTGAATCAACCATTTCATATATTCTTCACTACAGTCAACAATTGGAACAGCAATGATTTCAGGTACTGTATAATCATGCATGCTTTCAATAACTAGTTTGATTTTTGTATAATTTTCTCGACGAGTTTTAATCATCATAAGGACTTCGTTTTCTTTGCACAATTCACCTTCCCAGTTGAAATGTGATACAACTTTGTCAATTAAACTAACGCAAGCTGCTAGTTTGTTTTTTAAAAGGGTTTTAGCAATTTGCTCAGCTTGTTTTTTGCTAGGTACTGTACAATAAATAACAACGATATCCATAACTATTTCCTTTAATCAAATATTTTCCCTGGGTTTAGAATTCCTTTAGGGTCAAAAGTTCTTTTAATTCGTTTCATATAATCAAAAGATAACCCATTTATTGTTTTAGGAAGAAAATCTTTTTTTTCAGTCCCGATACCATGTTCTGCAGAGATTAGTCCTCCTAGAGAAGTTGCGAGTTTGTAAATTTCTTGTTTTGCTAATTTATAATTTTTAACTTCTTCTGCGTCTTCCAAATTTAAAGCAATTTGTGGATGAACGTTTCCGTCACCTACGTGCCCAACTATGCTGACAATCAGATTGTATTTATCGCAAATATTTTTTATCCCTTTAACTAAGGTGCATAAATTTGAACGTGGAACAACTACATCATCAGTTAATACATCTGGTTTGAGCTTAGCTGTTGCTGCAAAAGAGGCTCTTCTTCCTTGCCATATTTTCTTTGCTTCTTCTGTTGTTGTTGAGTATTTTATGCCACTTGCCCCAGAGTTATTGAGGATTTTGATAATAATTTCTCTTTGGTAATCAAGTGAACACGCAAAGCCGTCAATCTCAATGATTAACATAGCTTCTTTTTCGGTGTCTAATCCGATATTATAGAATTTTTCAACCGTTTTTATAGCGGTACTGTCCATAAAATCCAAAGTTGATGGCATTATGCGGTTTTGTAAAATATTATTCACAGCTAAAGTAGCTTCTTTTACAGAATCAAAGTATCCCATTAAAACTTGTGAAGCTTCTGGTTTTGGAATTAGTTTAAGTAAGGCTTCGACTACTATTCCTAGAGTTCCTTCAGAGCCAACAAATAGTTGTCCCAAGTTGTATCCAGATGCGTTTTTAATGGTATTAGAACCAGTTTGAATAATAGAGCCATCTGATAAAACAACTTTTAAATCTAAGATATAATCTTTTGTTCCGCCATATTTGAACGTTTTTGCACCACCTGCTGATTGTGCAATGGCTCCGCCGATTGTAGACACTCTCAAGTTAGAAGGATCTGGTGGAAAATATAGCCCCATATCTTCAACAACAGATTGTAAATCCCCTACAACCACCCCAGGTTGTACTGTTGCGGTCATATCAATACGATTAATATTGAGGATTTTATTCATTTTGGAGAAACTAATAACAATTCCGCCTGTATCACACAAGCATCCGCCAACCAAATTTGTGCCAGCACCTCTTGCGATGACAGGGATACGATGTTTGTTTGCGTATCTTACGATAGCCTGAACTTCTTCTATTGATTCAGGAAACACGATTGCGTCAGGTAATTGTTTGGAACGTCGAGTATTAGTAGAATCTTGAGCATAGATATAGCGCTCCTCACGGCTTAGTAAGACGTTTTTAGAGGGCAATATTTTCTTTAAATCTTCTACGTTTCTACTTTTCGTTAGCATAAGTTGTTAATTTCTCAACGCTTTTGTTAAGCTTGGTTATTTGTTTTTCAAAACTTGTCAGTTTTTTCACAAGTTGTGTATCATCTTTTGCAGTAACAATTTCTGATATTCTGTCAAGTTTATCTATTGTATCACCATATCCATTTCCAGATGATACCACATCAAGAATTTTATCCAACAATGATTCAAGCTTATTAATTCTTTCTTGTTGTTTTGTAAATGCAGGCTCAAAGAAATCAACAATTCTGTTAATTTTTCTTTCTAAAGCTTGCATACGCTCTTGATGGTTTTGGAAAGTAGGTTCAAGAGATTCAATAATTACGTTGAGTTTTGATTCCATTGCATCAATTTTTTCAGATTGTGCATCAAGTTCGAACTTAACAGAAGTTGAGCTTCTGAGTTCTTCCAATGATGTTTTAATCTCGTTAATGTCTTCGGTGTTACTTAGCTTATCAGTAATGTAACCTATTTTTTCTCCTGTAGAATCTACCCATTCAGCAAGATATTCAAATACTTCGTTGAATACTTGGTTAGTAAGTTCTTGGCGACCAACAATATCTTTGATAGAAGTTACTTGGTATTCGATTTTATCCATACCGACTTCTTCGTAAAGATTCTTTGTTCGTTCATCAACTCCATCCATTACTGCTTGGAAGGTCTCAATGTGTTCTTTCAAGTCTTTGTATGACTCGTCAGAAGATATTAGTAGCTTGTTAGTTCTGATACTGATACTAATAATATCGTTTGCAATTTTTTCTAATTCGGCACGAACTTCACTAATTTCGTGGTTAGGAATTTCGGTTTTTAAGTAGTTTAATGTTGCAGAGGCTTCTGCTAAAGCTTCCACTAAACCGTCAATTTCTTCACCTCTACCTTGAGCTTTAATTTCTTCCAAGGTAACACGAAGTTTTGCAACATCGGTTTCAATATCAAGTAAACTATAGTCTCCCATTTCATTTGGTGAACCAGTGCTCAAGGTGTTTATTTGAGCTTGAACGTCATCAATATGGGTTTGAACTTCGTCTATGTGAGATTGGACTTCGTCAATATGCGAAATAATTTCTTCTTGTTCTTCAATAAACGAAATTTGATTTACAATTGCTAAGATTTGAGTAATAATATCGTTCTTAGTAGTTGCAAGTTTATTTGATAAAGTATCTTTATTGAATTCCTTTAATTCATTAGCAAAGTCATCCAATGACATTTGAATCTTATCAGATTCTGAATTAACTGAGCTTTCAACATCTCTAACGTATCCGATAATATCATCGTGAGTTGTGTGTAAGTTTCTTAATTCTCCTGCTAAACCTTCTAATAAATCCAATACTTCAATAGTATTGTCGTTGATATCATCAACTTTATCTACAGGTATAAAGTCTTTTAGGTCTTGAATTTGGTTGATAACCATATCAAGAGAGCTAAATACTTGATTAAATTCAGGTTTGTTAAGGTTTGTTTTAACGTCTGATAATAGTAGTCTTAATTGGGTTAAGTCTGCTTCAATATCAGTTAATGAATAATTTGCGTCTTCGCCTTCAGAATGTTGTATTTCTGTAAGCTGAGTTTTTAATAATTCAACAGAATCAATAAGCTCTTTATTAGAAACAGTTACCTCTGAAATTGCTTTGAGTTGGAAAATATGATTATTTTCTACTGTTTCGGTAAGTTCCTCGTTCGTCTTAAGAAGTTCTCCAAGCTTATTTACAGCTTCTGTTTGTGTTGCTTGGTTTTCTGCTAGAGCTTTTGAAAGTTCTTCATTAGAAGAAAGTACATTTGAAAACGCATTTAGTTGCTCAATTTGGTTGGCTTCTACAGTTTTTGCAAGTTCGCTGTTTGCATTTGCAATTTCTGAAATAACTGCTAATTGTGCATTGCGACTTTCTTCAACGCTCTTCGTTAAAGCATCTGTGGTTGCAGCAATGTCTGCTACTGCTTTTAGTTGTACAGCTTGATTTTCTTCTATCGTTTTTGCTAATCTTTCATTTGATGCAAATATTTTGGCAATAGCACGAAGATTATCTTCTTTATCTGTTTTTAGAGTTTCTTCAACTTGATTGAATAACGCTTTTACGTCTTCTGAAACCTTGTTTAGTGTTGCAGTCAGTTCTTCTTTTGCTTCTTCAAAAGAATGCTTGATTTCAGCTGCATCTGCTTCAAATGAGATTTGGTTGAAGACACTTAATAATTGTGTTACTACTTCTTGTTTGAGTTCTCCTAATGCTCCCACAACATCTTCATTGTTGATGAAATCCATTCTAGCAACAATATGAGCAAGGTTTGCATCTTGTTTTGCTAGTACTGTTGTGATGAGAGCTGTTAACTCTGCGTTAGAATTACTCAAATCGATACGAGCACCGATATTATTATATAAATCAGCAAGGCTTGTATTGATATAGTTTTTGAACTCTTCAGTAGTAGAGATGCCTTCTATTGCGGTGAGGACTTTATTAAAATCTTCTTCAATATCTTTTTTTAGTTGTTTTCGCTCGTCATCAATAAGAGTAAGTTGAGCTTTTATATCGTTTAGGCTTGATGCAAGCTCCCCATTGATTCCTAAAGTCTCAGAAATTAATTCAATTTGCCCTCTTACGTATTCAATAGCACCTTGTGGTAGTTCTGATTGAACTGAATTAATAAGATTTGAAAGACTTGTTAAGGCAGCATTGATTTCTTCTGGTGATGTCGCGTTGTTTTTAAGCTCTTGAAGCGTTTTGTGCAATCCTTCAAGTTCTGTTTCGATAGCAAGCTTTGAACTAAGTTCGGCTTTTAAACTATCAATTGCTTGTACAATTTCTTCATCTTTAGTATCAGAACAAATATTTTTTAAATTCTCAAGATTTTGGAGCTGTGTATCCAAAACAGCCTTAACTTCAAAGATTGAATCTAAGACAGCAGCATTACTACCTTGTTTTGTTGTACTATTTAATAGCTCTGATTTTATAAATTCTAAATCGTCTTTGATTTCAAGAGAGTCTTTAGTATGAGTTGTACTTAATTGCTGTAATCCATTAAATAGTTCGGAAGAGCTTTTCTCTGATTGCTCAAGAATCTCTTCTAGTCTTTGAGCTGTCTTACCGGAAGTTTCATTTACTAAAATTCCTGATAGCTCAATACCCAACGCTTCCATTTTATTAATGATTGCGTTTAAGTTCTGTTCATTTGTGTCATTAATACTTTGTCCGATTTCATCAATCTTTTGGAAAGCTTCATTTACAGAAATACCGCCGTTTCCAACTAATCTGTATAATGTGTTTCCAAAGTTTTCTAATTTCTCAGATATCTCAGACTGTGCAAGAATACTTCTTTCAACAGACTGGGAAATTCCTGAATCAAATTTCTCAAGAATTCTTTCGCAATTAGTTTTGAAGTTTGCTATTTCTGCGTCTTTGGTATTAGCAGAAACTTCTACATAAGAACGGATTTCTGATAATGCGGTTTCAATGTTTTCGTTGAACGAATTGTTGATACCGTTTATAATTTCAGCACTTACTCCACCTAAAACTTTACGGCTAACTTCAGGAATTTCATCTATTTTTGCTGCAATTCTAGTGTTTAGGTCTTGTAGCTCAAGAAGTCTTTCTTGGTTTTGTTGTAAGAACTTAGCTTCGAAAGAGCCTAAAGATTCTGTTAGGAAGTTTCTTAAACCTGCCATTCTATCAACAATTTCTGTTCTTATAGGATTATTGTTGATATCTGCAATAACATATTCCTTGAACTCTTCAATATCAGCTTTAACAGTTTCTAATGTTTTATAAGTGGTTTTGATATCGTCACGGATGTATGTGCTATTGTTTTCAATTTTTGTAGCAAGATTTTGGAAATTGTTTTGAGATGTCGCATCATAGTTTGTTAATCGAGTGTTAATCTTTTCGATATTTTCTTTTATGAATGCATTGATTTTCTCAATAGAATCTAATGAATAGTCTTTAACGGAATATTCAATATCACTTAATTTCTTCTCAAATTCTAAAGAGTTGGTTTTATTTGTGTCATTTACGCTTACGTAAGATACAATGTCAATCAAAGTAGAAGTGATGCTGTTAAGCAAACTTCTTAGTTCTGATAAACCATCTTTGTATATAGAAGTTAAGTTTCTACTACATTCGTCAGTCTGAAGGGATACTTCATTAAATTTTTCACTAACTGATTTTAATAACTCTGAATCACTTTGATTTAAAGTATTTAGAACTTCTGTTTTAGAATCAGCAATACTATCCTTGATTTCTGCAATTAGAGATGAATAATCTGCATTTATTAAACGGTCTAGCTTAACTTTAAGTGAATCAATACCTTGTTGTGCAGTCATAAGTTCTGCAGAGGCAGTATCCATTTTGATATTTAAGGATGTAGAAAGCTCTGTTACTTGAGCTCCAGAATTACTTAAAGTTGCGTTTTGAGCGTTTAACAATCCAGAAAGAGTGTTTTCAAAAGATGCTAATCGTTCAGAAATATTTTTAAATAAAGACTCTCCAGCTTTGCCGTAAATAGCTTCAAGTTCATCTATACCAGCTTTTAATCCGATTAAAGAACCTGCAAGGGCTTCAACGTTTTCTCTGGAAACAGTCTTGATTTCTGTACCTAAAATATCAACTTTTTGTTTAATATCTTCAACTGTTTTTTGGAATGTTAAATCAGAAAGTTGTGAGAACTTATTTGATAAATCATTAATGTATGTTTTAATGTTTACTTCACTTTTTGTTAAGGTACTTTGTATGTTTTGGAAGTTAACATGTATATCAAGTGCTTTTATGCTTGATGCAACTGTTTCAAGCTCATTCTTGACGATATATAAGTCGTTTTGAGAAAGGCTAACTGAGTTAGCAATCTGGTTAAGAGCGCTTTCTAAGTCTGTACGAACTTTCCTAAAGTCATTTTCATCAAGAATACGATTGATGGCAGTTTCCATTTTTGAAAGCTTAGAAATGTATTCGCTTGTAGAATCTGCATCAACATTCTGTAGAATATCTTTTAAGCTACCGATTAAAGCTGTTGCATTATCTATTTTTTTGTACAAAGGCTCTACGTTGCAGTTGATTGCTAATTCACCAATAGAGTTATAGATTTCTTTGTTCTGTAAGGCAAGTTCGGTAAGCTTATCGCTAGTTTTTGTACTGTCGGTTTTTGCAAGGATATTTGCAAGGGTTTCTTCTAGCTGTACAGATTTTTTGTCCAAAGATTGTACTGCTAACAATAAAGAGTTTGAGGTCATATAAAGATTTTCAAAATCTTTATCGTAGTGATTATCAAAAGAGTTTTCTTTTATATCACTTAATGTTTTAACGATGGAACCGAAATTATCGTTAAGATTAACAATAATGCTTTCAAATCCATTATTAAAACGTTCCAAATCTCTTTTAAGTGCGTCAATATTTGAGATAATTGTAATTGATGATGGGTCTTCGCCTCGTAAGGCTTCAATGCGTAATATTATGTCTGTAAGAGTGTCTTTTTGGGATACAACTTCTCTTGAGAAAACAGATAAGTTGGTTGCAATTATATCGAAAAGCTCTTTAATTTCAGATGATTTTAAAGAGTCAACGCTGTTTTTTAAAATGTTACTGAATAATGATTCAATGGTTGAAAACTTGGATACAAGAACGCTGTGACGTTCATCTAATGTTTGTTTAATTGTTGCTAATACAGAGTTCATCAATTCAAGATGTTCTTCTTGATCAAGCTTGTCCAACTTCCCGTTAATAGTAGCCAAAAGCTTGGTCATATCACCAGTATTTAATACATCTTGTGCCCTAATAGAATTAAGCAACGATTTTATCGTATCAAAGTTCTCTTTTATATCTGAAAGATTATTTATCTCACTCATTACAATTATCCCATTAAATATTACTATTTTATAATACTACAAAGATAGCGATAAAAGTTCAAGAATTTAATATTTGTTTATACTTTTGCACCCTGCATCGGCGGAATCTGTTAGCTTATCAAAGTTATTATCTATTCCGTCGGTACAAGAACCAATAGAATCAATACTTTCTGCCCTAGGAATTCTGGTTAGCCATTTGTTGTCAATTCGATTCCAAAGATATTCGAAATATTGTCTGTAGTTTTGAGTTAAATTATTATTTTTTATGATGATAACGTTTTCATCATTTTTGTTTTGTCCGCTCTTAGAGAAATTCATAGAACCAATTACGCTTACTCTATCGTCAATTAATATGCTTTTTGAATGTAGTTTGCCAGCATAATTTTCAACTTTGACTAGGATTCCAGCTTCTCTTAATCTTTTTATTTGTGAATAAGGAGAGAATGCTTGAGAGGCATCGAGAATGATTTTAATATCAATCCCTTTTTGTTTAGCAAAGATTAATTCGTCTGCTAGCCATTTGTCAGTGATTAGGAATGCAGGAATATAGATGTAGTTTCTAGCTGATTTTATTAATGGGATGATATGGTTCTTAGTTATTCTATCTTGTGGCGAAAAATAAACTTCAATGTTGCAATTTTCGGTGCGGAAGATTCTGTTTGAGCTTGATTTTAATTTCTTGTGGTGAAAATTTCCCTTAAGCATTTGTTCAAACTCTTCTGTATAAAGCTTTGCAATATCCTCCAGATGGATTGTAATTGTTGTATTTGAATTGAATCCAGACATATCATTGGGGCTAAGGTTTGCAGAACCAGTAATTACAGTTTTGTTATCTATGATGTAAAACTTGTTGTGCATAATAATATTGGAATATTTCCCGTCAGGAGTTTCTGTCTCAAAATCGTTATTCGATTGGTTGACGAGTTTTGCTAATCTTGTACTATCGTTGTATGTTGTGAATCCTTTTGCATCAAGGTCGTAGACCATTCTGATTTTTACGCCTCGTTTCATTGCGTTTTTTATTGCTTGTTCAATCTCTGGTACGTAAGTATATCCGTAAATTGCCATATCTATTGATTTTTGTGCAGAATTTATTTTTGAAACAAGTTCTTTGCAAATGTCACTAGAACAGGTGAGACTTGGTTTTAGCTGTGTGGTGTGGTCTGTTAAATTTAGTTCTATGTTATTATGTTGAAAACTTTTGAGTATAGTAATTGGCTTGCTTGAACTTTTGGGAGCCAAGTTGCTATTACAAACCTTACAGGGTTTTGATTTAGAGGGTAAGTCTTTCGCTTCAAATAATTCGTAATGTTCAGAGTTAAGAGCATGCTTGCAGTCAATTTTATGGAATTTATTGTTGTGCGGATTCACAATGAAAAATTCATTGGAGCGTATGTATGCAAGTAGTTCATTGTATTTCTGTGGATTAATATTGTAGTTGAATCCGTTGTTATTAAGCTCTTCTAGATAATTCTTGTTATCTGCAAAAATATTATTGTCTTTATCAAAACGGACTTTTTTATTAAAGAAAAACTCTTTAGCAAAATTCTTCGCAAGTCCATTTATTATAAAAACTTCGTCAGCAGAAAGTTGGTCTGTAGGGTTTGTGCAAATTTTAAAGTTAGGTACTCTATAAACTTCATTGCTATCTATTGATAAGTTGTGGTTGAAGTCGATGAAAAACTCGTCAGCGGTTTGAACTTTTAATAAAGAATAATGCTCACGGTCATATTGGACTGTGAGGCATAAAATTCCTAGTAATGTGATTAATGTTGCATAAAAAAGTTTTTTCATCTGTATTTTAGCAGTCTATTAGTTTACTAAACCTTGTTGGTTCTGTTTAATATACTCGCATTCTGCTTCAAGTCGTTTATCTTCCATTGCATCAATAAGTTGCTGAATGTCTTTTAGTTGTCCAAGTTCAAAACCTACTTCTGCAAGTAGTACACAGTCATTGCATAATCTATATTCACTATATTGAATAGAACCAGCAAGACACTTATAACCGCCACAAGCATCGCATACGAAGAAATCATTAACAATATCAGGATTTTCTTCAATATCGTCAAGTCGCATTTGTTCAGCAACTTGTTGCATTTCTTCTACAACTTCTTCTCTAGATTTCATTAGCTGATTAACTCCTTCATTTCGATAACTGCTTGTTTCAAACCTACAAACACTGCTCTTGCAATAATACTATGTCCTATATTAAGTTCGTGAAGGTTTGGGATTTCTTTCATTCTATGCACATTTTGGTAGTTTAATCCATGTCCAGCATTAACTGTTAAACCTAGGTTCTGAGCAAATAATGCTGCTCCTTTTAGTGCATCAAATGTTTCTTTTTCAAGTTCTCCGCCAAATTCTTCTGAATATCTGCCAGTATGAAGTTCAATAAATTGGGCACCAGTCTTAGCCGCTGCGCTAACTTGTGAAATATCAGGATCGATAAAGAAGCTAACTTCTATACCTGCTTCAAGTAAAGGTTTTACAAAATTACATGCTCTTTCTAATTGTCCTGCAACATCAAGTCCACCTTCGGTTGTAAGTTCTTGACGTTTTTCAGGAACAATACAAACAGAATGTGGCAGAACTTTAAGAGCAATTGCTTGCATTTCATCTGTCATTGCCATTTCTAAATTTAGCTTTGTTCGAGGTAGTTTGCTTATAATCTCCACGTCAATATCTTTGATGTGACGGCGGTCTTCTCTTAAATGAGTGGTGATACCATCTGCTCCTGCGTCGTTACAAACTCTTGCAGCACGTATTACATCTGGGTCAATACCGCCTCTTGCGTTCCTTAATGTTGCAACGTGGTCTATATTTACACCTAATAGCATTTATACCTCCTTAAAATTTCTTCCATAATTTGTTTAGAGCTAACAGAGCTGTATATGTAGGAAGAATAGTAATATCATTGTCTGCTATAGATATTGTATAGTCAATAGCGGATTTTAAATCTTTTACAACACAAATCTTTTCTGAAGGAATTCCTGCATACTTGAGTCGGACAGCCATATCTTCTGCTCTGATACCAGATACAACAATTTGCTTTGTGGCATCTGCCAAGTTCTCAAAATCTGCATCCCAAAGCCAAGAAACATCTCTTCCGTCAGCATAATTGTCGTTAATTGCTATCAGAATATTTGAATCTAAATTAACACTTCTTAGGACTTCATTTGCGCCTGCAGGGTTTTTAATTAACTGGATAATTGTTTTATGTCCCTTAACATTTCTTACTTCGCTGCGGCCAAAAGTGGTTTTGAATGTCAATAGATTTTTTGCAATATTATCAGCTCCGATGGATTTTAGAATTGCAATAGCGGCAAGCGCGTTGTAAGCATTAAACAGTCCGACTAAAGGGATTTTATATTCTTCTTCTCCTAGTTTTATTATTGAAAAATCTTTTTCAAGTATAACATCTGCTTCAAAATCAGGTTGTGGACGGATATAACCACATTTACAATGATAGTGTCCTTGTTGTGCGTAGAACTTTTTAGAGTATTCTAATTCAAGTCCGCAAGGGCATTTAAAGTTTTCTTCTGGGGCAGAGCTTTTTTCTCTGTTACTTCTATCTTCTACGTTTCTAATCCCGTAGTAAATAGGAGTTTTAGCAGAAGTCAGGCTTGCTACCAATGGGTCATCAGCATTGAGAACTAATTGCAGTTCGGGGTTTGCATTTATCCCTTCTTGAATCTTACGTTTTGTGATATCTAACTCGCCGTATCTGTCGAGTTGGTCTCGAAATAAATTTGTGACTAACAGATAATCGCATGGGAATTGGGTTTGAATTGTTGCCAAATAAGCTTCATCACATTCCAGAACGCAGTGTTCGTAAGTCTTATTAGTATTAAGAGTCAGTGCAAATGCATTAGCAATTCCTGTAAGCATATTTGCGCCTTTTCTGTTTGCAATAACTTTGCGCCCATTTTCTTCAAGAATATGGTAGATTATGCCACTGGTTGTGGTCTTACCATTAGTACCTGTAACGGAGAGCTTCTGTTTAGTCACAAATTTAGCAGCTTCTTTTAAAAATTTAGGATTATGTTTTAATACCAAAGACCCTACAAAAGAAGTTCCTTCTCCCGCCCCAGATAGTTTAATCATTTTATAAACAGTCTTGGCACCTGCTAAAGTCATTTTGAGCTTAAAGTCTTTCACATGCCCCCCTTATGTGGTATTTATTTTTTTTGAAAAATAAAATATAATAGTATGGTAATACAAAGAAGGTTAATATGATACTATTTTTATTCATAATTGTTTTCATTGCCCAGCTTATAATTACCGCTGTACTTGTAATTAAGCTAATCGATATTGATTTAGCAATATTAGAATTTGATGAAAAGCTCCAAGTAGAAGAAGGTATCTACAAGTGTTCGTTATATTACATGAAAGAAATGACTGCTGCATATAAGGATTTGGTTAGAGTAACTATAGAGAACTATGATAAGAAGATGAAGAAATCCAGTTTTGAGAGAATAAAATCATCTGTAATTTCTTTAATAATAGCTCTTTTGCCAAAGCCGTATAGAAAATTTATAAATAATACAAAGTGGGGCTACAAAATAGTCAAGTATTTATCAACTCCATAAAATATGATATAATTATTTAATAAGAAATGAGGAAAATATTATGAGCAAAGAGAAATCATCATTTGGATTCGGGCTTGGACTTATTGCCGGCGTAATCGGTGGTATAGTTGCAGGTATTTTGTATGCACCAAAACCTGGAGCAGAGTCAAGAGAAATCGTTAAGAAAACAGTTTGTGAATTGATGGAAAAACATTCTCCTGCGGTTTGTGAAGCAAAGAAAAATGCAATCGAATCAGTTGATTTATTACGTTATAAGTTAGAAAGACAATACAAAAAAATCAATGATAAGTTAAAATCAATGCGTATGCAAAAAGCAAAACAGCTTGAAACAACTGATTATGATTTTAATTAATGAGGTTTAGAAATGGATGCACAATTAACTCATTGTTTAGTTTTTTTAGCGGGTACAACCGCCGTTATGTTTACCGTAATCGGCATATTCGTAATAAAGGTTTTATTTGACCTATCAAGATTAACTAATACAATCAATTCAACAGCACAGATTATCAAAAATGAGCTAGAACCGACGCTCAAGAATGTTAATGAGACTGTTGAGATAGTTTCTTCAAGAGTAAAAGAAGCGAACGATGCTGTTACTAAAGTAGAAACAAAAGTAAAAGAAGTGGCGAAGCAAGGCGGAAAGGTTTTAACTACAATTGGTGGTGGACTTTTTGCAGCGTCAAAGTTAGCTTTCAAAGGTATTTCAGCCTTTGTTAGTTCTAAAATAAAATAATTCAACACTTTAGTTAATCCGAAAGTAGAATTAATTTCTACAAAAAATAAATTATTCTAAGAAATGAAAAAAGGAGAAAATATTATGTCAGTAATGAAATTTTTTGCAGGTTTTGCAGTAGGTGCTGCTCTAGGCGCATTGGCAGGTGTTCTTTTGGCTCCTCAATCAGGTGCAGAAACTAGGGAAATGATTGGTGATATGGCTTCAGATGTTGCAAAACGCACAGAAGATACTGTTAAAGATATCCAAAAAAGAGCGGATGATATTGTTTCTGATATGCAAACAAAAGGTGAAGAAATGATTGGAAAAATCCAAGACCTTATTAAGAAACAAAAAGAAGAAATGGCTCAAAACTAGGATTCTTGAATTAGAAATGAAATAGCGATGGTTATGTGACCATCGCTATTTTTATGTGATTAATATGCTTTAATAATAAACAATTTTATACCAGTCTGTTCTGTTAAAGCTTCTAAACGTTTTAAATAAATAATATCACTCCATTTTGTCAAAATTAATGCTACAGCTGGTTTGCGCTTTGTTAGTTTTGCGTAATAAAGAGATTGTCCAACACTCTCAGCCCATTTGCTTGCAAAATCAAACTCTATGGCATAGTCCTTGGTTAAACAATCACATCGGGACTTATCCCATAGCATAAACTCTTTTCGTCCAAAATCTTCTGTGCACCAGTTATCAACGTAATATGATTCTTTTTGGTCGGCTTTCATAGTTACAGTCTCGTATTTTCCATCTGGGACGATATCCATTCCCCAGAAGCAATACCCGAAGCCGCATACAATAATAAACCCTACTAAATTTATAATACGTTTTAAGTCTCTCTTTTTCATGTAACCCCCTAGTGCTTGTTAGACTATTATACCAATAAAAAAACACCGAGGAAAACCTCGGTGTTTTTTATACTTGCAAAAAACTATTTGCTAATTTGGCTCATAACTTCATCAGCAAAGTTTTCGTTACGTTTTTCAAGACCTTCGCCAAGAACAAATCTTGTGAAATCAACGATTGTTAATTTACCGCTTACTAATTGTTCAATAGTTTGGTCTGGGTTTTTAACGAAAGGTTGTTCAAGAAGACATTTTTGTGACATTAATTTGTTAACACGACCTTCAACAATCTTAGCTCTGATTTGTTCTGGTTTGTTAGCCAAATCTTCTTTACCCATTTCGATTCTTGTTTCTTCTTCGATAACAGCAGCTGGGATGTTTGCTCTAGAAACGAATTCAGGAGCAGAAGAAGCGATGTGAAGACAAATGTCTTTTGAAAGTTCAGCATCAGCTTTGTCTGTAGAAAGAAGAACACCGATTTTACCATTGTGGATATATGTTCCAACAGCGCCTTCGTAACGTACGAATCTTCTTACAGTGATTTTTTCACCGATAGAAGCGATTTTTTCTTTAAGGTATTCGCTTACAACTTTACCGCATTTTGGGCAAGTAGAAGCAAGAAGAGCGTCAACGTCAGCAGGATTAGTTTCAGCAACCATTTGAGCTAGGCCGTCTACTAATTCTACGAAATCAGGGTTCTTTGCAACGAAGTCTGTTTCGCAGTTAACTTCGATTAAAGCACCTGCAGATTCACCAACATAAGAACCTACTCTACCTTCAGCAGCAATTCTACCCATTTTTTTGTCAGCAGAAGCGATACCTTTTTGTCTTAAAAGCTCAGTAGCTTTTTCCATATCGCCATCAACTTCAACAAGCGCTTTCTTAGCATCCATCATGCCAGCACCGGTCATATCACGAAGTTCTTTTACCATTGTAGCTGTAATATTCATTTTTATCTCCTTATTTAAAACGGGAAGGGTAAAAAATCTTACCCAACCCGTTAATTACAATTATACAGTTGCTTCAACGCCAGCATCTTCAGGCTTAATTGATTCAATTTTACCTTTGTTAGCGTTGTTTTCTTTTAATTGTTTACCTTCAAGAACCGCATCAGCAAGTTTAGAAACAACTAGCTTGATAGAACGGATAGCGTCATCGTTACCAGGGATAACATAATCAACGCCAGAAGGGTCTGCGTTTGTATCAGCTAAACAAATAACAGGGATGTTTAATTTGTTAGCTTCTGCAATTGCGATATCTTCTCTCTTTTGGTCGATAACGAAGATTAAATCAGGTAATCCTCTCATTTCTTTGATACCGCCAAGAGTCTTGCTCAATTTTTGAAGTTGTCTGTTCATTTGAGCTTGTTCTTTTTTAGGTAATTTTTCAATGTGACCAGCTTCGATAAATTCTTCCATTTCTCTTAGCTTGTTTATTCTGCCACGGATTGTTTCAAAGTTAGTAAGCATACCGCCTAACCATCTTCTGTTAACATAGTAAGCACCTGAACGTTTTGCTTCTTCAGCAACTACGTCAGCAGCTTGTTTCTTTGTACCAACAAACAAGATGTTTTTATTCTTAGCAGCATAGTCTCTAACTAATTCATAAGCTGAATCCAATAAATCTGAGGTTTTTCTCAAGTCAAGAATATAGATTCCGTTTCTTGCACCATAGATATATGGTTTCATTTTTGGGTTCCAGAATTGTGTTTGGTGACCGAAGTGTACACCAGCTTCTAAAAGTTCAATAATAGATGCTACAGGCATCGTGTTTCTCCTTATAAATTGTGTATTGTACTACGGGCTGCACTGCTCCATCTTTGTAAAAAGACTAGGGCGAACCTATCAAGCCAGTGTAACCACTCGTATAATAAAACAAACATATTTTTATTACAAGCATGCTACTACTGGATTTGCGGGGTTTGGTTAAGTTATGTAAACTTACTCTTTTAATGCAAAAATAAACCCCTTCCAAAAATGAAGGGGTGTAAAATTTGTAAGATGTAAGATGGGGGGTAAATAAAATAAATCTTTATAATTAAGCTTCTTAGTTCAAACCGTAATCAAAATCATTAGAAATGTTGTTAGACAACATAGATTCATAAGATTCTAAGTAAGCTTCTACTTCTTTTAATTCTGTATCAGCGGTAGCGATTCTAGTATCTAAATCGGTTTCCCAAGCTGTTAATTCTGCGTTGAAGATTTCGAAATCGGCTTCGATTTTTTCAACTGCATCTTCGTATTCATCAATTTCTGTATAAGAAACTAGGTCTGCGTAAATACCTTTTTTATTTGCTTCGTATTCAGCTTTCCATTCATTTTTTGCTTCAGCTTTTCTTGCTTGTGTAAGTTGAGTGAAATCTAATTGTTCGTTTACAGCAAGGCGTTTTTGACTTTGCATATTAGTGATTTCTAATTGCAATCTGTTGCGTCTTAACTTATATGCCATTATTGTTTCATTTAAGTTTGCAATAGCCATTTTGTTACCACCTTATGTTTGTTTCATCTTACATATATATAAAGTATTTAAAAAATATTGAATTTCACGAAGTGTTTTATTTGTTACAAAACTTTACATTAAGCAGGGGGCTTGGCTGAAAACATAGAAAAAGTCCGGATTTCCGGACTTTTATTATTTGTGTATTTATTAATTTGGGATGTTTTATGATGCCATTAATTGCAGTGCTGTAAAATATCCATCCCAAATTGTATTAGAATTTTGCATTTTCTTTGCTCGTTTTAATTTTTTAGCAATTAACTTTTGTTGTTCCTTTTCAAACTTCCTCATTGCACGCTCACTCTTTTGTCTTTTTTGAACGTTAGGAGTGATTACTGCAAGTGCTTTTGTGTATGATTCAGAGTTATAACCTTTTTTTATTTGATTAGGGTTGTTGTATGCAACATAGTTATAAATATTCATTAATCTTTTTTCGCCACTTGGATGTGTTTGAAGAATATCGATGTAGTTTCCGCAGATTTTGTTTAGTACAGAAACCATTGCAAGTGGGTTGTATCCAGCTTTTGACATTATATCAACACCAGTTAAATCGGCTTCAAATTCGTCTGTTCTACTGATTTTAGAAACTGTTAACTGTTGTGCTACAGCTACTGCGGTGCCATTAACTTTTTGAGAAGCTTTGTTTGCTAAAACAGCAATGCCTGTATTTAGCACTCCTTGTTTAGCACAGTGTCCGTTTAGAATATGTCCGATTTCGTGTGAAATTACTGCTGCCAATTCTACATCATCTTCTACATATTGTAAAAGTCCTTTGTATACGTAAACTTCTTTCTCTAGGTTTGCATAAGCGTTGATATCTTCTTGATCAGATACTTTAAATTCAATGGGTTGTTGAATATTACTTGAGGTTAGGAGTTTTGTACCGATTGTATTAACACGTTTAATCGCAGCTGCTGAATCCCAGTCTTCTGCAAATGCTCCACTTGAAAATATCATGATTAAACCTAAAATAGCTAAAATCTTTTTCATAAAAACTCCTTTATTATGTGTTTAAGCTCTTGAAAAAACTTCTACATTAATGTTGTCTAAAGAATTTTCGAATAGACAAGCGCAACTTGCAACCATAGAAGCATTATCTGTACAATATTTCATTGGAGGTGCATAAACTTTGTAGCCTTCGTTTTGTAAATCGAAAATTTTACGTCTGATTTCACTGTTTGCAGCAACGCCACCAGCTAAAACAACTGTTTTGTATCCTTTATCAATAAGTGCTTTTTTAACTTTCTTTAGTAGAGTAGAGCTTACACATTCTTGGAATGATGCACAGATATCATTAACAGGTAATTCTTGACCGTCAAAACTTTTAACCAATCTGAAAACTGCAGTTTTTAGACCGCTAAAGCTAAAATCATATTCTCCAACTTTTGCTTGTGGTAATTGGAATGCTTTTGGGTTGCCTTCGTGGGCAAGTTTGTCTAACTTAGGACCTCCAGGGTATGGTAGTCCGATTAGTCTGGCAACTTTATCATAAGCCTCTCCAACTGCATCATCAATGGTTTCGCCGATTATTTGCATTTCTGAATATGATTTGACTTCAATAATCTGCGTATGTCCTCCAGAAACCAATAATGCAATGAATGGAGGCTCTAAATCTGTATCAATAAAGTTTGCACTTATATGGGCATTCAAGTGGTTAATCCCGATAAATGGTTTATCGTGTACAAGTGCTAATGTTTTAACTGCATTAAGTCCAACCAATAAGCACCCTACCAAACCAGGGCCTACAGTGCCTGCAAAAGCTGTGATGTCGTCAGCTTTTAATCCTGATTGCTTAAAAGCTTCATCAATAACAGAATTGACGGCTTCTAAGTGTTCTCTAGCGGCAATTTCTGGGATAACACCGCCATAAACAGCGTGAGTTTCTATTTGAGAAGCCACTACGTTTGCTAGAACCTCTCTACCACCTTTTACTATTGCGCAAGCTGTTTCGTCACAACTGGATTCAATTGCCATAATTATGGAATTTTCATCAATTGTAACAGGTTTATTAGAAAATAATGTATTTTTTGTTGTGTTCATAGTAGCATTATAATACAAACTCAATTTATTACATATCAACAGGTCACAAGTATGAAATTTTTAGATAAAGCAAAAATAAGAATAGTATCAGGAAAAGGTGGCAACGGAATGGTTGCTTGGCGCCGTGAAAAATATGTGGATAAAGGCGGTCCTGCTGGTGGCGACGGTGGTCGTGGCGGTGACATTTATCTTGTAGCAGATACAAACATATCTACATTGATGGACTTTAAACACAAATCTGTTTATAAGGCTAATAATGGTGAAAATGGCGGTATTAAAGGTATGCACGGTGCAGGTGCTGACGATTTGTATATCAAAGTTCCTTTAGGGACTGTCGTTCGTGATACAAAGAATGGAAATGTAATTGCAGATTTAACAGAACATGAACAAACAGTTCTTGTGGCAAAAGGCGGACGTGGTGGACGTGGTAATGCTCGTTTTATGACAGCAAACCGTAAAGCTCCCCAGTTTTGTGAGCCTGGTGAACCTGGGATTGAACGGGTTTTAGAACTAGAGCTTAAACTTATAGCAGATGTGGGTTTGTTAGGTATGCCAAATGCAGGCAAATCAACATTTATAAGTGCAGTTAGCTCTGCTAGACCAAAAATTGCGGATTATCCGTTTACAACCCTAATTCCAAATCTTGGAGTTGTATCAAAACCAGATGGCGGTGCTTATGTAGTAGCAGATATTCCAGGGCTTATTGAAGGTGCTAGCGAAGGTGTTGGTTTAGGTCACGAATTTTTACGTCACGTTGAACGTTGTAGATTCTTGCTTCATATCGTTGATATGACAGCAGAAAATCCTTATGAGAACTACCAAATAATTAATAATGAGTTAGCAAAGCATTCAGAAAAGTTAAGAAATTTATATCAAATTGTTGTTCTGAATAAGGCTGATGCCGTTTATGATGAAACAAAAGAGGAACTGTTGGAACAATTCAGAAAATCTGCGGATGATTTGTTTGTTATTTCTGCAGTAACTCGTGAGAATTTGGAAGAATTATTGTATTTTATTGCAAAGAAAATTGATGAAATTCCAAAACCTGAATATGACATTGAACTTGTTGAAGATACAGGTGCTTATGATAATGATGATAGTAAGTTTGAAGTAACCAAATTTGCAAAAGATGGGTTTATTGTTGTTGGTGGCAAAATTAACCGTCTTGCAGGTGTTACTGACACTCGTAACACTGAACAAGTTGTAAGATTACAAAATATTTTAACTGCAATGGGCGTATTTGATGAACTAAAACGCCTTGGAATTAAAAACGGTGATACAATCATTGTTGGACATTTAGAACTCGTTCATTATGATGATGAACTCTGGGGCGAAGAATAATATAATTATACCTTGAGCTATATTGGTGAAAGGTCAGGTTGTATGATTGATTTTAGATTTAGACGTGCAGAAGTTATAATATGTTCAATATACTTGTTTTTTGGTATCATTGCTGCAGCTTCTATAGGACTTCATTCCTTAGATCCAGATAGAATTTGGGCAATTTTAATACTTGGATTTATTTCTTTTTTGAGTTGTATTGTTGAACACAAAATACAGCTTATCTTTAACAGAGAAGCTAATAAATTTACCATTGTTGAAAAAGCTTTGTTTAGAAATGAATATAAAGTTAATAAACAGCTATCATTAGACGATATAACAGGTGCCACAGTCCATTCCTATGTTTCAAGGCGAAAAAATGGTTCTACAAGAATGTATGAACTTCATATTAGTTCAGCTACGGAGGGAACAATATTGCCTTTGTGCTGTGCATCTTCAAATAGCTCAATGGCTGTAAATTCCGCAAATAAAATAAACGCATTTCTTGCAGGGAGTGAGCCTTCCTTGATAATAAATCACGCACCATTTGCATTTCGATTGGTTGGAATCTTCTTTTCTGTACTTTATTTTTTACTCTGTTACTCCATGTGTGTGAGGTAAATAAACATGATACAAAATTTTATAAAAGAATTGATAAAATTCCGAGCGGATGAGATTTTGCTTCTTGTCTTTCTTTTATTGTTGGCTGGTGGTGTTTATTTGCTTATCGAATTTACAACAACTACGGATTTCGTCTATAGTGATTTATCGGTTTTGTTTTTCGCTTATTTGTGTATTATTTTTGAAGAGCATAAACATCAAATCATATTGAATAAAGAAACTAATAAGCTTCTTGTTGTTGAAAAAGCTTTATTTCGAAATACTCACAAGGTAAAGAGTCAGATTGCTTTAGATGAGATTGAAAAGGTTGTTGTGCATTCGTTTGAACCATTGATAGCAGTGTTTATTTCAAAGAGAGAGATAGTATGCTATAAATTGCAAGTTTGTTATAAAAAAGATATTCCAGCTGAGTTTATGAATTTTTCTACCTATGTGCGTAAAAGTATTGAAAATATAGAAAAACAGATTAATGAGTTTTTATCAAATAGTGAAAATGATTTAGTGATAACTCATGCCTCTTGTTTTATGAGAAGAGTAGGGTATATTCTAGTGGGAGTATATATTTTTATGTCTTTTTTACATGTTATTGATTAACAAATAAAAAACCGAGGTTTAAGCCTCGGTTTTTTGTTTATCAAGTTTTTTTTATGAAATATGAGCTAATGCAGTATTTCTTAGTAGCATATAAATTCCGCCAGAGATTAACATACAAATTGGAATTGTCATAACCCAAGCTGAAACAATGTTTTTAACGATACCCCATTTTACAGCTCCGCCTTTTTTCATACTACCAACACCCATAATAGCTGTTGAAATAATGTGTGTGGTACTAACAGGAATACCTAAGTGAGAACAAGTTAAGATAATACCTGAAGCTGTTATTTCTACTGCAAAGCCGTCAATAGGTTTGATTTTAACAATCTTTGAAGACATTGTCTTAATGATTCTCCAACCACCAGCCATTGTTCCTACACCTAATATGAATGCACAAAGAGCAATTACCCAAATAGGGATGTTAAAATCATCACCTTTGATGTAACCAAAAGTTACTAATGCAAGAGTGATAATACCCATTGTTTTTTGAGCATCGTTAGAGCCGTGGGAGAAAGCTAAGAAGCCGCAAGAAACAAGCTGTAATTTCTTGAAGATTCTATTCATATATCCAGGTTTCATTCTCCAGAAAATGAAAATTAGTGTTGCAATAACGATGAACCCAACAACAAAACCTATGAAAGGTGAAGTAATCATTGGGATAATTACCTTATTTAACACGTTTTGTCCATTTATAACATCTAATGCAGGGTGCTCGAGATGCATAGTTCTAAACCTGAAGATTAAATCAAATTGTCCATCAAGTTTTGAATACGTATGAGCAACAGATGCTCCTAAAAGTCCACCAATAAGAGCGTGAGATGATGAAGATGGAATACCGCCCCACCAAGTGATTAAGCCCCAAATGATAGCACCTAATAGTGCGCATAAGATAGTTAATTGTGTGATTGCATCATGGGCAACCATACCAACCCCAATAGTCTTTGCAACGTGAGTACCGCTCAATGCTCCTAAGAAATTGAATAGTGCTGCGTAAAGAGTTGCGTATCTGGGGCTAAGAGCTTTTGTTGAAACCGCCATTGATATAGCATTTGCGGAATCATGAAAACCGTTGATAAACTCAAAAACAAGAGCAACGGCTATAATCAAAATTAAAAATAATATTGTTGCTTCCATATTAGTTATTCTTTGCTGCTATGTTAAGTACGATATCTGCTACAGAGGTACACTTGTCTAGAGCGTCCTCTAGGTCTTTATAGATGTCTTTGTATTTGATAACAGTAATTGCATCAAATTTACCAGAGAACAAGTCTTCTGTAGCTCTATAAAGAACATCATCACCAAGAGTTTCAATTTCTTTAATTGTATTTCTTGAATCTGAGATTGCTTGCATTTTGTGAAGTTTTTTCAATAAGCTTACACAATGAACAAGTTCTGTTGTTGCTTTGATAACAACTTTGCCTTGGTGAAGCATTTCTTCAGTAGGTCTAGAAATCTTGTAAAGGTTATAATTCATGAATGCTTTACAGATTTTTTTGTTGATTTTTCTAATTGCGATTGTTAAAGATTGGATATCTTCTCTATCGATAGGTGTGATAAAAGTGTTGTTAAGAGTTGCAATAACTTCTCTTTCTTTATCTTTGCCTTTATGTTTTTGAACCTTCATTTGTAGTAAAAGTTCTTCGTTAATTCCATGAGTTAGCGCTTCATTATATAGAATTGCACTTTTTTTACAAATATTAGCTGCTTCAATAAAGCAATCAAAAAACACCTTGTTGTCAGGTGGTAATAATTTTTTAATAAAATCGAATTTCATCATGCCAACTTCCTTTCCGCAAACATAATAACTAAAAAAAATCTAAAAAAATAGGGCTTTTATTCTCGTTTGTAACAATTATTAACGAAAAATGAGAGTCCTTATAACACTTATTATACTAGGGCTTCATGGCGATTTGCAGAAAAATTTTCCCAAATTATTTGTGTTTTTCGAAAAAATGTTGTATAATGAAATTGCTATTTATATTTCGGCTAGTGTAAAATCTTAACAGGAAGGATTGCCCTACCTGTTTTTTTTGCCCCGATGGCTAATTAAATTTTTCACTAGATACGTTATCTTATCTTTGTAGAAAAAAGATGAGGTACTTATTATGAAAAAATTTTTGATTTTAGGATTTATGTTGTCATTGTGTTCAGTTCCTGTTTTTGCAGAGGATGTTGGAGTGGTCGATTTGCAAGCAGTAGTTAATAATTCGGCTCAGGTAAAGCAATTAAAGAAAGAATATGATGCGAAACTAGAGGAGCTTAATAAAGTTATTGCAAATGCAAGGATTGCTGTTGCAAAAGAAACTGATTTACAGAAAATTGCACAAATTGAAGAGAAATATACAAAAGAGTTTAATACTAAGAAAGCTGCTCTTGAGAGAGAATATAGCTCTAAAATAGGTGCAATAGAAACAAAAATAAAGGAACAGATAAAAAAGAAAGCGGTCGAAAAGAAGTTTGATTATGTGTTTGCAAAGAGCGTAGTTCTTTATGGCGGACAGGATATTACAAGCGAAGTTTCTGCCTCTGTTAATTAAATATATTCTTCATGCTTACTTTGGGTTTGTAAAGTTTTGTAACTATTTGATTAAAATGCGCAATTCTCATGTGCATATATACTTTATATATATGTAAGCGATAAGCAAATAAAAAACATACAACTCCAAACCTTTCATACAACCTACACACTAACCTTCTACACATGAGGAATTATTAAACAAAATTCCAATCTCTCTTTCCAGAGAGATTTTTTTTATGTTGATGTAGCAAATTTTAAAAATGAGATTATATGTTTACATGCCCTTGTTACTTGCTTGTAACTTTTTTTTGAGATAAACTTTTTACGTATATATGATTTAAGGAGAAGTATTATGTCAAGAAAACCAATTATTGCAGGTAACTGGAAGATGAACCTTTTAAAGTCTGATGCAACAGCACTTTTTGAAGGTATTAAATCTTTTGTAAAAGATTTTTCAGCTTCTCAACTTCCTGTAGTTGTTATAGCACCTACTTTCACATCTTTATCATCAGTATCAAGCGTACCTTGTGATTGTGGTTGCGAAGGTAAGAAAATTTCTGTTGCTGGTCAAAATTGTCACTGGAAATCTTCTGGTGCATACACTGGCGAAATTTCTGTTGAAATGTTAGCTGATGCAGGTTGTGATTATGTAATTATCGGTCACTCTGAAAGAAGACAATATTTCTCAGAAACTGATGAAATGATTAATTTAAAGGCTAAAGCTATCTTAGCAGGTGGATTGATTCCTATTATCTGCTGTGGCGAAACTCTTGAACAAAGAGAAGCTGGTATTACAGATAGCCATATTGCTTCACAAATTAAAGCAGCTTTAGAAGGTATTTCTTCTGAAGATGTTGCTAAATCAGTTATCGCTTACGAACCTATCTGGGCTATCGGTACTGGTAAAACTTGTGATGCTGATGAAGCTAACAGAGTAATTGCTATGATTAGAAGTGTTGTTGCAGAAGTTTCTGGCTCAGCAGCAGCTGATTCAATCAGAATTCTTTACGGTGGTTCTGTAAAACCTTCAACAATTGAAGAACAAATGTCAAAATCTGATATCGACGGTGCTCTAATCGGCGGTGCAAGCTTGACAGCAGAAAGCTTCAATGAAATCATTGCTAACACAATGAAGGTAGCTGTGTAGGTTAACATTAAGTAAAAGGAGGTTCCAATGGCACAACAATATACACCGCAACAGCCGCAACAATTCCAGACAAGAACAGGCCTAGTATTGTTCTTAAAAGGTTCTGCGACTCCGATAACTCTATATTTTGAGAATCCTCAAGCGGTATATGCTGAATTGAAACAACTTATGAAATCACCAACTCCGGTGTTGGTTGAGAAAGAACCAATCGGTCCTATAAAGAAACTATGTTTTGTTTCTACTCAAATCGCAGGGCTGATTATCCAAGAGGAACCTTATGTTGCATAGTGTAAAAATCAAAGACATCGAGAATGAACCAAATAAGATTCTCAAGCGTGATTTTAAATTTGAGATAGAGGAACTCTCCGCTTCGGTGGAAAGTTCCCTCGTCTTTAAATCACTTGGTGAATTTATAGATGTAAAAGGAAATGTTAAGGGAAAAATCGATTTAGAATGTGATGTTTGCCTTAGTCCATTTGTTCAAGATTTAGATATCGAAATTAACGAAATGTACGCTAAAACCTCGTTATATAGCGAATATGGCGGAGAAGTTGAGTTAAGAGGCGACCAGTTTGTTACAGATTTGAATGGTGCAAATGAGATAGATGTTTATGACTTATTGTATCAATCTGTAATATTATCTTTACCAAATAAAAAAGTTTGTGGTATAAATTGTAATGAAGGACTTTTTGTCACTGATGAAGAATATAAACCAGTGGATGAAAGGTTAGAAATTTTTAAGAATGTAAATTTAGAAGACAACCAGTCGAAGTAGTAAAAAGCAAAAGGAAGGTATAGAAAAATGGCAGTACCAAAGAAAAGAACAGGGCATAGTGCTCAAGGAAAAAGAAGATCAAATTGGAAGGCAACAAAGCCGGAAACAGCTAAGTGTCCAAATTGCGGCGCTACAGTTTTAGCTCACACAGTTTGTATGGCTTGCGGTCAATACAAAGGTAAAGTTGTAAGCATTAAAGCTGAAGGTTATGTTGCTGAAGACGTAAAACCAGCTAAGAAAGCAGCTAAAGCTAAGAAAGAAGAAACTAAAGTTGAAGAAACTAAGGTTGAAGAAGTAAAAGAAGAAGCTGTTGAAGAAGTTAAAGCTGAAGAAACAGTAGTAGAAGAAGTTAAAGAAGAAGCTGCTGCTGAAGAAAAAACAGAAGAATAGTTTTATAAAGTATCGGTTGGGGACTATTTGGTCCCCTTCCATTACTAAGGTTCCGTGCTAGACACAATGAATGAGGAAAAGATGACAAGAATAGCTATTGATGCAATGGGGGGAGACCACGCACCGTATGAGATTATTGCAGGTGCAGTATGGGGTGCTAAAGAATATGGTGTAGGGTTAGAGCTTGTAGGTAACCAAGACACTATCGAGCAAATTCTTGAACAAATTCAACAAGAAGGGTTTTTATCTGAATGCGGCAAAGCAGGCAGAAAAAGACGAGTAAGAATTGATGTTAAGTCTTTAGATATAAAAATTACCCATGCTTCAGAGGTTATTGAAATGGGCGAAGCTCCTGGGCAAGCTATTCGTAAGAAAAAGAAATCTTCTATTGTGTTAGCTGTTAATGCTGTAGCAACAGGAAGTTCAGATGCTCTTGTAGCTGCTGGTTCAACAGGGGCGGCAATGGCATCAAGCTTATTTGGATTAGGTCGTATTCATGGTATTGATAGACCTGCAATTGCTACTACTCTTCCAACAATGAAGAAACCTATCGTTCTTATTGATGCGGGTGCAAATAGCAATTCAACTCCAGAAATGCTAAGACAGTTTGCTATTATGGGTCAAACTTTCTCTAAGAGCGTGTTAGGGATTGAAAATCCTCGAGTTGGTATCCTTAACATTGGTGAAGAAGCTGGTAAGGGTAATGAGTTAGCAAAACACACTTACGCACTATTGGAAGAAGAACAAGACAAGTTTAATTTTGTAGGTAATATTGAAGGTAAAGAAATATTCCTTAACCTTTGTGATGTTGTGGTTTGTGACGGATTTGTAGGTAACGTTGCGTTGAAGGTTACAGAAGGCACTGCTTCAATGTTATTAAGAATGATAAAACAACAATTCAAATCTGACTGGGTTGGCATGATTATTGGTATGTTAGCTAAGCCATTTATGAGAAGAATTTATAGAAGAATTAACTATGAGGAATTTGGTGGTGCGTTACTTCTTGGTGTAAAAGGGATTACAGTAATTTCTCATGGCAGAAGTAAGGCATACGCTATTAAAAACGCCGTTAGAGTTGCTAAAGAAGCAGTTGTTAACGACGTTAACAGACAGATTGCAGAATTAGTCGTGTAATTTATATTACCAGAGGGAGTAAAAATGACAGAAAAAAGGATTCCATTGAGAATAGCAGGTGTTGGTTACGGTTTACCATCAGCAGTTGTTACCAATGATGATTTGACAAAGTTGTATGAAACATCTGATGAATGGATTTATACAAGAACAGGTATTAAGGAAAGAAGATTAGTTTCTGGTGATGAGACTGCGATTGATTTAGGTTTTGAAGCAGCAAAGAATGCTATTGCAAAATCTGGTATCAAGGTAGAAGACATTGATATGGTTATTGCAGCATCCTCTGCTCCACCACAATTGTATCCTGCAATTGCTTGTCATATTCAAGCAAGATTAGGTATCCCAAACTATGCTCCTGCATTTGATATTACTGCAGCATGCTCTGGTTTGATTTATGGTTTACAATTAGCAAGAGGTCTTGTTGGTACTGGCTTATACAAAAATATTTTGATTGTTGCTACTGACAACAACTCAAGATTATTAGACTGGACAGATCGTTCAACATCAGTTCTATTTGGTGATGGTGCAGGTGCAATGGTTGTAACCGTTGCAGAAGACGGTGTGGATGATATTCTTTCACTTGATATTAGAGCAGATGGTTCAATTGGCGAATACATCTATATGGATATGCCAGGTCAAACTTGTCCATTGCTTGAACCTGCAACTCAAAAAGATTGCCATATTAAGATGAATGGTAAAGAAGTTTACAAGTTTGTTGTAACAGTTCTTCCAAAATACATCGAAAAAGTTCTTGAAGATGCAAATATGAAGGCTGAGGAAGTTGATTACTTGATTCCTCACCAAGCTAACCAAAGAATTATCGAAGCTATGCAATCAAGACTTGGTTATGATGATAGCAAAGTTATTTCTAATATTCAGTACTATGGAAATACTTCTGCAGCATCTATTCCAATCGCTCTTGCAGAAAGTGTTGAAAAAGGTAAAGTTAAGCTTGGTTCTACAGCAATTCTTTGTGGTTTCGGTGCAGGTATGACATGGGGCGCTGCAATCGTTAGATTAAGAGAAGGTATTTGCTAGTAATAGTTTTTTGAGGCGAGGTTCTTAGGGACCTCGCTTTCTAATAATTGAAGTAAAATTTTTACGCTAGTATTAAGGAGTATAGGATGAAAAAAATCGCATTTATGTTCCCAGGGCAGGGTGCTCAATCTGTGGGAATGGGTAAAGATTTATTTGATAATTATGAATCAGCAAAGAGCGTTTATAATACTGCTGATACAGTTTTAGGTAGAAGTATTTCTTCTATTTGTTTTGCAGGTCCAGAAGATGATTTAAAACAAACAATCAACACTCAACCTGCAATTGTTGCGACTTCCATTGCTGCATTAGAAGCATTCAAATCTGAATTGAATATTGAGCCTGCATTTACAGCTGGTCACTCTTTAGGGGAGTACTGTGCAATGTACGCTTCTGGTGTAATGAGCTTAGAAACAACAATGAAACTTATTCAAAAACGTGCAGAGTTGATGGGTGCTACAAAAGGCGGTGCTATGGCAGCAGTTCTTAATGCGTCTGATGAACAATTGAAGGCAGGTTTAGAAGAAGGTTCTAAGGTTGGTTATGTTGATGTTGCAAACTATAACTCTCAAGCACAAGTCGTTATCACTGGTGCAGAGGATGCAGTTAAAGCAACTAGCGATTACTTATTAGCAAATGGTGTGAGAAGGGTTGTTCCTTTGGCAGTTTCTGGTGCATTCCACTCTAAGTTCATGGAAAATGCGGGTAAAGAATTTGCATCATTTGTTTCTGATGCAGAATTATCAGATGCTAAAGTTCCTGTTATGACAAACGTTGATGCCAGTGCAACTGTTTCTAGTGCTGATTTTAGAGAAAAAATGCCAAAACAAATCTATTCCTCAGTATATTGGACACAATCTGTTCAAAAAATGGTTGAAGAAGGTGTTTCAACTTTTGTAGAAATCGGACCTGGTAAAGTTCTTTCAGGGTTAGTTAAGAAAATTGCTCCTGAAGCAACAGTGTTAAATATTTCTGATAAAGCAAGCTTGGATGCAACCGTTGCAGCTTTAAAAGAGCAAATGGCAGCTGTGTAAATTTGAGGATGTTATGGCTAAATTTCTTATTTCTATCATTTTAGCTTGTATGGCGGGTGCATGTTATATTGCAACGGGTAACTCTGAAACTATTGTATGTAACAACGCTGGACACGAATGTTATTTATTGCAGGAGAACTCTGTTACTAATTCTTCAAGAATCGTGAATAGAGTTAGACAAAAGAAAGATATTTATCTACATAAAGATAAGCCAGCTGTTAGCTTCACGGTGACTGATGAAGAAGGCACTCGAACAATAGGTTTTGGTGGGAAAGTATATCCGAACTTAGTTTGTACGAAAGATGTTACAAAAGTAAGAACAAATAATGGTACTGAAGAGCGTGTAAAATATTTGTTAACAACGACTAATAGTACTAACTACAGAGGGGGAACCCTGAATGAGTATAGTTCGCAAGCTTTATGTGAGTTGGATTTACAAATTGTAGAAAACTATCTAAAAAGTGGGGACACAGAGCCTTTAAGATACAAAAGACCAACAACTTATTTGAACTTCTTATGGTATATAGGTACTGTAGTTTTTGGATTATTGGCGATCTTGTTCCTGTTTGCTAAGCAAGTTTCTGATAGTGAGGCTCAACAACTTAAGACTCTTACAGATGAACAAAAACAGGCTGTCTACAATAAAGTGCAAGGAATTTCAAATTTTATTTCAAACTTCGATGCTGATACAGCGAAGAAAATTTCAGAGGCAGCTGAGAATTTCAAAAAGTTTGATACAGGTAACAATGATAAGTAAAAAGTAGTAGGTCAGGAATTTCCTGACAAGTATATAAGGAGAATTAAAAAATGGCAGAAAGAGAAATCGCTTTAATTACAGGTGGATCACGTGGTATTGGTCTAGCTTGTGCATTAGAATTAGCTAAAGCTGGTTGTGATATCATCATCAATGATATTTGTGATGCTGAAAAAGCTCAACCTGCAATCGATGAAATCAAAGCTTGTGGCGTTAATGCTTGGTTCTATAGCTTTGACGTTTCTAACTATGAAGCTGTTAAAGAAAACGTTGATAAGATGATTGCTGAACATGGTAAAATTGATATCTTATTAAACAACGCTGGTATTACAAGAGACGGTCTATTCTTAAGAATGGATATGAACCAATGGGAAAGCGTTATCAAGGTTAACTTAACTTCAGCATTCTGCGTAACTAACGCTGTTATCAAATACATGTCAAAAGCTCGTAAAGGTTCTATTATCAATATGTCTAGTATTGTTGGTCGTCACGGTAACGCTGGTCAAGCTAACTACTCAGCTTCTAAAGCTGGTATGATTGGTTTCACTCAAACTCTTGCTAAAGAATTTGGTTCAAGAAACATCAGAGTTAACGCAATTTGCCCAGGTTTCATCCAAACTGCTATGACAGCAGAACTTCCAAACATTGATGAATACTTAAAAGCTATTCCAATGAAGAGACTTGGTACTCCAGAAGATATCGCTAAGGTTGTTAAATTCTTAGCTCTTGATACTGAATATGTAACAGGTCAAGCAATCGAAGTTGCTGGTGGTTTGATGATATAATCTTTGGAGTATCATTAGATTTTATAAAAAGGCGGTACTTATTGTATCGCCTTTTGTTTTGCTTTTTCGTTTATTTCAAGCATTTGTTCTATGCTATGTGGAACGGCCTTTTCATTGACTCTTGGATACTCTCCTGATTGGACATTTCCCAAATAAAAATCAAGTTCTTTTTTTATAGCTCCCCATTTTTCTGCTACATTTTTAACCGCTTGTGTATTTTCTCCATATTTGGCTTGTAATTCTTCTTCAGTAAGTGTTGTTACATCATTATTGTAATTTTCAAACTTGTCAAAAACTTCTTTACTTCTATGTCCTTCACTTGGATTGCCGCATTTGTACAAGTAATAATCAGCAAAAAGTTCGCTTGCATTTGATAGTGTATAGGAGTCTTTTTCAAACCCCAGTTCTGGGGTTGTGGTTTCTTTAAGTGCCGTAAAAGATTTTTTCATATACTTACTACCCTTGCCAGCAAAAGTCCCTTCCAATCTGTCGGCTAAGTGTCCTTGTTCATGAGTTATTGTTTCTTCTATTTCTTTTTCACTTAATTCTGCCATTTTTTCAACGGATAGGAAAATTTGGTTTAATTCACCCATCGCAAGAGCTTTGGCTTCTTTGTTCGCAATGATGTTTGGGCAAATTGTAATGTGGCGGACTTCTTCTTTCATGTCTTCAAGTACTTTGGGAGGCAGGTTTGAAATAACACGGTTTAATTTATCAGTTAGTTTTTTTACACCTTCTTGGTCTGCATTTTTTTGAACGTGAAGATTGATTCTAAATTCAACGCCAGTAGCTGTTTTTATTTTAATTTCTTGTTGTGTGAAACCAGGCATAATAGATGGTTTTTGAGATTCATTTAGTATGACTTCGGCATTTTTTCCATAAACAGTATTTGGGTTTGTTTCGGAATTTTGCACTAAATAGTCACCAATTCGAATCTCTTCTGCTTGGTTTGTTTTAACAGCTCCAATTGTTTGCGGAGTGGTCGTGTTTATTTGTTTATTCCCACCGATTTTCATATTATGTATAACGGTATAAATACTAAAATCTTTAATACTAACGGGGTTATTTGTTACAAATCTTAACTTACAAAGTGTAACAATTTTGCAATTCTATTGCAAAATTATCTTGAAATAGTATAATTCTAAATGAATAGTGTATTACACAATGAATAAGAGGATAAAAAACATGAGTACATTAGAAAAAGTAAGAAAAGTTGTAGTTGACCAATTAAGCGTAGATGAAGCATTAGTTACTCCAGAAGCTAGCTTTACAGCTGATTTAGGTGCAGACTCTTTGGATACAGTTGAATTAGTTATGGCTTTCGAAGCTGAATTCGGTTGCGAAATTCCTGATGAAGAAGCTGAAAAAATCCAAACAGTTCAAGATGCAGTTAACTACATCGAAGCACACTCATAGTCCGTTTTTAGGATAAAACATTTTTTGTGAAGGTGGAAAATTAAATATCTTTTTAATTCTTCACCTTCCATTTATTAAGGGAAAAGAGAATCATGACAAAACGCAGAGTAGTAATTACCGGTTTAGGGGCAGTAACTCCTTGTGGAATCGGCGTTGACGAGTTCTGGAAGAATATGTTAGACGGTGTATCTGGTATCAGTCTTACTGAAGCTATGGATACTGAACGTCATACTGTTAAAATATCCGGTGAAATAAAGAATTTTGAACCAGAAAAATATTTGGATGCAAAAGAAGCAAAGAGAATGGATAGATTTACTCAGTTTGCAATGGTTGCAGCTGATGAAGCTATTCGTGATGCTGGTTTAACAGCAGAGGATTATGATCCTTATAAAGTTGGTGTAATCGTTAGTGCGGCAGCCGGCGGTTTCAAAACTTTTGAAAAGAGTCACAAAGATATTATTGAAAAGGGGCCTACAAAGTGCTCACCATTTACAATCCCTATGTTGATTGTAGATATGCCATCAGGTAGAATTTCTATGAAGTATGGTTTTAAAGGTGTAAACAAAGCTGTTGTTTCAGCTTGTGCAACAGGTTCTCATTCAGTTGGTGATGCATTCCGTGCTATTCAGTACGGTGATGCTGATTGTATGATTGCAGGTGGTTGCGAAGCTACTATTTGTGATGTTGGTATTGGTGCATTTACTGCTGCAAGAACTCTCTCTAAGAGAAATGATGATCCAGAACGTGCAAGCAGACCTTATGATAAAGACAGAGATGGTTTTGTTATGGCTGAAGGTGCTGGCGTTCTTGTTCTTGAAGAATATGAAGCAGCTAAAAAACGTGGCGCAAAGATTTATGCAGAAATCGTTGGTTACGGTCAGTCAGCAGATGCTTATGATATGGTTGCTCCTTGCCCAGAAGGTCTTGGTGCTACAAAATCAATGGAATTTGCTCTAGCTGATGCAGGTATGAAACCTGATGAAGTTCAATACATCAATACTCACGGTACATCTACTGGTTTAGGTGACGTTGCTGAATCAAAAGCGGTTGAAAGAGTATTTGGTTCTAAAGAAAAGAATAATGGACTTTATATTTCTTCAACAAAGAGTATGCACGGTCATATGTTAGGCGCAACTGGTGCTGTTGAAAGTATCGTTTGTGTTAAGACTATTGCAGAAAATGTTATCCCTGCGACTATTAACCTAGACAATCTTGATGAACACGTTGCAGACTTGAACTATGTTGCTAACAAACCTCTAAAAACTGAGGTTAAGGCTGCATTATCAAACTCTTTTGGGTTCGGTGGTCATAACGCAACATTATTGTTCAGACAAGTGTAAAACTTTAATACAAATTAAAAAAGACGGAGTTTCAAAGCTCCGTCTTTTATTGTTTAAATTCTTGTGCTTTAACATTGAAATATTTACATTGTTCTAAATAGTATTCTTTAAAATAGTTTTCTGAATTGAATTGAGTTTTGATTTTTTCTGTAAGATTATCGGGTGCAATTTTTATTGCTATTTCTAAATCATTGTTTGCTTCTTCTAAATTGTTAAGTTTTTTATTTGCGAAGGCCCTTGCTAAATATACGTCATAATGCCAGTAGTATTTGGTCTTTTTATCAAAACTTATTCGCCTTGTGTCATTTTTGATTTTAAAATTTATTTGGTGGATTGCATCTTGCCAATTCTCTTTTAATAAGGAGATTTTATATATGTCATCTCTTTCAATAACTTTTTCAAAATTTCCTTTGATTAGGTATAAATCTGTAAGTAAGGCGAAATTTCTGGCGCTTGAATGTTTTGTGTCGGAGTATGCGATTTGCCAGTTTTCAATAGCTTTGTCTATGTCTCTAGTGTTGTAATAGCATTGTCCTAAGGCTCCGTATTGGGTAAATTTTCTAAATTGATATTTTTTCATAATTTCATAGCATTTTGCTGCTTTTTGAGGTTCTTCAATGTACATATCAGCGCAGCATTGTAATATAGCAGGGAAGCCGACAAGGAATGTTGCAATGATTGAAATCCCTCCAATATAGCGTTTTACAACTTTTGACCATGTGCTGAGATACATGCAACCACATATTGTAATTGTTATAATGACAGGATATAAGGAGAAATAGCAGACGATTATTCTTGCTAGAATTTCTTTTTGTATTTCGTTAGAAGATTGGTTGCTTAAATGTATTATTCCCAGAGGGAGTAGCATTATAAGAAACATAATAGATGAAAATATGGAAATCTTTTTTAGAAATGTTTTCTTCCATATTAAGAATTCAATTTGATTATAGTTCATTTGCTTAATCTCCAATATAATTTAAGTTATAGTGTCTTTTATTGTAGCATATTGAATAAATTTTGTGCTTATTTATACTGTAGTTTCTTTACATTAATTTGTTGTATGGATAAAATATTGTTATCATTATTAAAAGAGGTGTTTTATGGCAGAGAAGATAATCATTTTTTCAGGTAAACAATATTCAGGTAAAGATACTGCAGGGAAAGTTTTTCTAGATGAATTACAAGGCTATAAACGCTGTGCTATGGGTGATATTATAAAGCTTGAGTATGGGAAGCTAAACAATCTTACTTACGAAGAAATTGAAGCTAATAAAGCTCAGTATCGTGCAGGATTAATTGAGCTAGGGAATTGGGGGCGTTCACAATCTCCAGATTATTGGTTGGAGAAGATTATTTCTCAAGAAGGAAAAATAATTGTTACGGATGTTAGAGTTCCTCACGAATATGAAGTTTTTAAATCAGCTGGAGCGATTTCTATAAGAGTTGAAGCTTCAAGAGATGTTCGTGCTACCCGAGGGACTCTTGTTGGTGAAGATGATATTACCGAAATAGGGTTAGATAATATAACTGATTGGGATTATGTTGTTGAAAATAATTCTGATTACGAGAGTTTTAAAACTAAACTAATGACAATTATTGAGGAATTAAAATAATCCTTGCAAATAGATTCTCTTAGGACTATATTAAAGACGAAAAGAGGAGAATTTATTATGAAGAAGATATTTTTATTATCATTAATGCTTTTTGCGTTTGGCTTAAAAGCTTCTGCTTCAGGACATGCAGAAGGTATTTCGGCTGATGAAGCATTGGCAAAATTAAAAGCAGGGAATCAACGTTTTATTCAAATGAAACAACAACACCCTGACGAGTCAATAGAGCGCAGAAAAGAAATGACACAGGGTCAACATCCTTTTGCGGCAATTCTTTCTTGCTCGGACTCAAGAGTGCCCTTAGAATTAATTTTTGACCAAGGCTTTGGAGACTTATTTGAAATTAAGAATGCAGGTAATGTTCTTGATGATCATGTTGTTGGTAGTATCGAATACGCTGTTATGCATGCTGGGGTTAAATTGGTAGTGATTATGGGACACCAAGATTGTGGGGCGGTTGCTGCAACCCTTTCTGGCAAATACGAAACTAAATTTATTAAATCTCTAGAAGATTCTATTAAACCTGCTATCAAAAAATGCAAAGAAGATAATTTAGAGGTAAACTCTGATAATGTTGTAAGAGAACACGTTGCTCAGGATATTGAAGAATTGATGAAACAGGATACCGAACTTGTTAGATATATGAAAGAGCATAATGTAAAACTTGTTCCTGCATATTACAGTATTGAAACTGGAGAGGTTGAATTCCTTGATGAGAATTGTAAATGTCCTTCAAAATGCTGTGTTCGTAGGGCGTGTGGATGTAAAAATTAATCATTAATAAAAAGCGGAGCTTAAAACTCCGCTTTTTGTTTATAGAGTTAGTATTTGTATACTAAGTACAAAATAAGTAATCGGTAGTGCGTAGCCAATTATTCTTATTATGAATATTGAAAAACTCCTTCTTCTATTGCAATAATTCTCTATGTTTGTGGTAAAATAATGTCCGAAAGGTCATATAATTAATGCTAGAAAACTATCAACTCCCATTTTTAATGACATTTTGTGCAGGATTAGCGACTCTAATCGGTGGCTTTATTACGTTTATTATCAAACGTAATAATATGAATGCTATTTCTTTAGGGCTTGGTTTTTCTGCGGGGGTTATGATTTTTCTATCATTTACTGAAATACTTAGTGAAGCAAAAGAGCTTCTATCAGCTCATTTTCCTAATAACTTTGCTTGGATTACTTTTGGTGGGTTTATTGCAGGTATTTTGGTTGCAATACTTATCGATATTTTTATCCCTGACCACATCGAGTCAGATTATTTGACCAATCCTGAAAAATGTAATCACAAACATAAGATTAAACGTGCAGGGTTTGTTACTGCGATTGCTATTGCTTGTCACAACTTTCCAGAAGGTTTAGCAACATTCCTTGTATCATCACAAGATATTACATTGGGAGCTTCTGTTGCTTTGGCTATAGCGTTACACAATATTCCAGAAGGTATTGCTGTTGCAATTCCTATCTACCATGCAACTGGTAAAAAACGAATTGCGTTATGGTATTCGTTCTGGACAGGTCTGACAGAACCTATTGGAGCTTTAATCGGATTATTCTTAATTCAATTGTTTATGCCACAGATGTTTATTGGTTTCTTGTTGGCTGCAGTTGCAGGAATTATGGTTTATATATCATTTGACACACTACTCCCTCTTTCTCATGAATGCGGAGACTGGCATTCGGCCATAAGAGGACTTATCTCTGGGGTAGTTGTTATATATTTGAGTTTATTACTGTTGGGATAATAAGAGAAAGGAAAATCTAAAAATGAAAGAATTATCACCATTACAAATCGAAAGATTGAAGTATCAACCAAAACTTCCTTCTTCATTAGCACAAGGTATTAACAGCCTTAGCGTATCAGAAGGTTCTGCAACTGAATCTGTTGCTAACCAAGAAGAAATCAAAGCTTTATTTAAAAATACTTATGGCAAACCAACCGTAACTTTTAAAGTAGCATCTTCTTCATCAACTTCTGAAATCAGAAACGTTGGTGTAATCCTATCTGGTGGTCAAGCTCCTGGTGGTCACAACGTTATTGCTGGTTTGTATGATGCTTTAAAACAAGCTAACCCTTCTAATAAACTTTATGGTTTCTTAGGTGGTCCTTCTGGTATCATCGAAGGTGAATATGTTGAATTTGATGACAAGTTTATCGATGCTTACAGAAATACTGGTGGTTTCGATATCATTGGTTCTGGTAGAACTAAGTTAGAAACAGAAGAACAATTCAAATCTTCATTAGAAGTTTGTAAGAAACTAAATCTTTCAGCAGTTGTTATCATTGGTGGTGACGACTCTAATACAAATGCTGCGCTATTAGCAGAATGGTTTGTTGCAAACAATGCTGGTATTCAAGTTATCGGTTGTCCAAAAACTATCGATGGCGACCTTAAGAACGAACAAATTGAAATTTCTTTCGGTTTTGATACAGCTACAAAAACTTATGGCGAATTGATTGGTAACATCCAAAGAGATGCTAACAGTGCTAAGAAATACTGGCACTTCATCAAGATTATGGGTAGAAGTGCTTCACACGTTGCATTGGAAGCTGCTCTTCAAACTCAACCAAACATCACTTTGATTTCTGAAGAAGTTGAACAAAAGAAAATGTCTCTTTCTTCAATCATTGAATACATGTCAGATATTATTGCAAGACGTGCAAACAATGGCAAAAACTTTGGTATTGCAATTATTCCAGAAGGCTTGATTGAATTCATTCCTGAAATGAAGACTATGATTGCTAACTTGAATGATATTATGAGTTCTTTGGAAAAAGATTCTGCATACTCATCAGCAAGCCAATCTGAAAAATTTGCAATTATTGAAAATACTCTTGCAAAAGAAAACGCTGATGTATTCAAGTCATTACCAACTCTAATTAAAGCTCAATTATTAATGGATAGAGACCCACACGGTAACGTTCAAGTATCTAAGATTGAAACAGAAAAACTTTTAATCGAAATGATTAGAACAAGACTTGCTGAACTTAAAAAAGAAGGCAAATACAATGGTAAATTCTCTGATCAAGCACACTTCTTTGGGTATGAAGGTAGATGTGCATTCCCATCAAACTTTGATGCAGATTATTGCTATTCATTAGGTTATAATGCATTTGCTTTGATTAATAACGGCTTTACTGGCTACTTATCATCAGTAAGAAACTTAACAGCTCCAGCAAGCGAATGGATTGCAGGTGGTGTTCCTCTAACTATGATGATGAACATGGAAAGACGTCATGGTGAAATGAAACCTGTTATCAAGAAAGCTCTAGTAGAACTTGATGGACCAGTATTTGGTGAATTAGCTGCTCATAGAGAAGATTGGGCAATGAATGACAGATACCTATTCCCAGGTGCTGTTCAATACTTTGGACCTTCTTCTGTATGTGATATTACAACTGTTACACTACAGTTAGAAAGCAAAAAGCCAGCAACTGTATAATTTACGGTTGATAAACTTTAAAGGCGGACGAGTTTTTTTCTCGTCCGTTTTTTATTGGATTTTTATTTTATAGTTCTGTAAACTTTTGTAACAAAAAGCTCGAAAAACCTCAAATATGGGCAAAAAAATAATCTTACTCGGTTTATATAGATGGGGGTAGTCAATATCTCGTAAAAAATGTATAATGCTGTAATAGCATCGAGGTGAAAATGAGTGAATTAAACGGTACGAATTTTAATTTTAATCCTGTTGGTAAGAATATTCAACCTAAAATGGTTGACAGCGCAAAGACTGTTTCTGAAATGCCATCAAATGAACAAGAACAGATTAGCGATATTTCTACTAACCATGCAGAGATTATTGGCCGTTCAATGCTTGCTAATGACACTTTAAAAAATGATTTGGATGCTATTTTAGACAATCCTGCAATTGCAGATAACTCTGATAAATTATTTGAATTTGCTTATGACAAAGCGTTAAAAGATGGTGCTACCAATCCTTACGAAGAAGCTGCATCTTTTTCTACAACTCAATTATAATTTCCACTTTGTCAATAGCCTGAGTCCTAGCACAGTCATTGTATTGACAGGGTTGGGTATTTGTGCTATAAAGTAAGTGGGGTAAATGTATATTTTTGAGTCTTGCACACTTTGCAAGACTTTCCTTTTCTCTGGGGGATTTTGTTTAAAGAGCTCTAAAATGCTGATTTTACTGCTCTAGAATCTGTTTAGCTACTTTTGTAATATCGAATTTTAAACATCCTAATTCTTGGCATGACGTTTGACGTCTTTCCCATAAGCATGGTCTTAGTGGGCATGCAAAATCATTTAATATTGGTATAACTTGTTTATTGTTAGGTATTAGTTTTTTATAATCTGTAGAACCAAAGAATACAAAAGTTTTGGTCCCCATCCCAACTGCAATATGTAGTGGAGCTGAATCGGAGCATACAAAAGTTTCTGCTTCTGAAATCATTTCTGCTAGTTCTTTTATCGAAGATGTTGTTCCGCTTAAATCAGTATAAGAGGTTGTTAAAAGCTTTGATTTGATTAGTTTAATAGTTTCTAAATCATTTTTGCCACCAGTTAGAATAATTTCTTTACCGCTTTTTGCAAGTTCTTCAATAAGCTCTGCCCATGCTTCTGGTGTAATAGTTTTAATCATGCCTTGTTCAAAACTTTTGCGGCTTACACCAGGGTGTATGAGGATTGTGTTTGATTTTTTACTCTTTGGTGTAATGTTGAATTGGGGGATTTCTGTAATGTTTTTTGTAAATGGTTCAACAAGTGTGTGGTACATTTTGACGGCATATTGGTTTTTATTCAAAGCGACAGTATGTGTTAATAACTTTTGACTAAGTTTCCCACTATTGTATCCTACTCGGGTCTTTACTCCACTTAAAAATAAAAGTACACTGATTAATTTGTTTGAGCCTGAGGATATTATGGTATCAAAATGCTTTGTCCACATTTGCATTAAAAGTGTAAGCATTCCTCTTTTGGTTTTATCGACGAATATGAGTTCGTCAATTAGATTTGTTAAATCTATAATTGCTCGGCTACGTTTTTCTAAGGCTAAAGTAATATGAGAATCGGGGTATTCTTTCTTAAAAGATATAATTGCAGGGAGGAACATTATTTCGTCCCCAATGCCACCTAAATTAATAAATAGTACTTTTTTAGCCATATTTGTATTATATTATAAACATGGTTAACAAATGTATTACAGCGACTACAATTGGTATTGATGCTTATAAAGTGGAAGTAGAAGTTGATACACTTAATTCGCTCCCTGGAATGAGTATTGTAGGTTTACCTGATAACGCTGTATCAGAAGCAAGAGAAAGAGTCCGTTCGGCGATAAAGAACTCTGGCTTTTCCTTTCCATCTGGAAAAGTTGTTGTGAATTTGGCTCCTGCGGATATAAAAAAAGAAGGTACAAACTTTGATTTGTCTATAGCTATAGGTATTCTAAAGGAGGAAGGTGCTTTTACAAAACAAGAGTCTCCAATTATAAAAACTCCAGATAAGATAGGTTTTATAGGAGAGTTATCACTAGATGGGTCTCTAAGGTCTGTTAATGGTGTGTTATCACTTGTTTTAGGACTAAAGTCGGCGGGTGTGGAGACTGTTTTTGTTCCTAAGGACAATGTGTATGAAGCGGGTATGGTCGAAGGGGTTACTGTTTATGGTGTTTCTAGACTTGCTGAGATTGTTCATCATTATACGTCAGACCCTTTATCTTCAACTAGTGTTAATGTTGAAAAATATTTGAATACTGAGTCTATTTGCGATTTCCCAATAGATTTCAAGGATGTAAAAGGTCAGAAAAAAGCTAAACGTGCATTAGAAATAGCTGCAGCAGGCGGACACAATATGCTAATGTCAGGTCCCCCTGGGTCAGGTAAGACAATGATGGCACGATGCTTTGCAACAATATTACCGCCCTTGAATCTTGAAGAAGCATTAGAGCTTACAAAAATATACAGTATTTGTGGATTATTGCCTAAGGATAAACCTTTAGTAACAACAAGACCTTATAGGATTGTGCATCATACAGCTTCTGCAATAGGTATTATTGGTGGTGGAGGCACTCCAAAGCCTGGAGAAATAACATTAGCGCATAGAGGCGTATTGTTTTTAGATGAAATAGTTGAGTTCCCTAGAAACGTATTAGAAGTTTTAAGACAGCCAATAGAAGATGGTGAAGTTGTTATTTCAAGAGCAAAATTCTCTGTTAAATATCCGGCTAAATTTATGTTAATTGCCGCAATGAATCCTTGTCCTTGTGGCTATTTAGGTGATTCTGAAAAACAATGTACTTGTTCTGATGTTCAAATTCAACGTTATAGAGCAAGGTTATCAGGACCATTATTAGATAGAATAGATTTGAATATAAATGTTCCAAAGCTTTCTACAGAAGAATTAGTTAATGTTGATGCTGATGCAGAATCATCTGAACAGATAAGGGAAAGAGTTGTAAAGGCTAGAAAAATTCAGGCTGAACGTTATAAGGATGAAGGAATATTCACTAATGCTGAGTTGAATGCAAAGCAGATAAAAAAATATTGTGTTCTCTCTCCAGAAGTAGAAAAATTGCTTTCAACTGCTGCATTAAAGTACGGTTTGTCGGGTAGAAAATATAACAGAATCTTAAAGCTTGCAAGGACAATAGCGGACCTTGCAGGAGAAAAAGATATTACAACAAGCCATGTTTCACAGGCGTTGCAATTTAGAATTGAAGACGGAGAGCTTAATTAAAAGGCTAAAGTCCTGTTACAGAAATGCTTGTCATTCCCGCATTACGTGCGCTATCCATAAGTTTTACAACAGCGCCGTGTTCAGCGTTGTCTTCTACTCTTATCATCATTCCGTCTTTATATTCTTTTACTGATGACGCAATTAGTTTTTCCAAATCTTTTACAGCTATTTCATTACCATTATTAAAATAGCGGTTGTCGTTGGTAACAGTAAATTCCATAATCTTGGCTTCTTTTTGGTCATGCATTTCTTGAGTAACCATTTCAGGAACGGTTAAGTTCAAGCCTTGTTGGTCTAAAAGAGGTGCTATAACCATCATAATAATTAACAAAACCAAGAAAATATCGGTTAACGGAGTAATATTTATTTCATTAAAACTATCACGCATAATTTTTCTCCTTAACCCTGCTGTTCCATTTCTTGCAACGCTTCTTGTTCTTTAAGCTTTTTCTGGTCTTTTTTGTTTAATGGTTCGCCAGCTACAATCAGTTTTTTGAATTCTGCATTCTTTGCACAATTCATTATTTCAAGTATAATTGCACTTTTAGCCTTTTCATCAGCTTTAACAACAACTTCAGCTTTTTCTAAGCTAGGTTTTAACTCAATTAGAGCGTCTGTTAAATTGTCTTGTGAAACTCTTGTTCCGTTTAAATAAATTAAACCTTCTTTTGTAACGGCAACTGTTGCATTGTGTTGTTCAACTGATGTTCCGCTGTTTACTTCTGGCATGGTAATTGCGTTATCCATCGATTGGAAGGTTGGTGCAACCACCATCATTATAATCAACAACACCAAGAAAATATCTGTCAACGGTGTTATGTTGATTTCAGTAAACATTGTATTCTTTTTGCTGGAACCCATTGCCATAATTTAATATCCTTATAGTTTCACGCTTGAGCCTGTAGAAGATGGTGAAGATTGGTCTTCTTCTGAGTCTGCAAAGCTTAGGAATAAGAGCTTAAGTAATTGGAAGTTAGATTCAAAATCTCTAACTGTGTTTTGGAATGCGTTGTAGAAAACTACTGCTAGAATAGCAACACCCAAACCGAATGCTGTAGCAATCAAAGCTGAACCGATACCTGTTGCAACTGCTGCAGATTGGTTGCCTTGTACAGCCAAATCTTGGAAGGTGTATAAGATTCTTACAACTGTACCAAATAGACCCAAGAATGGCGCTACACCACCGATTGTACCTAGGATTGGTAATTTGTCTTCTAATTTTTTTACTGCTAAGCTTGATGAAATATCAAAAGAACGAGAGAAGCCTTTTCTTTGGTCTGTATAAATTCTTACAGCTTCTTCAGTTAGTTCTCCATAAATACCACCGCATTGAAGTGCAATATTATTAGCGTGTACCAAGTTATCACTAGCAAGCTCGTTGGAAAGTTTCCCAATAAGAGGTCCAATTTCACGTTTGTTAGCGTTGTAGTATGTCCAACGGTTGATGATAACGCCTACAGCCAAGATTGAGCATAAGAAAATCGGTAAAAGTACCGGCCAATCCATTTTAATTGCATCTAAAAGTAGTTCCATAATTATTAATCCTCATTTCTTTATTTTTCTAATACTTGGATGCTCCAAAGACGTTGTAGTCAAACGTAAATTGGATATCTATGTTTTCACCTCTGAAATCTGCAGGGAGAGGTTTGAATGGTGCAGTCAATTCAACTGCTTTTAGAGCTGCTGCATCAGCACTTTGTAAGCCTGAAGATTTAAATACTCTACAAGATAACAAACGTCCATCTTTAGCTATCTTGAATAAAAGTACTACACGCTTACTTTCATTACCTTTTGGTGGGTCCCAATTGAGCTTAATTTTTCTTTGTAATTCTCTCATATAAGGACCAAAATCAGGTTCTCTCAAGGCATCAATACCTGGTTTTCCACCTCCGCCTCCAGGGTTGCCTGCGTTGTAACTACCGCCACCAGTTCTACCTAGTTGTCCACTGCCACCAGATTTGCTAGTGGATGGAGATAATGAAGGTGCTGGAGCGAATGCAGAACCATATCCCGCAGATGTAACTGGCCCGCCAGAGGTTTTAGCTGTAGGTGCAGAACCAGAGCCAGAAATAGGTCCTGTTGCAAGGGTTTTTCCTATAGGAGCTGATGGTGGTACAGGTACTGTAAACGCACTTGTTGGAGCAGCTACTGGTTTTGGAGCGGCTATTGGCTTAGGTGATGGTGCAGGTGTTGGTGGAGCCGGTTTTGCCGGAGATGGCTTTGGCTCAGAGACCTGCTGTTGTACAGGTTTTTGTACGGGTTGAACTTGTTTAGGCGGTTGTGGAGTTGGTTTTACCGCTTGTTTTGGTTGAGGCTTAGGTTGTGGTTTAGCCTTTGGTTGTTGTGTTTGTTGTACAGGTGCAGGTGATGGTTTTTGTGTTGGTGCTTGAGCGGTTGGTAATGATACTGGACGCTTAGGGTCATTTATACCACCAGAACGAGAGTCCTTGTCTGCACGATTACGAGTATTTGGGTCTCGTGGTTTTGCTTCATCTTGCACAAGTACAAATTCAATATCTTTTTTAAAGTCAGGGGTTTTAAACCTGCTTAAATCAATTCCTAAAAGAGCTAATATGAACATTATTAGGCAGATTGCCCCAAATGTTGCAGGGTGAAGTATAGTTGAGATAAGAACTGACTTTTCAAATGACACGCCTTCTTCTTTGTCCTTGCGGGTTACTGCAGGAAGCGTATAAAAAGATTGTTCATCCTCCTCGATAAAATTTTGATTTCCCAATAGTGTCATATATTTCTCTTTTTTTTGTAGTTATATTTTATATATTACCCAGATAAATGAAATTAATCTCTTGGGTAATCTATGTATTAGTCACCGTAGTCATAAGACGCAGGGTTGACTGTAATAGGTTGTGTAAGAACGATGTCAAGCTTTGAATTAGCTGGTAATATTACATCGTCGCCTTTATCCCATACAGATTTAACTAATCCTGCTCCAGCGCCTACAGCTGTTCCAAGAGCAGCACCTCTTCCGACGCTACCTCCTGATAAAGCTCCAAATACAACGCCTGTTACTGCGCCGCCAGCAGAACCAACAGCTAGGTCTTTAGCGTAGTCTTTTGCTACATCAGCCTTTGTTCCTCCAATTAAAACACCAGTATTATCGGTTGTTGCAATTATGCCTGAAATTGGGATTGCAACACCATAAGGTGTTAAGATTTGGGTGAATCTAATAGCTAATTTGCCGTTCATGCTGCCACGTTTAGCTTTGCTTGATTCAATTACTATCCCAGAAACAGTACTTCCTGCTGGTGCAACTAGTTTGTTGTTGTAGTAAAAATCAGAACCAAGAGCCACGCTAACATTTTGTCCAAGTGTTGTGTATTCTGAGCTGATTGGTGAAGTTACTACAATATCAACTTTAGTTCCTGCTGGTACTGTAACAACATGACCGCTTAATTGTGGAGTAGCATTATAATTTGATACAGGTGCTAAAGGTTGTTGAACGTATTGGTATTGGTACACTGCTTGTGTTTGAGCAGGTTGGTAATTGTAATTGCTTGCTGCTAATGCCATATTTGTTGATAACATTGAAATCGCCAATACATAACAAATCCGTTTTTTCACAGATAGTCCCTCCTCACCTCTGTTAGTCCTATTATTAATTGTAATACCTCTGTAAAATATGTCAAATCTGTTACATAGAGGATTTTTTGTATTATTGTTTTGGGGGATGTTATTTTTCATGTCCTACACCTCGCTTTCATATTTTGGAACGAGAAATAAGACTAAAAGTTCATTTACTGAGGGCGAAATTCTGTTACAGGTTCTACGTATCTAATAAAAGCATAGGCATTGTAATCAACAGAACCATAAATAATCTTCATAATTCCGTCTTTATAGGGTAGAAGTTTAACAAACATAATATCTTGTTCTCCAAAGTCGTCATCTGTCTCTCTGGCTTTGAGTTTTGCAACGAGATTATGGGCTTGGAAAAACTTGAGGTAAAGAACTCCATTTTCTTTTTCTGCAAATGCTCTGTAGTAACCTTTTTCAATGATTTTCCCATCTATTACCATATCGACGTGAAAAAGAATGACTTGTTCTTCGAGTTCAGGGTCTTCTATAGTTTGGTCAGGTAAATCCTCTATAGTTGCGTCCAAGTCTTTATGAAGGCTCTCGCCTTTGAATTTTTTTAATTTTTTCTTCTGTGCTTTTTCTTCTTTGGCTTTTTTCTTCTTTTCTAATGCGTCAACAACTTCGTCAAACTCTTTGTTTGTAATAGATTTTTGTCCTGACAAAGTATTATTAAAGTCTTCGTAATCAGAAGCGTTGATATTTGAAACAGCAAATGCTGAGTTAGAAATAAGGCAAACCATAACTAAAAATAAAAGTTTTTGCATACTATTATTTTAATTATTTTGCGTGGAAAGTAAATCCTATAAGATGTGGAGACTCTTTTATTGTTCTAATTCTCGTTTAATATCTTCTACAGAGACGTATTTAACTTCTGAGTTCTCATCTTTTCTAAGATATACACCTTTTATTCCTGCTTGTACAATAAATCTTTTGCATAGTATACAGATAAAGTCGTGTCCCCAAATATACATTGTTGCGTCTTTACATCTGTCCTGCCCTGCCTGAATGATGGCATTTTGTTCTGCATGAATTGAACGACAAGTCTCGTATTGTGTGCCAGACTGGATATTGTTTTGGATTCTATAACAATAGCCTCTTTCGTAACAAGACTCGACTCCACTAGGAGTTCCATTGTATCCAGTTGCTTTGATTTTTTTGTCTTCGCCTACAATTACAGCCCCGACTTGTGCTCGAAGGCAATTTGAACGAGATGCACATGTTTTTGCTAAATCTAAAAAATAATCATTCCAAGGTTTGATGCCCATAAGTGATATCCCTTTATATTCGTGTGTATATTTTATCATAATGAGGGTAGTTTGTTAATTAATGTAAACTTTTTGAAACACTTTGGCAAGTTATAATATTCACTGTCATTTCTTAAACCAAAAGGAGTACGTATGTTTTTAAATATCAACATTTCACAAGTAGGTTATCCAAAGCTTGCCCGAACAAAGGAAATAGGAAAAAGGGCGTGTTCTTTTTATGATGGTAGCCGTAAAGGACTTAACTTAGGTTTACAGGGGTTTAATATCGAATCCGATACGGCATTATTACTAAACGCTGGACGTACAAATAATGAATTGTATAAACTTTGCCCAAGAGTTCCAAATATTAAAGCTGAATTAGAGAAAAGAATTTTTGAAATGGAAGAAAAATTTGGAAAAGTGAGGGCGTTTTTATATGGAGGTTTAGAATTAAATAAAAACAATCCTAAAACTGTAGAAAGTTTTAATCTTTATAATACATTGGCGGATTCTTTGGATGAATTGCAAGTACCTTTTGCAATGATTTGTGGTAAAAATGCAAAGGCTCCTTTGGATAATATTTATGCAATTAATAATAATGTAACAATCTGGAATGATTTGTTTAAAAAGTTTGTCAAACCGGTTTCTAAGCCATCCCAAGAAGAAATTATGGCAACAATGCGAGACGATTATCAAATTGTCGAAAGTAGTGAGGAGCATTTGTTGAAGTTCTTGGAGAGTTTGAATTATAAACCAAATCATCTTTTGTCAAAAAAGTAACAAAACTTTACATATTATTGACGATATATAGTATATCTGAGACAATATACATGTTGATTGATTTTTTATTGTTTACTTCAAAAAGGGTGGCAGATAGCCGCCTTTTTTTATTACTTAAATCTTAGAAGGCTAACTGGGATGTTCTGTCTCGTTTCTTTTTATGCTAAATTAAATGTAGAGGGTTTTAAGTTTGAAAAAGAAGTTTTTTGTATTATTAACTGTGTTGGTGATTTCCTGTTCTTGTGGTTATTGTGAAGAACAAGCAAAAACGGCGGAGCCAGTGCATACTTTAGAGAGCATTGACGTTCAGAAAATTATTAGATATTCAACGAAAAGTAGTCTAGAGTTTACGAGAAGAGGTTTGTATTACGAAGAACAAGGTGATTTTCAAACTGCTCTCAAGGATTATACAAGAGCTCTGGAGTTAACGCCTAATCGCTCAGAGTTATTGATAAAGCGTGCAAAATGCTACGATGAGTTAAAACAGTACAATGATGCAATATATGATTTGACAGAAGTTATTTCAATGCGCCCATATCGTGCAGAAATTTATGCAATGAGGGGTAAAATCTATAATAAAATTGAGCAACGAGCTTTGGCTGAGTGGGATTTTAATAAGGCTGTTGAGTTAAACCCTTTAAAACCTGATTTTTACGTTGATAGGGGCGATTTTTACTCCTCTTGGCAGAAATCTGATTATGCAAAAAGAGATTACATAGCTGCAGCTGAGCTATATGCTTATACGGCTCAAAATTTTAAAAAATACAAAAAGTGGCAAGATGCAATAAATGAATATGAAAAGGCACTTGAAAGAAATCCAGAAAATGCTGAATTCAAACGCCTAAAAAGAGAGTGTGAAGAAGCCCTAGAGGCAGAGCTTAGGGCGATAGAAGAAGAGGCTGCTGCTAAAGCAGCAGAGAAAGCTAAGAAAAATAAAAAAGGAAAACTTCCTAAGGAAGAATTTCAGAGATAGTAGTTCAGAATCTCACCCAATATTCTACTAGTCAGCAAGGCATGTTTGTAATACAATGTGCAGTGATGAGGAGATTCAACTAATGAAGAAGAAGGTTTTAGCCGCAATAATGTTAGCGACGATGAGTGTTTCTTTTATGTCGCCTGTTGTATTTGCTCAAACAGAAAATTCAGAACAGCATATTCAAGATGTGGCATTTTCTCAAAGTGCGGCGCCTAAGCTCCTTACAAAAAAAACAGAAAAAGAATTAAAATCAGCTATTTCAAAGGTTTATGGCTCTGATAATACAGAAGAAATCTATACTAAGCTTTTAGAACTTGCACAGAAAGCTAGGGATAATCGTTCTCAAGAATTGATAGAACAGGATAAGTCCCGTAAAGCTGATTGGTATAAAGATGAAATTATCTACATGTATTATACAGATAGGTTTGGAGTTGCTAATCCAGATAAGCCAAACCAGTTTAAAGATACTGAAAAAATGCTTGATTATCTCCAAGATTTAGGAGTTACAACTTTATACATACTGCCTTTTGCGGATTCTCCAATGGGTGATGCGGGCTTTGATGTAAAGAATCCTGATAATGTAAGAAAAGACCTTGGTGGTATGGCACAGTTTGAAGAGTTTGCTAAGGTTGCCAAGGCAAAGGGCTTTAAGATTAAAGCTGATTTGGTATACAATCATTTTTCAGATAAACATGAATGGTTTCAACAAGCACTAAAAGGTGATTTAAGTAAGATTGACTATTTTGTTGTAAAAGATAAAATGCCTTCTTATACAAAATATAATGATGAGAAAAAAGGTGTCATTGTAGAGTATCAAGAAGAAAATGGTAAAATTTCAAAACGACGTTTGATATTTCCTCAGTTAACTGAAAACCATTATAGAAAAGTGACTATTCAGGATAAAGATTACTATTTTTATCATACGTTTTATCCATTCCAGTTGGATATAAATTGGATGAATCCTGAGGTGTTATATTATTGTCTAGAAACCTTAAGTAACTGGGCTAATCGTGGTATTGATATTTTTAGATTGGATGCAGTACCTTATTTTATTAAAGAAGATGGTACAGATGCAGAAAATCATCCACAAACTCATCAGATTTTAAAAATTCTAAGTATTTATTTACAAATTACCGCTCCAAGCTCTGTAATTATAGCAGAAGCTTGTCAAACACCTAAGGATATTTTGCCATATTTTGGTAATGAGCGAAAGATGACAACTGTTTATGATGATATGGAGTTGAGTTATAAACGTACTGATCAATTCCAATTAGCATATCATTTCCCATATATGCCAGCATTGTGGGCAACTTTGGTGACTTCAGATAACAAGCATTTTATTGAGGCAAATAAGTCAACACCACAAATACCTTCGACTGCTGCTTGGGCAACCTTTTTAAGACTACATGATGAATTAACGCTAGAGATGATTGCTCCCGAGACTAGAGAAATTCTATATAATTCTTTGGTAAGGAAGGGGGTTGGATTTAGAGATGGCTTAGGTGTAAGTGGGCGTATGGCAGATTTCTTGGATTATAATCCACAACGCATTGCAATGGCATTTTCACTGTTGTTATCTTTACCAGGGATTCCTGTAATCTATTATGGTGATGAAGTAGGGGCTAAGAATGACTTGAATTTTGCAAAAGAATTTGCAGAACAACGTGAGTATATACAGAAGAAAAATAAAATAAAACTGTTAAGTTATTTTGATAGTCGTGATATCCATAGAGGGATTATTCCATCTAAGTTATTCTATGGTTCACAGAAGAACTGGTATAAGCAAAATAGTAAGATTTATAGTAATGTAAGAGAAATGATTGAAACCAGAAAAGAAAATCCTGCAATTACAAGAGGTTCTCTAAATATTTTGAAAACTAAAAGGCAAGAAGTTTTTGCTTATACAAGAACTTTAAAAAATGACAAGGTTCTTGTTGTTAATAACTTATCAAATGAAAAAATTGTAGCAGAAGTGGATTTTCCTGTGAATACGATAATTAAGCAGGGTGCAAAATCTATGAAATTTAAAAATTTATTGAATGACCGTGATTACAAAGCTGAAATCAGTATAACTAATCGTAAAATCTTTATTCCGTTACAGCCATACGAATTCTTATGGTTGAAAGCGGAAAATGAAGTTTTGTAACAATTGTTTAGGGTAAAAGCAACTTTTTTTCTTTAGAAGTATTTGTTTTTGTAGTGGAAGTAAGTAACGGAGCCTTCGATATGAAAATACCATCTGTCAAACAATCAGTAGAAGTTATTAGTTCTAAAATTCGTAATTTTAGATATGATAGAAGACAAGCTAAGATAAATAGTTTAGTTAATATAGAGAAAGTGCACCAAAATGAAGCTTATAATGCTTTAAGTGAAGCTAAAGAAGTGATTGCAAATTATGCAAAAGACAAGGGGGTTAAGGTGACTTTTCAAAGCTTCCCTGAAGATAAGACTGCTGCACAGATGGCGAATCAAATGTTGCTAACAGTTTCTAAAGGTGATGTTCATCAACTTCGTATAATTCCAGCTGATGTTTCTAAAACTTATGCAAGAGAAACTGAAAAGTTTGCTATTCTAGAGAAAAAAGATGGTGGCAGTTATTTAACAAAAGGTAAGTTTTTGGTAGAGGATAATTTCTTAAGAAATGTCTATAGAAGTATTGAAGAGTTAACTAAACTTCCTTTCTAAATCTCGATTATTATATTATAATCTTGGTATGTTAGCAGATTATCACCAACATACATATTTTAGTTATGATTGCAGTTTGCCAATGGAAAACTCTATAAGACAAGCGATTAAAATTGGCTTAGAAGATGTTTGTTTTACTGAGCATATGGATATTGGTACAACTAGTACTTTTTTGTGTGATTGCCAAGAATATTTTAAAGAATATACCAGAATAAAAAAACTCTATGGTGACAAGATAAAAATAAAATTTGGGATGGAATTTGGTATGCAATCTCATACAATTCCTCAATTTGAAAAGATTTTCAGTCGTTATGATTTTGATTTTATACTTTTATCAATGCATCAAGTTCATAACAAAGAGTTTTGGTCACAGGCTTTTCAACGTGGCAAGTCTCAAAAACAATATATTGAGGAGTATTATGAGGAGCTGTATAAAATCGTAACGAACTATAATAATTACAGTGTTTTAGGGCATATGGATGTTATAAGGCGCTATGACCATGCAGGGGTATATCCTTTTGAAAAAATCAAATCAAAGATTGCAGAAATTCTTGAAGTTGTAATAAGAAACGGTAAAGGAATTGAGGTAAATACTTCGTGCTATCGTTATAATATTGGAGATTTAATGCCTTCAACAGACATTGTTAAATTGTATAAAGAGCTTGGTGGTGAAGTTATTACTATTGGGGCAGATTGCCACTATGCAGAACATGTTGGTTATAAGGTTAAAGAGACTCAAGAATTATTAAAAGAGTTTGGGTTTAAGTATATTTGTACTTTTGATAAGATGCAACCAGAATTTCATCTGTTATAATTATATCAGGAATGAAACTCCACAAATTCTAATGGGGGATATTATGAGAACACATCCAATAAAACAAAATCCATTATTATTAACTCTTAAGGAAAGTGTAAAACCGTCATTGAAAAGCTTTTCTAATAGAATTCTATCAGAGAGACAGCCAATATGTGTTGATACTTTTTCCAAAATAAAGATGTATCAATTTGATACAAATTCTGGTGGAAAGGTTCAGATTATAATCAATAAACTAAAGTCTCTAATTACTGATGTAATTACTCTTAACAAAGAAAATGTTCCTATCGAAGAAATCCATTATGATTATGGTAATAAAGGGCAGATGATTCGTGCTAATAAAAAAGGCATTTCTGTAAATGGCAAGAAAAATTCTGTAAGAACTAATATTAAATACACTGGTGATGAAATAGTCGTGTCTAAAGATATTAATCACGGTACAATTAATATTAAAACAATCTTCGGTAAAAAAGCCGATAAAAAGAGTGTTGATTTAACTATCACTAAAAATAATGATAATACTGTAGAAAATGTTTTGTACGTTGAAGATACAAAGCTTCAAACAACAATTGTCAAAGGTGATGAAGTAAAATTTGAAGGTTTTGGTGATCCTAACAGTGGAGAGATGGTTTTTTCAAAGAGCAAATTCCATCCTCAAGCAGATATGGAATGCTGCGAATTGATGGATAATGGAATGTACCATAAGCAGGTTTATTTTGATAATTTTAAGACTGTAATAAGTAGAGATGTAGCTCCAAATAGTGCTGATTGTTTTGGGCGAATTGTGAAAGATATGATGACTCCTCAACAAGAATTGGCACAAAAACTAAAACAACTACTTGATTAGTTCTTTTACGTAATTGTAGTATTCTCCGTCTCCCATTTGGGAAATAAATTCCCTAAGTTCGTCTTCTGTTATGTAGCCATTTCTTAGGGCGATTTCTTCTAAGCAAGCAACTTTTGTACCTTGGGTTTCTTCTACTGTGTGTATGTATTGTCCTGCTTGTAGTAATGTGCTATGTAGACCTGTATCAAGCCATACAACTCCTCTTGGGCATACAAAAGCATCTAATTGTTTATTTTGTAGATAAATATTGTTTAAATCGGTAATCTCGAGTTCACTTCTTGATGATGGGGTTAAGGTTTTCGCAAGCTCTGAAACTCCCGCTGGATAGAAATATAATCCTGTAACAGCATAGTTTGATTTAGGTTTTTTAGGTTTTTCCTCGATAGAAATAATTTGTTTATTGCTATCAAATTCGACTACCCCAAAACGTTCAGCTTCTCTGACTTTGCAAGTTAAGATAGATGCTCTATTACCTTCCATTGATTTTACAGCTTTTTTTAGGACGCCAGTGAATCCACCGCCATAGAAAATGTTATCACCTAAAATTAATGCAATAGGGTCATTATTTATAAATTCTTCTGCTAATATAAGAGCTTGTGCAATTCCTTCTGGCTTAGGTTGTACGAGGTAGGAAAACTTAACTCCATATTGGCTACCATCTTTCAGTAGCTTTTTAAAATTATCGGATTCTTCTGGAGTAGTAATGATAAGAATATCCCTTATGCCTGCTAGCATTAGGACTGAAAGTGGATAAAAAATCATTGGCTTATCATACACAGGTAATAGTTGTTTAGAGACAACTAGTGTACTTGGATAAAGTCTTTTGCCTGCACCTCCAGCAAGAACAATTCCTTTCATTAAGCCTCCTTTTTTATATTTAGAAACTCGGGGTTATCTAAATACCATTGAATTGTTTGTCTTATAGCGTTTTCAAATTTGACAGATGGAGTCCAACCGAGTTCTGTACGAATTTTGTCGTTTGATATTGCATATCTTCTATCGTGTCCTAACCTGTCGTCTATGTATTCTATTTTTGAAGAGTCGTAACCCATATAGTCAAGGATAAGGTGTGTGATTTCTATATTTGTTTTTTCACAATGTCCGCCTATATTATAAACTTCACCAATCGTTCCTGTAGTTAGAACGGTTTCAATCGCTGAACAATGGTCGTAAACATACAACCAGTCTCTTACATTTAGCCCATCTCCATAAACAAGAACATTTTCTCCTTTGAGTAATCTACTAATGAAGTGTGGAATTAATTTTTCTGGATATTGATTTTCGCCGTAGTTATTTGAACATCTGGTGATTACTACAGGTAATCCATAAGTTTTATAATAAGCCAAGGCTAGCATATCTGCAGAGGCCTTTGAAGCAGAATAAGGACTGTTAGGGGCAAGAGGTGTTGTTTCATAAAAATAACCATCTCCTTCTATGCTCCCATAAACTTCATCCGTAGAGATTTGTAAAAATCGTTCTATTTTATTTCTGCGAGCTGCTTCTAATAAGTTTTGTGTTCCTAAAACGTTTGTTTCTATAAAAACTTTTGATGAATCGATACTTCTATCAACGTGTGTTTCTGCGGCAAAATTAACAATATAGTCGCATTGGCGGACTAAATCTGCAACAATGGTCTCATCACAAATATTGCCATGTACAAATGTGTAATTAGGTTTTTTTTCGACTTCTTTTAGATTAAAAAGATTTCCTGCATAAGTTAGAGCATCAAGATTTATAATTTTCCAATCTGTATGTTTTTTAAGTATATATTTGATAAAAGAGCTTCCTATAAACCCTGCACCACCAGTCACAAGAACGGTTTTCATACATTAATCTCCTTTAATCTTGGAAGGTTTGAATCTTTTTGTGACAGAATTGGTGTGAAATTAATTCCCCAATCTATATCAAGGTCTTCGTCAGCCCAATAAACACCAGCATCAGCTGTAGCATTAAATTCATTATCAACTTTATAACTAACAGTAGCTGAATCAGAAACAACAACAAAACCATGAGCAAAACCTCTTGGAATAAATAAGGCATTATTGTTTTTTGATGATAATTCAACTCTGACGTATTTTTTATAATTTGGGGACTCCGGTCTTATATCAACAGCAACGTCATAAATACACCCAGAAACACATCTGACTAATTTAGCCTGTGCAGCCTCTCCTTTTTGGAAGTGTAGTCCTCGTAGAACTTTTGCTGTAGAAACAGAGATGTTATCTTGAATAAAATCACAGGTTATTCCATTAGCTTTGAATACCGATTCTTTGTAGCCTTCTGTAAAGAAGCCCCTATTGTCACTATAAATATCAGATTCTACGAGTATAACTTCATCTAAAGATGTTTTTTTGAAATTAAATGTCATTATTTTTCCCTATTTGATAGTATTCAAACCCTTTTGCTTTAAGTTTTACTGCATTATATTGGTTTCTGCCGTCAAAGATAATCTTATTTTTTAACCTAGCTGCGATTTTTTCAAAATCCGGACGTCTAAACTCATTCCATTCAGTAAGTAATAGTAGCGCTTCTGCGTTATCCAATACTTCGTAAGAATTGTCAACGTATGTTATTCTGTCTCCAAATTCTCGTTTTGCATAATCAAAAGCTTTAGGGTCGTATGCTTTAATAATAGCGCCTCTGTTTAGTAGTTCATTAATTATTGTAATTGAAGGAGCTTCCCGCATATCGTTTGTTTTAGGCTTAAAGGATAATCCCCATATTGCAAACACTTTTCCGTTTAAATCTTCTCCAAAGCGGTTGTAAATCTTTTTTAGGAAAAGTTGGCGTTGTTCTTTATTGATTGTATCAGCTGCTTCTAGAATATCGTATCTGCAACCATTTTCTTTGGCCGTTTTAACCAGAGCCTTAACGTCTTTTGGAAAACAGCTACCACCATACCCTAGCCCAGGGAAAAGGAATTGTGCTCCTATACGTTTATCTGCACACATTCCAATACGTACCATCTCTGCATCAGCTCCGACTTTTTCACAGATGTTAGCAATTTCATTTGCGTAGGAAATTTTTACTGCAAGAAACGAATTAGCTGCATACTTTGTCATTTCTGCAGATTTTACATCCATAATAATAACAGGGTTTCCTGTTCTTAAGAATGGTGCATATAGTTCCTGCATAATGTCTGTAGCTTTTTGGGAGTTTGAGCCAATTACAACTCTATCTGGTTTTAAGAAATCATCAACTGCAGCACCTTGTTTTAAGAATTCTGGATTAGAAACAACATCAAATGGATGTTCTGTGTGTGATGCAATAATTTGTGTTACTTTTTCAGCAGTTCCTACAGGAACAGTTGATTTATCAACAATAACCTTGTATCCGTTAATTGATTTTCCGATAGTCTCTGCAACTTCGTATACGTATTTTAAATCGGCAGAGCCATCCTCATTCTGTGGTGTTCCAACTGCAATAAAGCATATTAGTGAATTTTCTACGGCAGAAGCTAAGTCGTTAGTGAAAATTAAGCGTCCTTCTGATACATTCTCTGTAATCAATTCTTCTAAGCCCGGTTCGTATATAGGGATAACTCCTTGTTTTAATTGTTCAAGCTTTGCATTATCATTATCAACGCAAATAACAGTATTCCCCATTTCTGCAAGACATGTTCCTACTACAAGACCTACATAGCCTGTCCCTATCACACAAACTTTCACTTAAACACTCTCCTTAATTTTTTAGAAAAATAATCGATTGTTTTTTCTAAACCCTTTTCAATATTGATTTTAGGCTCCCAGTTAAGTTGTTCTTTTGCTAATGTTATATTAGGTTTTCTTCGAGTTGGGTCATCGCTTGGAAGCTCTTTGTAAACTAAACTTGAACTGCTATTAGTTTTATCCAGTACAAGTTTTGAAAAATCTTTGATTGTAAATTCTGAGGGATTACCTAAATTAACAGGTCCTATGAATCCTTCTTGATTTTCCATCATTGCAATCATTCCAGATACAAGGTCATCAACATAGCAGAATGAACGGGTTTGAGAACCATCACCATAAATGGTAATGTCTTCACCTTTTAAAGCTTGTACTATAAAATTGGAAACAACTCGTCCGTCGTTTATATCCATATTTGGACCGTATGTGTTAAAGATTCTTACAATTCTTATATCAACATTAGCGTGTCTATGATAATCCATCATAAAGGTTTCTGCAGCTCGTTTGCCTTCATCATAGCAGCTTCGGATTCCTATAGGATTAACGTTTCCCCAGTAGCTCTCTGACTGTGGGTGCTGTAGAGGATCGCCATATACCTCGCTAGTAGATGCTTGTAGAACTTTTGCGTTATATTTCTTTGCGAGTTCTAGAATATTCATTATTCCTAGAACTGATGTTTTAAGAGTTTTAATAGGGTCATATTGATAGTGGGGAGGACTTGCGGGACAAGCAAGGTTGTATATTTCATCAACTTCAATATCAAAAGGATTTATTATATCATGCTCAACAAGCTCAAAATTAGGGTTTGTAAGTAATTGTTCAATATTATCTTTAGATCCTGTAAAGAAATTGTCTAAGCAAATAACGTGAGCTCCTCTTGTTAAAAGCTCTTTGCAAAGATTGCTCCCAATAAAACCTGCACCACCTGTGACTAAAACCCGTTTCTTCATAGTTTAATTATACACCTTTTTTAATGATTGTAGAAAGTTTTTTCTCCCATTCGTAAGCAGCTGATATGCTATCAACCAAATCTCGTTCGGGCTTCCAACCCATAGTAGCCCTAATTTTATCTGCATTTGCGTAGAGTTTAGCAGGGTCTCCAATTCGTCTTTCTGAGATTTCTACTGGAATATTATTGCCAACAACTTTTTCGCAGATTTCAAATACTCGTTTCACGCTGTCGCCTTTTTCTGTTCCGATGTTAAATACGTCAGAAATATTTTCTTGTCTTAAATAAAGATATGCAAGCCTATGTGCTTCTGCTAAGTCTTCTACGTTTACATAATCTCTTATACATGTTCCGTCAGAGGTCTCGTAATCATCTCCATAAATATTGAAAACTCTACCATCTTCGCTTAATGCAGATTTTAAGATGCAAGGAATAACGTGAGTTTCCTTGTCATGCCATTCACCGATTCTTGCTAAGGTATCGCAACCAGCAACATTAAAGTATCTGAGCTTAATAGATTTTACCCCGTAAGCATCATCGTAATCTTTCATAATACGTTCAACCATTAATTTGGATGTCCCGTATGGGTTTATAGGATTTTGTGGGTGCTTCTCATCAATAGGGAGGTATTCTGGTTCTCCGTACGTTGCGCAGGTTGAAGAGAATACGATATGCCTACAATTGAATTCAACCATTGCATCTAGTAGGTTAAGAGTTCCAAAGGTATTGTTGCGGTAGTACTTTGATGGTTCTACCACACTTTCGCCAACTAAAGAAAATGCTGCAAAATGGATAACTGCCTCAATTGGGTATTTTTCAAAAACTTGGCGAATATCATCAAGGTTTCGTAAGTCTCCTTTTTCAAATTTAATATCTGCTAGTTTTCTTAGTTCTTTAATAGTTTCTAAATGCCCAGTTTCTAAGTTATCGAAGATAATAATATCTTTAATTCCGTGGGTTATGAAGTTTAAGACGGTATGACTGCCTATATATCCAGCACCACCAGTGATAAGTATCATAAAACCCTCCTTTAAACTCTAATATAATAATTGCATAAAAAGGGCTGTAAGTAAACATCTAACTAAGTTTTAAATCTTCTATAGAAGAATATTGAATTCCGTAAAAAATTTTGGTATTATTTTTCTGGAAAAATAATCAGGAGGCTAATTATGAGTATAAAAATAGGTATAATGGGATACGGAAATCTTGGTAGAGGCATTGAAAATGCTATAAAGCAGAATTCAGATATGGAATTGGTTGCAGTATTTACCAGACGTTCTCCTGAGAGTTTAAAAATTAATACACCAACAGCTGTTGTGGCGAGCTCTGCTGATGCAAAAAATTGGGCAGATAAAATTGATGTTATGATTCTTTGTGGAGGAAGTGCAACAGACTTGCCAATGCAAACTCCAGAGTTTGCAAAAACGTTCAATGTAATTGATAGTTTTGATACTCATGCAAAAATCCCTGAGCATTTTGCTAATGTCGATAAATCTGCAAAAGAAAGTGGAAAAGTTGCTATTATTTCTGTTGGTTGGGACCCAGGGATGTTCTCTTTGAATAGACTATATGCAAGCGCGATTTTACCTGATGGAAAGGATTACACATTCTGGGGCAAAGGTATTAGCCAAGGGCACTCCGATGCGATTAGAAGAATTGAAGGCGTGAAAAATGCTAAGCAATATACAATCCCTGTTGAAGCAGCTCTTGATTCTGTAAGAAAAGGTGAAAATCCAGAGCTTACTACAAGACAAAAACATACAAGAGAATGTTTTGTTGTCTTAGAAGAAGGGGCTGATGCTGAACGTATTGAAAATGAAATTAAAACTATGCCAAACTATTTTGCAGACTATGATACAACAGTTCATTTTATATCCGAAGAAGAATTATTGCAAAATCACAGTGGAATTCCTCATGGTGGATTTGTTTTAAGAAGTGGTAAAACTGGGGCAAACCTTGAGCACAATCATTTGATTGAATATAGTTTAAAGCTTGATTCTAATCCAGAGTTTACGTCTTCTGTGCTTGTTGCTTATGCTAGAGCTGCTCATCGATTATCACAAGAAGGTGTGAGCGGTTGTAAAACAGTATTTGATATTGCTCCAGTATATTTAAGTTCAAAAACAAATGAAGAATTAAGAGCAACGATGTTATAAAATTTAAAAGAGGATGGCTTTCTAGTCATCCTCTTTGTTTTACAAATCAAAATCTTCGTCATTCACTTCCCTTAAGAAGTCCGTCCAAGAATTATAGTATTCAGCTAATGCATAAGTATAGCCAACAATAATTGATTTATACGACTGCTTCATTACGATAATTGCAGTAATATCAGAAACACCATCTTCATAACTATCCATCGATAAATCAATTAACCTTTCAGAATCAGAGATGATTTTATTTTCATATTGAATTAAGTTTTCAGCTGCGGTTAAGAATTTTTCATAAGCGACTCGAATATCTTTTGTAGCTTTGTTTTTCACGGATTGAACATTTAGTCTTGCCTGTTCAACTTTCATCATTGCCGCCTGAATCTCTGGTAAATAATTGTAAAACAATGGGATGTTAACTAGGCTGGCACCTGCGTAAGCACCACTGTTAAAATGCCCGCTATCAGAATAGTGGCCAGTTTTATAAGCATATCCACCTGTTAAAGCTAAGTCGGGAACTCTTTGTCTTGTTACAACTGATAAGTTTTTTTCTGCAATATCCAATTCTTGTTCTGCAATTTTGATGTCGTATCTGTTTTTTAATCCCTTTTTGATTATTTCAGAAACTTCTGGAAACTTATGAGTAGGAGGTGGTGTATCCATTTCTTTATAGTTGTTTTCTTCTAAGAAAATATTGTCTTTACTGTCATAAATAATATCATCAGGTGTATTTATTATTTTATTAAAATTAAACAACGCAGATTTTACGTTTACTCTTGCTGTATTTACTTGAGTGTTTAGTTGATTAAGGACAATCTCTACTTGAATTGCATCAATAGAGGCCGCTTCTTTCTTAGATGTTCTTGATTTTGCAATAGATAGAAGTTCTTCTTGTAGTTCCTTTTGTTGTTCTAGAGTATCCAATACGGACTTTGCTGCAACAAGTTCAACATAAGCTTCTCTAACATCCATCTTTAAATCAAAGGCAGTATAGTCAACGCTTTTTTCAACCAATGAATACTTAGATTCTGCCAGTTTTTTTCTAGCTTTTCGCTTAGCGATTTCAATATTTTGACTTATACCAATTTGTCTTGGCTCAGAATTTGCCTCTCCTCCCATAAAATAAAAAGTATCAATGGAGGGGTTTTGTAGTCGATTAGCAGATTTGATTTCGTGTTTGGCAATCCCGACATTAATCTGAGCAGCTTTTAAGTCTAAATTATTCTTTAAAGCAACATCTATAGCTTCATCTAAATAAACCTTTGAAACTTCTTCTATTGCAAGGCTTGATGATGCTGTAGCTAGTATTAATAATGTTGTTAAAAGTAATCTCTTCATAACAAGAGATTATAGCATGAAAACGACTTTAGGCTTTTTCTGCGTTCATTTTTTCTGCAGCTTTTGCTTCTTTGTTAGCAATCATTTCGTCTTTTACGCTAACACCTAGTTTTGCAGCAAATGCTGTGGCAAGTGCCGTTACTACGTATGTTGAATATGCAAAAATATTAGTTTTTGAGATTTTCTTTAATATATCTGGAGATAACCCTTTTTTAGCATAATTATGAGCTCTGATTGAAGCTAAGCCTTCTTCTAACAATGTTGGTACAAAACAAGCAAATGTTAATTTGCCCGCATTATCTCTTACGAAATTCTTAATCTTTTGTCCAGTGGTTAAGTTTCCATTTTCATCAGGTTTACTTTTTCTTGTGAAAACTCCAAATAACAATGGTAAAAATGCAAGTCTTTGTCCAAAAACATTGCTAAATAATAAAGCCTTAGTTAATTTTGATTTGTTAAAGTTTGCGGCGTGTCCCATTTCATGGAAAACAGTTAGACAAGATTTCTTTTTGGGTAAGAAGATTGTGTTTTTCTTATAGCTGATGTTGTGACCTAATTCATCAATAGTGTTCAAATCTTGTCCTAAGAACATGGAATTTAAACCTGCATTAACTTGTAGAATAGGATTTTTGAGAATTGCATCCATACTTGGCTTTTTTTTCAATTTTGGCAATAATTTAATAGAAACGCCATATTTATCTAAGCCCTCTGTTTTTATAGCTTCTTTGGCGGCTGTGTGAACCTTTTCTACTACATCATCAGGTAAGTTTGAATATTTTTTTAAACTTGGAATTATTATGCTTGAACCATACTGTTCTGCTAAAACGATTGGTAATGCACTTGCGATTGCAGCACCACATTTCGGGATGAAGCCATTAACCTTCTTTGGTTTTGTTTGTTGTTCTTGTTCCTGTTTTTGACCTTTAAACTCTTGGATAGAATAATTGTTGGACAATCTCATTACACATTCACCTTACACTTCTTATATATAATAAACCCTCCGAGCCGGTTAAAATTGCCTTATTCGGAGGGTTTGTTAAGAATGTGTTACACTAATTTGGAAATGTCTTCCGTGATTAATTCTTTTTTGAGTCGATAACGCTCATATAACTCATCAAGAGGTATTCTGTCAGTAAATTCCTTAAATGCTCCGTAGTTAAGAACTTTCATATCGGAGTTTCCATAGAAGCTTGCTATTTTTTCTCCAAATCCACCGTTTAAAATGCCGTCTTCTAAAGTAATGACAATATCGTGGTCTGATTTTAAATCTTCTAAGAGTTCTTTATCAATACCAGTTATGAATTTAGGATTAATTAAGGTAGCGTTAATTCCTAGTTTTGATTTGATTTCTGTTTTAACTTTTTCTCCTAGTTCAAAGAAAGTTCCCACACCTATTATTGCTACTTTATGCCCTCTTTCAAGAACTTGGAACTTGTTTAGCTTTGAGTAGTCAGTTTTATCCTCGATGCCTGTTGTAGTTAGTGGTCTGAATGGAACCCTAATTGCAACTGGATGCTCATTTTGATTATATGACCATTCAAGCATAGCTAAATATTCTTCTTTATTTGTTGGAGCCAAGTAAACAAGATTTGGAATATTACTAATCATTGAAATATCAAAAGTGCCCAAATGTGTTGCATCAGCTCCACTTATTGAACCCCAGTGAACAAGCATTGTTATAGGTGAGTTATTTAAACACAAATCTTGAGAAAGCTGGTCATAAGTTCTCTGAACAAAAGAACTCATAATTGCCAATATAGGTTTAGCGCCTGATTTTGCAAGTGCGGAAGCGTATGCAACTGCGTGCTCTTCTGCAATACCAACATCGACGTATTGTTTCCCGAGTTTTTCTCTAAATTCTTTTGTAAAACCATACGCTCCAGGGGTTGCAGGAGTGATTGCAACGATAGTTTTGTCGGTTTTTGCTTTTTCTAAAATGAAGTCAGTTGTTATGCTACAATAACTTTCCTCACAAACTCCAGAGTTTTGTTTTTCATTAAGAACCCCTGGCATTACCCAGTGGAACTTTTCTTTATCAGCTTCTGCTTGTGGTAGCCCGTGACCTTTAATTGTTTTTAAATGAACGATTGTTGGTTTGTTGGTATCTTTTACTTTTTCAAAAGCTTTGATTAATTCTTCTACATTATTGCCTTCTGCGACATAATGATAATCAAAACCCATTGCTTTGAAGAAATTGCATTCAGCACTTCCGTTGGTTTTTCGTAGAAGTCTTAAGTTGTCATAAATACCGCCTTGGTTTTCTGCAATAGACATATCATTATCATTTACAAGGATTATTATATTACTGCCGAGTACGGCTGCGTTGTTAAGTCCTTCCAAGGCTTCGCCACCTGTTAGAGAGCCATCTCCGATTAGAGCAATAACATTGTATGCTTCATTTTTTAAGTCTCTCGCCTTAGCCATACCTGTAGCTAAGCTAACAGATGTTGAAGTATGTCCCACTTTGAATAAATCGTGTTCACATTCTTCTGGTGCAGTATAACCGGTGTATTTCAAATAGTTTTCTGGATTAGTAAAACCATCTTTACGTCCAGTTAAAATCTTGTGTGGATAGCACTGGTGGGAAACGTCATAAACAATCTTATCTTGTGGGGAATTAAAAACATAGTGAAGGGCTATTGTTGTCTCTATTATTCCTAGGTTAGGTGCCATGTGCCCACCTGTAACATTAACTTTTTTACAGATTAAATCACGCATTTCGCCAGAAAGATTGTTAAGCTCAGCAAATGAAAGTTTCTTTACATCTTCTGGAGAATTTATTTTTTCTAATACCATATATCCTCCTATTTCTAATAGAATAATTGTAAACTATTAAGAAAGATTAAGCAATTGCGAATTTTGGATTATTTGGGGTTGAATTTAGGGTGGGTGAAAAGTATTGTAAATACAGGGTTTTGAAAATAAATATTAAGTTTTGTAACAAAAGGGCAAATTTATGAATCAAAAAAGTCAATTATTTCTAAAGTATATACTTT
>JAZUBR010000023.1:0-14245 GCA_045638625.1 Candidatus Gastranaerophilaceae bacterium
TTAGCTCTAATATCTAAGTCTTTATCCGAGATACTAGGGTCATTGTTCTTGATTTGGGTTCTGAAATCTTCCAGTCTGGCTTCATACGGCTTGTTTAACATCTGCTTTTGCATAGCAGACCCGATAAGAACTCCATTCATAGACATTAGTAAATCATTAAGAGTTAAACCCTCTCCATGTAGAGCTTGATTACCTGCGTAGGTTAATAGAACATCTACTCCAAACTCTAAACCATTGCCACTCATTGTCGCAATTTGTTCCATTCTTGATAAAGTCTTAGCTAGGTCTCCAGTAATTTTTCCAGACTTGTACATATCCATAAGGTTGTTGATTGATTTACCAGAGTTTTTAACAATATTTGCTAACCCTTTTTGCTTTAAGAATAATCTAGCTTTGTCACCAACAGCACCAGAAGCCATCCCTAACATCATCCAAGCAGAAGCCTCTGCAACAGTCATTCCGTAAGTAGTTAACTTTTCTAATGCAATACTTTGCGCAGTAATCTCTTCTTCTGTTAATTCAATACCTAAAGCTTCTTTTAAAGACCCTGCAAGTCCTTTCCAAGTCGCTTCACTTGAAACTAAATCCAATGCTTTAACCGGTTGTGTAACTTGTACCCCAACTAATACCGGTGTAGCTTTTTGAGCGGCAGTAGTTGCTTTTTGAGCAATCTCAGCAACTTTAGCAGCGTGTTTAGCAGATAACATTTTAGATGACCATTGTGCACCTTTAACCAAAACCCCAGAACCAGTTAACATTAATGCCATAGAACCAATGTTAACAATACCTTCTGCTACCATATCAGCAGTCATCTGTCCTTGTACAAACTCTTCTGATAGCTCGTTTAAATCTTTTTTACCATACGCTTCAGAGAAACTCTCTTTGTAATCAGCTTCTCTTTTAACCATTTCTTCAGAAGTTAATCTTCTAACATCTTCAATCGGAGTATTACTATCAAACTCAATTCCAAACTGTATTGCCATCATTGTGTCTAACATCTCAGTAAGAGAACCTTTTAACATATCAAGATGTTCAGCAGTAATAGGGTTTCTTTCTCCATTTTGTGTTGTTACTCTGAACTCGTATTCGCCTTTATCGTTTCTCTCTAGTTTTAAATCTGTACCGTATCTTAATGCAGAATTTCCTTCATTAGCTTTTTCGATATTCGCTAATACTTCGTTTACCGCATTAACATTAATAGCCCCATTCTCATTAACACAAAGTATTGAGAATACTCCAATGAGAGCATCATCTTGAGTCATCATTGTTCTAACAGAGGAAACTGATGCAGAATTAAGTTTAGCTTTAACTTCATCAAAAATCTTTTTAGTAGTTCTTGCCTGAGCAAGACTTTTTGCATTAGTATCACACTGCTTAATCTTTTTTACATCAAATTCAACTCCTCTTAATCTTCTAAACTCATCTTCAAATTCAATAGCTTGCCCCATAAATCCAACCAATTGTCCAGTAGAAGCAAGTTTTAACCTTTCAATATCGTTTTTTGAACTACTTATTGCTTTATTAACATTTCCAGAAGAGTACTCCATATCAAAGACATTCTTGAACAAATCCCAAGCTGCAGCACCAGAGATAACACCTTGTCTCAAGGCTTGTATGTCCATATTCCTTTGAGCAGAATTAGTCATACCCTCAAGGTGCGTAATTGCCATATCATAGGCGTAGTTTGATTGATGACCAACATTCTCTTTGGCACCCCAACCGAATAAAGAAGGCGATGTATTAGTTGTAAGCGGAGAATTAGACGGAGTATTAGTTTTCTTGACTAAGCTTTCAAACCCAGGGTAAACGGTTCCAGATTCCTTCATTTCTTGCAGCATAATAGACGCAGCTTTTTCGTCTGGCATTTCCATAATGCCATGACCTTTGCTTTGTCGCCACAAATTAATTGTTTCTCTTTGTACCGAATTGAAATCAGTCATACTTCCGCCTAAACTTTATCTATATCTGTTATCGGCAGATGTGCTAGAAACTTTAGTAAAATATAGGATATCGTTACAAATATTTACATGACTTTGAAATATCGGACTTAGCCTTTAAATGTTTCTTTGATTGTCCAGATTCTTTGTTGTGATAAATTGAACTCTTTAGCTACATCTACAATGCTTTTGGTTTTTAAGGCTTCTAAGATTGCTTTATTTCTTTCTGTATAGTCTTTTAGAAGGGGAAAATTATGACTATGTGCAATTCTTAAAACAGTTGCGTGTGAAACTCCAAGCTCGGCGGCTACAGCCTTTGGTGGTAGTCCTTGCTCGAAGAGTTCTATAGCTTTTGCATTTCGTTTAGCAACGTTATTGCGATAAGCACCTATTTCTTCTGCAATTTTGTCTACTCTTTCCTTGCAAATACCATATTTTTTAGCAATATCTCTTCGTTTTTGTCCTGATTCTAGGTCTTTTACAATTTCTTCGTGTACAGCCTGAACTTTTCCCTTTTGGCGATTACTTTTTAGGTTAAGTTTTTTTCGGGCTCTTTCGACTGAATTCTTGTGTACCCCAAGTTCTTCTGCGATTTGAATATCGCTATAACCGTTTTTAACTAGTTCGGTAAGTTTTTCTGTAGGAATAGGCGGGTATGCAAAGCTAATTCCGCAGTCATTTAGGTATTTTCTGACTGTTGATTCTGCAATGTTTTTTAGCTTTGCGATATCTTGTATTTTCATCCCTTCTCTATATAGCTTGGTTACTTCTTGGGCACGTTTAAGCACAGCCTGTTTAATTAGTAAGCCACTAACAGTTTGCTCAGGTAGTTTAAAAAGTTTTTGTAGCTCTTCAGAACTCTTTCCGCCATTAACAGCTTCTAATATTGGTCGGATTTTTTCTAGAAGTTCCTTGTAAATGCTATCCAAGCTTAGTTGTTCAAATTTGGGGCTAAGAATCATTCTTTTTAATAGTTCAACAATTGTTCCTTTATTTATACCTTGCTGCTGGGTCTGCTCTAAAAAATCTTGCCCAAGCTTTTTATAGGCCTGGCTTGCATTATAATAAACAGTGTTGGTTCCTGTAAAATTTTGATTTGTTGAAGAAGTATAGATTTTACTGATAATCATATTGTGATGTCCTTAGCTAAGTTGAAAATTATGTTTTTTGGCAAGTTTATAAATTATTGTTTTATCGATGTTGAATTCTTTAGCAATAGTTTTTGTAGGAATGCCGTTGTAAAGCATTTCCATAATCTTTGCATTGCGTTCAGCAAGTAATGTTTCTTTTACTTTGAATTTTTTAGATACATTATTGATTACATTCATTGAAATCCCCGCCTCTGCGGCTAGGTCTTCTCGTTTTGTCCCACTTCTTAATTGTTCGATAATAAATTGTTCTTTAGGATTCGGGGTTTTAAGCTTGTTTTTAAGGAGTTTATTATGAGCTCTAATCGATTGGATATGTTTAAGAGGGATTCCAAGAGTGTCTGCAATAGCTTCATCTGTAAAATTATCTTTAACCATTTTTATTACTGTATTACGTTTTTCTTTTGCTATTTTTTCTGGACTAATACCTTTGTCTCTTAGGATGATTCCTATACATCTAATTGAAAGATTATATTGCTGAGCGAGTTCTTGTATACTTTCGCCGTTTAAAAATGCTTCTGCAATGTTGTTGTTACGCTCAAGGAGTTCTTGTTTATTAACAAAAGCTTCTATGCGTCTTTTTTCAGTTTTCAGAATTTTTGACATTTCATCTGCAGTTTTCCCCTGTTTTAGTAGGGAAAAAGCAGTATTAATTTTTTGTGTAAGATTTTTACATAATTTTTCTGGATTTAGCATACCAGTGTTTGGTTTTAGCAATAACCTGTTAATAAATCCAACTATCAAACCTTGAGGAACTCCTTTTGCTTCATTTTCTTTAATGAATTGCGGACTGAGTTTTCTATACGCAATTACAGCCTCTTTTTTTATAGCAGTTGCCGTGAAAGTTGGTTTGTTATCAGGGTATTGAATGTTTTGAATAGAGCTCATAATCATAAAAATCTTTCTAACAATTTGGGTGTTTTCGTTTGATATTATATACAGTATTGATTGCGACATCGAATTCTTTTGCAATGTCTGTAACTTTTTTTGTTTTTAAAGCTTCAAGGATGGCAGCTTCTCTAAGTGACCTTGCATCTTGTGTTGTAAAGCCAAGTGCTCGAGTTTCTTTTAATACTTCTGTAATTGATATTCCAAGTTCTTCTGCAATTTTATTAACGCTTGTTCTGTTTTGGAGTTTCTCTGTGATAGATTTTTGAATGGCATTTGCAGCTTCTTTGAATCCAAGTTGCATTGCAATTTCGTCAATTTTGCATTTGCTCATTTTAAACTCATTTGCAATATCCCTGTGGCTTATACCAGCTTTGAGTTTTTCAATTATTTGAGAGTGTTTTCTTTCTAAAATCATACATCTACTGTCTGGAATATGTTCTCTTTTTCTTATTGCAGCGATTGTTGATGTATGTAATCCCAATTTCTCTGCAACTTCTCTTCCGGTAGCTCCTTGTTTTAGCATTTCAATGGCTTTATTTGCTTTTTCTACCCTGTGATTTAAGCTTATTCCAAGTGTTCTTAGAATTTGTTCTATTGTAGATTCTTTTATTTCAAACTTCTTGGCTAAATCTTCAATGCTCTCTCCTTTTTCAAAACCTTCTGAAATAGCAATGTTTCTTTTAGCTTGTTGTCTTTTGCATAGTAGAGGTTTAATAGTTTCTAATGGAAGCATTAGGGAGTTTTTTAGCTCTTCAATGCTGTTGGTATTATCTATTATCTCAATAACTTGCTCAATTCTTTGTGATAATTCGTTTTTGATATCATTTAGGGCTTTAAGTTCAAATTTAGGACTAACTGACATCTTTTCTATGATTGCAAGTATTGTAGAGCCTCCTATACCTTGATTGCGAGCTTCTTGTATAAAAGTGTTATCAAGTTGCCTGTAGACTTTAATTACTTGCGTAGGAGCATAGCCATTAAAAGATATATTTATATTTGAGTTTCTGTTGTTTATTGTAATCATATTGTTTGGATAGAATTTATGTTTAAGTACACCTATTTAAATCTTGTGAATATAAAAATTTGCCATAATTGTTACAACTATTAACATTTGGGTTGATTGTTCTGTCTAGAATTTTATGTTACACTTTCGGCAGATAAAAAATTAAAGAAGGGGCGTATGAATATTGGTTTTAGATACGGTTTTTATGGCGATAACTGTTTATATAAGCTAGATGCTGATTTGAATGTTTCTGTCGATTATTATAAGGAATTGAAGGAACTTTTAAAGATAAAAAAAGTAAAGAACTATTTTTTAGCACGAGTCGGAAATAACGACAAAGATGGTGGCTATATAATGGTTAATGACTTTTTAGAATCTGGTGGTATAGCATATTCTTTCGGAATAAACCGTGAGTACTCTTGGGATGCTGAATTGGCAGAACGAGGGTATGACGTGTATATGTATGACCATACAATTGGCGGTTATTCCTTAACTAATGACGGTTTTCATTTCTTTAAAGAAGGTTTGGGACGTAATTTTCAAGTAACAGGTCCGTTGAATTCTGTTAAAAACTATGTTCTTAGAAACTTGCATAAAGATAAGAAGAATATGATTCTTAAAATTGATACAGAAGGTGCTGAGTGGGATTTTTTGGAAACTGTAGAAACATCTACCCTAATGCAGTTTGACCAGATTATTATGGAAGTCCATGGTTTAGTAAAAGCTTGCCCTGAAGAGTCTTGGAAAAATCGTTTGAATTTGCTAAGAAAATTAAATGAAACTCATCAGTTGATTCATTTACATGCTAACAATTCTAGTTATCTGTTGGAACTTGGAAACTCTTGTTTTGCAGATGTTGTAGAGGTAACTTATGCTCTAAAGGATAAGTATGAATTTGCTGATGTTGAAAATTTAGAACTGCCGATTTCTTCAGACTATCCAAATGATGCAGGTCGACCTGATGTTGTTTTAGGTCGTTGGAATGACGAGTTGGTTGTTTAATAAAAAGTTGAATTTAGGGATTTGTAACACTTATTTAATAAATAGGCAAAATTTTTCTTTTACATAGTTTATGATGTGTATGAGAAAAGATTTGATAGAAAAAGAAGGGTTGTCTTGTGGATGCTAGGATGACCAATTTTGTTAGATTACCTTACAAGCTTGCGAAGGGTTCTGATGTAGAACGCTTTAATCGAGCTGGAAAGTGTAATAAACAGGTTTTTGATGCTGTTAAGAATAAGGTAGAGAATGGCAGTGTAAAATTAGACACGCTAAGAGATGCTTTTGAATCAAAGCTTCATAGAATGATAACTTGTATTATCTCTAAAGAAGAACGAGGAGGAGTAGCAGGTGGCACGACGTTATTACAATCACGGTTTAATCAAGAATTATCAGGGTATGAAGAGTTTTTACCTATTCAAAAAGATGAAACGCTTAATATTCAGGATATTCATGTTGCTATGCATGAGTTTCGTCATGTTTTCGATATGATTAATAATCCAAAAATAAACCAGAGGAAAATTATTATGGGCCGTTTGCCAGAGGCGAGTTTAAAGATTAATTATATGGATTCTATTTATAACAACAAGATTTATACAAGAAAGAAGTTCGATAAATTTGCTATTCTTGATGCAATAGAAATGATGTTAGCGCCTTTTTCTAAAGATGAACAAGTTAGTGTTTTGCAGTTGATTAGATATCGACTTAAACTCGAACATAATGCATATAAAGAGGTTGCAAATATTCAGAGTGAATTAAAACGCTTATACGGTGATTCGTTTAATAAAAGTGATTATATTTCTGTGCGTGAATTCAATTTTCCTAAAAAAATCAAGCTCGTAGAAGCGAGGTTAAAAGAGGCTCTCTTTGAATGCAGAGTAGAGAATGCAAAAAAGTAAATAGGGGCAGGTAATCGTTTTAAAAGATGATTATCCTTCAAAGAAGGTATGCTATACTGGGGTCAATAAGTTTTAATTAAACGGAGATATTTATATGCAAATAAATATTGGTTTTTGTATAGATGATTCATACGCTCAGCATTTAGGTGTAATGATGACTTCTGTTTTGTCTTTTGCAAGAGAAGAAGATTCATATAAGTTCTTTTTGGTAACAGATTTCTTAAGTGATGAAAATAAAGCAAAAATTGAAGAATTAAAGAAGATTAAAGATTTTGAACTTGAATATATCTATGTAAATGAGAAGGTTTTTGAGAATGTGAATACGGGGCATTTAAAAATTTCTCAGTTTTATAGATTTTTGCTTTTTAAATTAGAATCAGTTGATAAACTATTATACTTGGATGCCGATATGGTTTGCAGGCATGATGTTTCCGAGTTGTATGCAACTGATATTGAGGGTTATTCTGTTGCAGGTGCCGAGGATATAATGGCGCAGCACATGAAAAATACATATGGTCTGAGTGAAACTACAACTTATATTAATTCAGGTGTGATGCTGTTGAACTTGAAAGAGACAAGAAATATTGAATTGTCAGAGGTGTTGAAAGATTTGCCGCCAATCTTTGTTCCAGGGACTTATGGCGATCAAGATGTTATCAACTATATCTTACAAGATAAAGTCTTACCAGTTGATTTGAGGTGGAATTATTGTTATCCGTTTGCAACGACCTATAAGGATGTAGACTATTACGTTTCGTTGTCTAAAAATCCTTATATTGTTCATTGGATTACAGATGTTAAGCCTTGGAAACCAGATATTAGAATTCCACATATGAAAGAAGAGTATTTTAAATATTTGAAAAAATCTCCTTGGTATTCAGAAGAATTTTTATTCGAACAATTTGTGGGCAATACTTTTGTTATTAACGAAGCATTGCGTAAAATTGCAGAAAAGATAGGTGTACAATTATACTAAGAAGGAATAATGCTAGTATAAGTTATGGACGTTTTCTTTTCCAAAGCCCATTCCAGTAGGTTTTATTGTATTCTTCAGGAATCCTAGCGTCTAGTTCTTTCAAGCTATTTTGAAGTTTTAAGCGAATTTCTTCAATTGCTGTTTCGTCTGCATCTTCAGGCACATATATAGGTTCGCCATATAAATTGATTAATCGAACATCTAATATAGGCATTCTCAAGCCATCCCAAGATGGGAGTTTTATCCAGTTAAAATTGCTTGAATACCAACAAAGAGGGACTATTGGTTTTCCTGAAAGTTTTGCTATTTTTATAACGCCTTCTTTTACAACTTCAGCAGGACCTTTTGGACCGTCAACCATAATTGCTGCACGCTCATTGTTTTTTAGAGCCTCGATTATTTGCATTGAAGCTTCTACGGCACCTTTTTTACCTTTGGAGCCACGCACTAATTTGAATCCCATCGGTGCTATCGCTTGAGCAACAACATTACCATCTCTTGAGTGACTGACAAGGACATTTACCTTTTCTTTGTTTTTTAAACCATATATTGCACATTGATTCCTATGCCAAAGAGCATAAAGACAGGAATCTAATTCAGGATGATTTACTTCAATGATGTGAGTAAAAAACTCCTGAAATTTGAAAAATGATTTAACAAAATGTGCCACCATTTGCATGGAATTTTTATTTGATAATCTTACCATTACCCAATTATACTATAAATTTGAAAATAGAATCCACCCTTATTAATGTATTTTAATATTCGTTTTTGGGGAAAAGAGCAGTGAATTTGATAATCAAAACTGTAGGTCAAGTATTGATTGATATTAAATTTATTGTCAGGTTGTGTCAGCCCTCTTGACTATAATTATTAGTTGTAGGGTGCAATAAATTGCATCCTACAAGCTAACCAAGGTCGAGTTGAACCCGACTTGTTAGTATTCCTCCCCCTTTGGGGAGGAAAATTTTTTTTTCAAAAGTCCTGTACTAAAATAATCATTTGAACCGCAATAAATCATCTGTCCTGAAACAATACAATAAACAATCTACAGTTGGTAGGTTGGGTGAAACCCAACAAATTAAATTCTTTTAAAATTCTTAAATTGGACTTTTACGAACTTAGCTCAAATTTGAATAAGCTAAGGACATTCTCCCCCAGTGGGGGGAGTTAGAGGGGGAACGATTTTGTATTGCACCCCACCTAACCTCCCCCTTTGGGGAGGAACATTGGAAAACAAAGTCCATTAAAAGTCCGTTTTGTGTCACACATGGTTTGGTTATTTCCTACCCCTGAAACTCGCTAGTGTTCTAACTTTGCCCAAAATTTTCACACTATCCGTACAAACCAAAACGGACAATAAAATACACTTTGCTCGCTCCTCGCTCGAACCACTGGCAAGGCTTTGCCTTGTGTGGTTCTCATCCACTCTACAAAAATCATGAAAAAAGAGACTTGAACAAATGTTCAGTCTCTTTTTTAAAGTAATTGGGCAGGGGTGGATTCGAACCACCGTACTCTCTCGAGAACAGATTTACAGTCTGTCGCCTTTAGCCACTCGGCCACCTACCCATATTAAATTTTCATAAAATTTGCCTTTGTGGGGATTTGAACCCGTGGCGTCTCCCTTACCAAGGGAGTGCGCTACCCCTGCGCCACAAAGGCTAGTTGCCACAAGGGCTTAGTCAAACTAGAACTCTTCCTAGTAAAAAAGCCGGCAATAGGAATCGAACCTACAACCTACGGTTTACAAAACCGTTGCTCTACCGTTGAGCTATGCCGGCAACACAGTTAATCTTATTAAGAAAATACTCAGATGTCAAGCGATAATTTTAATAATTTTTGAAAAACTATTCTTTAGGGCTGTTTTTGTTAGATTTCATAACGCTTTCAACCGTTTCTGTGTGTACTATTGTTTTAAAGTTGTCGTATTCAGCTTGGTAATGATTTGGGGTAATATCATCAAATTCTATATAATTAATAGCTTCTTTCTCAGCTTCAAAGCATGTCTTTTTTACTAATTCACTTAAAACTAATCCAATTCGTCTCATTGCTTCTCCTCCCCTATATTATACATCAAATTTGTTGACCCTAGGTATTACGCATGCTAAAATTCGAGTATGCACAAGGAGATTTCATGAAAAAATTTATAACACTATTATTTTTTGCGATACTATTAGCGCCAGTTGCAAATGCAAGATTGGTGAAGGTTGCAGCGTGTAGTGATTTTTCTACTGCGAATCCCCCTGCTACTTGGCAATTAACGTTTACTGAAGACTTGGTGACTAAAACAGGAATCTTAGTTAAAGCTGGTTCTAGAGTCGAAGGTCGTATTACAAATGTTCAAACTCCAAAGCGCTTGAAAAGAGACGCATCTTTTATCTTTGAACCGTTCATGTTCTATGATACTGAGAACAATGCATACCCTATAAAAGAAAAATTTGTTGGCAAATATAGCTTCGGAGCAAAGCTAAAAGCTAAGGAAGTAACAAAACAGGGTGTTTTGACTGCGGGTAGTATTGTGATTCCTGGGTTTGGTTCTGCAGTTAAGACTGTTGAAGGTGTTTGTAAAAACGAAGAAGGTAACCGAGTTAAGTCAGGTGCGGTTGCTTTAGTTGATTCTACTCCTATCTCGCTTTATAAAAGAGGTGAAGAGTTGGAATTTAGAAAAGGGGAAGTTTTTAAGTTAAGTTTTAAGCTTGAGGGTGAAGAAGATACAGATGAAGAATAAAGTTCTTCTATTTGTAGGATAAGGAAATTATGGCACAAATTATAAAGGTACAAAAAGGGACAAAAGACATACTTCCACAGGATATGCCTCTGTGGCATAAGATGGAAGCTGTAGCATTAGACGTATTCACACGTGCTGGGTACAAAGAGTTAAGAACTCCTATTTTTGAGGCAACAGAGCTTTTCCAAAGAGGTGTTGGTGATACAACAGACATCGTTAACAAGGAAATGTATACGTTTGAAAAATCTGAACGCTCATTGACTTTAAGGCCAGAAAATACTGCCGGTGTTGTTCGTGCCTTTATTGAGAATGGTATGCATCGTTTGCCTGCGCCTGTAAAGCTATGGTATAAAGGACCAATGTTCAGATATGAACGTCCACAGGCTGGGCGTCAACGTCAGTTCCATCAAGTTGGAATCGAGATGTTTGGCATAAAAGAACCTTCAGCGGACGCAGAAGCTATTAACTTGGCTCTTCAATATTTGAGAGCGTTAGGTTTGCCTAATTTATCAGTTGAAATTAATTCTCTAGGTTGTACTTCTTGTAGAAATGATTTCAAAACCTTACTAAAAGAGACATTACGTCCTTATTATGAAGATTTATGCGAGGATTGCAAATCAAGATTTGAAAAAAATCCTCTAAGACTTTTAGACTGTAAAGTTGAGTCTTGTAAAGCTATTTATGCAAAACCTGAATTGCAAGCTGTAATTGCTTCTGATTTTACTTGTCCAGAGTGTAGTGAACATTTTGAGACTTTGAAGTCATACTTAGATGCATTGGGGGTAAATTATAACGTAAATAAACAACTTGTAAGAGGCTTAGACTACTATAACAGAACAGTGTTTGAGATTAAGTCAGAAAACCTAGGGGCTCAAAATGCCGTTTGTGGTGGTGGACGCTATGACACGCTTGTTGGTAATTTAGGTGGTCAAGATACTCCTGCTATCGGTTGGGCAATGGGTATGGAGCGCCTTGCGAGCTTGCTACCTGAGTCAGGTGATAAGAAGCTGGATATTTATGTAGTTTCAGATAATACAGTAGAAGCAATCAAGCTTGTAGAGCAATTCAGAACTTTAGGGTACAATACAGATTTTGATATGACTTGTAAGAAGTTTTCAAAACAATTGGAAAAAGCTGCAAAGTCTGCTCATTTTGCTGTAATTCTTGGTGAAGATGAGATTAATGGTAGGTATTTAACCCTTAAAAATCTTGCTACTTCAAAGCAAATGGAGTTCTCAACTTCTAATATTGCTGATTTTGCAAGCCATACGCAGAAGTTTATTTCTACTAATTCAGAAGAATGGCAGAGTTCAAAATTGACAATTTTATCATCAGGTTTTATGGTTTAAAGAATTTAAATATTGATTTTTTAAAAGTCACTCCTTAGGGGGTGGCTTTTTTATTGCTATTTCCCAGATTCCTTAAAACTCAGTATTAATAATTATTATACCCTTTCAGAAGACTGATTGTTTTTATAATCAATGTAAACAATTGTAACGAAATCGAAGTTACTTTGTTATTAAAAAATAAAAATCAGGAATATATAGTTCGTGGGACCACGCAAGGATGCATAACTAAATATTAAGACAAGATGAAAGGAATCTCAAAATGTCACTATCACTCGTTACAAACGTGCAGTCACTTAAGGTGCAAGAAAACTTAACTGCAGCTACAAATGCTATGAACCAAGCCATTGAAAGAATGACTACTGGTTACAAAATTAACCGTGCTAAGGATGATGCAGCAGGTTACAGTATTGCTTCTCAAATGCAAGCAAAATTAAGTTCTTATGATGTAGCTTCAAATAATGCTCAAATCGGTATTGATATGTTAACAACAACCGAAGAAAACTATTCTTTAATTACTGGACACTTACAACGTATTAGAGACCTAGCAGAACAAGCAGCTAACGGCACATATTCAGATGATTCAAGAGCTGCAATTGAGGCAGAAATCGCTTCAAGACTTGCTGAAATTGACCGTGTTGCAGGAAGTGCTGAATATAATGGTATGAACCTAATGGATGGTACTATTGACTATGATGTTAATATCCAAGTAGGTATAGATGGCAGTGCAAACAGTAAAGTTGTTCTTGTTGAAGATTTATTTGGTCCGGCAGATGCTGGTACATTGTTAGGTGGTGCTGATAATGCAACTTTTGCTGCAAACTGTGCAAGTAAAGACGCTTGGGACTTCTTATCAACAATCGATGCTGCTATTGATGAAATCAGTGGACGTGTAACTACACTTGGTGCTTCTCAAAACAGATTAGAGTCTGCGCTTGATGCGATTTCAGTGACATCAGAAAACTTAACATCTTCTCTTTCTACAGTTAAGGATGCTGACGTTGCAAATGAGTCTACTAACTATATTCAAGCTCAAATTCTTCAATCAGCAGCTACAACCTTGCTAGCAACAGCAAACCAAACACCATCAATCGCATTACAATTGATATAATAGCTGTTGATTTGGGAAACGTGGGTAAAAGAGCAGAGTCTCTCTCTGCTCTTTACACCTCCTCTAAAATGGACTTGACATTTAATTTTGTGTACTCTAACATGAAGAGGAGGGGGCGACATGGCCAAGTGGTAAGGCAGAAGCCTGCAAAGCTTTTATCCCCCAGTTCGAATCTGGGTGTCGCCTTTTTTATTAAAATAAAAAACATATTCTCCAATATTCCTACCTACAAATCAACACTCACAAAATTCTCACGATTCCCTAAATAACGGATTATAACTTGTTTTCACGGATGAAAATGGTAAGTAATTGTTAACTTTTGTAAATTGAAAAACTCTGGTTTTGTTATTAAAGAACAAAGACTGGGAATATATACTCTGTAGGAAATGTGCATGATGCACATAAATTATGGAGAATATCCCAATGTCAATCTCATTAGTAACAAACGTACAATCATTAAAAGTTCAACAAAACCTCACTGCTGCAACTAACAAATTGAACACAGCAATTGAGAGAATGACCACAGGTTATAAAATCAACAGTGCGAAAGATGATGCTGCTGGTTACAGTATATCAGCTCAAATGGAAGCAAAATTGAGCTCTTACGACGTAGCAGCAAACAATGCTCAAATCGGTCTAGATATGTTAACAACAACTGAAGAAAACTATTCTTTGATTACAGACCACTTGCAACGTATCAGAGACTTGACCGAACAAGCAGCAAACGGCACTTACTCAGATGATTCAAGAGCAGCGATTAAGGCTGAAATCGAATCAAGACTTGCAGAAATCGACCGTATTGCAGGCAGTGCAGAATACAATGGTATGTTGTTAATGACTGGTGCAACTGGTGAAGTAAGTATCCAAGTAGGTGTTGATGGATCTGATAATAGTAAAGTAAAACTATCTGATACACTATTCTCTGATGCTAAAGCTCAAACAATTTTAGGCGGTGTTGCTAATGCAACCTTTGCGGCAAACTGTTCATCAGCAGCAGATGCAGCTGCCCAATTGACAAGAATCGATGATGCTATCGATAACATTAGTAACAGAGTAACAACCCTAGGTGCTTCTCAAAACAGATTAGAATCAGCAATTGATTCAATACAAGTAACAACAGAAAACTTGACTTCTTCTTTATCTACCGTAAAAGACGCAGATATCGCAACAGAATCAACAAGATACCTACAAGCCCAAATCCTAC
>JAZUBR010000024.1:0-67535 GCA_045638625.1 Candidatus Gastranaerophilaceae bacterium
GAAAACTTGACTTCTTCTTTATCTACCGTAAAAGACGCAGATATCGCAACAGAATCAACAAGATACCTACAAGCCCAAATCCTACAATCTGCAGCAACAACATTGTTGTCAACTGCAAACCAAACTCCATCTATTGCGTTACAATTAATCTAGTATTAATAGCAATAATGACATTAGCTCGCTTGGGAAAGCGGGCTTTTTTCTTGCTTAAAAACTGTGATTATAGTACAAGAACTAATTCGATATCATCTTCAGAGACTTCGATAACTGACTTGAACTTGTCAGCACGTACTATGTATCTGGTTTTTTCGTCAACTGTTTCAGCAATACGGGTGCTTATTGAAGATGGGATTTTAGCATCTGTGAACTCGTATAGAGGTTTGATTGTATCGTTTTTCATCCCTACTAGAATGTTCTTACCTTCGTATTGAGTTATATATAGTTTTGTAGATTCGTCTATTGAGCATTTTGCATAAATCTCAGCTTTTGTAGAGTTGAAATCTTCTCCAATTGTAGTTTTCTGTTCGATTGTAGGCTCCATTGAAAAGTTTTCAACAGTGTCTTCCGTTGGAGAATACTCAAATTCTTCTTGTTCTTGAGAGGTTTCATCAGAGAAATCAACCCCAAGAGCCTTAAATTGTTCATCAATACTGTCACTTATCTCAGAGGAAGCTTCAATAGAAGTATCATCTAGCAATTCTGTGTGAACTGTAGATGCTTGTTCTAATTCTTCTTCAAGCTCTCTAGATATAAGTGGTTTGGGTAGTTCTGTAATCCCTAAATCTTCTAAGGTTGTTGTTCCTAAATCTAACTCTTCTGTGTAATTAGGTTTTTCAGGTTGAATTAGAGTAAACTCGTTTAAAATAGAGTCTCCAGAGAAATCAACCTCATCTAAATCGGGGTAATAATTTTCATCAAGAACGATTATTTCGTCTTGCTTATCCATATCTTGAGGTTTTACAAGCGTGAATGCGAAATCAGCTTCATTTTGATAGTAATCAATGTTGGCTTGCTCTTCTTGTTCTTTTCTTATGCGAGCTTCTACTATACTGTCATCACTGATTTCTAGGTTGGTCATTAAATCGTGTATAACTTGAGTATCTACAGCATTAAATTTAATACCGTCTTTTAGTAGTTCAGATATTGTTTTATCACTTAGAGAAGGATATTGTTCATCAAACATTTCCAATGTCATTAATGGAGCTGTTGATTCATTTGCTTGTGTTGCTAATCTGAATTCATCTAATAACTCTGGTGTTACATCAACTTGAAGCTGTTTTTGTATAAAATCTACATCAGCCTCAGAGAAAGACATTCCTTCTGTTGCTAAAACATCATCAATTAAGTTTTCAATAGGGTTTTCAAAGCTAATATCATCATCTTCATCAATGATATCTTCATTTGATTCTAATGTAACTTGTGGTCCTAGGTCCTCGCCTTCAAGCAAATCTTCTACTGATAGGATTTCTTCACTGTCATCTATATCGTTACTGTTGTTTTCAGAGTTTGAATCATCCTCTGTATAATCTAGTTCAGTATGTGTAAGATTCTCTTCCTCTTCTTCTGTCACAATTGGTTGTTCTGAGGAAGGCTCTGTATAACTTACAGACTGGCTTTCTGGCTCGGAACTGTCTTCTTCATCATCTACAAAAGAGTTAAGAAAATCATCCAAATCCTCTTCTTCTACTGTGTTTACAACGGTTTCTTGAACAGAGGTTCTTGGCGGAGTTGGTTGTACGTAAAGAGAATCTATATCAATAACAGGTTCATCTTCTATTGCAAATGCTGAATGATCCATTTCAGGGGGTTCGTAGCTATTAGAATACCCGCTTAAATCAATGGTTTCAGTGCGAGGCCTTTGTTTCTTTGGTTTTGCCTCTTTTTCTTTTGCTTTGTTTTCAGTAGTTTCTTCTTTTTTAACTTTTTTCTTGTTATCGGAGATATCAATATCCATATCTCCCATTTGTTGTTTGATTTTATCTCGTCCTAAGTAGTAAATTATTAGGCAAACAAGGATAATTCCAAAAATCCAGCTAAAACCATATAAAATTTCTTGTAGGTGGTTTGCAGTTAAAGATGGCTCATCAATTGGTTTGTATGTTGATGGTTGTGGTTCTGGAGCTGGTTCTGGTAGCATATCAACAACAGGTTCTGCTGTTTCTTCAGAATCTTCAAAGTTTGGTTCTTCGAAGTCTGAGTCCTCAGAGTGTCCATGTCCATCAAAAGACTCTTCAGAATGCCCAGTATTATCTTCTTCGAAATTTTGTTGCTCTTCAAGCTCGTTTAACAACTCTTGTTCTGTTTCTTCATTAAAAGCCTGTCCATGCCCACCCATTCCAACAGAACTCATCGCAGTTACTTTAACGCTTTCTGGAACTTTTATTTGGATTTTTGTGTAAGAACCATCAGCTCCATTAACGGTGGTTATTCTACAAGATTCTGCTAAATCCCCAGATTGGCAAGATGCACCAGGATTCTTAACGGTATTAGGTAGTATTATATTATAGTACTGACCAGATTTTGTTGCTTTTATAGGGGTAGAATATTCGTTTTGGGTCGATACGTTAGCTGTTATGCCGTCTTCAGAATTGCTCAATGAAACGCCTGTAACAGTGTTGTTTGCTGCATAAGAGCTATCTGTGCTTAGCAATAAAGCACAACCTAATATAAAAGCACTCTTCCTCTTTGAACTACCCATAGTATATATCATACCACAAAATTGAAATATTATGTATATTTGTAAATTTTTTTTATCTTGCTGAAATTTGGAAAAAAATATATACTTATAATATATGAACGGAGGATTACTATGTCATCAATCAACAGCAACCAATTTGCACAAATGTTCAAGGAAGTTTTTGGAACTTCTAAAATCACAAAGGCAGAAGCGAATTCAAAAGGTTTAGATGCTTCTGAAGTAGACGGCGTAACCATTGATGCTAATGACGCATTTACAGACAAAGATATGCAAGAATATGTAATTGCTCAATTTAACGCTAATATGGAAGAGCTTGATGAAATTCCTGAAGAGGGTGAAGAAATTAAACCTGCTACAGGCGAAGGCACAAAAGCTGACGTTTAAGCTACTTAACTTTAAACTCACCTCTGGCAAGCGGGATATTGACATCCTGCGGGTCATATATTTGCACGATATAACGTCCTGGTTGATGTAGGACGAAGTAGTTCGTGTGGTAAAATTTTTCGTCGTTCATGAGTCGATAATCTTTGACTCGAATCATTGATGCTGCGCCTTGAGGAATATTGTCGCCAATTTTGAATAATTGAACTCTGATATACTGGTTTTCAAGCTTTTTCTTTGAAAAAAACAGATAGTATACTCGTTCGCCTTGCTTGAATTCGTACATTGGATTAAGCACTGTTTCTGCTGTTGTTGGTCTATCATTAAAATATACAAAGGCTTTTTGTTTAAACCAACCACAAGTAAGCAGGTTAGTTATAACAAGAAATAATAATACATCTAAAAATTTAACTTTCATTAGTTTTCCAAAGCTTTAATTTTTGCATCAACATTTTCTAACATTTTTTCGTCAGATTCAAACCCTTTGTATAAGGTATAGTTTTCTATAGCGTTGAAATTATCTCCCATTGCTTCGTATGCCATTCCTAATGCATAGTAAGAATATGGGTAATTAGGTGTTAGCTTGATAACTTTTTCAAAGCATTTGATGCAATCTTTGTGACGCTTTGCGTTGGCGTAGGTCAAACCTAAATTAAACCAAGCATCTGCATATTCAGGATTGGTTTCTGTTGCATGTTCGTAAAATAAGGTAGCTTTTTCAGTATTTCCAAGTAAGTTATGGATATTCCCTATTTTAAGCATAGTAACAAAATCATCAGGTTTTAGAACTATGGCCTTTGAGTAGTATTCAATCGCTTCGTTGTATTTACCTAATTGGTAAAATTCATTTGCTTTTACAATCAAAGCTTGGTTATTTAGAGGTTCTTCAACTTTTTCTTCAGTTTGAGCTGGTTCCGCAACCTTTTCTTCTTCCTGTTCTAGTACGGTTTCTGATTCTGTTTCAGCTTCTTCAGTATCTGGTTCTAAAGTTGCTTTTAGCTCATTAAGAGCATTGTAATATGTTGTATTATCAGGTTCTTTTTCAAGAGCCAGAGTATAGTTTTCTAATGCTAATTCAGTTAATCCCATGTGTCTGCTGGCTTCAGCTAATCCAAAATAGGCAGATGCTTCATCTGGAGAATCTCTTAAGGCATCCTTAAAGTATAAAGTTGCTTGAGAATAGTCCATTCTATCTAAAAGATAGTAACCGTAGGCAATTTGTGCTGAAATTAGATTTTTAGAGATTCTATTATTCTCTTTTACTAATAATAAATCTTTATACAAATCAATTGCAGCAGGGAAATTTTTCTGTGCATGTAAAACTAATGCCTTGTTAGCTTTTATATCAAAATCGTTTGGTGAGGTTTGTAAAGCTAAGTCATAGAATTTAAGAGCTTTGGTAAAGTCTTGAGCTTCATGGTAATATCGAGCTAACAGTCTTTGAGTTTCAGTATTTGAAGGATCTTTAAGGTAAGCTTTTTCTAGATTTAGAATTGCTAAATCATTTTTTTCTAGAGCCTTGTATACTAATGCCATATTTCTATATGCATTTGAATCTTCTGGAAAAGCCTCTGTGTATTCTTTATAGGCAGTAATTGCATCTTCATTCATTCCCATATTCCCAAGGAGATTAGCATAGTCAAATTTTAATGCAGTAAGATTTGGGTTTAAGTCGAAAGTTTTTTTGAATGCTGCCAAAGAGAACTCTTCTTCTCCGATGTTTTGATAACATAGAGCCAAATCTGCCCACGCAAGGGTATTTGATTCGTCTGCTTCAATAGCTTTCTTTAACATAGGTACAGCGTTTTCGTATTTTTTTGAGTTAAATAACGCAATCCCGTATCTTAGATAATCTTTGAAGTTTTCTGGAGAATTTTTATAAAGTTTGTTGTATATGTCACAAGCTTTTTCATTTGCACCGATTGCTAAATAAGAATTCGCTAAGTTTTCATTTGCTTCTGTGTGCTCTGGATATGCTGCTAAGAATAAATCATAATATTCGATTGCAGACTTATAGTCTTTTGAAATATATTTCACATTTGCCAAGTTAAGGTAATTGTATTTGTAGCTTGGGAATATGTCCATAGCTTTTGAATATGCTTCAAAAGCAGCCTTATAGTCTTGCATATTTTGGTACAAGCCACCAACACTAATATAAATAAATGCATCATTTGGTTGGATTTTAAGAGCTTTGTTGTAAGCTTCAAGTGCAGCGTTTATGTCTCCACGTTCTGCGTACAATCCTGCTATTTTGGTATATAGCATTGCATCATCACCATTTATGTCAATTGCTTTTTGCATTATTTCAATAGCTTGATTGTAGTTCCTTTTGTACTCAAAAGAACAAGCTTGCTGATACAAGGCATGAGCTTCTTTGCTCATTTTTGCTTCTACAGGGCAGACAGCAACACTCAATGTAACTGCTAATAATAATGCATAATTCATATATTTCATAAATTTACCTCATTAATTATTTGTATTAGGAGTGGTTTGTTCTTCTACTGTTTCTGGAACAGTTCCTTTTTTGAAAATGTTTTTAACTCCGTTGAAGATTTCTTTTGCGGTATTTACTTGGTTTTCAATTTCTTGAACTTTCGCTTCAATTTCCTGAGATTTTTGTTCTCCAAGGAATTTTTTACCTTTTGATTTTGCTTCCTCTATGGCAAGAGTTTCTACTTGAGTTTTAGCTTTCAGAATATCAGACTCTAGCGCCATCCATTTGAAAGATTTGATTAGCGATAGAGGTTTTGCTACGTCTCCTCTCACAATAACTTGGAATTTCGTTGCATTATAGTCTGATGCATTTCCGCTAAAAGCAGGAACCGCATCCATCTCTTCCTGAGAAACACTTTCACAGAACAGAGAGAAAAGCCCTAGTGTAGAAACGTTCATAATTGAAGACCCGATAGAGGTTTTTGCCATATTTATTGGGTTAATTAGTGCCAATGGTCCTAATGCATCTGAAACCATTGAAGCTAAACGTCCTCTGAGTCTTAAATCTGTTGTGTTTGCTAGGATGTCAAAGTTTCCTTCTATGTTTAAACACATTATTTCACCTAATGATGTAATAGGAGTTAGGTATGCAATACCATTTTTCAAATCAATATGTCCTGTTAATTCATCATAGTGAGAAGTATTTACTGATAATAAATTATTAATAATACCACCAATTGCGGTTTGGAAAAACTCTGATTGGCGAATGTTTTCTGCGAGAATAAGATTTTCTAATCTTGCAAAAGGTCCTAATTGTCCGTCAGTAAGAACAAAATTAACTTTACCGTTAAGAGTTTTCATTTGTTGTTCGTATGTAGCACCTTTTAATGAAACATCTGCGTCAAAGCTTGCTGTTCCAGTTAAGGTATCTTTCATGTTTGCAAGTCCAAGAAGAGATTTTTCTACATCAAACCCTGAGCCTGAAACACTTGCGGTTATTAGTGTTGTTACAAGGTTCATTGATACATTACCTAGTAACATTCCTTCAAAAGCATTAGTCTTTAGTTTGTTTACATAGAAGACATTGTCTTTCATTAGCATCTTACCAGTTAAGTTAGTTGCTATAATACCACCTGTTTTTGCATATTTAATATCTAAGTCCCCGTTTTGGATAACGACAGGAATGTCTGCAGGTGCTGTATTTGTAGTTGCTGTAGGAGCTGGAAGTAATTTCATAGCTGCTTCAGAAACTTTCATTACTTTGTCGACATCAACATTTTGGGAGAAAACATCTAAATCTTTAACTATAATATTAGTGGAAGGTAGAAGGCTTACAAGAGTTTTTATTTGTAAAATAGAATCATTAAGATTTAAATCTTCCAATTTGGCTTCCATTTCGTCGCCCTTAAACTCTATACCAAGGTTTTTCAATGCCATATAAAGTGTTGGAATTTTAATATCTTTAATATTGAAGTTCCCTTTGAATCTAGGAGATACCAAGTTCCCGTAAGAGAACAAGTGTCCGTTTGCAATGAAAGTAGAATTTGGTAGTCCTTGAATAGTGCCACTTAAATCACTATCAAGTTTAATTTTTAGTAAATTAATATGTGGTACAGAAGTTAAGCCAGTTATTGTCCCTGTAACTCCTACTATTTCATCAAAAGTTGTGATAATTTTTTCTGGATGTTTTTCGTCTGGAGTTTCGGTTTTTATAAATAATCCTGTATCTTTTATTTTTAATCTGTTTTGTTTGAAATCAATTGTTGACTTAATAACAGTATTCTTACCTGCTAAGCGTGACAAATGTATTGGAGTTAAATAGTTGTCCGCATTTGTTTCTGAATATAAATCTAGAGTTTGTTTTTTGCTATCACCATTAATTGTTACTTTAACAGGTATAGCCCCTTTTGCATCAAGGAATGGTGCAGCTATATCCCCACCAAGCATTTTAATTCCTTCTGCTATAAGATTACCATCTGCAAGCAAGTTGAAATGAGGATTTGATAAGTAATTTGATATTAAACCTGAAACGACTATTTTTGAGTCATTATTAATAGCCACTGTTGCAGGTTCTATAGTAATGTCTTTTACTCCAATATTAATAACAGCTTTATCATTGGTTATTGAAGATTTTGTTTGTGGGATTGATAATTTGAATCCGTTATTTGTTAAAGTCCCTGTTGTGGTTTTTATATTATTAACAAAAACACCTTCGAAAGAATCGTTCGCAATTAAAATATTGCTAGTATTTTCTCTTAGTGCAAAATCCTTTAGTCCAATTTTAATAGTACTAATAGCGCTCTTCAATGCTCCTTGAATTTTGATATCTGCAAAAAGGTTTCCGTTTGTCACAGAGCACATTTTTTTGATATCAGCAGGTGCGAAAGACTTGAACAATGGAGTTAATGGAAGTTTTTCTAAGAATAAAGTTATGTCTGCTACGGATTTATCATTGATAGATCCCGCTATTTTAATTTCAGAACCATTGATTTTGGCACCTGTATCTTTGATATTAAGCGTATTATTGTTTAAATCTAATGTAGAATTAAAGTCTACAAGGTTAAGATTATACTTCTTGTTTGTAATACCAGCATTTCTAACTAAGATATCCCCACTAGATTTAAGTGTTTTAAAGTTTGTTTTGAATTGTGTATTAGCAATAAAATATCCATTTCCTACAAATAGATTCAAATCATTTTTAATGTGGATATTATCAAGGAAAGCTTTTGCCAAAAGAATTAAGTTATTAAAATGGATTTCGTTACTTTTTATTGATAAATCAGCAAAAGCTCTTCTTCCATATTTAACAAGCCCGCTGATATTAACTGCTTCATTTTCTTTTAAGGCAAGGTTGGTGTCTATATTAACCTTGGTTCCTCTTGTAATAAAGTGGAAATATGACTTTGGTAATTGTAGGTTAGATAAAGTCATTGTTACGTTATCAATATTTGCATAACCTCTTGATATGATTGTATTACGTCTTTGACGTATTTTCATATCCATATCGACATTTGCTTTTAAATCATAATCCCTATATAAGAGTACTGGGTTAATAAATGGAATATCGATAATTTCTTGTGGGTCATCATCTTTATCCAATTTTGTTGCAGGAGGTATAAAACAGTTTAAGTTTACATTGGCTGTTATATTTTTGTCATTATCGCTGTAAACTTCTGCATTAGTCTTTACTTTGAAACTTTTTCCATTATAGCCTAATTCCAATATATCACCTTGGAGAGTAAGGAAATGTTTTGATTTTAAATCGTCAATTTTAGCTTTATAATTAGTGATTAAAACCTTAGGAACATTGATTCTTATAGGAAGAGAGAAGGAGGATGCTTTAGATGTAGCGTCAGCCTCTGCTTTTAGCAATTTTTGTTCTATTGAATCATCGCCATCGTTAAGGATAGATTCGATAAGAGATACTATTTTAAATTGTTTTCCATCAGCTATTTCGAGATTGATGACAGGAGTCTCTACTTCTGCACAAGACACTTTTACACATAGTACTAATAAATGAGGTATTGAGAGTCTTGTCTTGAAGCCATCAGCTCCGATAAGTAGCGAACCATCTGGGAGTTTTACTGATAAATCTTCTGCCTTTAAGCCAACTCCTAATAGCGGTGTGGTAAGGATTTTTGCATTTTCAAAGTTTACATCTAGTTTTGCATAATCTTTTGCTAGGTTTTGTATATCAGGTTTGAATTGGTTTAAGTCCAGTGCATTTGGCAAAACAAATAGAAATGCCAAATATAGTATTAACAATAAGCTTCCTGACGCAATCCCAAACCACTTTAAAAATGTCTTCATAAATACCTCTACCTAACCTCTCTTTATACCGAAATTTTAGCATAAAAAAAGATAGTAAACAATCATAAAATATATGATACAAGCGGTTTTTATAAGGATTTATTTTATGCTTTTGCCTTCTGTTTGTTCAATCTTTCAATCTTAATATTTTGGATATTTTCTCTAACTACTTGTATCCAGTGAGATAATTGATCTAATTTTTCAAAAAACATTTCTTTTTGAGCGGAGGTAAGCTTGGTTTTGTCCATATAGCTTCTTATATTGAATTGTTCAATTTCATAAGCTATAGCCTTTTCTTCTAGCTGTTTTATAGCGGCTTGTTCTTTTTTGGTTAATTTAAGTATTGGACCTTTGTATGCAGATTTAGGTACAAGATTTCTTCCTGCATAAATATTGCTAATAATTGGTTTTACTGTCATATAAGGAACCTTTCTACACTTCATTAGGCGTTCTATTATAATATAAAACATTTAGACTTAAAAAATTGCCTTTTGGTAAGAAATAAAAAAGGAGAATTTTAAATTCTCCTTTTAAAACCAATTATTTATTTTTTTTACGAAAGCACTTCTTGTTTTTTAAATTGCATTTCGTATAAGGCTTTATACTGTCCGTTTTCAATATTCATTAATTCATCGTGGCTTCCTAATTCAACAAGCTCTCCTTCATTAATCACCGCAATTCTATCGGCATTTTTAATAGTAGAAAGTCTGTGGGCGATAATGAATACAGTTCTGTTTTGCACTAGATTATCCATTGCTTTTTGTACAATTGCTTCTGATTCATTATCAAGAGCGCTTGTTGCTTCATCTAGAATAACAATAGGAGAGTTTCTTAACATAGCTCTAGCAATTGCTACACGTTGTCTTTGTCCACCAGATAGGGTTAGCCCTCTTTCTCCAAGCATTGTATCAAGTCCATCTGGTAAATCTTGTATCATATCTTGAAGGTGAGCAGACTTAATTGCTTGCATTAATTCTTCTTCAGTTGCATTTGGATTTCCCATCATAATGTTTTCTCTAATAGAGCCTGTGTATAGGAAATTATCTTGAAATACCATTGAAATATTTCGTCTTAAAGATTTTATTGAAAGATTTCTGATATCTACTCCGTCAATTTTGATACTTCCAGATTTAATATCGTAGAATCTTGGGATTAAGTTAACAAGAGTCGATTTTCCTCCCCCAGAATTCCCTACAATAGCTAAGGTTTCATTTTTAGCAATTTTTAAGTTTAGGTTTTTCAATACAGGGTGTTCTGGTATGTATTCGAAATCTACATTGCAAAATTCGATGTTATTTTTTACATTTTCTAATTCCACAGGGTTTTCACAATCTTTAATTTCAGATTCTAAGTCGAATAATTCAAAAACACGTCCCATTGCTACAAAGATGTTCTGGATTCCTGTTAAGGTATTCCCAAGAGTTTTAACAGGTTTGTATAGTAATAATAAAGATGTTACGAAAGATGCGAAAGCACCTGCTGTCATTGATCCAGAGTTAATTAAGTACGTTCCACAACCAAGAACCGTTGCAATCCCAAATGATGCAATAAGATACATAATAGGACTCATCCATCCAGAACGCTTGTATAGGGAAATGTTTACATTGAAAGATTGTTTTATTTGTTCTTTGAAGTAAGAGCTTTGTCTATCTTGTAGTTCGTATGCCGCCATAACTTTGTTACCAGAATATGTCTCATTGATGTTTGTTGTAATGTTACCTCCAATAACCATATTCTTGTTTGAAGCAGCTTTAATTCTTTTTCTGATTAAAGCTACTGGTAAAAAGGCAAAACAAAGTACTAAAACCCCAATACTAGCAAGTATCCAAGAACTATATAACATAACTGCAATTAAGCCTAATGCTCCGAATAAGCTTGTTGTTATTGTTTTAATGTTTTCAACAATCCCTGCAGAAGCGGTTTGGGGGTCATTCATATATCTTGAAATGATTATACCTGAAGAGTTTTCATCAAAGAATTGTGGATGCATGTGGATAAGCTTGTTAAACAAATCATACTTTACATCATTGGTAATTCTTTGGCTAGTCCAAGTTGAGAAGTAGCCGTTTAGGTATCTTAAGACACCTTGAAAAGCTGCAAAAAGTATAACACCGATAGGTAATATTATAGCCATCATTTTGGTTGATATTGAAAAGTCGTGATTGAATGCAGAAAATTCAAGAGCTTTACCACCAATAACGTAGTCCATATATGGTTTAAGAGCAAAAGCTGTTACACCATCAAGAAGCCCTAGAGGGATTGCAATTAAAAATCCCAAAGTGATTCTAAACCAGTATGGCTTGATATAAGGCCATATTCTGGATAGTAACCAGCTATATTTAAATGAATTTTTTGCCTGAGTTGTATTCAGTTTCATTAATAATTTCTCCCTTAATATTTCGACAAGATAAGCTAATTGTACTTCAAATATAAAAAAGCTACAAAGCTACTTTAATACTATTATTAGCAGCAAATCCGTTCATAAGAATGCTGTAAGTCATATTGCAGAGCATCAAATGGATATCTTCAGATATTTGTGTATCGTTAATGTTAGTATTAACTGAATGCTGTGCACATTTTTTTAATAAACCTCCGTTGTAACCAGTCAGCCCAAGTGTAATTGCACCGTTGGCATTAGCATACTCTATTGCTTTGATAATGTTTTTAGAATTTCCGCTACTTGAAATTCCAATGACTAGGTCACCTTCTTGTAAAAAGTTTTTTAATTGTCCAACAAAAATATCCTCGTAGCTTATGTCATTTGCATAGGCAAGCAGCATTGGAATATTGTCATTTAAGCAAATCATTTTGAAATCTTTTTCTTTGGCATTGCGTATACCTTTATTACAATCGCAGCAAAAATGACTAGCAGTTGATGCAGAACCACCGTTACCCATTATAAAAATATTTTTTTCTTCGTTGCGGGCGTTTAGTAACAGACTAAGAAAGTTGTTTACTTCCTCTCTATCAAGTTTATCAAGACAGTATTTTAGTGTCTCGAAGTAATTATTAATTTTTGTTATCATTTTTACTCCTCGTATAAGTAAGAAAATATTTTTATTCGAATTTTGTTTCTTTAATTTTAAAACCTAATAAGATGGTTTTAGTAGATTTGAAACTTTCCATTTTTTTGTAGATAGTTATGCCAAAAACTCTTTTTTCTTCTAGAACTGCCCAAAAATCGCCATCTCGTAAATCAGCGTTTTTATCTTTAAGGAATTTGATAACCGCTCTTTTTGCGTTATTTCTGTCAGTGATTTTTTGTTCCATGTGTTCTTTTGAAGTCTTATTTACTGTTGAATCAGGACGTCTAAAATAGTAATAATAAATATCTGGTACTGTTACAACTTTATTTGCAAAATACAAAGCCTGAGTTGTGAATAATTTATCTTCGCAAAAAACTCCTTCTGGCCATACTACATTGTTTTCTTTAAGCATTGATAATCTATAGATTTTATTAGTTGGACATTCATTCTTCCATTGACAATTGACATCAAACTTCGATTGTAATGTTGTAAAAACTTCTTCTTTAGTGATGGATAACCTTTTTTTAGATTTTCCATTCCCGACTCTCATATTTGTTGCTAATGCAATATCTGCATCGTGTTTCAGAGCTGCTTGATAAAGTTTTTCATAATAATCTTCATCTACCCAGTCGTCGGAATCAACAAAACCTACATATTCTCCTTTTGCATTTTTTGTACCATTATTTCTTGCAGCGCCCTGTTTTAAGTTTTGTTGAGTGTGGATTTTTATTCTTGAATCGTATTTTGCGAACTCAGATGCAACTAAAGCTGTATTGTCTGTAGAACCGTCGTCAACAATGATGATTTCAATTTCTTTTAGAGTTTGTTTTATGAGTGAGAATAAACATTTAAATAAATAATTTTCTGTATTGTATGCAGGAACAATGATAGAAACTTTTGGAGCTCCTATTATTTCTGTAAAGCTGTTCTCTTTAATCAAACAGATTTCTTGTTCTGTAAGTGAAAAACTCATTCGATTGACCTGTGTTAAATTCTCAAACTCAACTTTACTACATTCTAACATGAAGAAAAAGATAAGATATAGTAATTTAATAGTTTTTTACTTATGTTAACAGAATTTGCTTATCTCTGTTTATCTTGCTGTTTAAAACGAAAACTATAGCATTTTCTTAAAAAAAATGTTATAATGTCATTGGTCTTATACAATGCGTGTTTATTATTTTAAAAGTGGGGGTACTTTATGAGTGTATGTAAGTTTGACACTTTTGAGAATGAGAAAGAAATCTCAAAAATGATTAAGAGCCTACAAGATAGAAGCCATGAGTATTTACAACTGAAAGATCCATGGGATATTGTTGCGACAAATCCTATTGTGTCAAGCGAATCATAGTTTTTATTAAAATAATATATATTTTAAAAGTGTCAGGTAATTTTATCTGTGAATTTTGTCGTGTGCCAAAAAAGAGGGTGGCTTTAAAACCACCCTCTTTATATTCAAAAATTTAATGTTCGTATTTTTCCATAACTTCGTCTGCGTGTATTACAACATAACCTTCATCATCTATAGAGAGAGGGATTGTTTCGTTGGTACTGCGATTATCTGTAAAAGTTACGCTGCAATCCCCTGGTTCAAAGCAAGCTCCGTCACCTTCAAAAGTGTATACGCCAAAACTTGTTTCAACACTTGTATCGTTCTGAGTAGCATTGTTAATAACCTCTGCAAAATAATCTGACAAGTCTTCTGATGTGCCGTCACAAGTTCTTTCTACAAGCTTATTGCCGTAACTTGATTCTTTTAAGGTATTAACGGCTTTTTTTAAGATTGTTAAGTCTGGGAGTTCTTGTTCAACTTCTACGGTCTCTTCTACTGTAATATCCTGTTTGATGCTAACATTAGTAAAGCTTTTCTTTAATGCAAACAACGTGGTAATACATATAGCAAGCGCAAGTATTGTGATTATGCAGGTGTAGATAATTCCCGCAATTGCCCATTTCTTTTGTACAGAATGGAAATGCTCAATGCTTTCCCATCTCTTGTTTTGCCAAGCCCATTCATTACCTTTTATACCAAACCAGATAGCACAGCCTAATGGTGCTATATACTGTACCACAGGGATACAGCATAATAGAAATACTATCAAGGTAATAAAAGTATTATTTCCAAGCCCCCAAATCCATTGAAGACAGAATGCACCCCAGTTGAATTTTTTAGCTACAATGTCAAGGACTGGACTATTTGGCCCTCGTCCAGAGTTATTTGTTAGAGAGCGTTTATTCTCCCTTGCTTCGTTTTGGTTTTCAGGATTATTATTTGCAATAGCCATTAAATATTTTCCTTTCTTTGTTTTTTACTAGGTTCATAAAATCTGTAAGCACTATATTTTGCTGCAACGACTTCACTAACTTTTATATTAGTTTTTTCATAGATGCTGTTGTCAAATGAGTATTCAGCTAAAAGTTCGCCGTTATCTGCATTGTATATTTTAGTTCGTTGAAGTTCCTTTTCTTTGGGTAATCCACGGAAGCCTCTTTTATTGCGTTCTATTTTAGAAGTATTAGCTGCCATTTCTAATATTCTTTTGCGCTCAGTAAAGTTTTTGTATTTCCAGTTGAGAGGTTCTATATAGAAAATATTATTATTGGCGGTTATTTTGTAAGAGCTAAAATACATGGTGGATGCATCTACTATGGTCTTTTCAATCCTCGCCATAGCTCTTTCCGCTCGTTCAGGATTGTTTTTTGCATCGTTGATAAGGAATGCTGCTGCTCCTCCAATAGCAGTTATGCATAATATGAAAATTAAGATTGGTATGAGAACAATACTCAAAATGACAAAGATTATCGTTTGTTTATTTTGTGCTTCTCTGAATTCTTGAACACTATTCCAGTCTCTATTTTTCGCAGCCCACTCGTTACCTTTAAACCCACAGATTAGAGAAAAAATTCCGCCAAGTGGAGTGAAACCTATTGCTAACATCCATAAAGTAATGTAGCTTTTATTCACAAGTCCCCAAATCCAAGTGCCAAAGTATGCTCCCCAGTTGAATTCGTCTTCAACCTTTTGGGGAATAAGTGATGTTATTTTTCCTGCTTTGAAAATTAGAAATAGAATGCAGCCAAAAGCTAAAATACATAATATTTTCATCTTAATCAATAAAAGCAAACAAAGGATATAAACTGAGATGAATATTTGATTGAATTTTTTATCTTCATAGCCATTTATGTCATTTAATCTTTTATAGCAGGATGGTATAATCAGAGCTCCTGATACAATACCGCATAGCCATCCTAAAAAAGAGGCTTGTTTTATAATTGTTTCAGACTCTGCAGCATTAGGATTCAATATAAGAAAGTACACAATCATCCATATAGGAGAGGTTATTAGGTTTACATAGAGCGAGTTTATAAAGAAATCCCTTCTTCCTATAACACCTTCTTTTGTAAATAAATTTTTATTAACTTCTAAAGTCATTTTAGCCCCTTTTTAATATACAAGTAGTATATAAAAATATGAGTGTTAATTCTTCATTTAAATAACTGAGAAAGGTGTTGCGTTGTGGAGTTCTAGTCTCATTTTTTAGCCAAGATGCAAAAAATAAAGAAAACTTTTATTAAACAAGGCGATTCTATATTAGAATCGCCTTGTTCGGATAAGAGTACATTTTATCCTAAGAAATGTGCTGCAACAGCCATTATAACTGCTGCTACTATAATGAATATGATACTGCTTATTGCACCGGTACCTTTTGCTTCATTATAATGTTCTTTATTATCATTCATTATTACCTCCTTAAACGAGATATTTAAAATATACGTATACTGTACTTACAGTTAGTGATACTGCCACTACAACAACACCGTATTTTAAAAATCTCATGAATGAAATCGGGTAGCCATGTTTGTTTGCATTTTCTGAAACAATTACGTTAGCAGCTGCGCCGATAATAGTCATGTTTCCACCAAGGCAAGCACCTAATGAAAGAGCCCACCAAAGAGGATAAGCAAAATCCATACCCTTTTGAGCTGTAATTTCACTTAACATAGGAGCCATTGTTGCGGTATATGGGATATTGTCGATTATCCCTGAAATTATACCTGAAGCCCATAAAATCAACATTGATGTTGCAACTTGGCTTTCGTGGGTTACATTAAGAATCCATTGTGCCATTAACTTGATGCCGCCAGAGGCTTCTAAGCCACCAATAATAATGAATAAGCCGATGAAGAAGAATATAGTATTCCATTCTACGTCTTTTAATATTTCATCAGGTTTTTCAAATAAAAGCAAGAAGCTGGCTCCAAGCATAGCTACAACACAGGTTTCAATGTGAATAACGTCGTGAAGCATAAAGCCTAGTATTACAAGCGCTAATACAATTGTTGAACGCCACATTAGAGCTCTATTTGTGATTGTTTTTGAATTATCAATCATCGCTACTTGTTTCATTTTTTCTTCGTTAGCAACAAGCTTCTTTTTGAAAATAAGAGCCAAAATTGCTAATACGATTAATAAAATAATTGCAACTGGTAAAGTTAGTTCTTTTATGAAGTCCATAAAAGAAAATTCAGCAGCACTACCGATAATAATATTTGGAGGGTCTCCAATTAATGTTGCTGTACCACCAATATTTGATGCAAAAATTTCTGTTAACAAGTATGGTATAGGGTCAATGTCTAATTTTTGAGCAATTACAAATGTAATTGGCATAATAAGGATAACAGTGGTTACGTTATCCAAAAATGCACTAACAATAGCTGTGAAAGCACCTAATGCAAATAAGACTTTTATTGGATGTCCTTTTGTGAATTTTAATAATTCATTGGCAAGCCAACTGAAAACTCCACTTCTTGTCGTAATTGCAACGATAATCATCATTGCAACAAGTAAGAAAATTACATTAAAATCAACAAAGTTGATAAAATAATGAGGGTTTAGTCCTTCTGTAATTTCTTTGTGTTGACTAACTAAGCCTAAAACAATTGTGATTGCTGCCCCAAAGAGTGCAATTGTCATTTTAGGAATCTTTTCTAACGCAATAAAAATATATGCGATAAGTAGCATTCCTGCAGAAATAACAACGCTGTGGGAGCTGATAAATTCTGCTAACATTGGCGACCTCTTTCTAATGCACACGCAATTGCAAGAGCAATTTCTGCATCATTATCTTGAGCTTGCTTTTTATTGGCACTGCTTTTAACAACTTCTACTTCTTCTGGCATAAACTTGTTGATGAATTTTAAAACTTTTGCATTTATTTCCATAGCAAAAATCATCACAACTAAGAAGAAGAAAACAGTCCCCATCCCTATTACCATAATAAGGGACCCTTCCTTTAGTAATTCTAAATCCATTATTAAATTCTCCTATTCAATTTTTAACTATTATCTGTTTAAAAATGATGTGTACCTACGGTCCACGAATACAGATTCCATTCAAATAGGATGATATTTTATGATTTGTGCCGAGGTTATAATGGGATTGTTCGGCAAGTTTTATCAAAGATAATGCAGTGTTGTTACTTAAGAACTCGTTTTCATTATTGCAAAAATCTTTTCCTCGTTTTTGGTTTAGGGCAGAAAATTCATAATTATTGTTGTTGGTAATAAGATAATATTCTTCGCTATCATTTATAATTTCATAAACTGTTTTAGAATAGTTATCATCGTGTATTAAACTGCAAGTTTCGACCGCTTGTGCGTTAACAAAAACGGACTGGAATAAACATATTATAAAGAATAATATCTTTAATAAAACTCGCATGCGTTTATTGTAACCCAAATATAAAAACAGATACAAATGCCTAAATAACCTAATAAAAACTTCTACTGAAAAAGATTTCTGTTTGATGTAGAATTTCTTGTGTAAGTATAAGGAAAACTATCATGTGGGATTATTCAGAAAAAGTATTAGATCATTATAGAAACCCAAGGAATGTTGGGAGTATAGATAATGCAGACGCAATTGGGGAAGCGGGCTCTCTTGCTTGCGGAGATTCTCTAAAATTGTTTCTAAAAATAGAAAACGGAATTGTTGTAGATGCAAAGTTTCAGACATTTGGTTGTGGCTCTGCTGTTGCGAGTTCAAGTATTTTAACTGAAATGATTATAGGAAAGCCAATAGAAGAAGTGCGTCAAATTACTAATAAAGATATTGCAGACGAATTGGATGGTTTGCCTCCTGAAAAGATGCATTGCTCTGTAATGGGTCACGAGGCTCTTGAAGATGCTCTTAAAAAATACTTTAAGGAAGAATCATCAGTTTCTTCTGATAAGATTGTTTGTATGTGCTTTGGTGTTACAGAAAAACAAATTTGGGATGCTGTTAAAGAAAACGGCTTAACAACAGTAGAAGAAGTTACAAATTATACAAAAGCAGGTGGGGCTTGTGGCAGATGTAAAGGTCTAATTGCTGATATTATTGCAACTTGCAATAAGAAAGTTCTTGAAGAATCAAAAATGACATCTACCCAGTTGGTCTTAAAAGTAAATAAGATTATTGAAACGCTTATCGCTCCAGAACTCCAAAAGGATGGTGGAGATATTGAGCTGATTGATATACAAGGTTACAAGGTGTTGGTTAAGCTTGTTGGGCGTTGTTCTGCTTGCAAAAATTCAATGATTACTTTAAAGAACTTTGTTGAAACTACATTGAGAGATAAAGTGAATAAAGAAATCGAAGTTGTTCAAATATAAGTTAAAAAATAAGGAAGATAAATGATATATTTAGATAATAATGCCACAACAAAAGTCGATGAAAAAGTTTTGGAGGCGATGCTTCCTTATTTTAAGGACGAATATTTTAATGCTTCAAGTATGTATGAATATAGTCGTTCTGCATCAAGAGCAATAAAAGAGGCTCGAGGAAAGATTAAAGATTTCCTTAATGCTGCAAATGAACGAGAAATCATATTTACTTCTTGTGGTTCAGAAAGTGCTAATATGGCGATTAGAGGTGTACTTGGCTACAATCGTTCTAAACGTCATATTATAACAACATCTGTTGAACATCCTTGTGTTATGAATACTTATAAATCATTTGAAAATCAAGGATATGAGGTTGACTATATTGGGGTAAATTCTTGTGGGGAGTTAGATTTAGAAGAGTTACGTTCTAAAATAAGAAAAGATACTGCCCTTGTTTCTGTTATGTGGGCAAATAATGAAACTGGTATTGTGTTCCCTATAAGAGAAATCTCTGAAATTATTAAATCAAGAAATCCTGAGACAAAGCTATTTGTTGATGCTGTACAAGTTGCAGGTAAACTTCCTATTGATGTTCAAGATAATGGTATTGATTTATTAAGCATTTCTGGACATAAATTCCACGCTCCTAAAGGTGTTGGGGTCTTGTATGTTAATGCAAAAACTTCTATAACACCATTAATTACTGGTGGGCACCAAGAAAGAGGATTAAGAGCAGGTACAGAGAATGTTCCTTATATTGCGGGGATTGGTGTTGCTGCAGAGTTGGCAACTGATGCTCTAAATTATGAATTGACAGAAGTTAAGCGATTAAGAGATAAATTAGAAACAGGTATTCTAAGCTCGATTTATAGTGCTAGATTAAATACATCTATTTCCAATAGGGTTCCGAATACTACAAACATTGGTTTTGAGTATATTGAAGGTGAATTGATTCTTCTGCATTTGAGTGATTTGGGTATTTGTGCAAGCTCAGGAAGTGCTTGTACTTCTGGCTCACTTGAACCTAGCCACGTTTTAAGAGCTATGGGAATTCCATTTACTTCTCTCCATGGAAGTATTCGTTTTAGTTTGAGCAAATATACTACAGAAAAAGAAATTGATTATGTGTTGGCAGAGCTACCTGCTGTTATCGAGAAATTAAATAAAATTTCTCCATATCAGAATGAATTAGCTCACTTGAAAGCGTGTTTTGCTAGAAAGTAAAATCCAAAGAGAGGTTTACATTCTGTTACAAATAGTCAAATTTTCCTTTGTTTTATACTTTATATAGATAGTTAAGGTTGTTCATAAGGTTGATTTATGGCTGAATATATTGATAAGAATGTACAGGTACCAAATTACGCAGGGGTTAACATCCAGATAATAAACCCTGCAGTTAATATGCCATCAGGAGCGCCGGATGTTTCAGGGGGGCAAGCTACAAATGTGAATACTCTCCCTGTTCAACAATCGTCTCCTACATCTGTACAGACGGCATCGTCTCCTTGGTCCAGCATTCCACAGGGTTCTGTTTATAACCATAATAATGAAGTAAATAATAATATTAATTATCCTGCGCCACAGTATCAACCGTATCCTTATCAGGCTCAGTATCCAGTGCAATATCCTCCTTATCCTGCTTATGCTGCTTATCCACAAGCTCAGCTTCCTGCAGTTATTGAAGATAAAACAAAGGTTGCTCCACAGATGGAAAAGAAAAAAATAGTTGTTCTGACTGATGAATATATTCGTTCGTTGGAGAACTATTTAAACAATCCAAATAAAGATGTAAGATTACACGCAGCAAAAGATGTGGTAAAACGTTTTGAAGAAGATTCTTTCCGTTTTGATGACCCTGCATTGAATGCACTTTTAAATAAAATGTTGCAAGACCCACAAAAATCAATCAAGAGTCTTGCAATGAGTTTGGTTTCAGCAGGTGCTGCTCAGGGGAATAATTATACCTTCCAGTTGTTGAATCAAATGAAAGACAACACTATTAATAAAGAAGAAGCATTGCTTGCGTCAGAAGCATTATTGAGAATGTCTGCGAAAACAGACACAATAGAAGTTCCAAAGCAATTACCTCCTCCGGTGAAAGCAGGTGTAAATGGCTATCGTGCTTAGAAATGTTGTAACAAAAGCTATTGGTGGTGCCGGTTTGGGGCTAGGGCTTTATGATGCTCATTGTAAGGCGAAACGTGAATCCATTCGTCAGGGTAAAGTTGCGATGGCTAATAGCACAATGGATGCTTGGATGAATTCGACCAGATTAGAATCTGATAGCCAAGTTGAAGCAGGCATGAGAAAAGCCGCAAGAAACTGGCGACTTGATAGTCCAATCCCTAAGATATGGGGAAACCTAAAAGGTTATGTGAAAGGTTTCTTCGCATCAATAGCTGATAATGTAGTTCCAATTACTCTTTCTGCGGGTGTGTTTACAAGTAAGAGTGGTGGAGCGGTCTCTAAACTTTCAATGGTGGGTTTGGCAGGTTATGCAGTATATAAAGGTGTGAGAGCTTTCTTACCGTCTGCCCGTTCGAGACAGAATCCAAAATAGTCTATTCATCTATATAGATTTCTTCTGGATTGTAACCAATACCTGATAATGAGGATGGGTATAGGTTTTTTAAACGTTTTCTGACGGCAGTAATCCTTATTGGTGAATAGAGATAGATTAATGGTTTTTCTTCATAGATGACTTCTTGATATTTATCATAATATGGTTTTCTTGCATTAAAGTCTGTTTTAAGAGCTGCTTTATCAAAGATGTCATCAATTTGTTTTTCAAATTCGTATCTATCATCTATATTATAATTGGCAGGGCGTTGGTTAAACATATGTAGAGGTCCTGTTGAATACCATACATTTTTCCCTCCATGTGGTTCTAATGGAGAGCCAGTTAATCCCATAATGGCCATATCATAGTCGTAGGTGTTTAGTAATTTATTAACAAGGGAGTTAAATTCAATAGGTTTAAAATTAACTTTAATCCCTAAATCTTCAATGTCTTGTTTTATCATTACTCCTAGCGCCTCACGTTCGGTATTTCCAGCATTAGTATACAAGTCAAATTCTACAAAATTAGTATTTTTATCCCTAAGGTTTCCGTCTTTGTCGTAATAGAAACCTCCGTCAATTAAGAGTTGTTTAGCTTTTTTAAGATTTCGTTCGTGACCTTTAATGTTTTTATTAAGGTAAATAGAATTTAAGCTTTCTGCTGTGAATAATGGACTGCCAAGTCCATTAGCAATATTCATTATCATGTTTTTTCTGTCTAAGGCATAGTCAATGGCTGTTCTAAAGTTTTTATTTTGGAACCATTCTTGCTTCATTAGATTAACATTTGGTTTTCCTTCTTTGTTATTTCTGTTGTTCAGGTTTATTGTGATGAACATTGTTCCAGTGTCAGAACCAAGATTATATATTTTGTAGTCAGAATTTGCTTCTTTTTTCTTATATCTTGCAACATTAGCACCCTTGAGGCTAATCATATCAATTTCTTTTGCTTCGAATTTTAGTATTTCGTTGTTTAAATCAGCAACTATAAAGTATACAATTTTATCAAGATATGGTAATTGTTTTTTATTTTTATCTATCTTGTAGTAGTTTGGATTTCTCTCCATTACTACTCGTTGGGCAGGAATGTATTCTTTTAATCGGAAAGCTCCACTTGTGACTAGGGTCTCTGGTTTTATATCTGTAGACATAAAAGTATTAAAAGCATCGTTTCCTTTGTCAGAAATTGGTTTAAATACGTGCTTTGGTGCAATTGATGTTGATAATTGTCTTAAAAACGGAGCGAAAGGTTTAGTTGTTGTAAATTTTACGGTGTAATCATCGAGTTTTTCAAGTTTTGGGAGTGCTCCGTCGATAAGCATAATATCACGGGTTGAGGTATTTCCTAGTCCAGCAAAAATAATTTCTTTATACGTATAGATAACATCATCTGCAGTGATAGGTTTTCCATCAGACCAAGTTAGCCCTTTTCTTAACGTGATTATGTATTCTGTATCATTTTTTATTTTAAAATCTTTTGCAAGGAGTGGAATAACTTCTCCTGTAAGCGGATTTGTTGTAAGAAGTCCATCATACATAATTCCTCCCATTGTGGAAGAAGTTGCATCTTTTGCATTAAATGGGTTAAAAGTCTTGGGTCCTTCACCTATAGTTGTTAAAAAAAGTTCCCCGCCAAAATGTCCAACATTTGCCCCAGATTGATAATAATCAATACCGTTTATGGAAATCGTTGTATCTGCATCTCTTGTCGGTAGAGTTACAACAGGTGACGGTGGGATTTTGGTATCATACACTGGCGGAACATCTCTATGTAAAAACATAGAGCCAAGTCCAATGGTGATAACTAATCCTATTAAAAGCCCCGTATAATTTTTCATAACAATAAGATAGCACAAAGCTTATTGAAAAACATTAGTAGAGTTATTATTTAATAATATTTTCATAATGCTCTTTGTAGAACTTATCGAACTCATCATTCAAAATTGCTTGTCTTGCTTTCTTAGTAAAATCAATCAAGAATTTTATATTATGAATTGACATAAGAGCTTGCCCAGTTCCCTCTTGGCACTTGTATAAGTGGCGAAGATAAGCTCTTGAGTGGTTCTTACAACAATAGCAATCGCAGTTTTCATCTAATGGACGAGGGTCTTCTTGATACTGTGCATTTTTGATTTGCTTTTTGCCTTCATAAGTAAAGAATGAACCGTGACGTGCGTTTCTTGTTGGAAGTACGCAATCAAACATATCAACACCTCTGAGGATTCCATCAAGTAAATCTTCAGGGGTTCCAACACCCATTAGGTATCTTGGTTTGTTTTCTGGTAATAAAGGTGCTGTTAAGCCTACAAAGTGATTCATTGTTTCTTTATCTTCTCCAACACTTAGACCGCCAATTGCATATCCTACAGCATCAAAGCTAGAAACAACAGCTGCGCTTTCTTTTCGTAAATCATCATTAAATGCACCTTGGCATATTGGGAACAGTGCTTGGTTATTAGATGTTTTTGCTTTGAAGCATCTGTCTAACCATCTGTGAGTTCTTTCCATTGCGTCTTTTGCTGTTTTATAGTCGCAAGGGAATGGAGCGCACCAATCAAAAGCCATAATTATATCGGCACCAATGGATTGCTGAATTTCCATAGAAACCTCTGGGCTTATAAAATGTTTTTTCCCGTCTTTTGGATCTCTAAATTCAACACCTTCTTCTGTGATTTTTCTAAGATGAGCAAGCGAAAATACTTGGAATCCACCAGAGTCAGTTAAAACAGGTTTATCCCAGTTCATCCAACCGTGGATACCGCCAAATTTTTCAATTAATTTGTGACCAGCTCTTAGATATAAATGGTATGAATTCCCTAGTATAATTTGAGCACCTGTATCATATAGGTTATTGTTGGTTACTAATTTTACGGTAGAATTTGTACCAACAGGCATGAAAATAGGTGTCTCAATATCTCCATGTGGAGTATGCAAAATACCAGCTCTAGCACCGGTATTTTTACAAATATGAACTAAATCGTAACTAAACCCCTGGACGTTCTTGGTCATAAGTAATCATTTCCAACATAGATTGCCAATTGTCATAAATTTCTTCGGGTTTGAAGTAGATACCGATTTCTCTGTTTGCACTTTCAATAGAATCTGATGCGTGAATAACGTTGTATTCCATAACTTGAGCAAAGTCTGCTCTAATAGTACCAACGTCAGCTTTAACAGGATCGGTACATCCTACCATTTGGCGAACACTTTCAATTGCTCTGTAACCTTCAACAACCATAGCGACGATAGGGCCGCTAGTAATATAGCGAACTAATCTGTTGTAGAAAGATTTTCCTTCGTGTTCTGCATAGTGTTTTGCAGCCAATTCAGGAGTAACTTGTAAAAGTTTCATTGCAACAATCTTGAATCCTTTTGTTTCAAAACGATCAATGATTTTGCCTATAAGTCCTCTTTTTACGCCGTCTGGCTTGATTGCTACAAATGTTCTTTCTTCTGTAATCATGGCTTCTCCTCTTTGACTAACCTTTTCTATTACACCATAAATCAATTAATTTATCAACCGCTATTACTAATTATGCTTAAATACAACCAATTTTCTGACATGTTTTTCTTCTGTAGGAAGCTCATATTCTATTGTATCAATAAGCTTTAGAGACGAGCGCTTAAGTACTGTTTTTGCATTATTTAATTCTTCTTCTAAGAGTTTAGATTTGAATGCAACAAAGTAACCTTGTGGTTTAATACAATGCTCTGCATATCTAATTAATTTATCTAAAGAAGCAACTGCTCTTGATGTCACTAATTCAAATTGTTTTTCTTTATAATTTTCAACTCTTGTGCAGAGAGTGTGTAAATTGTTTAATCCTAATTCTTGTTTTATGTTTTCAATTGCATTTAATTTTTTTGCAATACTATCAAGCGCATAAACATTTATCTGTGGGAAAGCAACGGCTATAGGTACTGACGGAAATCCGCCTCCAGTTCCTATGTCCAAGATTGATTCAGGATATCCGTATTTTTCAAAAAATAAGCTTAGGCTAAGGGAATCAAAAACGTGTTTTTCCCATAAAAATTTTTCGTCATTTTTAGAAATAAGATTAATTACGGAATTTTGCTTCAAAAAAGCCTGCATATATTGTTCAAATTGGTTTTTATCCATGTCTTTTCATTATCTCCGCATATTTTTCTGAGCCAAGCCTTAGCTCCATATCTCTTATTCTGTCTGTAATTTTTTTCAAGTTATCTTTTGAAAACTCGTCTTTCACGTTCATATAAACAGTAATGTATTCTTGTAGAGCCTTTTCGTTGTCGTTTATTCTGTAATAGTAATCTCCAGCAAGTAGGTGTGCTTCTGCAATATAGAAACTATCATTTAGCGTTTCTGCACTATTTATTGCTGTTTGAATAAATTTGTAGGCTCTTTTTATTGCACTGTCAAATAACAATTTTGCAAGATTCATTGAAGAATAATAAATCCCGTCATAATTATTGTTACTTGTGTCATAATTATAAGCTTCAGTAAAGAATTTTTCTGCATCCTTCGCTTGTCCTTTTTCTTTGAAAATATTTCCAAGATTGCAAAGCGTCGCAGATTTGAACTCAGAATCATTAGATTTTAAATATTTTTCATAATATATGATGGCAGAATCTTCTTTTCCTTGTTCATCCAAAGCGACTGCATATCGGAAATATAATTCGTTTACGGTTTCTTTGGGGGTTGTCTCGTCAATAGAGTCAAGTCCTTGTTTAAAGAATTCAAAGGCGCTTTTATAGTTCCCTAAAATGTCTTCATAATTTCCAAGTCTTAAGCAGGCATCTATCATTAAACCTCTTGGAGAATCCTGAGAGAATATTACATCTTTTAATGTCTTTCTAGCTTCTTCCCTATTGTAAGTGTTGAAATAAACATCTGCTAATTCATATTTAACATAATTGATATTTATTGGTTCATTGTTTTTGGTAAAGAATTCCTGTGTAAGAGTGTAGTAGTGAATAGCTTTTGACCAGTCTGAAATCTTAGTATAAATTCTACCTAAGCGAGTATAAATATCAATTTTTTTTCGTTCATCAGTTAGTTGTTGAAGTAATTCTTGATAAGTTTCGATTGCTTCTGTGAACTTGAAGTTAGAAACGTATTTTTCGGCCTGACTAAGAAGATCGCCATCTTCTTTTCTAAGAATTTGTTGAACAGGAGTGGGGGCTATTGCTTTTACAGTAGTCTTTTCCGTTTCAGCTTCTTGTTGTTTGATTTCATTAACTTGTTCGTCAGTGCTGTTCGATTTTAATGTGTGGTATTCAATCTCAGCATTTAGAGATTGTCTAGAAAGTTTTAAAACTCTGTTTTCGGGTTTTTCATATAATTGATTTTTGTAAATTTCAACTAAATATTTGTGTAGCTTTTGCTTTACTTTTATAGGAATTTGTATTTCTACATCAGAGTGAAAATAGTTACTAACAAATATTTTCCCGCTAGTTTCATAAATATATCCGTTTTTTAATAAATGTTTTACTGAGATTTCATCGTATAAATCTAGAACGCTCAGTGCGTCATACGAAATTCCGTGTCTTATCAATAATAAAAACCAGAAAAAGTTCCTAATAGGTATTGGTAATATTGAAATAGACATGTCGCATAGGAATTTGTCAAAAATCTTGCCTGCGTTGTTAGCTTTTGATAGAAACTCTTTGAGGTTGTTTTTTGAACTTTCTATTACGTTACAAGATAACATTGTGTAATAGTAATATCCTCGAGTAAGTTTATACAGAGCTTCTAAATCTGAGTCATTAGCTTCAATGTTTTTAGATGCAATATATTCGCTAAAAGTTGTTTTACTCAAAGGTTTTGAGATGATTTTAGAATAGCTTATTGTTTCAGGAAAGGCTGCTGAGTTGAATGTTTTGGATGTAATAATAAGTTTAACTTTTCTACTGCTTAAGGCGCTCGCTAAAAAATCTAAAATAAGCTTTGTATTCTTTTCTTGAACATTGTCAAATGAATTTATAAAAATTAAAATTGGGAAATTACAGATTGTAAGATATCTATTAAAAGTTTTGTTAAAATTTTCTATTTTAGGTATGAAAATCTTTTTTGCATCTGGAGTTTTTTGTAGTGATTCAATAAAGTTTAATAGAATGTCATCACAAACAGTGGCGCTCTTGCAGTCGTAGCTCAATGTCAGTACATTTGGAGCAAGAAAACCGAAAGAATGTTCAATTAATAGCTTTTTCCCAGTTCCGTTAAAACCAGTGAATAGCAACACAGATTGTTCGGACATATAAAAATCGTAGATTTTTTTGAGTTCCGAACTGTAATTGTTTTGTAGACTAGTACTTATATGTGTTGATTTGATATTTGCAGCACTATTTCTATCAATATTACTGTTAATAAAAGTAACCATCTTGTTAATTTTAGCGTATTTATTAGGTTTTTTCAAGGAGGATTTTATGGAGGATTATAAAATTCTTGCAATATGAAAAAAAATAAAATAGAATTAGATTGTATATTGAATAGAGGGTTTTATTATGCGTAAAAACGGTTTCACATTGATGGAAATTTTATTAGCTTTGGGTATAGTGGGTGTTTTAGCCGCTGTTTTAATGAAGGTTCTTACAGGGGTTGCGCCAGATGTAGGTAAAGCAAAGTTCTTGAAGGCATATTCTACGACTAGATTAGTTGTTTCGGAGATGATTAATGATACAACTTTATATCCTGATATGGATGAGAATAGTGATAAGTTTGGATTTGCAAATACAGATATGCCAGCAATCGGTTTGTACAAAGATCCGTTATATAGCGGCAAAGATAAATTTATAAATATATTTGCAGATAAATTAAATGCTAAGCCAACAAATGGGCAATTCTTTTCTCAACGTGATGGGTTATATTATGTAGTTACCTCTGAAGGAAATCCTGCTACCTATACAATAAAATATTGTACTAAGAGTAATTGTGCCGGTAAGGATAATGTTCATTTCGCTTCTGCAAAAGTTTCAAATGATGGTGATGTTACTTGTGAAAATTCAGATGTAAAAAAATATTGTGAAACAGAAGATAATCCAATGCATGATCTTCGCCAAAATAAATTAAACTAGTTTTAAAAACTACAATTTTAATAAGAGGGTGACTTTTGTCACCCTCTTTTTTACTCATATCTCAACGCATCAATAGGGTTGAGTAAAGATGCTTTATAGGCTGGATAATACCCAAAAGCAATTCCAATTAGTCCAGAGAATCCCAAAGATAAAATAATTGAGAACGCTGAGACTACAATGGTCATGTTTGAGAATATATCTACAGCCTTAGCACCAATAACGCCCACTAGGACGCCAACGACACCTCCAAAAATCGATAGAATAAATGATTCTATCAAAAACTGGAGCCTTATATCTGAGGCTTTTGCTCCGATAGCCATACGGATACCTATTTCTTTGGTTCGTTCTGTAACCGAAACCAACATTATATTCATAATTCCTATGCCACCTACAATAAGAGACACGGAAGCAATTGCAAATAATAAAACAGCAAATGTTTGAGCTGAAGATTTCATTTTCTCTTGAAAATCAGCGGAATTTCTTATTGAAAAATCATCAAGTTGATTTTTGCCGATATGATGCCGCATTCTTAAAATTTCATTTATGTCATTTTCTGTTTGGTCCATTATTTCGGCGTTTTCAGTTTTTACAACAATCATTTTTACTGTTCCTGGGAAACTTGTTCCAAAAACTTTTTTCTGTGCTGTTGTAATTGGTATAAATATCAAATCATCATTATCCATCGGACCAGATTGTCCTTTTGTTTTCAAAACACCTATGACTTTGAAAGGGATGCCTCCGACACGGATGACTTTGTTTATAGGATTAAGGTCTCCAAATAATTCTGAAACAACGGTTGAGCCTAGGACTGCAACTTTTGCACTATTCTGAATATCTTCTGGAATGAAGCCTCTTCCGTAGTCCATTTCGTAACTTTTTATGTAAAGGTAAGAAGTTGTTGTTCCATAAACAGTTGATGACCAGTTTTGGTTCCCGTAAGTGAGTTGTTTTGCCTCATTGACAACTGGAGCTACAGCTTCGACTCCTCTTGCGCTTTTTGCAATGGCTTCAGCATCTTTGAGGGTAAGTGTTGGCTTTGTACCAAAACCCTGACTAACACCTCCGGAGGTTGCAGCTGCAGAACGAATAGTAAACATATTGCTTCCCATTGATTCCATATCTTTGGTAATTTTGCTACTGGTTCCTGTTCCAACTGCTAACATTATAATTACAGCACTTACACCAATAATAATACCTAGGCTTGTAAGACTAGAGCGTAATTTGTTTACCTTAAGTGATATTAATGCCATTTTTAGGATGGATTTGAAGTCTATCATAGAGAAACCACCCTTCTATTAGTGTTGACTCTGTCCGAAATAATATTACCATCTTTGAAAGTGACAATTCGTTTGCAGTATTCTGCTATATCATTTTCGTGAGTGACAAGAACAATTGTTTTGCCCATTACTTCATTCAATCTTACAAAGAATTCCATTACTTCAATACTAGTCTTTGTATCCAAGTTCCCAGTTGGTTCGTCCGCCAGAATTAAAGGTGCATCATTAACAATAGCTCTTGCAATTGCAACACGTTGTTGTTGACCACCAGACATCTGATTAGGCATATGGTTTTCTCTTTTTTCAAGTCCAACGATTTTCAAGACTTCTCTAGCTTTTTTGTGTCGTTCTTCTTCTGGAACACCTTTATATATCATAGGTAATTCGACATTGTCTAAAGCTGTTGTTCTGGAGATAAGATTGAATCCTTGGAAGACAAATCCAAGTTTGAGATTTCTTATTTCGCTTAATTCATCAGGGTTAAGGCTGAAAACGTCAACTCCGTCAAGGTAATATGAGCCAGAGTTAGGTTTGTCCAATGTTCCTATCATGTTCATAAAGGTAGATTTGCCAGAACCGGAAGTGCCCATAATAGCGACAAACTCTCCTTCTTCAATGCTTAAAGATACGTTGTTAAGAGCATTGAGAGATTCTTCGCCCATATAATAAGTTTTGATAGCATTTTTTACTTCTATTAGTGCCATTTATTAAAACATCCTCGGCATTCTCATAGAACCGCTTTTTTGTTGTGTACTTTTGCTACCAACCGCAACTAAATCACCTTCTTTGACACCAGATTTTATCTCAGTGTAAGAATCATCACTAGCGCCTGTTTCTACTTCATATCTTACAAGTTTACCTTTTTCTTTAATCCAAAGTCCTTGTTTTTCAAATCTTTCTTTATTAGTAGAGGGTGAATATTTTAATGCAAAGTTAGGAACGGCAAGTACTCCTTTGTTTTCTGAGGTTATAATAGATACGTTTGCTGTCATCCCTGGTTTAATTTTTAAATCACTGTTGTCAACGCTGACAATAACAGTATATGTTACAACGTTTGAAGTTGTTGTAGAGTCAATACGAACTTGTGTTACTTCGCCAAAGAATTCTTCGTTTGGATATCCGTCAAGTACGTATTTTGCCTTTTGTCCGTCTTTAACTTTCCCGATATCAGCTTCAGATACGGCAACTTCTATTTGCATTTTTTCAATGTCTTGAGCGATGGTAAAAAGCTCTGGAGCATTTAATGTTGCAGCTACGGGTTGCCCAAGGTCAATATCACGGCTGATGATAATCCCGTCAACAGGTGCAATAATCTTTGTGTAACCTAAATTTACCAAAGAACTATCATAAGTAGCCTGCGCTTTTTTTATTTGGAACTGAGCAGCTTGGTATTTAGCTAGAGAAGCTTTGTAGTTGCTTTCAGCTTGGTCAACTTCTGATAGCGGAACATATTGTTTTTCGTATAGCTTTTTATAGCGTTCATACATTTTTTCGTTATAACTTAATGTCGCTTCGCACTCCTTTAAAGTTGCTTTTGCGTTGTATAGAGCAGCTTTGTTTTGGTCAACAGTTGCTTGGAATGTTCTAGGGTCAATTTCAGCAAGAAGTTGTCCTTTTTTTACTTGAGAGTTGTAGTCAGCATATAGACCGCTAATTAATCCTGATACGGTTGAACCAACGCTCACGGTATTAACTGGGTTAATCGTTCCTGATGCTTCGACAACTTGGGTGATATCTCTTATTGCAACAGGCCTTGTTTTATAACTTTCTGTTGGCTGTTTGAATTTGAATACACATCCCGCTGTTACGATTGCAATTACAAAAATTGGTATAATAATTTTCTTATTCATTATCTTTCTTCTTCTTTTTGTTCGCTTTTTTATCTTGTTTTTTGTCTTCCATTTGTGTGAAGAAATCATCGTGAAGACACATTACACTTTCTAATGTTGCTCTTGCTATATTATAATCATAAACCACTTTGACATAGGAATTACACGCATTGGTATAATTTACTTTTGCATCTTGTAATTCAATAAAGTCACCAACTCCGACTTCATAACGACCTTCTGAAAGTTCTAAGTTTTCTAGAGCTTGTCGTACTTTTACTTCTGCTAAAGGAATTTGTTTTTCAAGCTGCATTGTTTTGATATAAGCCTGCTGAACTTCGCAGAAAATCGCAAGTCGTCTTGAACCGATTTCACTTTCCACAAAACTTACTTGTAATTTTGCGTTGTCAATTTCGTGTTTAACTTTTTTGATATTTATACTTGAATTTAGGTTTACTCCAAGTGAATAACTGTTATTTGAAGCAGCCGCTCTGGTATCAGTGAAACCATATCCTAAATTCCCGCTAAGAGATGGATAATATTGGCGTTTAATATATTTTAATTCTTCTTCCATAGCTCCTAAAGATGCTTTTAGAGCTTGCATATCGTGTCTGTTTTCGTATGCAAATTCAACTGCTTCTTCAAAAGTATATGGGAACTTTTCAAATTGATATTCTCCAATAACATCTGATTTTGTAACGCTTGATTTAAATGCTACATCAATATTGGCATCTGTTGTTCCTTTTTCTTCAGCGGCCAAAAAGCTTGCAGGATAGTAATTGTCTGCAAGATTGAATGTTTCTGTATTTTCGATTTCGTATTCTGGTGGATTTAATAATGAGAGTTCGTGATTAAGATTTACCCATTCAGTTTGATAAGTTGTTTCAGCATCAATTAAAGACATTCTTGCTTGTGCAAGGTTATATTCAGAGTTTACAATATCTACTTTTGAACGTATCCCTTCATCAAAGAAAGCTTTTGTTCTGTTGAAATCTCGAAGGTTTATTTGAACGTTAGCTTTTTCAACATCAACGTATGATTTAGAAGCTAGAACTCCATAATATGCAGTTTTTGTCTCGTAGATGATACTATTTAATAGCTCGTCCATTTGGTATTTTGCCATAATTTTGTTGAATTTTGACATTCTTATTAGGGCGCTAGTTTTACCAAAGTCCCAAATTAACTGGTTTAATGTTGCTTGTATTGATGGAAATGTTCGAGATGTTATTCCGTTATTGAGGCGGGAATTATCTGTTACATTCAAGCCCACTCCTGCGGATAGGGTCGGTATGAAGGCTGACTTAGCAATTCCGACACTGTTTGTTGCCATTTCATAGTTCATATATGCACGTCTTGCTGCACCAGCGTTAAAAACCGCCATTTCAATACACTTACTTAGAGACAATGAATCATTTTTTTGCACCTCAATTCTAGCCCAAGTATGGGCATTAACAGGTGTAGTAAGGCTTATTAATAAAGCACTGATAACTAAAAAACGTTTCAAAATTGCCTCCGATGCTATAATTGTACTCTCTCCGTTTTGACAATCCATCATTTCTCTGTAGGATTTTAGAAACTTTTCATAAGAGTTTGCATCTTTAATTGTACAACGAAGATTGTTAAAATTTGTTCAAAAATTTTATTTTAAAAATTTTTCTATGCTAAACTTCTTGTTATGAAGAGATATATTTTATTATTTTTATTGTCTATTTTAGGCATTGCTTTACTACAAGTATTAGGAATGTTTCTTTTTGAATCGATTCCTACTGATTATAGAATGTTGGTTGTAATTTCTGTTATTGTGACAGAATTGATACTATATTTGATAACTGTCTATACTTTGGTTGCATCTTGGTCTTTGAAAGGTGGATTAGGATTAAAAGTTTTTAAAATCTTTAACGGAATTGTATCATCATTATTGACGGTTATTTTTGTAGTATTTATTGTTAATCTTGGCGGAACGTATATAAATGCTCATAAATATTTTAATAAAAAAGAATTGAGTATAATTCCTGATACTGCTGTTGCTGCAAATATTTATCCAATGGTTGATTATACAGGAATGCCAAAAGATTTTATTTTGGGGTTACGCTCTGGGAATATTGGTTCTAATATCACGAAACTTTTGAATTATGAACCAAAAGAAGAAGTCTGGGGGAAAATGCAGGATGAGTCTGAATGGTTAGGCTTTAACTGTTCTGTTTGTTATGATACCAAGACTGATTGTTCAAGAAGGCTAAAGGGCGTTTCTTCATTAAGCCGTTTGATAAATAATCCAATGATGTTAGTTGCGCCAATACTTATCGCAACTTATCATCTTGATGAATCTTTGCCAGTGTGCTCTGATAAAGGGTTAAGGTTATTACCAAAGAATATATATATAGATAATGTTAATAATAAGATTATTATTGTTTATTCAGGTAGTAGAGCGCTTACAAAATGTCATTATCTACAGCTATCAGGCTTAAATGCAAGAGATTTCGGGTTGAAATGGGGAAAGGTTTCGGATTTTCAGAATATAAAGTTCCCATATAAAAACAATATTTCTAAAAAAATATATGAGTTCAAAGATGAAATCGTATATTCAAAGTTTAGTGAAAATTCGGATAAAAAATGCAATACCTATGCAGGAATAGATGATAGAGCCATTTTTGAAGTTACTTCTTTCCCTGCGAATATCGAACTCAAACTGTGGAATAAGAAACCTTTATTTGGGTTCCAAGATTCTGATTTTAATTTAGAAATAAGATTTGTAGAGTAATTTGCTTTAATAATAATTTTATTTATGTTAAAATTTTCCCGTAAATTTAGTTATATTACGAGGGAAATAAATGGAAAGATTTTATTGTTCAACAGCAATTGATTATGTGAATGGTGCTCCTCATATCGGGCACGCTTATGAAAAAATTCTAACAGATGTTATTAATCGTCACTATTCTCAGAGGGCGGATTTAGCTTTTATGCTTACAGGTACTGATGAGCACGGTATAAAGATTCAAAAGACTTCTGCTGCAAATGGTGTTGAACCCAAAGCTTTCTGTGATATGAATGCTCAAAAGTTTAAAGATGCTTGGAAAGCATTGGATATTGATTATACAAGATTTATCAGAACAACTGATGATAACCATAAAAAAGTTGTACAAAAAATATTCAAAAAACTTGTAGAAAAAGGTGATATCTATAAACATTCTTATACTGGTTTGTACTGTAGTGGTTGTGAATGCTTCTTGAATGAGAAGGATTTGACAGAAGATGGTCTTTGTCCTGACCACTTAAAGAAACCAGAAGAAGTTAATGAAGAGAATTATTTCTTTAAGTTATCAAAATATAAAGATGCAATTATCAAACATATAAAGACAAATCCTGATTTTATTGTACCTGCATTCAGAGCGAATGAAGTTCTTAACCAATTGGAAGACATTCAAGATATCTCTGTTTCTCGTATGAAATCAAATGTATCTTGGGGTATTGATGTTCTTGACGATCCAGAACAAGTTATTTATGTGTGGATTGATGCTCTTTCAAACTATATTACTGCAATTGGCTATGATACAGAAAATCCTACTGAGGAATTCAAAAAACTTTGGCCAGTTGATGTGCATGTAATTGGTAAAGATATTTTGAAATTCCATAGTATTTATTGGATTGCAATTTTGATGGCATTAGAATTACCATTACCAAAACATATTTTTGCGCACGGATGGATTACAATTGACGAAGCTAAAATGTCTAAGTCTTTGGGTAACGTTGTTTCTCCAACATCTGTTCTTGAAACATTTGACTTAGAACATCCAGATGCATTCAGATATTATATGGTTACTGCTGCACCTTGTGGTCGTGATGGTAACTATTCAGACGATGATTTTAAAGAAAAAGTTAATGCTCATTTAGCAAACTCAATGGGCAATTTGTTAAATAGAACACTATCAATGTTAGTTAAGTACTTTGATGGTGAAATTAAAGCTGAGTTCAAACAAGATTCTCCGCTTTACGCAAAAGCTTTGGAAACCGTAAAAGCTGTAAAACATAACTTTGATTATTTTGAAATCCAAGAAGCTGCTCAAAAGATTATGGAATTGGTTGATGCAACAAATAAATATGTAACAGACAATGCTCCTTGGACATTGGCAAAAGAAGAAAAAATGGATGAGTGTGGAGTTGTTCTAGCAACAGTTCTAGAAGTTATGTGTGTTGTAGCTTCTTTGATTTATCCATATTGTCCGAATATTGCTAAATCAATGGCAAGTCAGTTGTCTTATGATTTAACAACAAAACTCGATGATGTGACTTGTGATAATATCAAGGTTGGCAAGTTGATTGCAAAAGAAGATATCAAGCCAGTATTCTTGAGGGTCGATAGTGAATTTGCTGACAAGTCAAAGAAATAACAATTTGTAAAAAAGGGGCTCTTTAAGAGCCCCTTTTAGTATGGATTCGTGGTATAATAATTTTATGGGAAGGTTTGATATATTCAATCGCTTTAATTCAGCGGTTATGGTAGTTAGGGATGATAGAACGGTCGTTTTTAAAAACAATGTTTTTAAAAGGATTTTTAGTGACTTTACAACTCTAAAATCTTTCTCACATAAATTAAATTATGAGATTTGTCCTTTGAGTGGAGATATGTTTGCAAATGACCCAATTTCTCAGGCTCTTGCGTCAAATCAAGATTTCTCTGCTCATGTAAGCTATCAAACTCGTACAAATGATTTCTTGTATTTTGATATGAATGCTACAAGTCGTACAAAATACCATATGATAATACTAACAGATGTTACAGATAAAGTTGAACGTTCTGAATTACTTATTCAAAATAGAGAATTACAGAGAAAAAATAATCTTTTGGATAATGAAAATAAAAGTTTACTGAAAATAAAACAACTGGCGCAGTCTCAAGCAACGAAGCTTTTATTACTTAATAAAATATCAGGACTTATTAGAAAATCAATAAATACAAAAGAGATTTTAAAAGCAACGTTAACTGAGTTAGAAATGGTCTTTAATGCTTTTAAATCATATTATGCAGAAAAGAAGGATTTGGGATATCAAATAAAATATTCTTCTGATAGTCGTGAGATTATGAAGAATATTGAGTTTGATAAGGAAACAGAATCTAAAATTTTAGCAAAACAAATAGGGTATAATTTCTGCTTAAGAGAGTATGATGGTGCAACTCCTTTTGCAGAACGTGTACAAAGAATCGTGGTTCCTGTTTATCATCAAAATGATATTATGGGTGTTATTGTCCTTTTGACTCGCCAAAATAGACGTTTGAGTGATGAATTAGAGCTATTTGATGGTATCTCTTCTCAGCTAGGTAATGCTATTTTGCAGGCAACATTGTATGAGAAAAATACAATGATGGTTAAAGAATTAACTGAAACTTTAGAAGAGTTGAAAGATACTCAATTAAAACTTATTAATTCAGAAAAGATGGCATCTTTAGGGCAACTTGTTGCCGGCGTAGCCCACGAAATTAATACCCCGTTGGCATCTATAAAATCTAATAATGAACTGTCTGTTAAACTCTTGAAGCGTATTGAAAATGAGGAAGTTGCAGAGATTCTGTCTGAAATCAATTCGATTGATACAGAGGCAATTTCAAGAATTAATAAGCTTGTTACTGGGTTGAGAAAGTTTGTCAGACTTGATGAAGCGGAACTTCAAGAAGCGGATATTAATAAAGAATTAGACCTTACTTTGGACTTAATTCGTCATGAAACTAAAAACAAGGTGGTTGTAATCAAGGAATATGGCGAGATTCCGCTTGTCAAATGCTATCCTAACATGCTAAACCAAGTTTTTATGAATATCCTTGTAAACGCCTGTCAGTCTATATCTGAGCAAGGTCAGATTTTCATCTTTACGGAGTATTGTAATAAAAATCTGATTGTGCGGATTAAAGACACAGGATGCGGAATAGATGATATAAATAAAATATTTTTTGCAGGTTATACAACTAAGGGAGTTGGCGTCGGTACTGGGTTAGGTCTTGCTATATCAAAGAAAATTATTGAAAAACATAACGGAAAAATTTCCGTAAATTCTGTCGTTGGAAAGGGTAGTGAGTTCGTTATTACTATCCCTAGTGAGTAGGAAATCGGATATTAATTTAAATTTGAAAACTCTTGTTATAACAAGTTTTTGGCAATTTTTGTATCAAAATATTCTTAAAATTTTGTAAAAATTAAATAATTTTTGTGAATCTTTAAAAAAATATGTTATTATATAAGTGTAGGTTTTACATTTAATCTTTCGAAAAATAATAGAAAAAAGATATATATATGTAAGGCTGAAACGTAAGGAAAATAAAGAAATCTAAGTTTATATGTAACAAAATTTTAACAAAAGTTATCCTCAAAGGCAATTATCAAAAAAACAAAAACTTTATAAGAATGTAAGTGTAGATATAAATTATTCGTGAAACGGAGGTTACGTTTATGGCGATTACTGTCAGCGGTAAGAAAAAACAAGTAAGAAAGACTTTTACTGAACTATTGTCAGATTTAAGAACAAGCAGCTCAGAAAAGGTTAGATATAATGCAGCTAGAGTTTTAGGTGAATTAGGTGATTCTAAAGCTGTTGAACCGTTAATTGACGTATTAAAGAATGATAAAAATGGCTCTGTAAGATTATATGCAGCAAGAGCACTTGGTGAACTAGGTGATTCTAAAGCTACAAAACACCTTATTGAATCTCTTCGTGAAGACAGAAACGTTGACGTACGTGTGAGAGCTGCTCGTGCATTAGGCCGTTTAGGTGGCAAGATTGTTGTTGAACCACTAGTTGAAGCACTTAACGATGAAAACTCACAAGTATGTATTACAGCAACAGATGCTTTAATCGAAATTGGTGAAGTTGCTACTGATGCATTAATGAAATCATTAGATCACGAAAAAGTTAACGTTCGTTGTGACGCAACTCGTGCTCTAGGCGAAATTGGTAACAAAAAAGCTGTTGATAAAATTATTAATATGCTTTATGACGAATGGGTTAACGTAAGAATTTACGCTGTAACTTCATTAGGTAAATTAAATGATACAAAAGCAGTTCCAGCTTTGATTGATGTTATGAAAAATAAATCAGAAAATGATTTAGTAAGAGCTGGCGCAGCAGCTGCATTAGGTGTTCTAAGAGACCAAAGAGCATTGCTTCCATTAAGAGAATTAATTATGGAAGCAGAAGAACTTGGCGAATTAGAAGATACAGCTTTGAAATCATTCAAGAAAATTATGGCAGCTAACTGGCAATCTATTCCAGGTGCTGCTCCACAAAAGAAACCTGCTACAGTTGGTATGTCATACTAATTGAGGTTTTAGATAGAATAAAAAAACCGCTCTTAATTAAGAGCGGTTTTTTAATGTTTAAATAAAATTAATAAACAAAAAATAAATTAGCAATTTTCCTCTGCTTCATCTTCTTTTGTTGATTTAGAGATGTGTGAGATTTGTCCATAGTTATCTAATTCACATCTGAGATATTCTGGTGAAATTTGCTCAAAAGAGGTTGATTGAATGAAGTTAGGTGCTTTTTTTACTATATTGTATATACAAAAAGGTTTTGTTTCGGTTTGATTAGTAACTAGAACATTCGCTTCATTATTTATAACTTCTAATAGATACTTTTTATCTGGACTAATGGTTTTAAGTGTATAAATAATGTGGTTCTCGTTCAATTCTTTTACATTTGCTTCTGGGTCTTTGAAAGCTTTTATAAAGTCCCTAAGTTCGCCTTTAAAACCTTTTCTAAGCTGTGGGTGCATCATTTCTTGCATTGCGTTATCAAGAGTCTCTTCTTCTTTAGAAGATTGTCCAAAGAAAGCTTTATTTGCTTTAGATATTACAGCTTCGATGTAGTCGTCTGTCATATCAAATCCTGATGCGTTAATTTCATCGTTAGAGATGGTGTATTCTTTTTCGTTGTAAATACCTTCTTTTTGCCACCAAGGGTAAGAGATTTCTTTGTGTTTTAGAACGAATTGGTCTTTCTCTTCGATTTTGCTAAGAGTAAACACATCATTTTGTGAATCGTTTTTGCTAAGTTTTGTAGCGCTAGTAATGCCTGTTAAAAGTGCAATTTGGTCAAGTTTAAACTTGCTGTCTGCTATTACTTTTTGAGCATTTTCTTTTATAGCTTTTATATACGAATCTAAAGTTTGTGTCATTTTATTGACTCTTATTGCATTTTCTCCAGCAAGTTTGAAACTTCTATTCTGGAAAGATGCGCTATGTTGTCGGTTGCAAGTAGGCTTTGCAACTTGCAAATTCCTTATAGGGGTTATTTTTGTCATTTTCGGCTCCTTTAGTGTGTTCTACAAGTGTACTATGCTGAAACTTTTTTGACAAGAATAAAACCATCTAAAGGTATGATGTCAGGGTAGAAAATCGTATAAAAATTATCCTACACAAATATTATTTTCCATGCCTCACCTAAAAGCCTCTTGATTTTTTGAAAGGCATGCTGGGCATGCTTTTGAGGTGGTTTATTAATCCAAAGGTTTAGACCTTTTTATTTACACTAAAACCCATAAAAATCAACCTGTTTGTGGATGTGGAACTCATCTAAAAGGAGGTAATATTTTTAGTGTAGAGGATTAATTAAAAAATTTTTTTGAGGAGAGGGTATAGTATGAGACGTGAATTTAAGAAAAAAGCAAGTGTTCTTTTAATTGATGACAATTATGAACACGTAAACGGTATTAAGGAGTTATTGAGCCTAGAAGGTACATTTAACGTTGTTAGCGCAGCAACAAATGTTAATGTTGGTCTAACATTGATTAAACGTCATAATCCTGACATTGTTATTTTAGATATGAATATGCCAGAGCGTGATGGTTTACAAGCTTTGCAAGATATTGAAGCTCTAGGTTTAGGTACTAAGGTTCTTGTATTGAGTGGTTATGATGATGCAGATTTAATCTTTAGAGCTATGAAGTTAGGTGCAAGAGGTTATATCTTAAAAACTATGGCATCAGCTCAATTAATTTATTCAATCGAAGAAGTTTTATCTGGAAAGATTTACTTACCTTTAGCAATTTCTTCAAGATTCTTCGAATATTTCCAAAAAACATTCAGAGAAGAAGCTGCGGCTCCTGTGAAAGAAGAAAATTACTTGGATGCTTTAACTCACAGAGAAGAAGAAGTTTTAGAATTGTTAACTCAGGGTGTTACTTATAGAGGAGTTGCTTCTAAATTGTTTATTTCAGAAACAACAGTTAAGACTCACGTAAATAATATTTTCCAAAAGTTGCAAGTTAATGATAGAACACAAGCTGTTTTATATGCAATTAACAATGGTTTTTTAAATAAGAAAGTAAGAATTAAAGCGTTATAATAATGAAACGAGTAGTACCTAAGAAAAATTTATTAAAGAATCTTATTTTTATTCAAGAGAATAAGACAATTACAGAACGAACTGTTGAAGGTATGTTCAGAGCGTTTGTCGAACCTTTGCTGAACTCTCCTCAAGAAGGTTTAGTTGTACATCGTTTGTTAAATAAAGATGCTTATAACGGTTTATTGAATCGTTTGAAATATATTGATGTAAAACTTATTGACTATACTAAAGAAACTGCTTTTAAACAGGACGTTTGGGAAAATACAGAGTTTTTAGGAATACTTACTCAACGTTATGGTATTGTTTTTATTTGGGACTATACCTTAGACGCAATTGATGGCTATGCTGGATATTATTTGAAATTCAATTCAAGATTATTGGATGAAGGTTTTGATATTATCAACGATAATTCAAAGATAAGCTTGAAGAAATATATGGAAACATTGCGTCCTGATAGACGTGATAATGATATGCTTAACAGTGTTATGCTCAATCTGTTTGATATGTATAACTCACAAACTCAAGAAGCTATTGCAGTTGACCTAGAACGTGAGGTTATGGATAAGAATCTTGAAGTTCAAAGTGGTTATGATAGAAAAACGAGATTTGTTGCGCACGAAATTAAAAACCAACTTTCTATCTGTGAATTGTATTCTCAGATTATTAGAAAGTATTGTGAAAATAACGAAATTGAACACGATACAATTATTAATGCTTTAGACAGTATTAATAAATCAGTTCGGATGGCGAATAATCATTTAATTTCATTGAAATCTGTCGATGGAAATAAATTAGAGCCATTAAAGGTTAAGGATATTGTAGAAGAAGCGATTAATTTGGCGGCTGTTTATATTGATGGTAAACCAATAGAGCTTATTGTTTCTAATGATATTCAAGTTGAGATTTTAGCGGATAAAAATAAAATCGTTTCAGTTTTGATTAATTTGATAAAAAACGCAGTAGAGGCTCATATTTCTGAGATAGCTGAAGAAAGCGATTCTCGTGATAGATATGTTAAGGTTTCTACACTAGTTGAAGATATGTTTGTGAAGATTAATATAGAAAATAATGGAAGACCTATTGCTGAACCTGAAAAGATTTTTGAAGAGGGTTATACTACAAAAGCAACAGGAAGCGGTTTAGGGTTGATACTTTGCAAGCAAGATGTTGAAGAACAATTTGGTCAATTAAGATTGGTTAAGTCAGATGATAGTTCAACTCAATTTGAAATATCTATGAGCGTGGTATAAGGAGGAATTATGGATTTAATATCTTCTAATACAATGGATATAATGAAACTGGGTATGGATGGCTTGATGCAAAGACAAAAAGCTATTTCTGCTAACATTGCAAACGTAATGACTCCAGGGTATGTAAGAAAAGAAGTTAGCTTTGAGAGTCAGTTGTCAGAGATTCGTGAAAGTGCTGATTTGCAAGATTATATTAAAGGCTTGAATAGTATTAAATACGAACCTCGTACAATTGATGAACTAACTCAACAGGCTCCAAAGTATTACAGGACTCCTACTATGCAAGAGAAAGCATATTTGATGTCAGATATTACAGCGGGGTATGATCCACAAGTTTTAGACGATATTTATAATGGTCCAAGTACTGATGGAAACAATGTTGACTTAGAAAAAGAAATGATGGATTTATCAAAAACCGGTTCTAAGTATTTGATTTTATCAAATTTAGAATCCAGAACATTTAGTGGTCTGTCAGACATAATTCGTGGCGGACAATAGGACTGGGAGGTAGTGAAACATGAGCTTTAACGCATTTGATATAGCTGGTTCAGGTATGATGGCACAACGTATTAAGATGGATACAGTTGCCAGTAACATAGCAAATATTAATACAACACGAAACCCTGACGGTTCTCCTGGTGTGTACATGAAGAAAGATGTAACATTCAGAACTATTTATGATGATTATCTTTCAAGAGGTCCAAGAAATTTTGGCTCAAATTCCGTTGATGCAGAGTTTGACCCTTCAACAGGGAATATGCTTTTGAATACAGGTATTGCATTGAATACTGGTATGATTTCTAGCGGTGTAGAAGTTCAAGAGATTTATGAAGAACAAAATGCGGTAAAAACATTATATGACCCTTCACATCCTGACGCTGATGAAGAGGGTTATGTAAATGTTCCAAATATCAACATTGTAGAAGAAATGGTTGATATGATAGCGGCTTCAAAGGCTTATGAAGCAAACTCAGCTGTGGCAGAAAACGTTAAGACAATGATACAATCTGCAATGAATATTTAATGCTGATATAATAAAAATGTTCGTTTGAAAATAGGGAGTATAAAATAATAATGGAAATAACAAATTTTTCATTACCTGAGTATAATAATTTAAATGCAATTAGTGAGTATAACAAGTTCTTGCAAGGCAAGGCAATGTTTGATGTTAAGGACCCAAATACCTTTGATAATACATTGTTATATGAAGAAGCAAAGTTATCAAAGCAACCAGAAGAAAGGCCTTTTATGGAGTTAATGGGGAAATCTTTTGTAAGCGGTCTTAATTCAGTTGATGCGCATAGAAAAGCTGCTGATGAAGCAAAAGAAATTTTCGCAACAGGCGGTGATATCAGCGTCCACGAAGTCATGATTGCTGCGCAAAAAGCGAGCTTAAGTACACAGATGGCAATCCAAATAAGAAATAGGATATTGAATACCTACACAGAGTTGAGCCAAATGCAACTCTAGACAACAGAAAGACAGCAGGGTTAATCCCCTGCTTTTTTATTTTTAAGATTTCCCCTATCGAGAGGATTTTTATTAAGAGCTCTATTTTTATCTGTTTTTGTTATAAAATAGTAGGGTATTATAATAGTTAGGAAGAGGTGTTTATATGGCAAACAGAATTGGTATCGACGTAGGTGGAACTAATGTAAAAATCGCATTGGTAAGTGACGAAGGTAAAATTATTTACTCAAATTCTATTCCTACTCGTGCAGAGATGGGTTATGAATATACAGTTAATAGTATGAAAGAGGCTATCAGAGAGCTTTTAAAAGAAACAAAATCAGAAGCTTCTGATATAGAAGGTATGGGTTTTGGTTTCCCTGGACAAATTGATTGTCAAAAGGGTATTGTAAGATTAGCTCCAAATATCCCTGGTTGGGTAAATGTACCTATTGCTGAGATTATGGAAAAAGAATTTGGTATTCCTACTCGTGTTGATAACGATGTTAGAACAGCAGCTCTTGGTGAATTAAATTATGGTGCTGGTGTTGGTTGCCAAAACCTTGTATGTATCACAGTTGGTACAGGTATTGGTTCAGGACTTGTTATCAATGGTAAGTTGGTAAGAGGTGCTTCAAACGCAGCAGGTGAATTAGGTCATATCAAATTGAATATGGAAGGTGGACCTCTTTGTGGTTGTGGTGATAGAGGTTGTTTAGAAGCTTATGCATCTGGTCCTTCTATTGTGGCAATGGCTGAAGAATATATTAGAGGTGGTAAATCAACTCGTTATAGAGAACTAGCTAACCCTGAGATTACACCTTATGTAGTTTCTGTTGCGGCTCAAGAAGGTGATCCCGTTGCAAAACAAATCTTTAGAATTATGGGTGAATATATCGGTATGGGGCTAACTTCTGTTGTTAACCTATTAAACCCAGAAAAAATTATTATCGGAGGTGGAGTTGCTGCTGCTGGTGATATTTTATTTGACCCAATTAAAGAAACAATTGCAAAACGCGCAATGACAATTCAAAAAGAAGCTGTAGAAATTGTTCCTGCTCAATTAGGTAATAATGCAGGTGTTATTGGTGCAAGTTTATTGATTACATCGTAGACGTAATGCGCTCAATATGTTACAATCCAAGTATAACTAACGGAGGGAAGAACTTTATGTTTAGAAAAGGATTCACACTTGTAGAAATCTTAATTGCAATGGCGCTTGTTGGGGTTTTGGTGGCAATAGTAACTCCAAACCTTGCTAAGGTCATGCCTGATAAAAAGAAAGCTTTATTCATTAAAGCTTATGCTAGAACAGAGGTTGCGGTTGCAAATATGGTAAATGATCCAGAAATGTATCCTGCAAAGTTTGATATAACAGCGAGCGAGAATGGTTATGAAAAATTTGGATTAACTAATGATGAACAACCGGAAGGTCTTTATTGTAATGGTCAAGATGGTGGTTGGAATTGCTACAGTGGTGACAATAAGTTTATGGAATACTTTGCTCAAGAAGTCGGTGGTGGTATTGATACATCTCTTGGAGATGATTGTAAAGATGTTTGTGTTTCAACCAATGATAATCTTGTCTATGACATATATAGAGTCGAGAGAAACAAAACAAAAAAAGATGCTGTAGCTGCACATATTACTGTTAAGGTAAGATCTGGAAATGAGGTTTCTAAAATTGGTGTTATTCAGGTTTTTAATGACGGTGGTGTTGAATGTCTAGTTAAGACGACAACTGATGAGAATGATAAATGTCAGCTTTTCTTGAATGATCGATATAACTTAAAACAAAAACGTTAATAAAAAAGAGCTCCGTAAATCGGGGCTCTTTTAATATATACCTAGTTGGGTGATTTATAAACTCTCTTGGTGATTGATTTATTTTGGAAGCAAAATAATTACAATTATTTCAAAAGAGAGAGGAGTATAAGCGATGAATAGTATTTTTACATCTCCAGTTTTTACTATGGAGAAATTGAATCAGGTATATATTGTGTTAACTTCGAAGAATTGTAATCAGCGTTGTAAACATTGTTATATTGATTTCCCTATGTCCAAACAGGTAAAGGATTTTATTGATGTTAACAGGGTAAAAGATATGTTGATAGATACTTGTCATGAGAGCTTGTCTTGTATTTCTTTAACTGGTGCAGAGCCAATGTTACATCCCAATTTTAATGCTATTTTGCGAATGTGTTTAAAACGTACAAACGTTTGTATTTGTACTAATGCGTCATTGATTAATGAAAAGAAAGCAAGATTCTTTAGGAAAGTCGAAGAGGAAGGGCGAAATAGTTTATTTTTCAGAATCTCTTTGTGGCATTTTGATGAGTCTAAAAATGATTCTGTAAGATATAGAGGAGCTTTTAGACAATCATTATTTGCGATAAAAAATCTAGAAAAATATGGATTCACTGTGATATTAGAGGTAGTAAATTATTATAATGAGGAAGAAGAGTTCCTTAAACAAGGCTTTTTAGAGCTTTTTAGCCGTTATGAAATTTCTCCTGAATTATTTATGCAGTCATATTTCAATGAAGATATTGTGGATTATAACAATAAGACAAAAGACTGTATGTTTAGTAGAACATTAAGCTCAAATGGGGTATATTCTTGTCCTTATTTGGCAAATGATTATCGTGGCAGGATGGGAAGTGATTTTAAGGATTACTCCAAATCAATAAAAGCAGAATGTTCTTATTGCGCAGCTTGTTCTGCGTGTGTCATTGCTGATGTTAATGCAGATACGTAATTATTCTAACTCCTTCTCCTAATAGGAGAAGGCTAGGATGTTGTGACGGCTTTGTTCAATAGTTAGGCTGCTATATTAACTTGGGGTTTGATAACTGGATTTTTCCCAAAGTTGTCATCCCCAGGGAAGCCTTCTTGTCCAGTAACTCTTCTTGTAACATATTGTTGGAATTTAGGAATAAGTGTTGACAAGAATAGCACTGCAAAGCTTATGCCCACTATAAAGTTTAATCCGTTAAGCATCAAGTTTTTATTCTTCATTGAACGGATTAAAGAAGAATCAATTTCACCATTCTTAGCATTTCTGATGAGGTCATCAATATATTGTTTTACTTCTTCTTTATGTTTGTAGAGTTCTTTGTGTGAAACGTATTTGTATTCACTGTTGTATTTTCCCTGTGTATGAACATCAAATAATTTGTGTAAGAATTTAGGAGAGTTTAACTCGCCACCTTTTAGGATATCTTGGATTTGGTTTTTGCTCAAGATACTAACACCACAACGTTTTGCTTGAAGTTCAGACATTCTTCTTGCTGTTTCTTCATATTTAGCTCTTTGTTCTGTGGTTAATGCTTCTAAGAATTTGTCTAATTCAATTGCTTCAATAGGCGCATCAGCTTTTTTACCTAATCTTGTCATAAAGTTAGCAAATTTAGATGGGGCTTCGCTTTCAAATTTTAATTCTGTAGGGATTTTATCAGTTCCTGTTCCATACATAAGTTCTGTAAATTCATTAACAGAGAGCTTGCCACCTTTTGCTGTTAGTAAATCGTCCATATATTGTGATACAAGATTAACAGCTTGAGGATTTAATCGTTGTGCGGTTCTGCCACCAGTTTCTATTAAGTTCATACATTGTCTTGCGTGACCTTGTGCCCAGTAGTAGAAGTACATTGAACCAATATCTCTGATACCAATATCTAATCGCTCTTCAGGTTTTCTTGCGTTGTATAAACGTCCACCAACGATACCAACTTCTGAGCCAATTAGTTTACCAGTGTTAGTATTTTCAATGATGTTAGTGAATGAGTTTAAAGTCTTTAAACTTGTAAATGCTGGGGCACCTGTTTTAGTATTTTCTGGTTTTACAGGTTTGTTGTTTTCATTTGTAATAGCAGCTTGTTCTGCTCTTTTTTGTTTTAGGTGTCTTGAGATTGCTTGGTTTGTTTTTGGAACGATAAAGCCACTAAACATGTTTGCTATTAACAAGGCAGTAATAACTTTAGCCCCCTTAATCATAGCGATAGATCTTGGTGAGAATTTGGCAGGATAATTGCTTTTCTTTTGGGTAAAGTTTTTAAATGGGTCACGCATTATATCTTTGCCAACATCAAACATGACACCTTTGTTTTGGAATACGTATCCAAGGACTTTATCACCAGCTTTGTTAAGTAAGTCTGCACCCCAAAGCCAAGTGAAAGTTCCGCAAAGTTCTTCGATTAGGCGTTCTCTAGCTTCTTGTTCTCCACCTCTTTTGTATGCCATACGTGTACGACCAGTAACACAACACGCCTCTGTAGCCATAATTGGCGGTCTTGCATCTGGTCGAGTCATTGCAGTAACGATATTTCCGACTCTATCTATAATTGGCATTAACTACACACCTTCTCTAATCTGAATTATTATATCGGCTTTAACGTTTCTAAAGTTGAATTTTTGCCCTAATTTGGATAAATGTTTACAAAATTTAATACACCTGTCGATTAAATTATTAATTGCGTGTAGTTGGCTTATATGCTATAATTCAACCAAGAGGGGATTTTAAAATGAAATTATTATCAACAATTTTTGCTTTTATATTATTTGCTGCTACTGTTATTGCTGCTCCATTTGAGGCAGATGCAAAAACAAAACGTATTCCGGCAGGAACAACTTTTTCGTTGCAATTGCTTTCACCAATTGACACAAGAACAAATGTCTCTGGTGATTATTTTACGGCAGTACTTTTAACAGAACAAGTTTCAGGTTCTAGTGTTGTTCTTCCTTCAGGTTCTATTGTAAGAGGAAGTATAAGCAATATTAAAGAAGCTAAATATTTTTCACGTGGAGCAACTTTGTATTTAGATTTTGATCATGTTGTTACTCCAAGTGGGCGCCAATTACCATTAGTAATGTCTATTTGCGGAATAACTCATCTAACCCCTGATGGTGGAATTTATGGATCTCTTGGGTACGGTGAAGCTGTCCAAGAAAACTGGGAAAATGCAAAAGATATTACAGCAAATGCCGTTGAGTATGGCTTGGCAACTAAAGATACCTTGAATGGTTTGCAGTATGTTGCAACTCCAGTATGTGCTATTGGTGGTGCTATTGGTACTGCAGGTTATTTTGTTTGGGAAGGTATTGCAGATATGTTTAGAAAAGGCAAGGCTGTATACTTAAAACAAGGTCAAGTTATTGGCGTAACCTTAACAGAACCGATTGATGTTCCTGTTTATTAGGAGAATTGATGGACGGAGTTAACCAAGAGTTTTTAGATGGACTAAAACAGAAAGTCCGAAACCAATTAAGAGACACTGAACTTTATCAATATAAGGGCAGTGTTTCAAAGTTACTTGGTTTAACTGTCGAAGTAAAGCTTCCAGGGTTAAAGATTGGAGACTTGTGTTATATTGAAACCTATACAGGGGAGAAAAAACCCGCAGAGGTTGTTGCTTTTAAAGGTGATGTAGCCCAGTTACTATTGCTTTATGATGGTGCTGGTATTGGGCAAGGTAGCCTTGTACAAACAAACGGTAGACCAATTATTATTCCTATGGGTGATTTTCTTTTAGGCAGAATTATTAATCCTTTAGGTGATCCAATTGATGGTATGCCTTTAGATACAACTGGAGCAGATTGGAGACCTATAGAAGGTCCTCCACCAGAACCATTTGAACGTCCTATTATTACAGAAATGTTTTCAACAGGTGTTCGTGCAATTGATAGTTGTTTAACTATGGGTGGTGGGCAACGTTTGGGCTTGTTCGCAGGTTCAGGGGTTGGTAAAAGTACTCTTCTTGGTATGATTGCAAGGAACTCTGACGCAGATGTAAACGTTGTTGCACTAATTGGTGAACGTGGAAGAGAAGTTAAAGAATTTGTAGAAGATGCTCTTGGCGAAGAGGGTATGAAAAAATCTGTTCTTGTTTGTTCAACAGGTGACCAACCACCATTGATTAGGCAAAAATGTTTGTTGGCGGCTACTGCTGTTTGTGAATATTTTAGAGACCAAGGTAAAAAGGTGTTCTTAATGACGGATACTGTTACTCGTTGTGCGATGGCAGGTCGTGAAGTCGGTTTGTCTATTGGTGAGCCTCCAACAATGAAAGGTTATCCTCCTTCAATATTTTCTTGGTTACAAAAAGTTCTTGAGCGTGCAGGGAATAGTCCTAAGGGTTCTATTACTGCATTGTATACAGTATTGATGGAAGGTGATGATATATCGGACCCTATCGTGGATATTGTTCGGGGTATTGTTGATGGTCACATTTTCTTGTCAAGAAAAGTGGCTGAGATGAACCATTATCCTGCAATAGATGTTTTGGGTAGTATTTCCCGTTTGATGTCAGCGATTGCGACACCTGAACATAAGGAGGCAGCAGGGAAAATGCGTAAGATTATGGCAATGTATCGGGAAAATAAGGACTTGATTGACGTAGGTATGTATACCCCTGGTGCCAATCCAAAGCTTGATACTGCAATCCAGATGATGCCACAGGTTAATGCTTTCTTGCAACAGAGAACTACAGATATTGTATCAATGGACACAACAATTAATACTCTTATCCAGATGATGCAAGGAGTAGATGTCTAAATATTTTTTAGATGTTCTATTTTAAATGGCTCCATCGTTATAGCAATGGCATCAATTCTGAATTTTTTATATTTTGGGTTTTCTTGTAAGTATGTAAATATTCCTACTTTTAAGTGTTGATATTTTGTTTTTGTAATTGCCTCAAAAGGTGTTCCAAATTTGTTGTTAGTACGAGTTTTGACTTCTATAAAAACTAATGTGTTCTTTTCTTCTGCAATAATATCGGCTTCGCAATAACGAGAGAAGTGCTTGTTAGTTTCTAGGATTTTAAACCCTCTTTTTTCAAGGTATTCTTTTGCAAGTTCTTCCCCTTTTTTGCCGAGAGTTTTTCTATCCATTAATCAAACCTTCACAAAGTACAAAACGTCCAAGAGGAATAATTTCACAGTATTTGCTTAGTGAATCAACGAAACATTTGTTGTCGCAGAAGCCTCCTGAAAGGAAAAGTTTTTCTGGTTTTTTAGCAAAGACCCAAGCATTGTATGCAATTCCGTGAATGAATTTTGCTATTGCAGTCTTTGGTTCTGCACCATTAGAGATATCATCCATGATTTTTTCTAATCCGAAGATTCCACAGGTTACAGCAAATTTTTCGTTATTAAATTCAAGTTCATCTCGGTCAACGTTATAAAACTTTAAAAGCATTTCAACGGTTGCACCTGTTGAGCTTGCGCAAGACGTATTCCAATCCATATCGTGGAATTTTCCATCTTTAAACCGTATCCATTTTGCGTCTCTACTGCCTAAATCTAGTATTGTGACATTTTCGTTTCCTGTAATTTTACAACCTTTGGCAAGGGCTATAATTTCGTTTTCATTAGAATTACTCATGTGACCGCAGCAGGAGTCGGGTTTTATTTTCATTGATTTTATAATATTAGAAGGAATTATGTAATAAATTTTACCGTCTTCAGATTTGACGAAGTATTTTTTTTCAAAAACCTCGCCTTCTGTTGTGATTATTTTTGAGTATGTTGTGCCGGCATCTAAATAAATCATCTTAACCTCAAAAATGCTTCTATTTTTGCTTTGATAGAATTGTTGATATAGTCATCTACGTCTATGTAAAGCCCATTATATTTGTCAGCTAAGTATTTTGCAAGTTGTGTTTTTGCACAAAAAGCCTGAGCATAGAATACTGTTGGAACATCGGGTTCTACGAACATTTCTAGGTCAATATCTGCGGGCACTCCTGCTTCGGTACAGCGTGTCCAACCATAAATATGGGTTGTGTTTGGGAATAATTTAAGAATTTCATAATCATTTGGAGGAACACCCCAGAATCCAAATTCTGCTTTCACCTGAGGATATTCTCTCTCAGGAATTCCATCAATAACATTATTCATTATAGTATTAAATTTTTCTATTAAAGGTAGGTTTGATGTACATACCTTGATTTCTCTACGGGGAGAAAGTTCTTCGTAGATGCAAGTTTCACAGTCAAAACCCATATCTGTAAGAACTTTTGAAACAAACCAACCGCTATCACATTTATCTTTTCCAATTGGAGCAACAATTTTCAAAGGCTTTATTGCGATTGCATTGTTAATGATATTTTTAATTATTTTACAGTAGGATTTTGGTAAAACTTCTTTATCTGGATTTCCAAAATCAACATCCAAATCCACCCACGGTGAATTTGGATATTGAGCTTTTATTTTTTTTACTAATTCAGGATTTGGGTATCCCCAAAAACCGATGCTATTTGATTGTTCCATATTAAATTATTTCTTTATAATCTTGGGGGTTGTTTAATAAATCATAATTGATTTCGTTTTCGTTATCAGCTATTGCGGCTGCTACAACAGCATCAGATGTAACGTTAACAAGAGTTCTTGCCATATCTGTGATTCTATCAAGAGTTAATAGGAATCCGAAACCAACAATAAGTTGTTCTTGAGAAAGTCCCATACTGTTAAGAATAAGAGCAATGGTAATCAAACCAGCTCCAGGGATGCCAGCGCTTGTAGATGATGCAACGATTGCAAGTAAACAAATTTGAACAATTAATAATGGTGTTAGAGTAACATCATAAGCTTGAGCTAAGAAGATTACCGCAACTGTTTGTAATAACGCAGTTCCATCCATATTAAGAGTTGCACCTAGTGGAAGAACAAAGCTTGAAATCTTGTGAGAAATCCCACGTTTTTCACAACAAGCAATTGTTAAAGGTAGTGTTGCAGAAGAGCTTGCAGTTCCGAAAGCAACCATCATTGCTTCTGCAATTGCAGCATATAACATACATACTGGAACTTTTGAGAATATTTTTAAGAATAGTGGATAAACTACTATTAATTGGATTAAGAAACCAATAGCAAGTACTCCTAGGTAGCTAGATATACTTGAAAATATTTGTAATCCAAAATGAGATACGTTAATAGCAGAAAGTGCAAATACCCCCGGAATAGCAAGGAACATAATCCAGTCGGTAACTTTCATTGTAGCTGCAAAGATTGATTCAAAGAAACTTACAAAAGGTCTGTTAACCTCGCCAGCTTTTGCTAATGCAATAGCAAAGATTACTGAGAATACAATGATTGCAACCATATCCCCTGAAGCAAATGCTTGTAGAGGGTTCTCAGGAATTAAAGCTAAAATGTTTTGCAAAATGTTTTCTTTTTGTGTTTCAAGGGTGGAAGTAACGATTGCTTGTGCATTAATATTACTAAATTCGGAAACACATTGCTCAATAGCTTTTAGCCCTGGTTTGAATATTAGTGCAAGTGCCGCACCGATTGAAACGGCTGCTGCTGATATAACTGCGTAGTAGCCAATCATCTTGGTACCAAGTTTACCAAGTTGTTTGTTATCTCCGATGCTTGTTATTCCGATAATGATTGCAGAAATTACAAGAGGAATAACAATCATGCTAATCATTCTAATGAATAATTCTCCGATAAAACTAAGAGTGTCCATAATGAAATGATTTTGTAAGTTGTAGTGGTGCATAACTGTTCCGAAGACTATCCCAAGGATAAGCCCCGCAAAGATTCCCCAGTTTCTTTTTAGTCCAAGACCCAGTGCAATTAAAACTTGCATTTGTATTTTCATACTTTAATTCCTATATTATGTACTTTTAACCTAATTATTCTACTAAAATTTTGAACAAAATTCAATACAGGATGGGGATGAGTTTTATAATATGGAGCCACTGAGAGATATTTTTTTAATCATATTTACAAACGTTAATAAATACGCAAAATTATTTTTTTACACGTTTTAATGCGAACAAGAATTGATTAAGGACTTTAATAATGAATGTTACCCCTATATCAGGAAATACGGATGCTTTAACTCCAACGGCTCTTTTAGCAAAGTTTAAACAAGGTGAACGTCCAAAATACGAGCATAAAAATGATGTCTTAATGGATGAGCTTAATCTTTTGGTTGAAAAATATCGTCAGACAATGACTATTTCAGCTAAAAAGAATCTTATTGAACATGAGAAGAAAATCTTTTTAGATGGTTTAAAGTATCCAGAAAGAACTTTGGCTAGAAATTATGAAAATGTTTCAAAGTTCATAACCCCTAATGATTCAATTCCAGTAGAAGATGCTCTTAGATTATTTGATATAACAGGATTTTACCGTTTGATTAGATTATCTGGAGATTTTAAAACTGTTCCAACAATAGATGATATAGATATCTTGAAAAAGGCCTATTCTCAAATAGATGAAAATACTAAGATTGGTACTCGTGCAAAAAATTATATTTTATTAACCTTAGCTGATATTAAAGATGAGCGTTCGCTATTTAAAAAAGAAATTTCACGGGCTCTTTTAGAAATGAAGGAAAAGACCTCTAATACTCTTCTAAGGGATACTATAAATATGTCTTTAGATTCTAAAAGTATAGACACTTGTTTAGAGGAGTTAAGGAAAGATTATGATAATACTAATAAATTGATGGTGTTGCTTGGGAATTCTAAACCTAATTCAAACGAAGAAATAACTGATTTTGTTTCAACCATATTGAAACGAAAAGGCGTCAGTTATGATACGTATGAATTTGCAATCCTAGGTGCTGGAAAATTTAGAAGCGAAGAAAACTTTGAGATACTTAAAAATATTGCTTTGAAAAGGGCAGATAAAGGCGCTCGCTTCAAAGAATTGGCACTTCATTCGTTGGCGCTGTATGTGAAAGAAAAACCTGAGGAAGTAAAAGAAATTTTGTCTCAGGTAAAAAAAGAAAACTCAATTTACGCAGAGCTTGCTACAATATTGTTTGATAAAGTGACAGGGAATTATCATAATCAGGAAAACCGAGAGTATAGATATGCCAAATTGCATAAGAAACAAATTGAGAAATTTAAAAAGAACAAAGCAAAAATTCTACAACTGGATGTTTCTTTGAATAACAAACAGTTGAATGCTTGTGACAGATTTTTATTGCCTTTTAGGAAATCATTGGCACGTTTAGGGGCTCAAGGCTACAGATATATTATTCAATCAGATACTTTTACTAAACAACATCCGGAATTGTCTGGGCAAAGATATTTTGAGACAGGGGCTGGTATTCTTAATTCAGGTGATTTTTATGATGTATTTAATGGTATAAATACCGAAAGTTATTCAATGATGTGTAAATACAGAGTGGCGCCCGCAAATCACTCTAATCAAACAGGACACGAGTTAGGACACGCTATTGATAGATTTTTCCTAGATACTGATGTGAAAACTCTGGACAGATTATACAAAAAAGCTTTGCGTGAAAATATTGTTCTAGATTTTTATGCCGCAGCAAACAGGCATGAATATTTTGCACAAGGGGTTGATGCGTTTATTTCTGCATACAAACCTCATAAAGATATTTTGAACAATAACCCTCTTGCTCATACAAAATTTGAACTCTTAGCAAAAGACCCAGATTTATATAAATTTATTAAAAAGTGTCTAAAAAAATATTGCTAAGCAAAGTTTCTGAAAAATAGTTTACATTTGTAGCTGAACTTATCGAAACCAGAAAGCTTTTTGGTTACATAATTGGCATTGATACGCCCATCATCAAGTATTGAACTTCTTATTCTTGCGGTTTTATTATGCTGATTGTACCAATAATCGTTCTGTTTTTGTAAAGTATTAATTTCTGGATATTTTTTTAAGCTTATTAAATTCATAATGGCATCATTATTTTTTATTGGATTTTGATTTAGTGTTTCATTCATAATGATTGCCGTCATCATAGGGTTTTTACTTCTTTCTTGAAGGTATTGTTTATATTCTTTTGCTGCAGTACTCTCTATTTCACCTGTAAAGTCTTTATACCTGTTGTCAATAGCTGATAATAGGCGTTTAGAGTTGTCATATAGTCTACTAATATACTTAGCTTTACTAGTATTTTGTGTTGGTAGAACTTTCATTAATACCCTCCTAGTAAGTAATATTATATCACTAAATTACCTTTTTTGTATTGTTTTAATAGTATTTCATAGCAAGGACCGTCATATTTTTTATACAGGTTGAACAGTTCCAATGGCAATTTTCTTCCGTTTATGATCGTTGTAAACATTTCTGCAACAAATTCACAAGGAGATGAGGTCGCATAATTACTTATGTATTGGCGAATAAGCTTGAGGCTTTGAGTATCTTTCATAAAATCATTTAAAATTCTGTAATCAGGATAAAGCATATCATTTTTAATCTCAGAACGCTTTCCCATTTTTAAATAATTAGCGGTTGTATTTTCGTGGTTGTAATGTCCAAGCTCGTGAATAAATGTTTCTAAATAAGTGTTGCTTTTAATAAGAGAAATGGAACGATTGTTGTATGAACCTGAATATTTACTATTTTTTTGTTTTATTATATCAATATTTGGAGGGAAGAGGATTTCTCCTTCTGTTAGGTTGTAAATTTTTGTACAAAGTCGATTAATTCCGTTATATTCATTCAGATTAGTAGTATTAATATTTCTTATTCTAAAATTTGTTGTAGCAAAATATCTTGCTTCTTGAGTAGTTAATTTCTTTTCAAATACCAAGGGGGTAAAAGTTTGTTTTGAAATATTTTCTACTTTTGGAATAGCTTTAGAAAAATAACTTTTTATGAAAGTTGGGAGAATTGTTATGTTCATATTCTTTCTAAAAAAGGTGAATATAAAATTTTGCCTAATTTGTTACAATAATTAATTATTAATCGAGAAATAAACTTCTTTAAGCCGTTTTTTGCTTATATGAGTGTATAGTTGTGTTGTAGCAACATCGCTATGCCCTAAAAGTTCTTGTACAATTCTTAGGTCGGCTCCGTTTTCGATTAAATGAGTTGCGAAAGTGTGTCTTAGGGTGTGAGGAGAAATTCGTTTGTTGAGTTTTTCTCCTTGTTTACGTATAAACTTGTATACGTCTTGTCTTGTTACTTCCCGTCCAGAGTCGAGTATTATTAACTTCTTTGATGAATTATTATATTTATCGAGAAGCATTGCTCTATATTCTAGGTATTCTTCGAGTATTTGTTTGGCGGTTTCACCAATTGGAACGATTCTTTCTTTTGACCCTTTCCCAAAACAACGGATGTATTTTGAACTTAATTCAATGTCATTAATTTTTAAATTTACTAGTTCTGAAACCCTGAAGCCGCAGCTATATAATAGTTCCATTGTCAACCTTTCTGTCAATGTTAGTTTTTCATTAAGTAGAGTTTCTATTTCTGAAACGTTTAATACTCTTGGAAGTTTTTTTGCCAGTTTGGGTTGTTCTAAGGCAAGTGTTGGGTTGCTGACAGTTACTCCTGATACGCAAGCCCATTTGAAAAATCCTCGTAGTGAAGCTATTTTCCTGATAATACTTGTCTGGGCGAATTTGTCGTCTTTTAATTTTCTTATGTAAGAACTGATATCTCTTCTTGTAATATCTGTAAACTCTTTTGACTGTAGAAATTCCATAAATCCTAATAGGTCTCTTCTGTATGCATCAACTGAGTTTATTGAAAGCCCCTTTTCTAGTTCTAAATATTCCAAATATGTTGAAAGGATTTGTAACATACCTATTATTATACGTTTTTTTGAGGGCTTTGTAAAATGTCTATTATAATGAACATAGAATTTGTAAGGGATGATTTTTTATGAAAAACGTGTTATAATGTCATTTGTGAATGAGGCAAATCCGTGGATTTTTTCAAAAAACTAAAAGAATTTAATACCCAACTCAACGATTTGGAATCTGGAATATACGACGGTGGTAAAAAATACCGTGAGATATATGAGCGGAACCAAAAGCTTGAGTCTGAAATAAAACAGAGAACCCACGATTTAGAAGTTGCAAATCGTCAAATGCTCACTTTGCAACACATTCTTGATATGATGACAGCATCTAAGCCTTTGTCGGCAGTTCTTAAAGCGATTGCTAATAGTTTACAAGGTGGTTTAGGCTATTTGCATAGCTGTATAATAAAGTATTCTAGAGAGGACGATGCCCGTTACATAGAAGTAGTTGCTCATTCAGATGATGAGTTTAGTGAAAAGCTTGTACCAACGTTAAAAATCCCAGTTTATGAATCAAAAACCCCTTATCTATCTTCATTAGGACACGAAGAGTATTTAAAATCAAATATTGTTTATCATACAGGTGATTTTCACGAGATTATCCAAAAGTTTTTCCCAGGAGAGAGTCCTGAGCATATTGGCGGTATTATGCAGAGCGTCTCTTGTAAATCTTGTATAATGATACCTTTGACAGCTGATAAAAAGCATTATGGTTCTTTGGTTATTCTGTCTTCAAGAGAAGAAGTTAATGAGGACGAACTAAGATTTCTATCAATGTTTGCCAAGCAGATAGAAGTCGCAATAACGATTTCAACACTGTTTCAGGCAGTAAAATCTCAGGCTGTTTGTGATGCCTTGACAGGATTATACAATCGTAGATACTTTGAAGATTTTCTAAAAAAAGAGGCGCTTCGTGCAAATCGTCAGAATCAAAAGTTTTCTGTTATTGGTTTGGATTTAGATTTTTTAAAGCAAATTAATGATAATTATGGGCATAATTATGGTGATATAGCGATTAAAACGATAGCTGATGTATTGAAGAATAATGCTCGTTCTATTGACGTTGCCGCAAGAATTGGTGGAGAGGAGTTTAATGTCCTTCTTCCTGGTATTGATTCAGAGGGTGCAATGATTGCAGCAGAGCGTATAAGAAAAGCTATTGAAGCTCAGGAAATCCCTGTTATAGGTAAGATTACTGCAAGTTTAGGCGTAGCAACTTACTTTGAACAGACTGATGACGTGGATGAGTTGTTAGAACTTGCCGATCATGCAATGTATCAGTCTAAGCATGAAGGGCGTAATAGAGTGACCTTAGCAAAACGTTCTAAAGAAATCTCTTGGCAAGAAGTTGCATTTAATACCTTTGTTGATATTCTTTCAAAACATAGAGTGCCGTTGGAATCAGAGGTTTCTGCAAAGATTTCTAAAAAGCTTGAAGAACTTGGAATAAATAATGATGGTCTTTATACAATTTCTGATACATTGATAAAACTGTATAATCCGAATTATACCTCAGGTAATACAAAGTCAAAGGTATTGTTGGCAAATTCTTTGGCAAAACGTTTTGATATGCCAAAGGCTGAAATTGATAATCTGAAGGTGGCTGTTTTATTGTATGATATTGGGAATATAATGCTTCCGAAGGATATCTTGCAAAAGAAAGCTCCTTTGACAGAAGAAGAGAAAGAAACAATAAAAGCTCATCCGATGATTGCAGCTAGAGAAATACTAGAACCGATTTCTGGTATGAACACAGTTCTTCCGATAATTGAAAATCATCACGAAAATTGGGATGGCTCAGGATATCCAAATGAGCTTGCGGGTGACCAAATTCCTCTTGAATCGCAAATGATACTGATGATAGATGCCTACTATGCGTTGCAAGAGCCTCGCTCCTATAGAAAAGCAATGGAAAAAGAAGATGCAATCGAAGTTATTAAATCAGATATCGGTAAAAAATGGAACCCAAGATTGGCAGAAGAGTTTATTTCTATTATTGAAACAGAAGAGTTTTAATTTTCCCCGAATGTTGTTTTAATAAGTGATATTTTGGCCTCATCACAGGTCTTTAGAAGTATAGTTTTTTCCTTCGCAGTTTCGCCTTTTAAGACGCAAATTGAAGTTTTTGGTATTTTAAAATACTTAGAGAGATACTCAATAACAGCTTTATTAGCTTTATTTTCTATAGGCTGAGCTGTTACTTTTAGTTTTATTGGTGCATCTGTAGAATCAGGCATAACAAAGCCGTTTTTAGAAGAGTTAGGAATTATTTTTAACTCGACAATAACGCCTTCATTTGTTGTTCTAAGCATACTATACCTTTTGGAAAACCATTACATATTCGTGTTTGAAGATATAAAAACCACCTGCTAGAGCTCTGTAGCGCCAAAGGTTTGCGGTTTTACCTTTTGCACGTTCATTTCCTTGCATATCTTTGATAATAATAGCCTTTGTGATGAATCCAAGCTTGTTCATTCTCGCCATACACTCAAAACCTAAAGGAATGTGTTGAGAGTTTGCATATTTATCTCCGATTACAAGAGCTGCAAATCTTCCTTTTTCTAGAAGGTCGTAACCGTTTTTAGCAACTTTTTCGAATAAATCATAGAATTCTTCTGTTGTTGCACAATTTGAAAGGTCCTCTTTTTTATCTGAGAACTTAATGATGTCATCATAAGGCGGGTGCAACATTAGGAATTGTGCAGATTTACGCCCTAATACATCTAATCTTGCTTTAATCTTTTCTACGGCTAATTCAGACGCAGAGTCTGCACAAATAATGTTTACATCTGTTACGAGTTGTTTTGGAGTGAATTTTTCAGAAACTTTTTCTGCAAGTTCTTCTTTTAGTTCAACACCAATACATCTACGGTTCATATGAACAGCCTCTATGCCAGAGGTTCCTGAACCAAAGAATAAGTCTAATACGATATCATTCTTTTTTGTATATCTTTCATAAAGCTGTTGCGCAATCTGCGGGATATAGTTCCCGTGGTATTCGTTCGAATGACCGTGTTCCCTGTCGCGAGATGGGAATTCCCATAAAGTGTCAGTTTTGATATGGTCATATTCACGCCAAGCTTTCAAGTTAATATCACTATATGCAGTAGTCTTGACTGCATTATTATCTACAACCTTAAGGTTGTTCTCTTTTTTCGATACCCGTTTTAAATTACTTACTTTCCCCATAGTTAAAGTTTACAAAAATTATTGATAATTTAAATCAGGTATATGGATGAGATTTTTTTATTTGTTGTAAAATAGAAAGGAATAGTTTTATTTAATGAAACGAGGAGAATAGTATTTATGGAATTATTGAATTTCGTACACAATAATGCGTTGATGGTATCATCAGCAATCTTGATTGTTGCGTACATTTTTATTGCTGCTGAAAAGATTCCAAAAACTGTTGTAGCCCTACTAGGTGGTGGTTTGACATTGGTTTTGGGACTTTTAAGTCAGTATCAAAGAGCTGAGGATGGAACATTAGATCCTCATTATTTTATCAACTTTGTTGATTTCAACGTTATTTTCTTACTAGTATCAATGATGATTATTGTAAGTATTGCGACTAGAAGTGGAATGTTTACTTGGGTTGCAAATGAAATGCTGAAGAAAACAAAGGGTAAACCTTTGGCTATCTTTGTATCATTGGCATTCTTTACTGCTATTGCATCTGCATTTTTGGATAACGTAACAACAGTTATTCTTGTAATGCCTATTACTTTTGCAATTTGCAAAGAATTAGACATTAATCCTGTACCGCTTTTAGTTACAGAGATTATTTCTTCAAATATTGGTGGTACTGCAACATTGATTGGTGATCCTCCAAATATTATTATCGGTAGTGTTGGTGGACTATCTTTTATGGACTTTATAAAAGAGTTGACTGTTGTAGTATTAATTATTTTAGTTGTAGTGGTTGCGCTGCTTGCTTTTATTTTTAGAAAACAATTAGTAACTACCCCTGAAAAAATGGAAAAAGTTGCAGCAATTGATAATTCAAAAACAATTACAGATAAGTTCCTTTTGTGGAGATCAGCCCTAGTATTGTTATGTGTAATCATTGGTTTTATGTTGCACGATATTACTCATATCCAAACATGTGTTACTGCGATGCTTGGTGCCAGTGTTCTTTTATTATTTGAAAAACCTGCAAAAATCTTTGAAGAAGTTGAATGGTCAACAATTTTCTTCTTTATTGGTTTGTTTATAATCATTGGTGGTTTTGAAGCTGCTGGTGGTATTAAATTGATGGCAGACTGGATTTTAAAAGTTACTGATGGTTCTCAAATTGCAACCGCTAACATTATTATTTGGTGCTCAGGTATTTTATCAGGTATTATTGATAACATTCCTTACACAGCAACAATGGCGCCAATGCTTAGTGAAATCCAAGCTCAAATGGGTGCAGATTACACATATCCACTTTGGTGGTGTTTAGCATTAGGTGCTTGCCTAGGTGGTAATATGACAATTATTGGTGCTGCTGCAAACGTTATTGTTTCTGAAACAGCTGCTGGTAAAGGTCATCCAATTAAATTTATGTATTACTTGAAATACGGTGTTTTAGTAACATTAATTTCATTGGCAATTTCAACCGCTTATATCTGGGTGAGATTCTTGCGTCACGTAGCTTAGTAGGTTAGATTTGATAAAGTGGCGGATTTTTTATCCGCTACTTTTTTATTGGTTTCTAAGCAAGTATTTATCAGAATTAGCAACTACTTAACAAATCTTTGCAAATATTTGCATTTAAAAAATGTTTATACTATTATGAATATATACGCCGATAAAGACAGAATGTGGGACTACACATTCTGTTTTAGATAGAAAATAAATTTAAGTAAAAAGGAATAAAACAATGGGCATTAAAGGAAAAAATGACAGAATGGTAGTTCTTGCTTGTGAAGATTGCAAGGAAAGAAACTATACAACCGTTAAGAACAAAAAGAACATTAAAGACAGATTAGAATTAAGCAAATACTGTCCTACATGTAAAAAACACACTAACCACAAAGAAACTAAGTAGTAAATTTATAGTAGGCGAATCGGCTCGCCTACCTTATGCGTCCTTAGTTCAGTCGGTAGAACGTCGGTCTCCAAAACCGGATGTCGAGGGTTCGAGTCCTTCAGGGCGTGATTTTTATTAAAAAGGAAACGATATGGGCATGAGAACAGATGGTGGAGCTTCCACAAACGAATTTGTAACATATTTGAAAGGTGTTCGCTCTGAATGGAGCAAAGTTACTTGGCCTGAAAGACAACAGGTAGTTGTAGAAACTGTTTTTGTAGTTGCTATCGTATTTGTATTTACATTATTTATCTTTGGAGTGGACAAATTAATAGACTTTATTTTGTCTTTCATCAAGGTAAGCTAACATAAGGTAGATTATAAAATGACTGAAAAAGATCAAGAATTAAACATGGCTGAAGATATGGAAGAGGTTGTTTCGCAAGATTCACCAAAGTCATCAAAAAGCAATGAAAAACGTTGGTACATTGTTCACACTTATTCAGGTTATGAAAACAAGGTGAAGAGCAATTTAGAAAAACGTATTGAGTATATGAACATGTCTGATAGAATCTTCAGAGTAGAAGTTCCACAAAAGACAGTTACTCAAATCAAGAATGGTAAGAAACACGAAAAAGACGAAAAAATCTTCCCAGGTTATGTTCTTGTAGAAATGATTATGGACGAAGATAGCTGGTATGTAGTTCGTCATACTGCAGGTGTTACAAAGTTTGTTGGTTCTGCTAAGAAACCAATTCCTGCAAAAGAAAGCGAAATTAAAAAGATTATTCATCGTTCAACTTCACAAGTTCAGAAGATTGAACTTGACGTTAAAGCTGGCGACAAGATTAGAATTATTTCTGGTCCGTTTGCAGACTTCGTTGGTGACATTACTGAAGTTTACCCAGATAAGGCTAAGTTAAGAGTAAGCGTATCTGTATTTGGTCGTGAAACACCGGTTGAACTTGAGTACAAACAAATTCAAAAAATATAATAGTACGTGGAAGGGGTTGCCCCCCGTTCGTACCACGAAAGGAGAAATAAAATGGCAAAGAAAGTAGTAGGAAAAATTAAACTGCAAATCCAAGCAGGTAAAGCTAACCCATCACCACCAGTTGGTCCAGCTTTGGGTCAGCACGGTGTAAACATCATGGATTTCTGTAAGCAATTCAATGCTAGAACAGAATCTCAAGCAGGATACATTATCCCTGTAGTTATTGATGTTTATGAAGATAGAAGCTTCACTTTTGTTACAAAATCTCCACCAGCACCGGTGTTGATTAAGAAAGCTCTTAACCTTCCAAAAGGTTCTGCAGCTCCTAACAAACAAAAAGTAGGCGAAATTACTCATGCTCAATTAGAAGAAATCGCTAAGATTAAAATGGATGACTTGAATGCAACATCTATGGAAGCAGCTGTTAAGATGATTAAAGGTTCTTGCAGAGCTATGGGTGTTACAGTAAAGGAAGAAGCGTAAGTAATTAGGAATGGAAGGACTTTTGTCCGCTAATACCATGAAAGGAAATTAAAAAATGTCAAAAATAACTAAAAAACAAAAGAAAGTTATGGAAATGTTGGAAGGTTTTGAACAACCTACAACTGCCGTAGCTGCTATTGCTAAATTGCAAGAAATTTCAACAAGCCTATCAAAATTCAACGAAACAGTTGAATGCCACATGAGATTAGGTATTGATGTAAAACACGCAGACCAACAAGTACGTTCTACAGTTGTTCTTCCTGCAGGTTTAGGTAAAGAAGTTCGCGTTTGTGTTATCGCTAAGGGCACAAAAGTTAACGAAGCTAAAGATGCTGGTGCAGAATACTATGGAACTGAAGATATCATTGATAAAATCAGCGGTGGTTGGTTTGAATTTGATACATTAATTGCAACCCCTGATTGTATGGGTATGTTAGGTAAATTAGGTAAAGTATTAGGTCCAAAAGGTTTGATGCCAAACCCTAAGACTGGTACAGTTACTCTAGATGTTGCGAAAGCTGTTAAAGATGCTAAAGCTGGTAAAGTTGAATTCAGAGCTGACAAACAAGGTATGATTCACTGCCCAATCGGTAAAGTTCAATTCTCAGCTGAAGATTTAGCTAAGAACTTTGCAACATTAGCTGATGCTGTTTTAAGAGCAAAACCTGCAGCTGCTAAGGGTACTTATGTTAAGTCTGCTTACTTAGCAACTACAATGGGTCCTGGCTTGAAACTTGATACAAAGAATATTTCTTCTGAAATCAAGGAAATTATTGGCTAGTAGCAATAAATAAAGACTAAAAGGGATGCAGTTTTAAAATTGCATCCTTTTTTTGTGCAAAATTTGACTTTTAGAGGCTTGTCATTAATACCCTGATATATCGGAGGCAAAATGCAAGTTAATACCTATTCAGTTTATTCACATTCAAATATTAAACAAGAAAATGATTATTTAAAAATAAACAAATTAGTAGAAGAGTTAGAGTCTTTTAAGACTGCAGGCGAAGTTAAGTCTTATTTAGAAAATGCAATTGGATTTTTTTGTTTTAATTCTTTTTATTTTACTGAGAATTGTAAGTTAGATATAAATGATTCCCAAGATTTTTATAAAGTAAAACTTTCTTTTGCGGATGAAGTTTTGGTGTTTAGCTACAGGAAATTTTAATAGGAGTAAAATATGATAGAGTTTAATCACAATATATTCGCCCCAAATCATAGTAATCATAATAATGTTGTTAAGTTGAAATCAGTTGCTCCATCTTTTTTTGTCGCTGGGGTGGAAAAGAATGATAATGGATTTAGTATCGAAGATATTATTGAACGTTTAGAAAATGGAGAGAGGGCTTCTCTTGCAGAACTAGATAAAAATGGTATTTCATATACTTTAGAAGAGAGGGAGGATGGGTATAAAACAAGATTTGAAAATGATGGGATAAAGTATACGATATCTTATGTCGATTCTTCTTTTTCTGGAAGCGAAAAATTGCCAGTTGAGCCTCCATATTCAAATGTAAAAGATGCTACTAAAGAAGAGTTAAATCAAATTATAGATACTCTTTTTAGACAAGGTGAGACAATGTTTCAGGAGTTTGAAAAATTATCAATTCCGACTCCTCCATTAGTTTCTGAATATCCAGATGAGAAAGATTACGCACAGGCTTACGAGCAGTATCAAGATGACGTAGATATGTATGACAAACATTTGCTTGAGTACAATAAGAAAATAGCCGGACTACACTTGGCTAGTGATGTTTATGAGACTCAGGCTGAGATGCTAGATTATATTGAAAAAGTTCAGTCGGTTGAAATACCTGCGCCACCAATTTTAACTGATAATATGTCGGAGTCTGAATATAACGAGTTGATGAAGATATACGAAAAAGAATTGGCAGAGTATAGAAATCAATCGTATTTATATGATTTAAGAGGCAAGATGTTGAATGTAAAGATGAGTAGTACAATGGCGATATTAAATTGGCTCACATCTAAGATGAATTTTTAAATAGAATTGTAAAGTTTGTAAACATTATTTCTTTTCTTGAAATTTAGCTCATTTTTTAGACTTTATATCTTTATAAGAAATTGTAAGGATAAATAAGATGAGTATAGCAAGTGTTCAACATTCTGTTAATACGCCTGTAAAAGACGAAATAAAAAAACAGGAAGTCAATAAGTCTCAAGTTAATTCAGTATTAGCCGTAGAAGAGGAAAATAGTTGGCTAGGAGATAAGCTCCGTTCTGTTGGCTTAGACGGCACCGCAGATTGGCTTGAAGACAAGGATAAAAAATGTACTGACGGAAAAGACGATGGTAAAATATCCCTTACTGACAAGGCTGTAGGCTTTGGTAAAGGGCTTGTTAGTATTGTAAAAGTCGTAGCAAATAATCCAATAACAACAATAGGTACTGCTGCTGTGGGTATAGGTCTAACTGCATTAACTGGAGGAGCTATTCTTCCTGCGTTGGTGGCTGCAGGGACTGCAGTTGGTACAGGTATGGTCGGCTATGGTGCTTATAAGGCAGCAACAGCAGAGACTGACGCCGAGGCAAAACAAGCTTGGGAAACCCTTGGTGAAGGAACCTTGGCGGTAGTGACATCTGTATTAGGAGCAAAAACTGCTGTTAATACTGCGGGAAAAGCGGGTGTAACGGCTTCAATTGGTTGTGAGGATATGACAACCGCTCAAGCTCTAAAACATTGTATAAAAACTACTCCTGAATCTTTAAAAGTAGGGTATTCGAATGCTGTACGAAATGCAAAAGTCCTTTTAGGTTCTGCGCAGCCAGCTGCACTTACTGCTCAACAAGCGTTTGAACATGAAAAAATTGCATTAAAAAATAAAATGGCTGTAAACTTAGAAAGAACATTAACTGATTCAGAGGGCTTGGCAATTCCAGCTTATTATAAGGATATAAAATCTCAACAAGCTGTTATGGATTTGGTTGATGAGAATAATATAGACTTGGCAAAAGCATTATTTAAAACAAGTGAACAAATTGCTAGTCAACGTAATTCATCTTATGCTGTTGGTAAAGAACAAGTTTGTGAATACTATTTAGAGACTATTCCTAAAATACTTAAATCTAATAATAAAGAATTACAGGATGTTGCAATGTATATCGCTAATAGTGATGATATTGTAGATAAATTTTATGCCTTAAAGGTTTTGAATTCTGAAAATGCTCAACAAATAAGGGCCTTACAACCTTATATTTACCAGTCTCAAGAACAAGTTGTATCAGGTAGCTCAGGATTATTTGGTTCTAAAAATGATGGTGTTCAAACTGTTAATAAAACAATGAGTATTGATAGACAAATCTGGGATAAGTATACTCCAAATCAATCAGCTCCAGAGTTGCTTCCACATTTGGCAACAAGCACTTCTCTTGAAGGACAACCTTATTCAAACCAATTTAGAGTTCAATACTTTACTCCACGAGGAACTGTTCCTAATGTTCCAGGGTCATATCCTATTAAAGTACAAGTTGGTAAAGAAGAATATCTTCGCTATGTATTCCACGAAGAAGTTGTTCCATCTGGAGATGTTACTGGAGTAGCTATGCAAAGAGCTCGTGAATTATTAAACCAATATGGAACTCGTCCTGAAATTTAATCTAAATAATAATTTTATATGTAAACAAATGTAAAACTTTCCTTTTGAGTCCTCAAGTTTCTAGCACATCTGCCGATAACAGATATAGATAAAGTTTAGGCGGAAGTATGACTGATTTCAATTCGGTACAAAGAGAAACAATTAATTTGTGGCGACAAA
>JAZUBR010000025.1:0-1730 GCA_045638625.1 Candidatus Gastranaerophilaceae bacterium
CAAATGAAATTCAATTCTAAACGGGTTTGTTTAGGTGATTTGTGATCTCGTGATTCGTTTTGATCTCAGTTATCCTTTCTCCATGGGTTATTCGGATTTCTGTTATCAAATAGTTATCAGAAAGTGTTATCAACACAACAACACTTTGATTTTATTTAGTATATCACTACGAATCTTATTATGCAATATTCGGAGCTTGCTTGTCTCATCTTCGATAGAGTGTTATAATTCAAATGATAGTTCAGAAAAAGGATTTTACATATTGATCCAGTATCTGTAATTAAGAACATCTCAATTGCTCTTTACTCTTGATTTCATCTTTTTCTGTCTGTACTATGATCACCGACAAAAAAGTTCATTTCGCGAATCTAAGACCTTTATTTACATATACATTTATGTCGACATATTTAAAGTCAGGAATACCTCACATTTTCAAAAAGCCATATCTGTTTAGAATACAGCTACTTCCTCCTAAAAACGAATAATAATCACGTTATAACATTTTATTAATTTCTAATTTGATGTTCCACATCGACATAAAAGAACCAATAACCAAATGCAGTTTATTTCAGGAGAAGAGAAAATTTATGGACAAGCTTCAATACGATAGTTTCTATAAATTCATGGTTTCTGCAGGTGTCGTGTTAGTCGCTGCCCCTCTAGCTGGATTGTATTATCTTTTATGCAATGGTAATCAGATACTAATTAGCCAAGTCGAATATGATGCATTATCTTCAACTTCAATGCAATTTTTAGAGCAGAGAGATAAGACCATCCTGTTTGTGTTAAAAGCACTACCTTGGTTCCTTGGAATTCTAATTGTTACTGGAATAATTTGTCTTATATACGGTGGAATAAAATGGCACAATATCCAGAATGAAATTGATATACAAACAAAGTTGAAAACTCAAGAACAAAAAATCAATGTTGATAAACTTACTGCAGCTGAAATTGCTGTTAAAGTTATAGATGAAGTTGCTGATGCAAACGAGATCCGAGAAAATACGCAAGCAACCAAAAACAATACTGCATTAGGACGACGTAATGTTGTGAAAGCTATTGAAATTGAAGATCTCTGTTATTCCTATATTCGACAACAACATTCGAGAGCCTATGATATACAGCAAAATGTAAAGTTGAACAATTATGCTTGCGATGTTCTTGCAGTATCTAAGATAGATAAAATTGACTATCTATTTGAAATCAAATATTGGACTAGCGTACCTAGTACAGTTTTACTTCATCGTGTCGTAATCCGTATGAACGAAATGCGAACTTCTTATGAATCTCAGTTTAAACGTAATTGTAAATGCATCCTAATGATTGTAACTGTCGATCAAATAAAAGAATCAATCAAGGAACAATTTGATCGATATGCACTCAAAACTCCTGTTTCTGCAGATATTCAGATCTATACAGAGAAAGACTTGATATAAAAAGTGGGTAATCCCGCTTTTTATTTTTTTATATTTTCTCTAACTTGCCGAGAAATTATGCTCTTTTATATTCACTAGAATCCTTTTATTTATCCAACAAAAAGTCTTTTAGTTGTGTTGAATAGGCTCTTAAGTACTTACAAGTAATCCCTATATCTTTTGATTCTTGCATTACCCCAATATAAGGTAACCCTCCATTATATAAATTGAGACGAGCCTGTATAACACCAAATCGACTGCGTGTTTCAAAATGAGTATCTGCTTCTGTTATTTGTATGAGAGCTATCCCATGTT
>JAZUBR010000026.1:0-23925 GCA_045638625.1 Candidatus Gastranaerophilaceae bacterium
TATTCTTTATCAGGGGCATCTGGTAAAGTTGCTAAAAGAATATTTCCAAATTTGTCCATACTATATTTGTAAATATCTCTACCTTCCTCGTTTGGAGCTTTACTTCCGTTCACATCAATAGTTATTTCTGCTACATGTGAATTACCCTCTTTGGAAGTATAAGCATAATTTACTCCATCACGCATTACCTGTGATGTTGTAATATTTATTGCTCCATCTTTGGATTTTATTGAACCTGTATCTGTAGATAAATGTTTATTTACCTCTCCCCAAAGAGTTTCAAAATTATCATCAAATATTTCACTACTTTTTTTAGTAAATAATGCTTCATGCATTACGCCTTGAATATTTGTTACTGCTTTATTTCTTAACGCTTCATATTCTGCTGAGTTATCTCTATTTCTCAATGTCTGTATCGATATTGAGCTTAATATACCTACCAATAGTAAGGCAATAAGTACTTCGGCTAAAGTAAATCCCTTCCTTAACATTTCCTTCTCCCTCAATCCTAATCTACAATCAGAATTATTTTTACTGATAAGTTAATTTTAAAAGATAAAAAAAGAAAAAGTAAGACACCATTTCTCAAGAAATGATAACATATAGATTATTATTAGTGGATTTAAGGGGATTAAAACTTGTTTTAACATTTTGTTACATTGGTTGTTTTATTACAGAGTTGTTACAAATTAACACCTCACCCCCTTCAATTAAGGGGGAAACTAATATTATGCTGTCATTCTCGTTGCGTAACAACTGGACTCCATTTATAAGATATATCTAATTCTCTCTATTAAAATTATATAAAGATGGACTTTAAGAGTGCTATACTAGATATGTGAGAGTAGTTAATTAAGGAGGGTATATGATACCAATTTTAGATTCCAAGAGACAATACAAACAAATCGGTGACAAAATCGAAAGTGCAGTATGCGAAGTTCTTCGTTCAGGTTCATACATTTTAGGACCACAAAACAAAGAATTTGAAAAAAACATTGCTGAGTATATAGGTGTTAAACACGCTATCGGTTTAAACTCTGGTACAGATGCATTGCACATCGCATTAAGAGCATTGGATATCGGTGCTGGTGATGAAGTTATCACAACAGCATTCACATTCGTTGCAACTACTGAATCTATTGGTATTGTTGGTGCAACTCCAGTTTTTGCTGATATTGACCCTGATACTTTCAATATCGACCCTAAAAAAATCGAAGATGCAATAACTCCAAGAACAAAAGCTATCATCCCTGTTCACTTATATGGTCAACCTTGTGACATGGATGCAATTATGGATATTGCAAAACGTTATGATTTATACGTAATTGAAGACTGCTGTCAAGCAATCGGCGCTGAATACAAAGGTAAAAAAGTTGGTACATTTGGTGATTTTGGATGCTTCAGTTTCTACCCAACCAAAAACCTTGGAACAATGGGCGACGGTGGTCTATTAGTAACAAATTCTGACAATTTAAAAGATCGTTCAATTGCAATAAGAAACCATGGTGGTGCTATCCGTTACCATCACGATGAAATCGGTCTTAACTCAAGACTTGATGAAATTCATGCTGCAATCTTGAACGTAAAACTTCCATACATTGACGAATGGAATTCTAAACGCCGTGAAAATGCTTACAGATACAACAAATTATTCGAAAACTGCGAAGATGTTGTAACTCCAGCAGAACTTTCAGATACATATTGCGTATACCACCAATACACTGTTAAAATTCCTAACAGAGACAATGTACACAAAATGCTACAAGAATCTGGCATTGGCGCTATGTTATACTACCCAATTCCTCTTCACCTACAAAAAGTTCATGAAGGAATGGGCTTCAAAAAAGGTGATTTACCATACACTGAGAAAAATACAGAACTCGTTATTTCTCTTCCAATGTTCCCAGAACTAACAGAAGAAGAACAAAAAACAGTTGCTGAAACACTAATCAGATGTATTGAAAGTTCAAAAGCACTTGCTTAGATACGGTATTATAGTGTATTATAATATCAGTACAACTAAAAAGGAGCTTTATGGATAACATTATAATTTATACTGATATGCCTTTAGTCAGCTACGAAGCGGCATTGGCAGATATAGACGAAGTTAATGTAAGAGTTGTAAAGGGTGCGGAATTGAAAGATTTCGCAACCCACAACCCATCTCTTATAATCATTGATGAAGTGGCAAGCTTTAAAGATGTATTAATGACAAACAAATTACCTTGCCCTATTTTGTTTGTAGGTAATATCTTCACAGATTTTACTGTTCGTGCTGAAGGTTATGATTTCATACAGAAGCCGGTTAATACGACAGAATTAGTAATTCGTACAAAAGCTTTGTTAAAAATCAAACAATACAAAGACAAAATCGAAAAAGTTAGTACAACCGACGAACTTACAGGACTTCATAACAGAAGATACCTTCAAGAACGTCTTGAATCAGAAATTTCTCGTTCAAGAAGATATGGTACTAGACTTTCTTGCTTATTGTTTGATATCGACTTTTTCAAAGTTGTTAATGATATGTACGGCTACGAATGGGGGGATATCCTTCTAAGAAACCTTGCTAACAAGCTAAAATCAATGATAAGAAAAGAAGATATCTTAACTCGTTATGGTGATGAGGAATTCTTGTTAATCCTTCCAAACACATCTGAAGAAAACGCTTTCTTATTTGCAGAACGTTTCAGACGTGACATCGAAAAAATGGAATTCATTCCAGCTGGAGAAGAAGAACGTCACCCTATAACCATATCTGGTGGTATCTCAACTTATCCTTGCATGGAAAACGTAGATGAAGATGCTAACACTATCATCAGATATGCAGAACACGCATTGTACAATGCTAAAAAACGTGGCAAAAACAAAATCGTTCAGTTCTCACAAATGAACTTGGAATACTAGAAATAAATTACATATTAAAAAGCGAGTGGCATTAACTACTCGCTTTTTTATTTTAGATATAATTCTTAATCGTAGGAATCTTTATACAATTATTCAAATATTCAATTGTACTTATCTTTTCATTATAGAGATATTTAATAAAGTTCAAATAAGAAGCATCGAAGGAGCTAAGGAGCAAATTGATTTCAAATCCATCAGAGCAGAATGGTTCATAATCATAGATTACATAGCTATTATATTTACTTTTCCATTCTTTCTTTTCTACACGGCAGTTATTTTCCTCAGCAATATCTTCAAGCCATCCAACAATGTCTTTATCAATGTTTTTAAACTCTAAATATTTGCTTTGTAATTTATCCATCGTTTTTCTCCTACAAAAATTGTAAGTTGATATAAAGATGGATAAATTACCATTTTGTCTAATTTTATTTACCAAAACTACTTAACTTATTTTCTTAAATTTTTCTCGAAGCCTAATGTATAAATCTGTAGCATATTCCATTCTAAAAACGATATTTAACGGAACATACACCCCAAAACAAAGAACAAGAGCAATAATAATTTTAACTAGTTCAAAACAATACTTAGGCAAGTCTAACAAGTTTATTAGTGGTAATATTTCGAAACAGGAAATATATGCAACAGCACCTGCAACAAGCATCTTAAATAAGTTCTTAAACAACGGTTTATAGTTGAGTTTTATCTTCTTAGAAATCAAGACACCTAACAACACTGCATTAAACAATGTTATAAGCGAGGTAGAAAGTGTTATCCCCGCAATACCCATATTTAATTTTGTTATAAATAAAACATTTAATAAATATTTCAAGAGAATGGCACAAGTTGCAATAACAAATGGAGTTTTGGAATCATTAAATGAATAATAAATTCTTGTTATAGAATCTCTAAATACATACGGCAAAATTGAGATTGATAAGAAACAAAGCGCCTCAGTTACCATCATTACAGCATTTGAATCAAACGCACCACGTTCAAGTGCCAAACTTATTGCATCTTTTGCAATTAACAATATACATATAGTAATCGGAATTGCCATAAAGAATAAAACACCAACACCTTTATTAAAATAGTGTTTTATTGCATTAAAATCTTTATCTGCAACATATCTAGAAAACAACGGAAATAATGGAACTAAAAAAGCTGTTACCAATATCCCTACAGGAAATTGAAAAATTCTATTACCATACACAACCGCAGTCCAAGCACCTTCTCTTAAAGAGGAGGCAAAAAACATATCAATGTAAATATTTATCTGACCGATTGTAGAACTTAGAACTGCAGGGAATAGTAATTCACAAACATTCTTAAATTTTGGATTATTTGCAAATTGAAAATTTGGCTTAAACTTGAACCCGATTTCTCTTATCTTAGGAAACTGAACTATTAACTGACAAAACGCACCTATGGTTGTTGCCCAAGCTAACATAACACCATTAGGGTCTTTTCCCATCAATAAAACAATTATAATTATTACCAAACTCAATATCATTGGAGACAAATTTGGTAACGTAAATTGCTTATAACAAATTAATAAACCATAAAATATCCCAATCAAGCCTCCAAAAAGTATAATCGGTGACATTATCTTAAAATGAGTTATCGCTAAAGAAACCAGTTCTTCACTACCATCCGAAATAATACAATTCATTATCTGAGGCGCAAAGAAATAACATAGCAACGCCCCAAGGGTGAACAATAGAAACGTACCCGTAAAAAAGGTTGAATATAATTTATTAACTTCCTCAGAAGGTTTTTCCTTTAAACTTGGTATCAATTTAGAGAAAACAGATACTGTTGCACTATGGAAAGGTCCTCCTACTCCTCCTAATAAAATTATAGCAAGAGAAGGGATTTGCATTGCATAGTAATAAGCATCAGAAACAGTTGAAGCCCCGTAATTACCTGCTAAAACAATATCTCTTAAGAACCCAATAAACTTAGAAAATATTGTTATTAGAGCAATCAACCACGCCGCTCTTAATATCCCATTCGTTTCTGATTTTACTTCTTGTTTAACAGTCATTTTATTTATCTTCTTCCTCTATTGACGAAAAATCAACATACACCTTCAAAGTTTTATTCAAATCAGGGACCTTAAAAACTATCTCGTTATTCCCCTTTTTTAAATATTTTGAAATATCATATTCTTGAATTTTATTTAGGAATCCATTATTTAACTCAACCTCTAACAACGTTCCGTTAACATCTACAGATAACAATTTTGCTTTTGCAAGATTTTCAATCACTAATTTCCCTTTTTTAGAATCGAGATAGAACTCCTGAGTAACAGAATCATTAGTTACAACGATAGGTTTTGTAGCAATGGAGATTCCTGTATAATAATGTTTCAAAATCTCTTGATAATCTTTATCCAAGCGAGTTCCCATAAATCCTGCACCATACTGGCTCATTCCAACTCCATGTCCACAGCCACCACCATGGGCAATAACTTCAAGAATCCGACCGGTCTCTTCATCTCTAGTTATATCAAGTACAAAATTGGCACTTGGCAAAATTTTACCACCGTTGGCTAATAGTTTTCTGATAATCAATTCTTTTCTAACAAGATAATTACCGTGAACAGTTTCTATTTCCAACTCCATTACTTTACCAGATTCTGCTCGTTTCAAAACTCTTATATCTTTTATCCCACTTATGTTATCTTTTGGTGGTATAGGAGTAATGAATCCAGATAAACTTATGCTTTTCAAATTCTTATTTATACTTTCTTCAAGTTCACCCAAACTCCAAGTTTTAACCCAACGATAATGTGGAGATTCTACATCATAACCAGATGGTGATGTTGTATAAAATGCTCTTGCTAATTCCTCTTTATTCAAAGGCACAAATGACAACATATCTGGCTTTGCAACCAAATAAGGCTTGGGCTCTGCTGGAAACTGGTACTTATCAGAAAAGGCATTTGAATAACTTTCAGTATAACCACCTGCTGTCGAAGAATATAGTGCTAATATCAGCTCTCCATCATAAAGAGCCACTTGACCTTTTGTTTCTTCCACAGCTTGAGTAGCAAGTTTTTCCTCTGTATTAACACCAAAATAAACTTGACTTGCAACACTATCAACAACATCAAACTCTTCATACGCCTTAACTCTTGGAGCTAAAACATAGTTTCTTGCAGCTATAGTTTGCGCTTTTAAAGCCTCCAAACCAAACTTCACAGGCATTTCATTTGGCACCACGCCTTTTAGATACTCTTGGAGCTCTACAATATTAATTATATAGAAACCATCCTTCTCTTTTGTGCGGCAGAATTCAATGGCACCGTGGTAAAGAGCAGGTTTTCCTTTTCTTTTTAACCCTTCAATCCCGAAAACCCCGTCCTCTGAAACCAAAACAAAAGACTGAACACCAAGGGTCTTTTCGCCATCAACATTAACTAAAAAAGAATCTTCTTCATGCGTAACTCTTAATTGTTTTGCAGCAGGAATCTTTGCGATAACACGTCTGGAATCTTTATCACACAGCAAATAATTCCCTGTTGCATAAACTCGCACATCAGAGTGTTTTACTTTTTCAAAAGAGTTATCAGTTATACCAACCCTGACAATATCTTCCGCAAAACAAGCAGACGCTACTAGCGAAAAAGCTAATACAAGAATACTCTTGATTATTTTAATTCCCAAGTTGTACCCTCTTTTCCATCCTTTAAGATGATACCTTGCTTATCAAGTCCAACTCTTATAGCATCAGCTACTGCCCAATTTTTCTCTTCTCTTGCAGTTTTTCTAGCGGCAATAACATCATCCATGCTTGCATAAGCAGAGCCCATATCAGCGTTCAAAGCATTAATAACAGCTGCTAATTCATCTTCTGAAAGAGTCTGTTTTTCAAATGTAAAGCCTAAAGCAGAAGCTAATTTATATAAAATAGTAAACGCATTTGCTTCATCTTTGTTTGCTTTATTAGTTAATTCAAAAAGAACTGCTAACGCTTTTGATGTATTCAAATCATCATCCATAGCTTCAACAAACTGTTTGTATTCACTAGTTGCGGTAATATCAAATGATTCATCAATTTGAGTACGCTTTGCATTAAGCATCCTCTTAACCCCTGCCGCTGCAGATTGCAATGCTTCATCAGAAAACTCTACAGGCATTCTATAATGGTTAGTTAGAATAAAGAATCTTATTGTATTATTATCATAAGTTTTTAATAAATCATCAATAGTCAAGAAATTACCTAAAGACTTTGACATTTTTTCTTTATTGATAGTAACAAAACCGTTATGTAGCCAATAATTTACGAACTTGCAGCCATTTGCACATTCAGACTGAGCGATTTCATTCTCATGGTGAGGGAATAACAAATCTGCACCACCAGCGTGAATATCAATTGTCTTACCTAAATGTTTTCTACTCATAGCAGAACATTCGATATGCCACCCAGGGCGACCAACACCCCAAGGCGAATTATATCCAAACTTAGGGTCACTCTTCCACAACGCAAAATCTAATGGGTCTTCTTTCTGAACACCTACTTCTACACGAGCACCACTTTCTAAAGCGTCAATAGGCTGCTTAGAAAGATAGCCATAATCCTTGAATTTTTTAACTCTGAAATAAACATCACCATTTGTTTCGTAAGCATAACCCTTTGCAATCAAATCTTTTACCATTGCAATCATTTCTCCTAGAGTCTTGGTCGCAAAAGGTTCGATATCCGGCCTCAAGTTATTTAAAGCATTCATACTTTCTGTAAACTTGTTATACCAATATTTTGAAACTTCTTCTGGAGTTTTATTTTCAGTTTCTGCTTTTTTTAGAATCTTATCATCTACATCGGTTACGTTTCTACAATAAGTTACATCATACCCCTTGAACTTTAGGTATCTATAAAGAACGTCCCAAGTAATATAGCATCTTGCATGTCCTAAATGAGCATTGTCATATACAGTAGGACCACATACATACATTTTAACCTTATTACCCTCCATCGGAGTGAATTCTTCTACCTTATTTGTGTAAGAGTTGTGTAACTTCATAATATTCTCCTAATATCCAACAGCTACTTTTAAAATAGCTTTTTTAACATAAGTATTATCTTTAACTTTTATCCCAGGTTTATGAATTTCATCGGGATAAATAATCATGAAATCTTCTGATTCCATTGTATAAAAATCACCTTTATCACCAGTCAAAAACTCAATATCTTTATTCGCATCATATTCAGTTTTTGATTGGCAAACCTTTCTATCACAAATTCCGATTTTTTCTTCTCCGATTTTGATAAATTGAATATCAATATACTTGGTATGAGATTCCCAATCTGCAGAATCTTTGGAGTTATAAGAATTTACATTGATAAAAAGTTTATCACCATTGATTTCATACTTTCCATCTTCCATTTTGGAAATATCATGAGCCTGAAGATATTCCAAACCCTCTTTTATCCCAGCAGAAAGATTATAATATCGATTTGCGTTTGATAGTTTATCTTTTATCATAATGACCTCATCTTATACATTATTATACTCGCTGAAACTCCAAGGTTAAGCGATTCTACAGCAGGACTCATTTCAATTGTTACATTTGTATGAGTTATTTTTTTAAGTTGTTCACTCAAACCATCTGCCTCTGAACCAAAAAATACACAAGACTTTTCAGGAAAACTAAATTCATTCAAATATACTGAATTATCACACTTCGGTAAAGTTCCTATTTTTACAAATTCAGATAAAATATCCTGTAATTCAGATAAATTTTCTATTTTTAAAACATTATTCTTCCACAAATTCCCAACACTAGAACGAACACACTTGGGGTTATATAAATCTACTGTATCTCCATACAATATTAACCCATCTATTCCAAATGCTGAGGCTGTTCTTAAAACTGTACCGAGATTCCCAGCATCTTTGATACCTTCAAATAACAAAACTTTCTTAGCATCTGTCAACCAGTTTTTTGACAAAACTTTTTGTTTTCCAACAGCAACAACAGATGGCGCTGAATCTGTAGTAGAAATTTTCTTTAAAACAGCCTCATTTGTTTTTATAACTTCTACACCTGATGGAATTGAATTTAGGCAAGAAACATCTTTTAAGAAAATTTTCTCAATCTCAACACCGTTCTCAATAGCTTCTTCAACTGGCTTGAACCCCTCCAAAAGAAACAAGCCTGTTTCCTCGCGATATTTTTTTTGTTGGAGCTTTGCAGTTTCTTTAACTGTCTCATTTGTCAATGAAGTAATTTCTATCATATCAGATTAAACTCCTTTAACCACAATGTTTCGTCATCATTTAATAAAGAAAAATCAATTAACTTTTCTTCATAAGGCATTTGTGTGAAAGATTTAACATTACCATCTTCATAGTAACAGGAATTCTCCAACCTTATACCAAAAGCCTCTGGATTATATAACCCCGGCTCAATTGTAAAACATATTCCGTCCTCGAACCTTGATTTCGCAATATCAGAAGGATTTAAAGCAGGAGGTGCTTCATGGACATTCACACCCAAGCCGTGTCCCAATCCGTGTCCAAATGAATAACCTTTTATAGGATTATATTTAATCAAATTTCTAGCCGCAGCATCTGTCTCATAACCATTATCAGCCTTTGAGAAAAATGCATTCAAAAACATTTTCAATACGATTGTATAAATCCTTTTATGCTCATCACTTGGTTGCCCTTTTACAAAAACCCTTGTAATATCGGTTGCAAGTCCATTTTCGAAATATGCACCACAATCTATCAATACCAAAGAGCCTTCACCAACAAGCTCATCTTCAGAACATTTTGAATAATGAGCCAAGGCAGAATTTTTATCCTTTGCAACAATCGACTTAAAACTCAAACCTTTTGCCCCGAATTTCCTAAAATTCTCTTCTAAAACCTCTGCTATCTTTGCTTCGGAAGCAGTATTATTCATTATAAAATCTCTTGTCGCTAACAAAGCCTTATCAGTAGCCTCAAATGCTTGCTTATAACTATTCAATTCTTCAGGGGTCTTGATAGCTTTCATCTTTTTGACAGGGGACTCTATAACCTCTGGCAAAATAATTGAAGAATAATCCGATACATTGATATTATTTTTATCAACATACACAGGATATGTAAATCTTAATAACATTTTAGAAGCTTCTGCAAGTGGCATAACTGTCAATCCCGATATCGAAGTATTTACCGCCATGTCCGTAAACAAAACACTTTCATATTCAGTCAACAAAAGTTTTGCTTGAATTTTTGATTTATAGTTTTCAGAAAAATCTCTTGCATTCAAAAGATACGATACCTCTTCGCAATCAGAAGTAAAGTAAGGTTTTGGAATATCTTTAATTTTCTCTTCAAAACTCTTGCCTGTAACTTCTTTTGGCAAAAATTCAACAGCGTTTTTATTTATCTCTGTATAAGAATTTACAGGGTCTTCAGATAAAATAGAAACTTTTATCCCGTCAAAAGACTCTAGTCGTGTTTGAGAAACTTTTTTCCCAACAATACCTAAAACCATTCCTTCTGGGATGAGTTTTTTTATTTCTTCATCTTGTTTTAGACCGGTCTGCAATTTTACCAAAGTTACATCAGAATTAATCTCTTGTTCAGCCTGAGCATGATACCTTCCATCAACAAAAAGATAAACCTCTCCAGACTTAGAAATTAATGCATCACCAGTTGAGCCAGAAAAATTTGTAATAGTATATCTTGAATTTTCACTAAGCAAAGAATACTCTGCTAAAAATTCATTGGTGGAATTGACTAATAAATAGTCAATTCCACTTTTTTCAAAATCAATAGTCATTCAAAACCCTATTCAGTAATATCTGTAAGATAAATTAAGTGCCATCCGAATTGTGTTTCAACAGGTTCTGAAACTTCACCTTTTTTAAGAGCAAAAGCAGCGTCTTCAAAAGGTTTAACCATCATACCTTTTCCGAAGTATCTCAAATCACCACCATTAGCACCAGATGGGCATTTTGAATATTTTGCAGCTAATTCTCCAAAATCAGCACCATTATCGATTTCAGCCTTTAAATTTTTAGCTTCTTCTAATGTTTCAACCAAAATGTGACTTGCTCTAATTTTCATAACTCAAACTCCTTTTTTAAGTACCTGAAAATTATAGCATAAAATAGAAAGAGTTACATTCTTGCACTATCTATATGATTCAGGGTTTAATTTTGCAAATTTTGTATTTGCATAAAAATATCTTAAAATCTGATAGCCGTTATACCCTCTTTTAGCAAGATTATTCGCACCATGCTGAGACATTCCAACCCCGTGACCTTTTTTCTTAACATTATCATCATAAGAAGGGACAGAATGCGTAAAAGGAACATCCATATTCCAAACCTCTTTAGCAGAGAGAGTTCTTCCACCAGCAGAAGCTGAGTAATATGCTGGAATAACCTTATTATTACAGATTAAAACAATCCCTTCAGTCTCTTTTACAGCACTGTTTGTTTGCGCAGTCTCACAAGATGCACCTTTATAAACCTGATCCGCTTCTGTATCATTTAAATCATAACCAAATTTTGCTCGTTTACCTAAATTAGCCACAGCATAGCTTCTTGCAGCTATAGCTTGAGCTTTATGAGCATCCAACTCCCAAGCCGGCGGCATTTCTGCAGGGACCACACCCATTAAATAATTTTCTAATTCAACGTCATTAATAACGGTCAATCCTGCACCAGAATTTACGACCCTAAAAAAGCCTCTATACCACTTTCGCTTAACAGTAACAAACCCTTCAACATCAGGCTTAATAACAATATTGTCAGTTGGCAAGGTTTTCCATTCGCCTGAAATCTTTACAGAAATAGCTTTTCCATTAGGACGAAAATCATACCCTTGCATCTTGGACATAGAAAACAAAAGCTTATTCGTACGAACATCTATTACCTCTGCCGGAGTAGACGCTCCAATATAAGCCCTATTCGCATCTGTTAGTAAACCTATTTTTATAGCTTGCGCAGGTAATAAACAAGATACAAACACCAATAATGTTAATATAATTCTAACTATTCCCATACCTTCATTATACTTGCAGCAATAAAAATGGGCAACTATAGCCCTTGAAAATAAAAAAACTTTATCATATTATAAAAAAAACTTAAGGATTTAGTGTTTATGTTTGTATCGTCTATTACAAATGCAAGTAACATTGCAAGGTATGGTCGTAAAACCATACAAAAACAAAGGGATATTTCAACAAGAGAGTCTCAAAACTTCCAACAAGATTGTACTATTGAAGCAGTTAAAAACGGATTTATTAAAGTTAACTTTCAAGGAATCAAAGTCTACATCGTCGATGGAGGAAACCATTCTACTAACCTCGCCCATTTTGCAAAAGCCATTAGTAATGATATTGAGCCAATAATAAAAGACGTAAAAGTTTTACCAAACAATCCAACAATTAAATACCTTAAAGACCTTACTAATGTCTTAAAAGAAGTAAAAAATACTCGCATTAAAGATTGTGTAAATTACATAGCAATTCCTGCCTCCGCAAATGTACCACTCTTAAACCTACAAGACCAGATAAACGCAGTAATGGATACTAACATTAAGCTAACCCCCGAAAATATCAAAGCTTACAAACCTTTGATACTAGAGTTTTTCAAAAAACTCCACGAGAATCCTGTCACATATTCAAGATATATCCAATACATGGATGATACAAGTCAAGGGTTTCAACACGTCTATCCAGTTATTAAAGAAATAAATGAATTGGCTAGAGTTACTAACGTATATGTTCCCTCTGGACATCCATTCGACCAAACAATGAAATGGATGGCTGCAAAACGAAAATTAAAACCAGAGCTATACAATTATATCGCAACAGGGAAAGATACCAATGGTGTAATTGGAGAAATGCAAAAAGAGATTAAAGATAAGAATTGGTACAATTTCAATTTATTATCATTATCTGATGCAAAAATTATTACAATAAAAAACAAAGGAAGTAACAGAGATTACATTTTTGCAGGATATGATACCTGTACAACAGATGGTGCCAGAGGCGTTTACAACTTCACTCCTATAAGAGACTCTCAGAATAAAATATTGGGTTACAGTTACACCGATAAATCTACAGTTGAATACCCTTATGATGAATTTCCAGCTAATGATGAAGTTGCTAATTTGGCAAAATATGTCGGACGACGAGTTTATGAAGTCTTAGCAACACAAGAAGAAACCGCTCAATTCTTAAGAGGTGTCCGCAACGAGAACCTCTGTTCTAAAATCTATCACGTTAGTGACGTTTTTACTGCAGAAGAAATTAGTCAAGGAAAACTGGAACTCCGTGGGAACTATGTTGATAGTACCAAAGAGCTATTTTTCCGTAGAAATGACAGTGGAGAAGTTATCTTCCCTTATACAGATTGCGAGGGCAGTGGTAAACCTAGCGTATTACCAATGTGGGGATGTTGTTTCTCTGTTATTAATGCGATTAAAAGAGATATAGAATATGAAAAGCGAGCTCCTGAACTCTTTAGATCATACGGCAAAAGCTATGGTGCCTATCTATTAAAAAGAGAAAGCGTAATGACAGAAATAATGAATCGTGCCAGAGACGCCCGAAAATTTGGGCAGTATGAAAAAGCTGAAGGAATTTACAACGAAGCTATAACCGCCAGTAAAATTTCAGAAGTATACGGGGACCCCGATATAACTCCATACCTTGAACTAGGAGATATGTTCCTTGAAATAAAAGACTACAAAAAAGCCTCAGGTTGTTTCAACACCGCAATGGTATACTACTGCCGAAAACTTAGAGAGCTCTTTAATGCAAATCTTGGAGTCAAAACTCTGGCTGAAATCAAAAAAGGGGTAGAGAACAATAATATTTATCAAAAATATCTGCAAGAATTACGTGAATATTATAGCCTGAGTCGCTTCACCAGATTTTTCACCACAAAACCTACAACTTATATACCTACTGATTCAGACTCTGTATCAAGGTATGAATCATGCCAGCATTGGTTCAAAATGGTAGAAAAAGCTGCAGAACTTTACAAAAAAATCGGAATCACTTGCGAAAAAACAGGAGAAGCAGAGTCAGCAAGAAGATGCTATCAGGCAACAAAAGAAATAATAAACTGTACAGACATCGGACAAAAACTTGTTCTTAGAAGAGCAGACCATAACAGATACATAGGAGATATTATCAAATGAGAATAATACCAACAAAGCAACTGGCATTCAAAGCAAACATTATTGATGCTCACGTTCATAGAAGCTCCGAAAATTGTTTATGGAACGGCACAAAATTTCCCACTGAAAAACTCGATGAGTTCATAAAAGAGCCTTTAACAATCAATATAGCTGGAGAAACTCAGACGGATAACATAACCAGAGTTTTAGTCTCCAGTATCGACGGTTTAGCTTGGGATGAAGAACAAAAACAAAAATATGGTGGAATTAAGTCAAAACTTAAACCAGAAGAACTTATTTTTGCCAAAAACGAGTTAGATGCAAATCTAGATATGATAAACAAATACAAAAAGGACAACTTCTTTGCGGTAATGGCAGTATGCCAACCTACCAAAACAAACGGTTCTGCTAATAATATCGAACAATTAATCAAATCTCATCCAAATACCATATTTGGGTTAAAATTTCACCCTCAAGATTTAATGCTAAATGCCGACTCTCCACTTTATGATAAATACTTAGAGCTTGCAAAACAAGAAAAACTTCCTTGCTTATTCCATTCCCAAGTAAGCGTAGACTATAGTAAAAACCCTATTGTCCGTAAAGATATCAAAAATTGGTCTGACCCACATTATATCTACGCACTCGCAAAGAGGCACCCAGATGTCCCAATAATACTAGGGCACATGGGAGCAGGAAGCAACTTAGGACACGGCGACGCTATTGACGTATTTAAAAAATCTCTTAAAAACAAGGATGCGAAACTATATGTAGATATTTCTTGGGTTAATTTCCACGAAGATTTACCAGTAGAACGTCCAAATAGTATTATCGAAGTAATTGATAACGCTAAAAAGAATAATGCCCTTGATAGAATTCTATTCGGGACTGATGCACCATTGGGATGTTACGGAGAACCGCACAAACTAGAAAAAACAAAAATGACACCTAAAGAAGCTTATGAATTAACTGTAAGCAGAATTAAAACAGCTATCAAAAACAACTACGGCGCAGAAGCTGATTCTATCATTAATAAAATTTTCTATGAAAATGCCAATGAACTATTTTTTGAAAAGAACTGGGCAAAAGCACCGGAGAAAAAAACTCCTAAACCTATTGCTCCAATAGCAATAGGAACTATTTGCGGAGTTGGAATAGTAACAATGTTGTACAAAAACCTTTCCCACAAAAAAACAGGTAAGATTCCTAAAAATTAGAAAACACTACTCGGAGATTTTGTCATCATCTTCTTCGCCATAAAGCAATTTATTCAAATCGGCAATCAACTCATTAAAATCAGTTCTCTTGCCATTATTTGCATTACGGTCAATTAAGTATTCGTTTACCGCAGTTAAAATTTCTAATATTGTTTCTTTGGTAATATTGCCATCTAGATAATCTTCATAAATTTCCAATAGATACGCATACGTATCATCACCATTATTGAATTTTATTGCAACAAACTTATTCTTAATTTCCTCGTCAGGAATCTCAATACTCAATAGGTTATTATAAGTAACAGCAGACTCGTGCATCTTCTCAACAACTTTTGCCACAGGTCTATATTTTTTCAATTTCTGAACATAATCCTTCAAGACAACATAATAACTATTGTAAGGAATCTTAGCTTTCTTATATTTTGTTATCAAATAATCTCTCAAGAACATTAACAAATAGTCCTTGTTATTATAGAACAATTGCTCAATTTCGCCCCATTCATAACCGGCACCATTTGCTGTCAAATAATCTCTTATTAAACCAATCTGGTTCAGATTAGGATTATCCGCATTTAGAATATAGTAAAACCCCCTAGTGTCATCAGTTTCTAAATCAAAACTAAACAAATAGAGATTATCCAACTTCTCCATTACGTCTTTTATTGAGTATGTTCCAAGTTTCAACTTAGTCCAGTACTCATGATATATACAAAATAGGAGAGATTTTTTATCTCTGCCAGAAATTCTATCACCTAGCATTAGAGATTCATAAATCTTGTTTGCCTTACCTGTTAAAATTATCTTGGGTCTGTCATTTCTTAATAAATACTTTGCTCTAATTTTTCTAATGATTAATTCATTGCGTTCTGAAGTATTTTTCCAACATTCACATACAGCCAACATAAATAATGACAACGAAACTAAACGACTCAAACCATCAACAAGTAGATGTTCGCCTGGTTTTATAGCTTTTGTATAAACAATGCCAATATTTCCACGCTCAGTTACATCAAATAAGTCAAAAACATAATTTGACAATTTTGCACTATACATACACTTTTTTGCATACTCTAATGCGTGCAAATGTCCTGTATTTTCTAAATAATCCAGTACTTTATAAGTATCCATTCTTATGCCTTACTAAACGGTAAGTATAAATCCGCCTCCAGGGCAGTTTTGAAGCTTATCGCCTTCAATTTTTGCTCTTAAGTTTTTAATATACTTGTAAACATAATCTCTTGGAAGACTTAATAATGCAGCCAAATCCTTTGCATATACAGTTTTTCCAACATTTTGTAACAAGTAATCTAAAACAGCTTGCTCTCTATCTGTCAAAGACTTTTTCAAAACAATTTCAACTTCAGCAGGGGCAACAGCTTTTGGAGCTGTCAACTCAACTTTTGGTTTCTTTTCTGATACCGCTTGTTGCTTTGGACGACTAACAGAAAACGGAGTGTGTGAAAGTTGGCGTTCTCTTTCAAATGCACGTTGCACAATAGCAGAGAACTTATCTTGTTTGTTACCAACTGAAGTCATTTTTGGTTCTTCCTTCATAACCATATCAACAACATCATTAGTAGGTTTTGCTTCTTCAATCAGCTTTCCCAATCTTGCAGCATACTCTTCTAAAGTTATTTTTTCCAACGAGCTTCTCCATTGTTTAATCTCTTCTTTGGTCAAATACTCCGCCATTATTGTCTCCTATTAATTCCCTGTGATAATTAGATAAATCATTTTTACCTTAGTAATATGGTACCATAAAACTCTATTTTTTTGTCACAAATGTTTCAGCATGTAAATTTTTTTAGTATTTTTTTTACAAAATTTACATATCTTTTTTTGCATTTCTTACACCTCTAAAACCCGCTATAACAAACGACAAGGGGCTTAGGGTTGATTTTATTATTTGTTTAAATTATAATATCATGACAATCACATAAATCAGGTTTTTAGGTTCGTATTTTTCTTAAATATTATGAGGATTTTGAAATTTACTTTATAGCCTTAAAACATCCAATGTATTAACAACTAAGAGAGGATTATGATTAAAAAATTACCACTATTAATTGCGGCAATTGCCATTTGCGGAGCGAATTGTGTCTTTGCGAATGAAATTCCTGTTGATGTTGTAAAAGAATCTATTGTAAAACATTCACTGGAGCTTAATATAGAACCTGCTTTAGCATTGAGTATTGCTAAAAAGGAGTCTAATTACAAACATCACTTAAAAAGCCGCCACGGGGCTGTCGGTGTTTTTCAACTTATGCCTAACACCGCTAAAAAACTTGGTGTAAATCCATATTATTTAAATGAAAATATTAAAGGCGGACTAACATATTATAAAATGATGTATGATATGTTCGGCTCTACAGAGTTGGCTTTGGCAGCATACAATGCAGGTCCGGGAAACGTAAAGAAATACAATGCCATCCCGCCTTTCAATGAAACAAGGCATTTTGTTTCCAGAATAATGGCAGATTACAACGCTTTAAAAAACAATCCTGACCCTATTATTACAAAGGTTTTGGATGAACAGAAAAAAGCTCTAATACAAGAAGAATCAACTATTCCTGTAGCAGAGATTTCCCAACAGGAACCCACTCCGGAGACCCCGAAAATCGACGAGATACCAGAGGTAAGGGAACCTTCTGTTGAAATGGAAACGTTATAAATATCATATTTTACAAATAGAGGTTGACTAAAAAGTCAACCTCCATTTATTTAAAAAACTTTTGCAAATAAATTGTCAATTTTTACAATTAGCTCTTGCTCAAAATCTTCATCTGATTCTCTGTCAATTGTGTCCATTATATTTACCAATTCTTGATAATTCTCATTATCTTTTAAATACTCTGGAATAATACTTAAAGCTCTGTCCATTATCGGCATTATTTCTTTAATCCCAAGACCCCATTCATTATTTAAGTCTTCAAAAAGCCCTTTTTTGTTATATGAATAATAAACCACTTCGTCTATAACTGTTCCATAAGCATCTCCATAAGTCTTTTCTGAAGTGCTATCAACCACTATTGCGTGCTTATTATATTGTCTGATAACAGCCAACAATTCCCTGTCAGATAAATGATTTAAATGTTCCAAGGTATTTTCATTTAATGATGGACCTGCAATTTGCTCATAAATTGCTTTTGGAGCTTTTCTTGCAGCTTCCTCAAATTGAGTGTCTGCCATATATTTTTTTATATCACGATCAAATACTATCTTTAGTTGGTCGTCTTCTACTTTCGAAAATACATCTGACCCCATCTGTACTGTTATAATAGAGGATTGTTCTTCAAATTTTTCTGGAATATAAATACCACAATTTTTTACTTTATAACTGTCTCCATATAAGTTACTTGTCAAATCTTTATTTTTATCACCAGTAAATTTCAAATCTTCTTTACTCAAAGTCTGATCATATTTATCATTATCTGCAATGGAGCCTAAAACTTTTGAGGATAATGTCCCCATAAATTCTAGTGAATTTGTACGAGCCCAATTACCATTTTTATAAATCCAAGCTTGCCCTTTTTCATCAATAACAACTGTTCCTTTATTAGTTTCTATTGAAGTATTTGCAGGAATCTTCATTGCTCCTTTTGTACCTAGTCCATTTTCTTTAGAAGCCATTGGACCTAAATCATTATAGACTAACTCAGCATAAATTGGTTCTTCTTTTTGTATTTGCTGTTGTTCTGTCTTGTTTTCTGTTTTTTTCTCTGCTGTAGTTTGCTGTTCTTTTTGAGTTTCAAAATCAATATGTAACCAAGTTGTTAGTTTATTGCCAACTTTTTTATAAATATTCGCAATTCCAGCTTGTAAATCCTTCTTTATAATAAAAGAATCGTTCAATCCAATTTTTGAGGTATCCATATCTCTCAAATCATACCAAGATAATTCGGTTTTACCATCTTCTTCTGATGCACCCGCAATTTTAACTAGTGCATTATATTTTTCATTCGATAAATCTAATGATTCTGTATTCCCTTTTGGAGTCTCAATAATTGCACTTCCATCTTTTACACTTGCCCAAACATGAGCCGTCGGCTTAGTGTCATTCTGCTTATAATTCGAAATATCAACATTCCCTTTAATTTTTAATTTTGTTTTAGCTTGTCCTTTACTAAAAGCATTAGTTACAATTAAATCTGTCATAAAAGATTCCCTCTTCTCTATAAAATATTCTCTTGTTAGTATAAAGTGTTCTACATTAAAAAAATTGCTCCTCGCAAACAGTGCAATTAACAAAACTTAACATTCCATTTAATAAAAAGAGTAGATAAACCTACTCTCTACATTGTGCATTTGTAAAAAATTCAAACTCAATTAGAACTTATAAATCAATTCACCTTGGAAACCAATACCTGTTCTACCAACGTTTCTCAAGATAATTTGTGCATAAGCTGAGAATCTATCTGTAATCTCTTTGCTTGCACCAAAGCCATATTGCAAGTACCCTCTACGCACCCAAACATCTGGTAAATCCACGCCAGCAGCAAAACCACCAACTCTACCCATACAGTTGTATACATAAGCAACTGTTGCAAATAAGCTCCAAGTATCTTGTTGCCATATAAAGTTTACACCAGGGGCAACATTCAAACCATTCAATGTACCAGTTGTCATACCAATCTGACCATAAGTAGACTGCCATTTTGGACCACCAAAGAAGTTATAAGAAACTGTTGCTGATGGTTGAACGATAAAGTGATCTTTAATTCTCCAGTTATACGCACTCTTCACAGCTGTACCTGCATAGAAATTGAAATCTTCATCTGTAGAACCATTCATTGACATTTCCATATTATACATACTTGCATAAGCAAGAATTGAAGTTATCCAATCTTCATTAAAGAATGTACCCATCGCACCAACTTGGCCGCCATTTTCGTACATACTTACGCCTTCAAATGTTTGATGAGCGCCATTATAACCCATATAAATTGTTGGAATCCAATTCCATCCATTAGCTAATTCGAATGTTCCTAAATCTGCACCAACCAATGAACCATACGCATTATTCTCAACCTTCAAATCATTAGTCATACGCAAGTTTTCAAAATTACCATAAGCCTTAAACCATAGCCCTGGGTCTTTTCTTGAATATGTATAAGCTGGAACACCTGCTTGACCAACATAGGCACTCTTATTTGCGAAATTGCTAGGTACCAATGTTTGAGGTGTTAATAACATTCTATCAAACAAGATATCGTTTATTACTAATTGGTTCATCAATTGTGAAACGGAAGCAACCTGACCTCGGAAAGATTGTTTGTTATAACCAACTATATCCAAGAAGTAAGAACCATCATTCGCTTCATCAGCTTTTAACTTATATCTGCTTACTGGAGTAACAATATCTTCTGCTGTAGCAGTAAACTTAACATTTTCACCTAAATCTTCAGTATCAAATATCTTACCTAAGTCAACAACTTTGTTATTGATCAGAGGCATACCATTAACATTTGATACCAAATTCCAATCAGAAATATTAATAACAGCATCTCTATTTGAATTTACACCTGCAATACTTGTAAAATCAAATCTATCTGGGGTATAAGTACCGTTAATAGCATCTTCATAAATATCAATTGCAAAATCTGCTCTACCATTTACGTTATCAACAAGTAATGCTCCTAGAGAATTTGATTCAACAGCATTATTCATTGAAGAAATTGTACCTGCAGTTCTTAAATCAATGTTTTGATTAGTCCAAGCTGAAGCAAGATTTACTCTAGAATAGTTATCTAAAGAAATTGAACCCTCTTTCAAGATATCAGAAGTATCTTCGTATAATGTTAATACAGTATTCTTTAATGATAATGTTCCACCGGCTTGTTCTAATCTATTAGAAGTTAAGTCACCCTCAGCGCCAACAGCAGAATTCTTATTCACAAGAGTTAACTCACCATCACCTGAAACATTAACTTTACCTATCCAGTTATCGTTATTATCTAATACTAATTTACCAGATTTTAGGTTAAAGTTTGTGCCCTCACCTAATGCAACCTTTGTTGATGCTGCAACATTTGTAGCATTTGTTGTATTAAATGTTGATGCATTTGCAAGTACAAAATTAGAATTACCACTTGTTTGTAAACTACCAGTATTTTCTGCACCATTTGCAATTGTTAAAGAACCTTTGTTTTCAATTAACAACACAGAAGAACCTGTTACAGTACTCAACGCATCTGTTAAAGATAATTCAGCACCATTATTAACTATTAAACTACCACCGGTTTGAGTATAATTACCATTTAAGGATGTGTGCTTAAAGCCATCAGTCATAGTAAATGAGCCGTTTGCCATTGAAACTGCACCACCCCAAGTATCATTAGAAGTAGCATTTCCATCAAATACTACACTTCCACCATTGATATTCATTGTAGAAGAGCTATCAACAATTGTTGTAACACCTTTATTGACTGCTAAACCTGCACCTAGAGTAGTATTAGAACCAAATATTTTAAGAGTTCCAGATTGTGCTTCAAACTGTCCAGCAGTTGCAACATTGTCTAAAATTAAAGTTCCATCAACTAAAGAAATCTTACCATTCCAGATATCTGTTCCGTCAACGGTAACTTCAGAACCATTATGAATTCCTAAACCACCATAAACTGAAAGTAATGTTTCTTTTTCTATAGCGCCACCTAAAAGGTTGAAGTTACTTCCAGTATTAATAGTAACAGAATTTGCTGAATTATCAGCGTTGATTATACCGGAATTTGTCTTGCCATTATTAAATTCTAAAGATGATGAGTTATTCATGTAAATATTTGTAGATGTTACTTCGGAAGTACCATTTACAAGCAAGTCTGCATTATTTAATGTAACATCACCACCAGTAATTGCTGAACCATTATAAAGAGCAAGTTGAGAATTGTTAACAGTCAATTTACCAGAAGATTGGTTATAAGTAGAAGTTACAGATGCGAGTTTATCAGTATTTAATGTTAATTCGCTGTTTGCAAGTGTAACGTTACCTGTCCAAGTATCATTATCAGTAATTGAAACTTTACTATTATCAGCAATAACCAATGTTCCTAAAACATTAAGAACAGCATTATCTGTAACAATACCATTTACAAGTTCTAATGAAGAGCCTGCATTCACACCAAGAGTAGAAAGTTCATCTGTTGTAATTGAAGCCTTATTATTTGTATTATTATCAAACAATAATGCAGCATCAGTTAATTTTATAACACTATCACCTGTAACAGAGCTACCTTCTTTTAAAGTCAAGTTTGCTGCTAAATCAAGAGTGCCACCTGTTTGATTAAACTTAGAATCAGCACTTGTTACCTTATCTTGAGCTATAGATAGATTTCCAGATGATAAAGTTACATTACCATTCCAGTTATCATTATTTAAAGTTGCACTACCACCAGCAATCGTTAAATTAGCTCCAGATTCAATATCCAAAACCGCATCTGATTCAATGCTGCCTTTTGAAACAGTTAAATCTGCACCATTTTTAATAGTTAAATTACCTGAAACTATCTTGTCTTGAGCATTATCTAAATTAAAGTTACTATTTACAACAACATCACCACCAGTTTGAGTAATTGTCGCATTTTCACCTTTAGAAGCAATATCAGAAATATTTAACTTACCGCTTGATACTGTAACTTTTCCATTCCAAATATCATCTCTATTTAAATCTAAATTACCACCTTCCAAAGCAATAGTAGTATTTTCGTTAAAGTTGATATCAGCACCGCTAGTTATAGCTCCTTGAGAAATAGTCAACTTACCATTCTCTAAAACTAATTCACCACCAGAAATCAAATCGCCAGAGTTATTTAATTGGAAATCACCAAGAATTGTTGTTTTACCACTTGCTTGAGTAAAGGCACCCGTTTTTGAAGCATTATCTAAAGTAAGGTTAGCATTACCACCTTCAAGCATTTCTAGTAAGCCATCCCATACATCGCCACTTGTGATTGTTACATTTCCGCCTGATAAAGATAAGGTGCCTTGTAAATCTATTTCACTATTCGCGCCAATTGTACCGTTGCTTACTGTTAGTTTTGAGCCGTCATTGATTGTTAATTTACCACCTGATAAATTATCACGGCTATCATTTAAATTAAAGCCTGTTCCACTGATTACCACCTCGCCTGATGTTTGAGTTAAGTAACCTTCTTTATTAGTAGTTGAATCATTATCTGATATTGTTAATTTACCGCCATCTACTTTTACATGACCATCCCAGTTTGGACCTGATGAAGTATTGCCTTCGTCAACTGAACCATCTGTTAAGATATTTAATTCTGCTTTATCTTTTAATACGATTGTCGCATTTTCTGATATTGTGCCTTCTGATACTGTTACCTTTGATAACTCTTCGATTATCAAGGAGCCCGCTAATATCTCATCTGCGGTATTATTCATATCGAAGCTTGTTCCGTATACTGTTGTTGTACCGCCTGTTTGTTTAAAGATTGCTTCTGAATCTTTTTCCATATTATCTAGATACAAATTGCCTGAATTTAAGGTTAATGTGCCTTCCCAAGTATCTGTCAAGCCATCCAAGGTTAAGCTTGCATCGGCTCCATCTACATTCAAGCTTGTTCCTGTACCTATTGTTACTTCGGTTTCTTTATTTACTGTGCCGCCGATTAAGTTTAATTTTGTTCCGGTATTTGATAGGGTTAATTTATT
>JAZUBR010000027.1:0-3107 GCA_045638625.1 Candidatus Gastranaerophilaceae bacterium
TTTCAAGCAGAGAGCGAACCCATAAATTTTTCATACCATGTTCGTTATCTTCAAAGAAAAACTTTAAAATATTGCTCACCACATTTTCATAGTGTGGATATCCTGAAATTGACATAAATGTCTCTTTGCGTTTAGGTTTTATTCCAATTTTATTGAATTCTTCTAATAGTTTTGCAACTTTATTAACATCCACAACAAACACCTCATCTACGCAAAAATTTAAACGATACATATTTATTCTATGCACTTATATAGTTTTCCTCTACACAAATTCGTAGAGTTCATCTCTATTATGTCACACTCAATGTCCCTTTTATAACCCACCGCTCATGCTACACTAAAAGCACATAAAGAATTTATCTATGCTATAATTATTCTAAATATTGGGGGCAATTTTATGTTGAGACAAACTAAAATCCAATACCACTACCATTTTCCAAACCTACCTATAAACGACAACGATATCCAAGCCTTGTATGAAAAAATGAACGATATCCTTTGGATGGCAGAAATGTATATTTGCGAACTTAATCACCAAAAAATGCACTTGCCTAAAATTTTTATCTCTGATGACATCGTTACTAAAACTTACGGCAAATACGATTACAAAGCTATCCTAAAAGAAATTAAAAAGTTCAACGAAAAATTCCCTTATTCTTATTTCTGCGAAATTCTCGAACAATTAGAAAGTACCATCAAACGCATAGAAGATGGTGCTGGCTTGGAAACTCTTAAAGAATTAATAGATTACCTCTTATCCAAAATAGACCATGCTGAAAATAGCGAAGAACGCCAAGCAATAACTAAGATTATCGCTATGCTAAAGAACGCTAAAAGAACTATAAACACATTAGGTACTTATAACCACCAAAACAACAAAATCACACTTTACATTAATAGCATAGTTGATTATTTTTCTAAATCCCCTGACAAAGACCTTGCTACCAAAATTAAAACAGGTTTAGAAATTGTCCTTGCCCATGAAGTTTTCCACGCCATACAATATCATTTGGTAATTTTTGACAACAAAAAAACAGGTAAATCTATTTGGGAATATACCTCTGGTCGTAAAGATTACCGCAGTACAGTACTGGAAGGATTGGCTAGATGGTTTGAGTACTGTTGGTGTAATGACTACCAATATATCAATCCTATTTACAGTTGGCACAAAGAACAAATAGAAAAAGAATTGCGTACTTATGACTATCCAGGAAGACCTTATGCAGCCGCAAAAGTTTTTATTAAAAAAGGTAAACCTCTGATAGATGAACCAATTACAGTTTTATATACCTTATTGAAAGAAGTATCGAAACAAAGAAAATCTTGTTGGCGTAAAACTTACGAACTATTAGAACGATTAGACAACAATCCTAAAATGATTTATCTGCGTCCATAAAAGGAGTGAATAATATGACCTTATATTTATCTAAATCTAAATACTGTGCTGGCGTTCAATGCCCCAAAATGCTTTGGCTCCGTAAAAATATGCCGGAAGAAGGAACTCCCATTATGAACCAAGCCATCCTTGATGCAGGCAATCAAGTTGGTGATTTAGCAATGGGTTTGTTTGGTAACTTTACAGAAGTTCCCTTTGGCGATATCAGCCAAATGATTAAAACTACTCAAGAACTGTTAAAAGCGGACGAAAGTATTATTGCAGAAGCTTCCTTTTCCTATGATGGTTTGTTCTGTAGCGTTGACATCTTAAAAAACTTGGGAGACAACACTGTAGAAATTTATGAGGTTAAAAGTTCTACCGGTGTAAAACCAGTTTATCTTGATGATGCTGCTTACCAACATTATGTGCTTTCTAAATTAGGTTACAATGTTGCCAAAACTTGCATCGTACATATTAACAACCAATATGTACGCAAAGGTGATTTAGAACTTGATAAACTTTTCAACATCGTTGATGTTTCCTTAATAGCACGAGGCAAGCAACAAGAAGTAGAAAACAACATTGCAATCATCGGTAAATACTTAGCACAAGCTGAAGAACCAATCGTTGACATTGGCACACACTGCACCAATCCTTATGGTTGCGAGTTCTTCCCCTATTGTACTAAACACTTACCAACTCCCAATGTTTTTAATCTTAGAGGAGCACAACTTAAAACTAAGCTAAAACATTATTGCAATGGTACACATTCTTTCCAACAATTGCTTGATAGTGCAACTCTTACTCCCAAACAAAAATTACAAGTAAGTCATGAACTGTTCGAGCAACCTGATTTCATTGACACAGATGCTATCAGAGGATTTATGTCCCAACTGGCTTATCCCCTTTACTTCTTGGACTTTGAAACTTTCAACACCGCCATTCCCCTTTTTGATAACGCTCGTCCCTATGAGCAAATGGTGTTCCAATATTCACTACACTATATCGAAGAAGAAGGTGGCGAATTACGACACAAAGAATTTTTGGCATATCCTGGAAGTGACCCCAGACGCGCTTTAGCAGAACAACTTTGCCAAGACATTCCTAAAGATGTTTGCGTAATAGCTTACAATAGCAAATTCGAAAAAATGTGCATCAATGACCTTGCTGCTCTTTATCCAGATTTGGCAGAACATCTTATGAATATCCACGGGAACTTTGCAGATTTGATGATCCCTTTTAAAGATAAAAGCTATTACAACAAAGCAATGGAAGGTTCCTATTCTATCAAATATGTTTTGCCTGCACTCTTCCCCAATGACCCTGAACTTGATTATCACAACCTAGAAGGCGTGCAAAATGGTATGGAAGCTTCTAACACCTTTGCCCTCATGTTTAATATGGAAAAAGACGAATTAGAAAAACACAGAGAATACCTCCTCAAATACTGCAAACTTGACACCTTAGCAATGGTTAAAATTTTAGAAAAATTAAAAGAAGTTACAGAGGAATAAAAATAAAGACTCCGCTTTATGCGGAGCCTTCGTCATCTTCAATATTTTATTCTAAAATAATCCAAATAAACTTTATATCTATCTTGTGCAGTCAAACAAGTATCAGTCAAGAAACCTTTTTCCTTGTTCCATTCTTTAAGACCACGATAGTAAAACAACTTCAAATTGTCTTCAATAATGAATGGTACAATATTATGTTTCAAGCACTCCTTAAA
>JAZUBR010000028.1:0-147887 GCA_045638625.1 Candidatus Gastranaerophilaceae bacterium
TATGAATGGAGTTCTTATCGGGTCTGCTATGCAAAAGCAGATGTTAAACAAGCCGTATGAAGCCAGACTGGAAGATTTCAGAACCCAAATCAAGAACAATGACCCTAGTATCTCGGATAAAGACTTAGATATTAGAGCTAAAACATTATTAGAGTTGAGTAAATTGGCGGAAAGCAATAGAATTCATGCTTCGGTTACAAAACTTGAGAACACGAGAGTAACACGAGCTAATCGTGTCTCGGATATTAATGATCCTATATATAATGATATTTCAAAATTTAGTGAATATTTGCACTCAAAGATGGAAGCTCAAATGGAGGTTATTAAACCTGAAGAAATCACTGTTTGGGCAGATAATATTAGTACAAAATATGGTATATCTAAACAAGAAGTTTTCAAAATCATGGCAAGACTAACGCAATTTGGAGCTTATTCGAGCTTAATACCATTGGGAGATAGATTAACAGCTTTAAACATTGGTAGTTTTTATAGAAATTCTGGAATCTCCTCGAATCTTGTTTATAACTATCTTTGTGAGTCAAAACAACAAATTGAAATCAGTGGAAAAAGACAGGCATTTATTCTTGATGACGCAGGCCTGAAATATTTAGAAAATCTGGATAAGACTGCAAAAGAAGCCTTTGAACAAAAAGTAAAAAATGGTAATATAATTTTAATTAATCTCGATGGTTCGGGGTTAAAACTCGGAGCAAACTATTATTCTCATACATTATTAGATGGAGATCAAAACTTAGAAACAATGACAGAAATGGTCCTTACCCAAATGCAAAATGGTAAAACATTAGATGAAGTTTTGAATGCCTCTTATAATGAAAGAATACAGAAACTCTTTGGAAAAGAAATCGCATCAATGATTGAAAATATCTCTATTAATTTAACAGAAAATATAGATGCAACAACTATTGCCTCTCAATTAAAACCAAGCATGCCCAATGCAAAAACAATAAAAGCAATCATAGATGTCTATGCAGAGCGACATTGCAACACCCCAGAAGAAACCATTAGATTAAAGTCTTTATTAGCCAAATATATTGACCATACAATAAAAGTTAATAGTAATAATTCTTTTGCCAAAGAATTAAAGGAGAAACATGTACAAATACAGAAAAAAATTGCAGAACTCGGGAAGACAATGGATGATGTTATATATGTTTATCCAGACTCTGAAAAAAGTTATATATTAGTTCAATATATGTATGCAAAAGCCAATAATGTACCATTTGATAAATTTATAGAGTATGATGGAACAACCCAGCTTCCTCCAGGTAAAGTAATTGTCGTTATGGATGATATAGTTTCTTCTGGAGACTCTATAACAGGCTCTCTAGGACTGGGGTTTATATATGAAAAAGCTCGAGAGAACAATCCCGATTCAAACATAATTTTCGCACCGATTTTATGCGCAGACGAGGGGTTTAACAAGATTAATAACTTAATTAAAGAACATGGTAATAAAGATGACATTCTTGTAAACAATACTTATCAAACGAATGTAAACTGTTTTCTTTCCAAGTTATCAGCTAATGATAATATGTTCCTAATGCAAAATTTAGGGAACTTAGGTCACGATGTCAACGTATTATGCGTCTCTTTCCCATATATGATTCCTGACAATTGTAGCGAGTTTTCTGGATTATTATTAGATTTTTGTTTGAACTTTACAGCAGCGCAAGATGCAAATAAAGCGTCAGGGCTTGTAGAACTGTATAAGCAAGATATCATAGAAAGTTTAGATCCGTAAAAATTTTAATAAAAGATAAAATTATATTAATGAAAGGATAAAAATGAAAGCAAATTTTAAACATCTAAAATTTTATAATAAATTAGGCATAAATACAAAATTGTCCAACTTAAAAGAAGCTGATACCAAAGTTACAACAGAGCTTGATCCTTTTTTAAATGAACTTATTAGTAAAATAAAAGAAGCCAGTTCTACCATAGAAGTTGATAATCTACTTATAAACATCTCTCGTTTAGACGGAAAATTAAAACAAATAGACTATGTTAATTTTAAATATAATGATTACAATATACTAACAACCAAAAAGTTCTATGGAGAACCTCTCGTAAAAAATTTAGAAAAATTAAATAATCTAGGTTTGAATATCGTTCCAGAACTAGTATCTGTTTTGGAAAAGGGGAATGGTCTCTACATAATTACCAAAAATACTGGTACAAAAGAGGGTATTCTAAAAAGATATAATCCGATAGCCTCAAGCTCTATTTCTAGAGACGCTAAATTACAGGCTTATAAAGACATGTTAAAATTAACAAAAGCTGGTTTTATTGATGAGAGCGTCTTTAGAGGTAAATTTTGGTATTATACTCCTGAGAATAAAATATTAATACCAATGTGGAAAGATTTAAGAGTAATTTCTCCTACTGAATCAAAAAAAGAAATCGTAGAACGATACTACAGAATAATTTTTGGTGCAAAATAGTTAAACAAAGAGACTTTTTATATTGGATATCTGGTATCAGCATTTTTTATTTCTTTAGGATTAACAAATAAATCATTTGCTAAGATTTCAAGTTCATTCGAAAGCTCAACTTTCTTAGTCCATTCAATAGGAATTTCTTTTATCCCTAAATATGCACCTAAAATATTTCCTAATATAGCGCCTGTACTATCACTATCTCCACTATGATTTACTGCTAATCTTACAGCATTTTTAAAATTATTCGGCTCTTTTAAAGCACAGTATGTAGAGATTGCCAACGCCTCATCACCATCCCATCCATCACCTAATTCTTCAATTGCAATTAATGGTTCTATAGGACTCTTCGCTAATTCGTTTGCTCTAATAATTAATTTTGCAACAGGTTCATGACCTTCATATTTTTTTAAAATCTGTAATGTCGCATCAATAGACTCGTTTATATTATTGTTATTAATTATGTGCGCAATCAAAGCACTTAAAAAACCTGCTGCCAAATATGCCCTCGGATTACCATGTGTAAGTGCTGCACAATCAGCACCTATTTTAAATGCTGTTTCTGGATTCTCATGATACATTAATCCTACTGGAGCCATTCTCATAACACCGCCACATCCAGAACTACTATTGATAGGATTTTGAATTGTACCCGGAACATTGTTCCTCATTGCTGCCAAACAGGTTATTCCAGGATCCCTTGGTTCATATAATTCCTCTAGTTCAGCTATCCAACCTTTGCCTCGTTGCAATTTCTGATTACGCACTTGCGTATTAAGCCATAATTTATATGATTCAAATATTGTTTTTAAATCGGGTAATTTTGTTTTATCAAAAGTTTTTCTAATTGCTTTGATGATTCCATCAGCTGTAAACATAGTCATTTGAGTATCATCAGTAAACTCTGCATAATTCTTCTGGTTTACCAATAAATTTTGCATTCCTTTGTTTCCATAAATTCTTTTTATAACATAAATATCTTCGAATTCTATTGGATTTCCCAAAGCATCCCCAATGGCACCACCTAGTAGGCACCCTTCAAAACGCTCTAGCTTTGTTGGGATTTTTGTTATTCTTGAAGAGAAAAAAGGTGCGTGTGTCGCTTGTAGTGCATTGGCGGTGTCTTTAGAGTAAAATATCTGTGTATTATTACGCAAAACATCAGCTTCTTTTTTATTTAAAGAAGGTTGATAGTTTAAATAATGCCCTGTCAGACCTACACGCATTCCACACTCCATGATTTGTACTTTTATAAAAACACTAAATCAAAGAAAATTGCTATTTTACAGAGTTTTTTTAACTTTTGTTTACAATAAGCCATATCTTTTAAATCTCTTTTCTACAATCTTAGTTGCTTGTTGTAGATTTTCATCAGTAAGTGCAGACATTACCGCATCCAATTGCTTAATTGCATTAGACAAGGCATTATTATTTAGACTCTCCATCAATTTCTCTGTATTTTCTGCTTGTTCCTGTAGAAAATTGTTTGTAACATTTTTAATGGCAGTCGCTACATTTAGAAATTCTTCAGGAGCGTTCTCTTTTATGAATTTTTTAGCATTCTGTACTGATTCAGTTATAAACTCTGATTCAGCAATATTAAAATTCGGTATGCTCAACCTTGTAAAATCAGACAATGATTGAAACTCTTTAATAGGGTTATTTTTATCAAAATACCACAAGGAAAGTCCTTCTTCTTGATTAAAATCCTTAGGCTTTTTAATAACTTTCCCCATCTTCTCTTTCGTATAGTCAAAAATCCCCTCGTGAGTAGTAAGGAGAACATTATTAATAACATCCACTTGAGAGTCTCTATCGACTTCCTTAAGTTGAATCGGAGCAATTAAGTACTTAGTTCCAATATGCTCCCCAAACATTCCACACCAGTCATTCATCACGGAGTAATTAGTAATAAAAGAATAACTAAACTTCGTATTACAACCAAATTCATCAAGCAGATGTTTGCACCCAGGAGCATTATATGAATATGCTTCAACCTTTTTACGATTTATAGTGTACTCTTTTGCAGGAACAAGTTGTGCTAAAGCCCCACCTAAAGACTGACCAACAATAATAATTTTAGACTTTGGATATTGTTTCTTTACGAGCTTATAAAACCGCCACGCATCAAGGAACTGTTCATCAATAACCCCATTCATTAGGTTTATATCTGTTTTGACATCCTTCATAAACGCAGCTAGGTCAGAAACATTTTCACCTAACCCAATTCGTTCTGTGCCTCTATAAGCAATAACAAGTTTGTTTCCCTTTAGCGCTCCAAAAAGACAAGCAACAAATCCCGTTGAGATATTCTTATAACTATAAAAGTTATTATTGCCTTTCTTGCTCAATAGAGAATCTTGTACTTTTTCAAAATTGCTCCCTGATAAATCTAGCTCTTTTAGCTTGAAGTTTTTCAGGTTAAAAAAGAACTCCCCACCATAAGTAACTTGTGCCAAATCTAACAATTCTCTATCAATCTTCTTCTCTAACACGCTATTAATCCTCTCTTTGGAACTTCCTAAGGCTAATATTAGCATAAAAACAACACACTAGCAGATAGAGTCCTCAAATGGGATTTCACCCTCATCGGCGCATAAAAAAACACTCTTACGAGTGCTTCTTTAAATGGGGCGCCTGATGGGATTCGAACCCATGCATATCGGAACCACAATCCGAGGTCTTGACCACTTGACGACAGGCGCCATCAAGTTACCTAACCAGTATATCAAATAAATATTTTAATACAAGAGGGAGAATTCTAATAACACCCTAATTCTTTGCAACAAAAAAAGAGGATGATTGAATGTCATCCTCTTTTTTTAATTTTCTATCTTAGTTTATTCTTTGGAACATATAGCCTATGCCACGTGCTGTAAGAATTAACTCTGGATTTGTTGGGTCAGCTTCAAGTTTTGAACGTAATCTTGAAATATGAACGTCAACAACTCTTGTATCAATTCTATGATCAGCAGGATAAGACCATACGTGTTGAAGAATTTCGTTTCTTGAATATGCTTGACCTGAATTGTTAACCAATAATTCTAACAAGCTAAATTCCATACCTGTAAGTCTGATTCTTTCATTCTTACGGTAAACTTGACGTCTTGCTGTATCAATCTTAATACAACCTGTTGTAATAACGTTCTTTGCAACCTTACCACCTGCAACAGGCACAACAACGTCTTTAACACCGCTTCTTCTAAGTACAGCTTTTACACGAGCTTCCAATTCTTTTGGTGAGAATGGTTTGATAACATAGTCATCAGCACCCAATTCTAAACCTGTAATTCTTTCAGAAACATCACCTAATGCTGTCAAAATAATGATTGGAACATCTGCGGTTCTTCTAATTTCTCTAGTTACACCATAACCATCCATCTTTGGCATCATAACGTCTAGTACGACTAAGTCTGGATTTGTTTTGTTGAACAATTCCAAAGCTTCTTCACCGTCTTCTGCTACAACTACTTCGTAGCCTACCATTTTAAGACGTGTTTCTAAAATTCTTCTGATACTAGCTTCGTCGTCTGCAACTAAAATTCTCTGGCGATTTGCATCAGTAGGATTCAAATCTTGCGTATCTTCGTTTGTAGTCATTCTCATCATTCCTTATTGCCAACGAATGTTACAAAAACATTCTTTTCTTAATATTTATATATATATCTTAATAGAACTTAAAGAAAAATGCAAGTACTTTTTTAAATCCATCGACTTAAAACTCAGTAATCAACGGGTTAATTAGATTTTTATCTCAATTCTGCTCAATAACCATCTAGCATAATGTTACAAAATTTGACAAATGTGGAATGTGAATATTGGAGGTAGAATGTTCTCGCTTAGCTTTAGTGTTTGCAAATATGAAGAAGAATTACAACAATTGCTCTACATACAGCGCAAGTTACGTGCCTATGGAGTACCTTCTACAGGAAACTTAGAAACAGACAAACAACTTTTAGCAAAAGTTGAACGAGGCGACATTAAACCCGTCGTCGGAACCGTTGAATCAAACACTGAAAACTTCACTCTTAACACGGACTACAAACAACAAGAAATCACCCCTGAAATCACAAAAATGGAAGAAGACCGAAACGGCGCCGAGCAACTTGGAATTCTCATGAAATTACGAGTTGGGTTAATCTAAAATAACAGCACCCTTTTGTTCTATCTTCAAAGTTCTTACTTCAGAAGATATTCCGAACCCATTCCAAATCTCTTTTACAGTCGACTTAATCTTATCAGTATTATAATTTTTAGAAATCACAAGCAAAGTAGGACCTGCTCCACTTAGTACGCAGCCCAACACTTCCGGCTCGTGTCTGAAAGCTTCTATAATTTCTGGCATTCCAGGAACTAATTTCATTCTGTAAGGTTGGTGAATCTTATCACTTAAAGCTCTCTTCATAAGTTCATCATCCGCAGTTTCAATTGCATGAATCAGCATTGCAGAATGTTTTAGATTATAAACAGCATCAGCCAAAGGAACATCCTTTGGAATTACTGAACGAGAGATTGAAGTAGAAAGCTCAAAATCTGGAACGCATACTGTAAGTTCCCAATCTTCTGGCCAATTTAATTTTCGGTAAATAATGCTACCATCGTCCTCAGTAGAAGAGAACACCACCCCGCCTGTAATTGCAGGTGTCACATTATCAGGATGCCCCTCCACCTCTGTTGCCATAGATATCAAAGCAGTCTCATCAGCAGGGAAACCGTGCATTTTATTAGCAGCCAACAATGCCCCTACGATAACAGAAGCAGAACTTCCCAACCCTCTCGTAATCGGGATTTCAGATTGAATATTAATCTTTAATTCAGAAGGGACTTGTCCGATAGAGTTATAAAGTAACTCAATAGCCTTATAAGCAATATTATTCTCATCACGAGGAATATCATCAATAATCATATTATCAATCTCATTACCTTCATTGATAATATTAATTTCAATTCCAGTTCCTGGCAAAACAGTTTCTTCTACAGTAATAGTGTTGTAAATCGGTAACGCTAACCCAAAACAATCAAATCCTGGACCCAAATTGGCAGATGTTGCCGGTACTCTTACACTAACTTTCATAACGCTTCCTCATTCTCTCCGATTATATCATGGATACATTAATCTTCCCGAATTTTGCGGAAAGGTCGTCCATATGGTGAACCAAGTACATTTCAGGCTCTAAATCTTTTTCACTCAAATCAATAATTGCCCCCCACTCAGTTCTAGCGTGGTGCGCTGCAATCATCTTAGCAACATTCTTAAAACCGGCGGCCATACAAGTAGTAAAGCCATACTGTGAGTGAGTTAGCCAATCCTTACGGAAATTCTCGTCATAATCAATCAACCCAGATTCAGTATCGATTGTGTATTCAAAAATCTTACCAATATCGTGTAATAGACACGCTGCATACACCTCATCAGTATTTAATTTCTTTGCGAATAAAGGTACATTTATAGCAGCAAATTCCAAACATTCAGCAGTATGGACCATCAAACCACCTATATAATTATGGTGCATCAACTTCGCAGCAGGTGATAACTTAATTTTTTCTTCGTTTTCTTTGTATATATTTAATACAAAGTCTCTTAATTTCTCATCCTTAATTTCATTAATAAAGTTTATCAATCCTTGAAAAGCAGCTTCTCGCTCGTCCGCATCAAGCCCCATCTTAGCCTCAGAAATCAATTCCAAAGCTGACACCAAACAATTATTATATTTCTCATTGAAAGAACCTGAAACAATTCTCAATTGATTCCCTGAACGAAAAATCTTTGAATCCATACGGTTCAACGCTTCTTCCCACAATATACAGTTCAACAATGAGCCGTCATTAGGGTCTTTCAATTGAAGTTTACCCATTTTGGTACCAGCTTTTGTATCACCTACAGCAAATGTCACAACATCATAAATTGTTTCAGTATCAAACATTAAAAAATCCTCTATTACACTACGGACAAGTGTAATATAAACATGAGAAATAGTGAAGAGCAGGGATTATGCAAGATAATTAAAAGTTTCTTTTTGAGACTCATCTTCAATGATATTCATCTCACAGAACTGTCTCCATAAAGCAATCTTATGGAACATCTCTTCAGTCTTCAAATGAGATTGAGTAGTTTCTTTTGCACCAAAATAATTCAAACGGTCATACTTAGCATTACCATTTTGATTATTTTTGCCGTTAACAACAGCGCCCTTAACAGCTCCTAAACTTGTAATAGCAGAAACTAGCATGCATCTCACTCCTTCTCTCACAATATTACCATAGTTATTATCAAAACACAATAACCAAGATGTAGAAATTTTTTCTTATTATGTGTCGATTTTACACCTTTTTGTAACAAAATGTAAAATCTTCTCCAAATTTATTAAAGTTTTCATGAAAATTGCCGTAATACAGAGTGTAGTAATAGGACTGTGTACATTTATAGATTTGTGTATAGAAAAGAAAGGAGAATATAGAACATGGCAGATGTTTCACAAATGATAGCATCATTTCGTGCACAAAACCCTGTAGCCACCCTCGGTAAGGATGACAAACAGGTTGCAGATTTAATGCTAGCTCAAAAAGGAGTAGGTGCCCTGACTTATGCAGAAGCTGAACAGCTGATGAAAGCATTTAGTGGAGAACCAGACAAGATTGGTGACAATCCAACTTTCTTAGCAGACAAAGAGCCACAATTACCGCAAGAAAATGAAGCAGGTTGGAAAAAACCAGCTCTTATCGCAGGTGGTGCACTTGCAGCAGTCGCAGCAGGTGTTGGTGCAGTTGTAGCCGGAGTCAGCGCTGGCCCACTAGTCCTTGGTGGCGTAGCTGTTGCTTGTTTATTCGGGCTATCAAGTTGCCAAAAAACCGACGTATTAGAGCAAAATTATGAGTTCGAAGTTGATACCAGCGGTATTGAAAATGCTATCAACAAGCTATGTGAAAAAATTGATAAATTAATAGAAGAAAATCAAGCTTTACGTAGTGATCTTAAGAGTCTAATGGTAGACCTAAAAGGCTCTATTGAAGATATGAGTTCTCAAATGCAAACCCTGCTTAATACAGTTATCACAATGCTCGGAGAAATCAAAGAAGGTGATAATGCTAAACAAGATTTGTTAAAAGAAATTCTTACTCAAATCAAAGCTGGCAATGAAACTAACGCAGAAATGCTAAACAAAATCCTGAAAGCAATTTCTGGCATGAGCGAATCTTCTTCAGAATTTAACAAACAAGCTATTGAATTATTGAATCAAATCCTAACAACTAACGTTGAAGGTAATGCACAAAACAAAGAATTCTTTGACCAAGTTATCAACTTCATTGCAGACTTCAAGAACACTGCACCAGAAATTGCAGACAAGTTCACTGGCATTCTGCAACAAATCGCACAGTCTATCAAAGACGGTACTGAAGTGGATAAAGCAGGATTTGAAGCTGTTGTTGCAGCTCTTAAAGATATCAAAAATGCTGATGCTGAAAGTGCAGAAGGTCTGGCACAAATCCTACAAAATATGTGGGGCGACATTGTTAACGGTCAGGCTGAAACTATTGATGTCCTAAAACAACTTACTGCGAACCATCTTACTGGTAATAAAGAGCTTCAAGCACTTATTACAACTCTGTATGGTGATTCTCAAGTCAATGCAACTCAAAGACACGAAGAAATCGTTAAAGCAATCAATAACGTTGCAGCTAACGTTAAGAGCCTTGAGGACACAGTTGAGGCCACAGGTGATGCAGTATGTGAAGAAATTCGTAATCTTGGCGCACAAATTGCAGAACTGTTTGCAGACTACAAAGCTGGAAATATCGATGCAAAAGCTATTCTTGACAAACTCGATGGCATTATTGGTGGCGTAGTAGATAATAACGTACTTAGCAAGGAAACCAATGAACTGCTTACAAAACTTCTTGATAAAGCAGGTAGTCTTGGCAACAATGGTAACGTTAACGATTACTCAGAAGTGTTGCAACAAATCCTTGAAGCAATCAACAAAGTTGTTGCAGGTATCGAAGACATTAAGATTGGCTTAGGCGAAAGCAATGGTAATATTGTCGCAGCTCTTCAAGAAATCATCGAAAATCAAGATGAGCAAACAACAACTCTTAAAGATGTTCAAGATGATATCAAAAACATTAGCAACGACCTTAAAGCCTTTGCAAAAGAAAGCACTGCAAATCAACAAAAACTTATCGCTCAAGGTGATGAAATCTTGGCAGCAATCAAGGGTCTTAACATTGACATGAACCAAGGTGTTGGTGACATTATCGCACAACTTAAAGGTGACCACGCAGACCTTGCAGCACAACTGGCAGCAATGGCAGATGCTATGGGTGTCAAAATGGACGAAAACGGTCAAGCTATTGTTGACGCAGTCGAAGGGCTTAAAGGCAAGCTTGATGGTATTGAAGACCTTATTGAAAACCTTATCAACATTGCAGGCTCAGGCTCTGTTGACTTAACAACTACAAACAACTTGATTCAAACAGTTATCAACTTGTTAAACAGACCAACAACAGGTGGTGGTGAAGTTAACGTTGACCTTGGCGAAGTAACTCAACTATTAGCTAAGAATAACGAATTAATGGAAGCATTACTCGCTAAAGATGGTCCTGATATGAACGCCTTTATGGAAGCTCTTGACGGAATCAGAGAAGCAGTTGAAAATATTGAAATTACAAATGGTAATGGTCAAGCAACAGACTTAACAACAACAAACAACTTGATTCAAACCTGTATTCAACAATTACAATTGCTTGTTCAAGCAGAATCTAATAACGCTGATATTATGTCCTCTGTAACAAACTTAGGTACACAATTAACAGAAGTTATTGCTAACTTACAAAGCGGAAACGTTACTACAGACGAAATTAACGCTAAGCTTGATAAGATTATGGAAGCAATCAAAAGCATTACCCCACAAGGGTAGCTGATAAAAGCTTCTAAAAGTAGAGGATGGCCTTTGAGCCATCCTCTTTTTTATATTACAGAATTATCCCTACACATTGGCTTTGCAACAATTCTTCACACTTTTTTAAAATTACGCAATTCCAACATATAAAAAACGTTTTTAAATATAACGGGGAATATGTTTTTATTCGGGGAATTTAAATGGCTATTATTAATAAAATAGTTTCTTTTGCTACAAGATACACTGATGATATAGCAAGATGTGCAAAAACGAGCTGGTTAACACCTGCTAATATTAAAGCTGCAGAAATAAAAGGCTTAAAATTCGCACCAGAGCTTGTTGATGATACACTCAAACTAAGTGAAAAATCAACATTTATAAAAAAACTATCTTCACTATTCAAAAAAACGGAAGTAAAACTTAAACTCAACAACATTGACGATGTCTATACCAAATTCGTTGGTTCACAAGGGGGGAGTAACCCTGCTTTTTGGGCAACCAATCAACGTACGGGAGATTTATTCTATATAAAAAGTGGTTCTGTTTGCGGAGATGTAAACCACTTAAAATCAGAATTCCTTGCATCAAAGCTATACAATCTAGCAGGAATAAAAACTCCTAAAATTGAATTGGGCAAATTAGATGATGGAGCTACTTGTCTTGTTAGCAAATTTGAAGAAGGACTAAAACCTCTAAACAAAGCAGAAGCACAAAAAGCTTTTGGAGTTGATGCCTGGCTTGCGAACTGGGACGGAGTTCTTGAAGGCAACACTTTCTCTAAAGCAGGGAGCTGCATAAAAGTTGATTGTGGAGGCGCTCTAAAATACCGTGCTCTCGGAGAGCAAAAACGGAACTTTTCCGATAATGTTGAGGAGTTAGTTACATTACTAAGCAAGAACCATCCTGAAAGCGAAAGTATTTACAGGGATATGACGAGAGAAACTGCAATAGCTTCTCTTAAACGGGTTGCTGAAATTTCTGATAAATCAATCCTTGAAACGGTTGGAGACAGGGAGCTTGCAAAAACTTTAATCAATCGTAAAAAATATATTACAGAATTTCTTGACGAGTTAGTGCAACGTCCTACATCTAATAAAAAAATAGCTACAGAATTTCAAGAAATTGCACAAGTTTTAGAAACTGGCTCAGGAAAAAAAATACTACATCCCAAATTTTTAGGAGATGATATTGCAAAATGCTATAAAGAGCTCGAGGCACTCCCAAGTACAGAATATCTCTCAAAGAGTTTGTTACAACAAGTTAAAGGACTTGAAAAGCAAGGCGGAGAGCTCTCTAGAGAATCTTTGATTGAATATTTTGCAACATTATCAAGAACAAATCTTGTCGGTGGAACTCGAACAAAATCACACCAAGAATTGTACAAAAACTATTTCACTCGATTGAAAGAATTGGCAGAAAAAACTCCTATTGAAGAAGGGGAATCTGTTTCAAAATACTGCTCTCGACTCATCAAGTTACGTCAAAAACGAGTTAAGCAACTAGAAGCTGGTAGAATAAGCTTTATCAAATCCCGTTTAAGATACGATAAGCCAACAGACATCCCTGCTCCAAAACCTCTAACTGATACTCAAAGAGAACAGGCAATAAAAGCTCTTGAAAAACAACGTATACAGGATGAAAAGCTTGAGATATTTTTAATCCCAAAACTTAGTCAAAACGCTACTGACGAAGAGATATTTATCGCTTGGAGAAACGCACACGTTGCTGGACAACATTTTGCAGATGATGCTCTTGAAGAAACTGTAATGGCACTTGGAGGAAGATATGACTCTTCCTTAAGACAAGTTAGAACTACTCGATTTGAAGAAGTTATGGAAAACACTTACAAAAATGAGTTCAAATACGAACCCACATATAGATGGATGCAATTCAATAAACCAGAAGAGTTTATCGAATCATTACCAAAACGTGGCGGAATTTATGAGCTTCCACAAAAACAATGCTGCTCAACACATAAACACTATGCAGAAGTTGATTTCAATGATGATAACCAATTTTTGAATGTTAAACTTGTCCTACACCCAAAATCAAAAACATCTAAGGCTTACTTATTAGGGACCGATAACGAAGTTGTTTATCCAAAAGGGCAACAATTTGAGCTCATTGACAAAGAATTGATAGAATACATCAACCCCAAAACAAAAATGGGATGTCAAAGATACGAAGTTCATTTACAAGAAGTTTAGATTTTCTTTCACAATAAAACACTCTTACTAAATGGTAGTTTAAAAGACCAATATTGAAATTCAAACTTGAAGCAATATAATAAAAGAGCGTCAAATCGCAGGTCTAGAATTAAGGAGTGTATATGATGAGAGTAGATAGTATTATGGCAAACAGCCGTAAAGGTCTTGCAATTTTAGCCGCTGGGTTATTAACAGCTTGTACAAGTTCTGTTCCAAACAAAACTAATGATTATTTTCAAGGCAAGCCTCAAGCTGAGTATGAAAACTTTGTGAGAGATTGTAATACAAGAAAATTAAACCCTGTTCAAGCACAAGCAAAGCTAGATTCTTTAGCATATAGAGATTTATTTAATGCAACAATTGCAGTAAATGATTCTGAGAAAGTAAAAGAGTATAACAATATAGCAAATAAAGGATTGAATACTTTATATAGCAAAGAATTATTCAAGAACCTTGCAAATACAGGAATAGAGGATGAAGAGTTTTCAAACATTGTATATACACATACAAAATACTACAGCACACCACTAAATATGGTACCTGATAAAACTTATGAATTTGATAAAATACAACATAAAATAGATAGTATCGAATATAGAAAATTCTTCGAAAAACACAATTTACTAGATGATCAAAAAGCTAGTGAGTTTGAAGAAATTACAGAAAACATTCGACCATAACAAAAAAGAGAGAGTGGCTAAAAAATCACTCTCTTTTTTTAATTAACATATTGATTAATCAGGCTATTTATTAATTTTTAAGCCTGCTTTTGCAATATTACTTGCCATTTCAGCTGCTTGTTCGTATATTTTTTCCATTTCTTTCGCATGACGAATTTCATTAATAAAAAATTCTATATCAACAGGTTTTGCCACTGCTGGTTTATACAAGTTTGAGAAATCTGCGTCTCTAAGTTTTATTTCTAACAATGTATTAGGATTCTTCAACTTTTGAGCAATTGCTTTAATAGACATAACGTACACCAACCTTTCTTCTTATATATTATGAAACAAGGGCGCAGATAACATTGCCCCTAGCATTAAGAATTATTACAAGAGAACTTAACAGGGGGACGGTTTTTATAAAAAAGTTTTTGACGATAAAAGCTCCCCGAACCGTCCAAGATTCGAACTTTAATTTTAGATTTGCATGATGCAATAAAAACTACTCCTAGTAGTTATTTCAAGAATTTGCAAATTCTTGTTGATATACTTAAACTGTATAACAGCTAAATTTGTGCTAATATTTCTTTATGGGAACACTTTACGACTATTGCAAAGAAAAGAATAAAGAATATTTACTACAAGAATGGGATTATGAATTAAATAAAGATTTTGATGTTAAAACTATTCTTACAGGTAGCAATAAAAAAGTGTGGTGGAAATGCACAAAGTGTAATGGGGTTTGGCAAGCATCAATTTTCGATAGAACACGAAAACAGAGTACAGGTTGTCCGTATTGTGCCAATCAAAAAGTTCTAAAAGGTTATAATGATTTAGCCACTAAATATCAAGATGCCATTAAACAGTGGCACCCAACTAAAAATGGTAATTTAACTCCATATAATGTTACGGGTGGCAGTAGTAAAAAAGTATGGTGGATGTGCCCCAAAGGACATGAGTTTGAGCAAAAAATTAATGCTAGAGTTAAACATTTATCATCTTGCCCGATTTGTTCTGGTCAAAAAGTTTCGAAAGGCGATAACGATTTAGCTTCCCAATATCCACTTGTAGCACAAGAGTGGAATTATGAAAAAAATATCAATACTACTCCTTACGATATAACTTGGGGGAGTAATAAAAAATTTTGGTGGAAATGCAATAAATGTTCTTATGAATGGCAAGCTCGGGTTTCAGATAGAACAAGAGGGCAAAATGGTTGTCCTGTTTGTGCCAATAAAACACTTGCTACAGGCATTAATGATTTAGCGACAAAATTTCCAGATATAGCAAAAGAATGGCACACTACTAAAAATGAACTGTTAACTCCAGATAATATATTAGCAACTTCTCTTAAAAAGGTATGGTGGCAATGTGCTAAAGGACATGATTTTTTACAATCTGTTAATTTAAGAACAACTCGAAATCAGGGATGTCCGATATGTAATAATCAAAAAATACTGATTGGCTATAACGATTTAGCAACAACACATCCTGAAATAGCAAGAGAGTGGCACACAACTAAAAATGGAAATTTAACTCCTAGAGATGTCGTAGCGGGAAGTACAAAAAAGGTTTGGTGGATTTGTTCTAATGGACATGAATATGAACAAGTAATAGAAAAGCGAACTGCAAGAAATCAGTCTTGTCCGTACTGTTCTGGACATAAAGTTTTACATGGATTTAATGATTTTCAAACAAAGTTTCCAGAAATAGCAAAAGAATGGCATCCAACAAAAAATGGTGATTTAAAACCATCTGATATAACTTATGGAAGTGGTAAAAAAGTTTGGTGGAAGTGTCCGATAGGTCATGAATATCAAGCAATCGTTAGAGAGAGAGGGGTTGGACAAACTAATTGTCCAATTTGTAATACAAGAAATTCGACATCTTTTTCAGAACAAGCTATTCTTTACTATGTCAAACAACTTTGTCCTGATGCTATTAATAAATTCAAAGACATTTTTAAAACATCTATGGAATTAGATATTTATATCCCAACACTAAAAATTGCTATTGAATATGATGGTGCAGTATGGCATAAAAACGAAGAACATTACAAAAGAGAAGTTAAAAAGTACAAAGCATGTAAAGAAGCTGGAATATATTTAATAAGGATTAAAGAACAAAATAATTTAAATTGGGTAGATGTAGCAGATGAAATATACTATTTGCCTAAAGTAAAACGATATAACCTAGATGAATTAGAAAAAGTAATTACTAAGATATTGAAAAAGCTAAATTCAAAAGAAGAAATTAACATTGATATAAATAGAGATAAATACCAAATATTGGAATATCTTTACAAAATTGATAATTCTTTAGCAGAGAAAAGACCTGATGTTGCAGCAAAATGGAACTATGAAAAAAATGGCTATTTAGAACCTAATATGTTTAGCGTTAGTTCTAATGAAATAGTGTGGTGGAAATGCCCTGATTGTGGTAATGAATGGGAAACAAGTATAAATAGCATGACTCGCGAAGGGCGTTTTGGTTGCCCAGAATGTTCTAAAAAACAAAAAGGTAAAACTTTTACAAAAGGGGTTGTTGCAAGGGTTGAGTCACTTGCGGAAAAAATGCCAGAATTAGCAAAAGAGTGGCACTCAACAAAGAATGGTGATTTGACACCCAATGATATTACAATAGGAAGTTCTAAAAATATATGGTGGTTGTGTCCTAAATGTGGTTATGAATGGATTGCATTACCAAGTAGCAGAAAACAAGGATTTGGTTGTCCTTGTTGTAGTGGACGCGTTCCTAAAATTGGTGTAAATGATCTGGAAACTTTACATCCACAGATTGCAAAAGAATGGAATTATAAGAAAAATGGCGAATTAAAACCCAATATGTTTAAATCTGGTTCAGGTAAAAAAGTTTGGTGGATTTGTCCTGAATGCAATAATGAATATGAAGCAACTATTGCTCATAGAACAGCCAAAACAAAACCTACTGGATGCCCTATTTGTGGGCATAAAAAAGGTGCAAAATCTTGTAGCTTTTCTGTAAATATGTTCGATATAAACACAAATAAATTATTGAGAACATTCAATTCTGTAACTGAAGCAAGTAAAACAATGCATATATGTTATGAGAACATTTCTAAAACCTGTAAAGGGGAACGACAAGAAGCTGGTGGATATAAATGGAGTTACGCAAAATAAATGTTACGTATATAATTTCTGTTCGAACTTTGGAAACAAATACTATAAAAGGGTTTGAGATATCTTAAACCCTTTAAAATGAAAAAACTCCCCAGGCTGTCTTGCTGCGCTCGCATTAAACGTGCCTACGGATTTTCTTTTCAGAAACTTCGTTTCTCCCAAAGAAAAGTCCTTCGCACTCTGCTCGCTTGCGCTGGACTTTTCACCAAGTTGGTTCGAGTCCTAACTTTGTAGATTTTAGTCAAAACAAAAGCGAGGACAAGCCTCGCTTTAATTTTGACAATAAAAAACTCCCCAGGCTGGACTCGAACCAGCAACCCTTCGATTAACAGTCGAATGCTCCGCCATTGAGCTACTGAGGATTACACTGCAGTTTTGCAACCACATTTATTATACTAACAAATAAAAATTTTTTGTAAAGGGGTAAATTTTAATTTTATACCCTCAAGTTCTAAAACTCGTGTTAACTTATTTTAAATCTTTGTAATTAAGTACATCCTAGAGTATAATATTCCTATGAAGAAGTACTTGATTCTATTATTTGCATTAGCTTATACAACTCTGCCGCTACATGTGTTTGCAGAAAGTACTCTCCGTGGCGGAATTCAAGAAGAAGACACTATCCAAACAGAAAATTCACACTTATTCACAGGACAAGTTGACTATCTCGAGCGAAAAGACACCATCCACATGACTGTATCACAAGTCCTAGATGGCAATTATTCACTTGAAGGTGACGAATTCTTCGCACAAGTCACCTCCGATGTTTCTGGTGACAATGGAGTTATCCTTCCTAAAGGCACAGTCGCTCACGGGTTTATCAAAGAAGCTGCAGAAGCTAAGCGACTAGGTAGAGACGGGTATCTTGAGCTATCCTTCGACTACCTAATAACCCCTGACGGAAGAGAAATCCCAATAGAAGGAAAAATGTCCACTAAACTTCATCCAATTAAAGCAGCTACAAAAATAGTTGCACAAGATATCGGTTACACAGCAGTTGGAGGAGTTGTTGGCGGCATGGTGGCAACACAAATGCTTGGCTTAGAAGCGGCAATTGCTTCCCAAGGCTACACCGTTGCTGGTGGAGTCGCTGTTGGCGGTGCCGTTGGACTTGGCATGGCACTATACAGAAAAGGAAAGGACGTCCTTATCTCCCCAGGAGATGAAATAAAAGTGAAAATCTCCACAGATGTTGCCCTTCCTGTCTACAAAGAAGAAGCGCTAAAAAAAGAAGAAATTACCTGTGAAAATATAAAAATTAGGATTGCAAACATTGTCTATGAAAAAGACCCTTTCGGAGAAGCCAATACTCTAACTCTCTCCCTCAGCATTTCTAACATGTCCGAGCATACCTTCTCTGGAATGGATATGACGCTTGTTAATGACTACAACGTATCATTCAATCCATCCGTATTTGGAGACACTCGCCTACTATTCTCCCAAATCAAACCAGGAGACCGTTTTGCAGGCAAAATTTCGTTTGCAGTAAACAACGTAAAAGACTCCCACTGGCTTTGCATATACGATAAAAAAAGCAAAGACACCCTCGTAAAGATATCCCTTGATAACGCTTACAAAAATGTATCAGAAGATATCAAAAAGAAAAATAACAAAGTCAAAAGATCTAAAAAGAATTTCTACAAAGAAGAAAACTACTTAGAAATCTAAGCTTATTTTTGTTTTTCTTCACTCTTCACAGGTTCTGTCTTTTCTTTTTCAGCAGTTTTCTCTGTTTTTGCTTGTTCTTGAGCAGCAGCTTTTACCGCTTGTTTCTGAGCTCTAACAGTCTTAATTTTATCCAACACGCCAAAAACTTTTGCGCCCGCATACCCTAAAACCGTAGCAGCTCCAGCAACTACCAAAGCAACAGCGCCAACTTTTGCATTTCTCATGCTTTTTTCAGTCAACTTCAAACAAGATTTATAAGCATCATCTTTTGGAAACTTTTCTGAAATCTCTTTATAAACAGAGGCCTTTCCTTTATTTTCATAATAAAAACGAGTTGCATAACCAAGTCCTACCAACACGGGAACTGATGTTGCTGCCGCAACTGTTTTCACACTCATCCCCTTATTACCATCATGCTTTACTTGAGCATTTTTAGGCACCACCGCACCAAAATTTACACCACTAACAGCCATAGGACCTCCTTTTACTTACATTAAACTATGTAAATACTAGTTTTTGTCTTTTTTTAAAAGTTTTTTTACAAAACTTAAACATCTCACAAGAAAAATTCAATCATATGGGTGTAGAGTTTTTTCACCCAGACCTTTATAATTGCATTATCATGAGGAGAACAAGAAAAAAAGAGAGCTTCTTTTCAAAGACATTCAATTTCTTACTAACCCTGTCAATCGCTTGTTTAATAGGCAATCAAGTAATAGGCGCACAGGGCTATTCGCTTAAGTTTGCTCAAATCAGCGACGCCCACATTGCAACAGGCTATTCAAACACATCATATAAATTATTAGAAAACAGTAAGGAATTACTGGCAGATGCAGTTCTGCAAGCAAACAAAGAAGAGAACTTAGATTTTGTAATCTTTAGTGGTGATATGATTGACCGCCCTAACAGTTCTCAATTAATGGAATTTATTTCTATCGCAAAAAACCTAAAAACACCTTGGTGGGTTGCAATAGGGAATCACGATGTAGACTTCGATGGCAAATTCACAAAGAAAGATTTATATCGTATTATCAATGCACACAATCTACATTTCAATAGCGATAAACCATATTACACATTTAGCCCTAAAAAAGGATTCAAGGTTATTGTACTTGATAGCACTATAACCTCAAGAGTAACCGCAAACGGAGAAATCCCTACAGAACAACTTGACTGGCTAGATAAAGAAATTAGAGACACCTCTGACAAGGATGTTGTTATTATCTGTTCGCACGCACCCGTTATAGAACCTTTCCAAAGCGAACACCACGAAATATTAAACAAAAACGAAGTTTTAAAATACGTATACTCCTATAATCGTCCAATTATTTGGATAGCAGGGCACTACCACGGGACAAAAGTTATACAAGACGGGAATAAATTATTCATCAACTCTCCTGCGCTAATAACTTATCCAAATGCCTTTAGAATACTAAATATCAACTCTCAAAAAGATAAAGTACTTGTTGATATTTATACAAAAGAAACAACTCTCAAAGATATACAAAGAAGAGCAAAAATAAGGACACTGTTTGCAGATATGCTTTACGGTGAAGAAAAAGACAGAAACGGAACATACGAATTAAGTAAATAAAAAGGAAGAATGAGATGTCGGAATTTAGAATAAAGTTTAGAGGTGTAAGAGGTAGCTACCCTGTAGCACACAAAGATTATTTAACATACGGCGGTAACACTGCTTGTGTAGAAGTCCAAGTAGGTGGGCACTTAATCATACTAGACGCAGGAACCGGTATTATTTCACTTGGCGGAGAATTAATGCAAAATTATATCTCTTCAGGAACAACCATTTCTGACAGAACTCCAGTTAAAGCAAGTATTCTTCTAAGTCACATGCACTTAGATCACATCCAAGGCTTTACATTCTTCAAACCATTACACTTAGCTTCTACTCAAATAAACCTATTTGGTGGAGTTAATTACAATGAAACATTAAAAGAAGAAATTTCTAACATCTTATTTACAAAATCATTCCCACTTGATTTAGGCGACATAGCAGCAAACCTTAAAATTCAAAACATAAACGAAACAAGCTATATAATATTCAAGCAAAATGAAGCACCTATTATAAAACGAGTAGATGAATTGAACACTAATGAATATTCAGAAGAAGACGTTGTAGTAACCTGCTACAAATCATACGCACACCCTCAGAACGGAGTTTTCATCTACAAAATCGAATACAAAGGAAAGAGCTTGGTTTACGCAACAGACAAAGAAAGTTACCCAGGTGGAGACAAGAAGCTTGTAAAATTTGCCAAGAATTGCGACGTATTAATCCACGATAGCCAATATGCAACAGAAGATTATTTGAATATCTATGTACCAAAGCAAGGTTTTGGTCACTCTACATTTGAAATGGCATTGGAAGTTAAAAATCAAATCAACGCTAAAAAGCTTGTATTCTTCCACTATGAGCCAACATACAATGACGAAAGACTGGATTCTTTATCAGAAATGTATGCAGCAACAGATGCAATAATGGCGAAAGAAGGCTTGGAATTATCTCTACTATGATAAAAAAACTTCTTGCAGCAATATGTTTAATAGTTATAGCAATTGGGGTTTCCGGCTACAAGAAACCCTACACATATAAAATTGAAGCAGAAAAGAACGCATACTTTCATAATAATCTTGGCTTGAACTATTTGCAAGATAAATATTACTACGCTGCAATTCAGGAATTCAAAATCGCAATATCATTATCACCCGAAACACAGTCCGCAGCGATACCTTACAACAACTTAGGTGACGTCTATATGATAATTGGATATCCCGACTTAGCAGAAGACTGTTATCTTAATGCTTTAAAACTATACGGATTAAACCTGCAATATTATATAAACCTAGCCAAATGCTATAAGGCTTTGGGAACAATTAACGAAAAAATTAGCACCATTGATATCAAAACAAACCCATATAATAAAATTTTAAAAGGACTAATGTTAATAGAAGTTGGAAACAAACGTGACGGAATCATTATGCTAGACGAATTCTGCTCCGTTGAACCCGATTTGATTATCACTGGCGGAATTAGAAGTCATATAAAAAAACTTAATCAATAACCTCTATTGCGAACACAGAACAAAAATGTTAGAATGAGACTATGGCTAAAAATTTAAAGGACAGCATAGGAGAGATAAAATACGTTCATTGTACTTATGACTCAAGAAGGTTTACAGAGCATTTTGGGCTTAAAGCTTTAAATGATGAATACGTTTTACTCACAACCAATATTTCAACAATCACCCCTAAAAAAGGTGAATCTTTGAAGGTTTTCTTATACTGTTCAAATGGAATTTTTAGATTCGAAACAACTGTCTTAAGAACAGAAGAGAGTTTCCCATACCAGTTTTGGTTCCTCAAATTACCAAAAGATTTTGAAGTAACACAGCAAAGAAATTTCTACAGAACAGTATTCTGTCTTTCAACTGTTGTTACAGTAAACTTTTATAACGGAGAGAAGAAACTGATACCATGCAATGCATACGATATTTCAGGAAACGGTATTAGTTTAATAGTATCTCCTAAACTCCACAGCAGTCAATTAGAACACTTCTTAAGCAAGCCTAATTTTGACCAATATGCAAAATTTACTATTTGTATAAAATTTCCCAACAGAGATATTAATACGGTTATGAAATTTATACATAAAAGAACGTTAAGCAAAACAACAAACACAATGATTTATGCATTTAAGTTTGAAACAATTAACCCCTCTGATTGCGAATTTATCACCAAGCAATGTTTAGCAAAACAGCTTTCAGAAAATCAGAAAAAGAATTTTGACATTACAAAAAATTAGACTAAAATATAGATATAGATAGACAAAGGATGTTAGATGAGATTAATAAACAGACTTAAGAACTTGGAGCAACAATACGTCTTTTTGCGCTGGGCAACTGGCAACGACTATGGAAGAATCAATTATGTTGGAGAGGACTATATAGAATTCAACATAATCGATATCGACACAATGGAGTACCGAGAAACAACAATTATTAACGCTCAACTAATTTTTGAAATCGTTTTTGGCGGTGGCGACATCTCTCGCATTCTTGCAGAAATGTCTTATCAATCGAACGAAAAAAACTAACAATTTATCCCCCCGAAATATGAGTTTCTATTAATTCTACTGGTATTATTTTCAAATTTATGATATCATTTACACAAGTAGTAGTTTAATATAGAAGAGATTTTATAAATTGTTATTAAATGATTTTTCAGACGAACAGTTATTTTGCAGTTTTATCGCTGAAGAACAAGAGCGAAATCGTGCAATAGCTAACATGATAGGGATTAAAACCGCTGTTGATTTTTTCAAGAACTGCGGTATTTCTTGTTCTACAAAGACATCGTTACATAAAATTAAAAAGGTTTTTCAAGAAACTGATATTGCTGATATTTATATAGGGAATCTTCGACTTGATGTTAGATTAAGCCTTGACCCTAACGAATTTTATATTCCTAAAAAACATTATGAATTAGGAATCACCCCTGATTTATATATGCTTGTGTACTATGACAAAGGTGCTTCAAAAGCTAGCGTTGTCGGATTTATTGCCCCTAAGGAAGTTGATAAATCAGCTTCTGATAATTACTACTACTTTGTTTCGAAATCCGTAATTGCATCTTTTGAAGAAACTGCGCAACTTTTTGATACAGCACCTTCAACAGAAAGCGAAGTTCCACTCAATATAAAAAAGAGAATCTTGTTATATATTGATAACCAACTTTCTGATAAAAATGGATTCTATCAAGAAATCGCAAGCTCAAAAAAAGCCAGAGAACTATTTATTGAAGCTCTTTATGCAGAAAAATTACTTTCAGCTACAGAGTTTAAATTTGAATACTCAGAAGAAACTATCAACACTACAGTTCCTAGTGGCAAAGAAGAGTTGTATGATTTAGGCTTTGCAGATGGGCTAATGGCATCTGAATTAACAGCATCAATTGTTGAAGCTGATAAATCTGAAACAAACGAAAACACTGATGAAATTAGCTCTGATACAATTGATTTGGAAGATTTTATAGAAGACTCTGCTGATGAGGCACCTGTAAACTCTGAAGAAAGCGCTACTGAAACCCAAGATATTGTTGAAGAGCAAGCCACATTAGAAGAAGTTCAAGAATCTGTTTCTAAACCAGAACCAGTAGTTGAACCTGTCGAAGAAGTTGTAGAAAAAGCAGCAGAAGAAGAAAAAGAAGAAGAAATTAAAAATGACATTATCGAATCAACAGAAGAACCTGTTGCAGAGGCTGAAACAATTGATTCAACTGAATTTGATTTAGATAATTTTACAGATGATGAGAGTGAAGAAACAACCATAGAAGTTCCAGAAGAACTTCAAGTCATTGAATCACCAAAAGCTGATACTGTTATAGAAATGGTTGAAACTATAAAACCCGAAACAGAATCTTCTGATATAGAAATTTCAGAAGAAAGCAATGATGAAATACACGACACTGAAAACAGTTTAGAGCTTGATACGGAATTTAGCTTTGCAGAAGATATTTCAACCGAAAATGATGTTACAGAAGAATTACAATTAGTAGAAACAGTACCTGCTAGTACTGATTTAGATATTGAAACTTCGAGCGAAGAAGAAGAACTTGAATTATCACTTAGCATTGAAGAGCCTGTTGCAGAATCTCCAGAAGAAGTCCAAGAAGAAGAAACCTCTCTTGATTTAATAAACGAAGAAGACGTTGTACAAATCGAAGTTGAAGAAGAAGCTTTATCATTGGATTCAACAGAGGAACCTCTTGATGTAACACCACTTGAGGACAGTATTAATTTCCCTGAAGAAGATATCGCAGATGAAATCACAACACTTGATTCAACAGAAGACAATACCGTTATTGCCGAAAATGAGTCTTTTGCTTTTGCTCAAGAAGAAGAACTAACCTCAACAGAAGATTTTTCTCTAGAAGAGGACGAGCCTGTTGCATTAGAAGATACAGATGAAACAGGGCTAGAAATATCAGAAGAACTTAACCTTGATGAACCTCAAGAGTTGAGCTTTGAGTCATTGGAAGAAGAAGAGGATGATGGGCTATTACAAGATTCTGCACCAGCAGACTTAGAACTTGGCTTTGAAGACGAAGATGCACTCTTTGAAGAAGAGCCTATCGGATTAGAAGATTCTATTGAGGATATCGGCCTAGAAGAAGTAGGTGACATTGAGCTAGAAGAACCTGCTCTAGATTTTGCTCAAGAAACAGTACCTACAACACTAGAAGACGATGAAGATAACAATGGATTATCTTTTAACGAATTTGCTGAAGATGTAAAAATTATTGATGAAAATAGTACTACTCTAGGAAACACTTCACAAGACGAAGAAGATGATGAAGAGGACGACGAAAACAGATTTGATAAATATGATAATCTAGATGCAAATTATGTTCCTGATTTCGCTAGCGGAGAATTCAGCTTAGTGGGTTCAACACCAGAACCAAAAGAAACGGTTGAAGAGATAGAAATCTCCGAAGCGAATACTGTTGAGCCTTTGGATATCCAAGCTACAATGGAGGGTTTTGTAAACTCAATGGCTCCTGAGGATTCGTTAAATATTGTCAACGAGCCAGAACAGATAGATACTGAAGAGAATAGTGAACTACAAATTATTGCAGAAAATGATGATTCCTTAATAGAAGCAATAGCAGAAGATGTAGTAGAAGACGAACCAGAAGCTCCAGAAGAGCAACAAACAGAACCTGTAATAGAATCTGGAACAATAGAAGCAATTGATTCTCTTTATGAAGATGAAGTTACAGTTGAAGAAGAAGCTCCAACAAGTACACCACATAGAAAAACTTCTCAAAAATCAAATGGATTATCATTCATTGTAGTATTGCTTTCTATAGTGGCGCTATCTGCAGCAGCTTGGTTCAACAAAGACATCATTCTGGATAAACTTGGAGGATTCTCACAAAGCTCAACAGATACAATTCCTAACGAGCTTGCAACACCAACAGAGGCAAAGAACACTCAAGTAAAAGAACAAAAACATAAGGTTAAAGCTCCAAAGAAAACAGAAGCAGAAGAGTTGTTGAATGACGTAGAAGAACCCGTTCAATTAATTGATACATCTGTCTCAGTTTCTCAACTTTCCATAGATTGTGATGTTCCTAGCGCATTAGTAACAACATATTCTAAACGTTATCTAATAAAACTTGCAAAAAGAACTCAGCTTCAATTGAGAAACGCACTTCTACTTGCAAATGGTCAACCTCTTGCAAATAAGATTGTAATTGATTTATCTATAAGCAATGATATTGTTAAGTTCGAAAAGATTTCAAGCTCATCTGGTTCTAAGAAAGTTGACGCAATTACAAAAACAACCATTGAAGAAATCCTAAAAGACACTCAACCACACTTAGGAACATTCGGCAAAATTGGTGGAAACGTAAGACTTATTGTTAAATTCTAGGTTATATTATGGCAAAATTAAAAACACACAAATACGAAAACATCATATTAGAAGCTATTCAAAGTAACCAACGCTTTCAAGGCAATGAAGAGCTGTTAGAACCTATCTATAATGACGTGTTAGATAGATTAGGAAACATTGCAGATTCTATCAGTGATTCTTCCGTCATAGGAGATTATATTCAAAAAGTAGTGAAGCTATCTGTCATAAATATCATTAAACAAAACAAAAAGACAACAAGAATTAACAATACTTCCGTCGCAGACACTACACCAGCAAAGACTGCGCCTGCAGACTATTATTCTGAATTTAGTTACAAACCTCTTGAAACAAATAATGAAATCTACGTTAGTAAGAACGATTTGATAAAAATTGAACAAGAAATTTTGAATCTTGAAAAAACTTCTTCTAACAAAGGGTTTTTAAATTTATATAGTTTACGATATACTAAAGGTAAATCATTGGAAGAAATCTCTGATGATTTGAACATATCTCAAGCACAAGTAGCAGAAAGGCTATTTGAAATAGCTGCTCTGGTAAAGAGAATTTGTGGTAATGAAGTGTCCCAAGTGTAAAAAAGAAATTGAAGAAAAAACATTAAAATGTCCGCATTGCAAAACCAAAATAGGCACGCTATGCCGATTTTGTGGTGCTTATAACCAAATCACATCAACCGTTTGTTCTTCTTGTAAAGCAGAGCTTTTAAAACGCTGCCCATCTTGTAACGCTTTAAATAAACCAGAAGCCATAACTTGTAGAAAGTGTGAACATACTTTTGTACAAAAAGAAGATGAAAACGAAGAATTAAACCAATATATTAAAGACGCTTGGGAAATTAAACCAGAGCAAGATGCTGTTTCTCAGCAAGCAGCAAAGAATATGCTCCAAAAAGCTATCAAAAATGACGATATAAGAGTTATTTCTATAAGTGGCGAAAGTGGAATAGGAAAGAATTTAATAATCAACATTACTGCTAATGATTTAAAAGGCTATAAATTTATATGGCTAGTTGGCAAGTGCACTCAAATAACTCAACTGGCGCCAATGGGTTTTATACAAGATCTACTTTTAACCTTTTTTAATATAAACAACTATTGTAATGATACATTGTTATTAAAAAGAAACGCTATGAAGTTTTTCAAACAAGACTTCACAACGCTTTCTCATAATGAAATTTTAGATTTATTAAACTTCCTGTATCCTGAAAAAACAGATTATTATGAAAACGTTTACGTCAATAAAGAAAAACATATCAATATCCTGTTAAAAGTTTTCAAAACTATTATTTCACAAGTAAAAGTCTTATTCGTAATAGATAATTTTGAAAATATGGACGGAATGTCCTATGAGTTTTTAAAACGTTTAATAGAAATAGAAGAAATCAGAAATAACTGCAAGTTTATTTTCACATACACAGAACCTACTCCTGTGCAGGGGATTTTTAACTCTCCACATTATACAGACACATCTTTTGTTGATATAACTATTGCACCGCTTAAGAAAGTTCAATTAGACGCTTTCCTTTTGCAATACAACGAATTAAACTTTTCTACAGCAATGAAAGATGCCCTTTATAAAATTTCCAAAGGAAATCCTTCAATAATAGAACAAGCTTTGAATCTAATGATAGACTATCAACGTTTAAACCTAGAACCTAAACTACTATCCAATATTGATTTAATAGTAAGTACTCGTCTTGAAATATTAAAAAAAGAAGATATTATGCTGTACCATATCCTAATAGCTTGCGCTATTCTTGGTGTCAAATTCTACCCTGCAGTGCTTGAGAACTTGTTTAATATTGGTAGCGAATATTTAAAACTTATTTTATCAAGACTTGTAAAACTAAACTTTATTTCACCAATCGGGAATCTTTCATTTGAATTCAAAAGCCATAAAATATGGAGCTTAATACTTACAAACGTTAAGCAGACTGGCGATTATGATGAAATTAACAGACATTTGTATAACATCTTGATAAACTACAAGTTATCAACAACTGCAACATTAGGTTTCTTGGCTCAAAATCTTAATATGAAACAAGAAGCTATTGCTTATTGGACACAAATTATGAAAGAAGCTTCCTATATTGGTGATATAAGCATCTACATAATCTCCCAAAAACAAACATTACAACTACTAGATACTGTTAATATTGCAAACAAAGAAATTATCAGACGTAATATTTATACAAGACTTGGTAAAATCTTAACTAAAGTCGACCCAGAAACAGCTGTAGAATACCTTCCAAAAGCGCTTGAACTAATTCCTGATACTGAAATTTTCCAAAAGATAGAACTATTAGGATACCTAAACTCTTGTGCAATGGATGTAGGTAACTACTACGGCGCAGCTGAATGCGTAGACACAGCTCTAACAATGATACCTCCAGAAAATGAACTAGAAAGAGCATTAATAAAAACTCGTAAAGTTAAAGCTCTTCTAAAAATTGGTAACTGTGGACAAATAATTAACTTAATCGACAATGAAATCAAACCAATTTTAACAAGAGAGTTGAACAAACGCATTCCTAGCAAAAACTTTACTCAAGAATGTATTTTTGAGAACTGGTTGCTACTACAATTTGACTTAGCAGAAGCTCTTATTTGGAGTGGAAATAACAGAAGCTATGAAGTAATCAAATTTATATTTGATACACTCGAAAGAAACAATATACAAGATGAGAATCTACAATTCAAAGCACAACTACTCCTAGCTTTGATTAACAGTATCCAAGGTAATACAGGAGCTACAGAAGAAATTCTTAACGAATCCCTAAATAGATTTGAGCTTGATATTATTGATGAACACCTTATTTCTTTATGGAACCTAGTGAATATTATTAACAGATTCCTCTCTCATAAATACGAAAAAATGACAGAAGAACTATTCCAAGCAGTAACTTTTGCCAATAATATCGGAGACGAATTCACTAAAAATATCCTAAAAACTCTTCTTGCTAGAGTTATGAAAGAGAATAACGAAAATAAAAAAGCTTTGGAAATCCTAGAAGAACAAGTTGCTTATTTTGCGAAAGAAAAAATTGCCACTGGTGTTTTACTTGCTTGGTGGTTGATTGCAGGCACAAAACTTATTACAAAAGGCTCTCAATTTGCCCTTGATGTTGCAACCAAAGCTCTTGATGTTGCAACAGGCGTAAACGTAAATAATCACTACTTTATTGTATTATTCCACAAGCTAATTGCAGAAATTTACCTATCAAAAGGTGATTTTGAAGCTACCAAAATGTATATTGAAAAAGGCTTAATCATTGCAAAACAATATGATATGAAAGACTTAATTGCACGTTTATACATCTTATACGGCAAATACTATGAAGAACTTGCAATCCCTAAAACCAAAGGACGCTCAGAATACATTACAAATGCAATCAAAATGTTCCAAATGGCAAGAGACAAAGCTGACGTATTAGAAAATCCATATCTACAAAAATCTGTTAAAGATGCTTTTAATGTTTTAGTTTCATTCTGCAAACTCAACGGCATAACATTAAAGAAAAACGGCTAAAATTTAGCATTTCGTTACAAAAAGGCAATTTTTTGACTCGTATATACTTTATATATACAGAAGAGAATGAGCTATGCCTAACGACGAATTAAGAACCGCCTACCAAGTAATAAAAACCACTAACTCTGATGAGACCATTCTTGATGCGCTCAAAATCTCTTATGGAAAAGAATTCAAGATAATAAAAAAAATCCCGAGAAATTTATTTGAAAAGATTTTCGAAAAAGAAGAAAATGCTGTTACAAATACGACTCCAACTTTGAGTTCGGAGCAAGTAAAAGAAAACGTTACCGAATCACCTAATGCTGTCAGAACAGTAATGAGACCTGATTTTGACACAGTAGAAAAAAACTCAAAACTATTCTCTGACATAAAATATGACGTGTCATTAGACAAAATAGAAGCAAAAAAAGAATTAAATAACGGCGATACATTCTCTATTATTAGTGATAATTTTGATAAAGCTGTAGGTGTTAATTACAAGAAGGATATTGGCAACGCTGTATGGAAAAGCGGTATTGAGTACGAACCTTTTGACAAAGCTGTTAAACTAACCACAAACTATAAATTAAAAGGTCAATCTTACAGTGCAAAACTGTATTTGGACGAGAAGAATTATGGTGTAAACATTGGCGGCAGACATCAATTAGATAAAAATAGTACACTAAAATTCAGTGGTTCAGTGTTCAAATCTGATTCAGCAATTAAAATTGAATACCAAACTGAAGACAAACAAGGTAACAAAACTGCGCTTGGGCTATATGGTTCAACACAATATAAAGAAATTGGTGTAACTTTTAGAATGACAACATTCTAAACCCTTTTCATAAACTCTTCATGGATTTTTCTCGCTAAAGATTTTTGAAACAACATTTTATACTTAAATTTACGAGTTTTATCTTTAAATAATTCTTCATGAAAGAATTTTTCTATAAAAAATTCCTCAGCGACGGTTAAAAAAACGATATCTGGCTTTAGAGAGTTTATACATAACGGAGAAATTACATTATACCCTAGCTCTGAATCAAAACTTGGAGTTTCTACATCCATGTATTTTTTATCAGAAATAGCTACAATATTAAGCCCTGTCAAATCATAATTTTGACAAATTATTTTGAAAAACATACCTGCACCATATAAAACAATCTTCTTCCCCTCATACTTTCGGGTTAAATTAATTAATTGTCTTTCAAATTTTTCCTCTTTTAATAGGTTTATATAAAAATCTTCTTGCTCCATACTACAATCTCCAATGCTATTTAATTTACAGGTAAGATTTTATCTGTATTATAATCTAAATTATATATTCTTTCATCTAATTCTATAAAATCAGATTCAAAAACTTCATTAAACAAACACCTAAACAGATTTACTAAGGTTTGATTTTGACGTAAACAATTCGAATTATAATCTTTAGGGAAACTTGCTGCTAGCAAAATATCATGGTTATATTTTTGTTTTTTATCAAAAGAATGATCTCCATGGATTAAAATAATAGAATTTTCTTTCATATTAACCTTAATCTCATCAATGAGTTTTAAGACTTCTTTATTTATATACTTTTGGTAAGTAAAATAATTTTCAGACTTCAAAGAATCCTCTCCCTTTATCTTCTTGCCATTTTCTGTAACCAAATACGGTAAGTGAGGAGCAAGAACATGTAAATACGAATATTTAGGAGCATTTCTCTTTTTCTTACAGATTTTTATAAAATTTTTGAAGGGTTTAAAAATTCTACTCCTAAGGCTTACATCGTAAGAATGTTTTAAAATAGAAAAAATAGAAGAAAATAATAGCGTATTATAAATACTTGAAAGATTAAAAGTCGTTACTGAATTTGCAAAAATATGAATAAACTCCTTTGGGGATGTAACAAACACTTCATATCCCTTATCTTTTAAAAATCTAAACACCAAATTATTTCCCCAATGTGACCATATTACAGCTCTAGAATACTTTTCGTTCACAGGCTGCGCCATATCTTGAATATACCGCATATTCAAACACGAAGCCAAGGAACAATGTGTAAAATTATAATTACTCCGAGCTTTTTCATAAATATAAAAACCCCGATTTTCTAATTCTTTTTTAAAATACTTATCACACTGTCCCTCACAAGAAAATCCCGCATGAGCATCAAGCACAATATGATAAATATCTGGGAATACCTTACTGCCAGATTTCTCAAAAGTAGAGTAATTAACAGAATTATTTGTTTTTACTTTGTTTAAAGAATTAAACCTTTTTATTATATCCAACCCAACAAACAAAGTAACCAAAAGACTTATATAAAACAACGCTTTTGCCAAAATAGTCATAAAAATCTCAGGTATAACATAAAGAATCAGCAATATAGATAAAAAAGTTATAAATAGAAAACAGATAATATAATTTATTTTAGTACGAACCAATGAACGTTTATATGAACTAAATAAAGAAATAAATACATTATTAGCATTCAAAATTAAAAAGAATGTTACAACAAAGCTGAACTCTGCAACAAGTAAATTGGGCTCTATCAAATTAAAACTTGAAACTCCAAGAAAAACAATAAGCCACATAAACAAGCAAGATAATATATAATTTTTAACCCCCACTTCAACAATATTCTCCACAAATATTGTATGTATTGGGAAAAGACATAACAAGAAAGGATATAAATAATACACTTAACAGCCCTCTCTCAATTTCACTTTTTATAACCATTCACCCTAACAATATCACCAGTACGCCAAGCAACATTGTAAGATTCATATTCTAGTTCTTCATATTCTGTACCAAAGACTTCATTAGATAAATTTCTAAATAAATTTACTAAAGACTGATTTTCTTTAATACATTTTGGATTAACATTTGGAGGGAAATAACAAGCTAAAAGTATTTTGTGACTATTTTCATTAAATCCGTGTATTGAATGATCGCCATGGATTATGACAATAGAATTCTCTTTCATATTTAACTTAATTTTGTCTATGAGCTTAAGTAGCTCCTTATTCACAAATTTTTGGTAGCCAAAATAGTTCTTTATATCACGCATACCTTCTTCTTTTATTTTTTTACCATCTTCAGTCACAAAAAAGGGTTCATGTGGAGCTAAAAAATGCATTAAAATATATCTTGGACTATCAGACTTTTTAAGCAATAATTTTTCAAAATTCTTGAGAACCTTAAACACAACCGATTTTAGATTACAAAACCTAAAACCTTTCCCTATAGAAAAAATTGATGAAAACATAAAAAGTTGCATAAATTTAACTGATGGAGAAATTTTAAAAATATCCTTCTTTGTCAAATGCGCCAACTCATCACAGATAGAAAACTGCAATTTGTATCCATTATGTTTTAAATTTCTAAACAAAGAATTTTGACCATAGAACTTCCACAACAAGGATTGAGGATAAAAGCCTTTATCAGCTTCCACCATATTATGAACATAGTCCATGTTCAAACAGGTTGGCACAGAACAATATGTCATATCATAATTACTTCTTGCTTTTTCATAAATATAAAAGCCACGGTCTTTTAATCCCTGCTTAAAGCTTTCATCACAATACTCAGGGATTGCAAAACCACAATGAGAGTCTGTGATTATATGATAAATATCAGGTCGGTTATCTTTTTTAAAACTAATCGGCTCCGCACATGTTTCGAAGGGAGATTGTCTAAACAAAGAATATCTCTTCATAATATCAGGAATAACAAAAGCCGAAATTAGTAACGAGCACCAAAATAAAACCTTAGAAATAAATATAGCGAGTCTTTCTGGACAAAATAAACACAACCCACAAGACAACAATATCATTAATAGTACATAACCCGCAAAAAACAAGAATATAATACTTTTACGGGAACGCTGGTACGCACTGCATAAACCTATAAAAACATAGTTTGCATACAATAACAAAAAGAAATTTAAAGTAAAACATAGCTCTGATACTACAAAATTTGGTGTAAAATAGTTAAGCCCAACTATTCCTAATATTACAAAACACCACGTCCAAAGACACATTCTAATATAATCTTTTACATCAATTTCTGCAATATTCTCCGCAAATATTGTATGAATCGGAAATAAACACAACAAAAACGGAAACAAAAGATACACTACTTTCTCCTCATTAAATATAAAATACGTTCTGATGATTCAATTACTTGTTTATCTACTATATCATAATACTCTGAATAAGCCTTTTCAAACCCATCTGGCGTATAATCGTCAAATATATCTTCTCTTGTACCCAACAAAATTTGAACCTTTGAATCAGATTTTGGAACAAATTCTATTACCAAATATTCTCCCAAACTAGCAAAGAATCTTGCACTATTATCAAATGGTACATTATTAGATATAGAGATATGATGAATCAACGCAAGTGCCATTACTACATCACACTTAAACCTTGATGAAAAATTATCTCTCTCCAAATTAGCGAAACCTATCGCCGGCGCAGGATTTGTCAAATCACAAACAAGCGGCAGCAAATTTTTCTCACTTTCTTTTTTTGATTTAACATAATTCTTTTCAACAGCAACCATATCAATATCAAAAGCTAAAGTTTCAGCTCCCATATCTGATGCAATTCTTGAATAATCTCCTCTATTTGCCCCTAGGTCACAAACAGTTTTTGGAGAAACACGTTCCAAAAATTCTTTAACAAGTTTTTGTTTCTCCTTCTCCGCCACGTCAGAATAATTTGTATTATTATAGTAATCTCCCCATTCTGTTTCAGGATAAGGAAATTTTAAGCCCTGAATAGTACTTTTAAGAGAATCTAAGATTCCTTCTAATGCCATCCTAGAAAAGCCACCTTTTACCTCTTCTAACTTTACATCCGCCTCGTGTTTCTTTGAATGAACTTGGTGCATAATAATATGAAATAACAATCCAACGTTCAATCGGACATTAAACGGCAAAAGTTTCTTACATAAATCTAATGGAACACCATCTATATAAGTAATTAAAAGCTTATTCAAGTTAATATCCACCATTGACATTAAGGCTAATGGTGCCAGAAAATGCCTACAAAACTGAGCATAAGCAATCCAAGGTTTTGTCTCATCATACTTTTCAAAAGACAAGGTATCAATAAAAACAGGCTTACCATCAACAAACTGGATATTATATGCAGACGAATCCTTCAAACTCATTCCATACTTCATAGCTATTTTCTGGATACGCAAAGTTAACAACGCTGCGTCTTTCAGCTGAGAAAACGTCCATTCGTAAGGATAAGTAATATAACGTATCTGCTCTGGCTTAATTATTTTAAAACAGTTTGGTTCTATATTTCTATCTAGCTCTACCTCTTGATGTCTTATCAACAATCCATCAAGAGCTTCATATAATCCATTATCCATTAGAGTTTCATAGTTAGACTGATAAACTTTATTAATCTGACGATAAACCTCACCGTTAAATTTAAACATATAGCCAGAATTATCTCTAAAAGAACTATTCTTCATCAGTATTCTCTTTTTTACCCAACAGTCTTAACACAAGCTTTTTAAAGAAATAGAATACTCCCAAGACACCACCAACTACTGTTTGAAAAATATAGCTGCCTGAACCTGGGTTAATATACGCTTGCACTTCTTGGTTATTAAAGAATAACGTAACTGCTAAAACCAATAAACATAATTCTACTCTTCTCATAAATTCACCTAATTGAAATAAAATCCATCAGTTTTCATTCTATCTATACATTCTTGAAGTTTTTCATCAGAACACACAACAGACACTCTAAAGAAACCTTCACCATAACGACCAAACGCACTACCAGGAACTGCAACAACACCTGATTTAAACATTAAGTCATCAGTAAACTCTTTGGAGGTTTTGTATCTCGGTGGAATCGGTAGCCATAAATAAAATGTAGAGCTTGGAATCCCAAAGTTTTTCCATCCCAATTCTTTTAAACCTTTCACAAAAATATCTTGTTTTTGTTTAAATCCAATATTCTTCTCGGCAATATATTCATCACCTTCTTTAGATACCAAAACATCAGCACCAGCAATTTGTATAGCTTTAAAAATACCTGTATCAAGAGTAGATTTAAGTTTACCAAACAGACCAACGATTTCTGAATTTCCGCAAATCCAACCTAGTCTCCAACCTGTCATTGCATAAGGTTTTGAAAAACTAAAGAATTCTACAGCACAAGTTTTTGCACCATCAATTTCTAATATAGAAAACGGTTTTTCTTGTTCATCAAAATATAAATCTGCATAAGCAGCATCCGAAATCAAAACGATACCATACTTATTACAAAAATCTACAACTGATTTAGCATACTCTCTAGACATTGAACACCCTAATGGATTGTTAGGATAGTTCAAAACAACAGCCTTAAGCTTATTAGGGTCATACCCTTCATTTTGCATATTTGCTCTTATTTCTTCCAAATCAGGAGAATAATTATTTTCTTCAGTTAAAGGTAATGAATATGCCCTACCACCAGATACTTTTATCATTTCCTTATAAGACGCATACCCTGGGTCTGGAATCATTATGATATCTCTATCTTTTTCTTCGAGTGTCGCATTCACAAGGATTCTTATCAAATTAGCCAAACCTTCTTTAGAACCAATCAAAGAAAAAATTTCTTTATCAGAATCAAGCTCAACTCCAAAGCGTTTTTTCATTCTAGCTTTAACAGCATCTCTAAAATACTTTTCACCCTTAGGTGTAGAATATGTATGAATTCCATCTTCATCAAGAAGTTCTTTCATCCTGTTAACAACATATTCAGGAGGAGCTGCAGTCGGTGCACCCATTGATAATGCAATAGGAGCTCTATTTTTAGCCACCAAATCTGGAGTAATGCGGGCAACAGTTTCTTTTATATAAAACATAATATATGTTTCTAGGTCTTGAACATAGTGGTTAAACTTCTTTTTCATACACAAATCTCCCTACATACCAGTTAATTATACCACAATATTAATTTATCCACTTAAAACTCTTTACATAATTTTCACCAGAAATATCACCACGGATTTCAGCCATAAATTTTCTATACGCTTTTTGAGATAACTCAATCCCCGGAATTTTATTAATATCAGATAACAAAGAACTTTCTGTCTCTAAATCAACCCCTGGAATCAGATTAAACAACGTATTTAAAGATAAGTTTCCAACAGCCCCCAACGGTGTTTTTATCTGGCGAGACAACATCCCAAATACAAACATTCGGGCATCAGATGTTGCAATATTCAAATCACCTTTCATATACAAATTCAAATCTTTACCACGGGTTGTGATTTTAATATCATCAGCAATACCATCTTGAATGCTTATTGTTCCTAAAATATCTGAAAACTCACCAGTTTTCAACGGTGTTATTATATCAACAAGACTATTAATAGATAGCCCCGTAATACCACCTTTCAACAAATTACCCGCTTTTAAAAGATATTCCAAAGAGCCTAATTTTGGCATTCTGCCATCTTTTACATTAAAACTTGCATTTCCATAAAGAGAAGAAGCACACGTTGTATCATTTGTAGCATTACATGCCAGACTAACAGTTCCAGTCAATGCTCCATAAATCTGGTTCGACAAGTCAAACAACATAATTGTAAGCTTATTCGCATCAATATCTTGAGCATTCAACAATAAATCAGCCTTTTTAGAAAGTAAATTATAATTGAAATCACCCGATAAAGAACCATTTGCCAAATTCATAGAATAATTACTTAATGATAATACCATTTTTTTAGATAACGCAATTATTGATTTCAAATTATGAGCAACAACGCCTTTTATCAAAACTGTATCAGCGGTTAAATCCAAACGTTCTATCTCAACAGTTGCCAAATCAATATCTTGATTTTTTTCATTACTGTTTTGTTTTGGCTTGTTTATTTCTAATTTTTTCAAATCAGAAATAACAGCATTTAAATCAAGGTTATCAAAATGGATTTCACCATTCTTTATAATAAATGGAGTTTTAAGACTGTTTTTAGCTACAGCTTTAAATTTGATATCATTAGAAAATACTTCGCCATTAGAATCGATATTTATATCAGAATTAGTAAACTTTAACGCAACACTCTTCAAAACTGTTTGCAACAATGGCAAATCGATTTCGTAGATATTAAAATCACCTAAAATCTTCAAATCAGTCAATTTACCACTAAGTTTTAAATCAGAAGTAAACAAGCCTTGCTTAATATTTGGCTTTTTAAATATCACATTAAAAATCCTTGCATCAGTAGGGTTTTCTGTTTTTATAATAAAATCGTGGAAAACTGGAACATTATCAACAAGTTTAACTCCGCCTTTCATCTTTAAGAAATTAACAATATTTTGTTTATTATTAAGCGAAGAAACAATCTTATTATATTCAAAATTGTTTATTTTCACAGAGTTATTTTTTACAATATCACCATCAAAATCAATTACAGTAGAGTTTTCAGCATCACCAACAGTTGCACCTAAATAATATAAACTTGCTCGTTCACCAATTTTGGCTGTAGCAACAATATTGTACAAGTCTAGCCAACCTTTGATTTTTGCAGAGTAAATAATATCACCTTTTACTTTCAAAGGATAAAGAGAATTTTTATTTATATATTTATCTATAAAAGACTGTTTTGGAACGGAATTAAGATACATATTATGATAAGGTCTTTTATAAATATCACTAACTTGCCCGTCAATAAATATTGGCATATCATCCGCTAACATATTAATTTTACTAAATAAAACAACGTTATTTTTTAACGATAATTCACCATTAATTATTTTAATTGGCATATCCAAAGGCAAATATTTGATAGTCACATCTTTTAATGCAACTTTTGAATAAGGCTTATTATTAGTTACCTTCAAAGCTATATCAGTTTTACCAGACTGAAAGTCAAGTTTTCTCAAAAGCTCTTTCGTTTCTTTTGGTATTAAGTAAAACTCTCTTATCAAGTTGATTGTAGATAAACTTGCATTCTTCAAATCTATATTAGCATTTATGTTTTGATTCTTTTCTCCAAGATTATAGACTTTTGCACTCATTACAAAAGGATTTTGTGTAATTAGACCTTTTACATTTTCTACGGTATAAATACCGTTTTTCGCTTTTAGAATACCACTTGAGACTACAACCGGAGAGTTATTTAATGATGGTAAGACATTCGCAACGAAGCTAAGCTTATCAAACTCAAAATCATTAAGCTTACCTTTATAATCAGCCTTAAAGTTAATAAAATTGTTATCAATCACGCCACTTAACGCAGATTTTACCAAAATATCTTTCAAATTTAGTTTAGGAGATACAACCTTTAAATCTGCAATATTGTTTTTCACAGAACCATCAACTGTAACTTTTGAATCACTCATTAAAGATTCCAAGTTCAAATCCAAATCATTTGGTGCGAAATTGATAATACCATTTATATTTGATATCTGATAATCATCTTTTGCAGCTGTTACATTGTGCAATCGAAGCAAGCCAGAAGCAAATAAATTCTTGTTCAACTCCAATAAATCAATACTTGGCAAATTTCCTTTTAATGAAAGTTTTAAATCTGCACGTCCGAGAATTTTATCCACTGGTGGCAATATAGATTGAAACTCTTTTAACATAGAAGAAGAGTTAATTGCTGAAACAAACAAGCCTAAATCAATATTAGAAGTATCAACATCAACGCTTAATTTCCCAAACAAATCTCCTTTTCCTATAATAGAAATAGGATTACCATTCATTTTTGCATTAGGGAACTCAAAACTTACATCCTGATTATTAAAACCCACACGACCATTGGCATCAGTTAATAATAAACCTTTTATATCCTTAAAAGATGCCGTCGAATTTTTAAATACCAACTCACCCCAAGCGTGCGGATTTTTCATACTACCTTCTATTTTAAAATCTGCACTTCCCAGACCTTTTATATCCATTATAGAAATCGGACCTGCATTAAAATAAAAGATTTTTTCCAAAGCACAAACAATAGGATGAACAACTGCCAAATTTACAGATGGAGTACTTTTAATCTCAATTTTAGAAATATTTTCATTATATATTTCTGTTTCACCAGAAACCTTAACCAACTCATTTCCGCCAGTACCAACTTCTACATCATAAAAAACTTTATCATTCTTTAATGTAATCCTAGCCTCAGTAGGCTTTTTAGCATTTAAAAACGGAGAAATCATATAAGCATTTTTAACTAAAAAATCCCCCACAATTTCTGGAGCTTTTAAGTTGCCATTAATTGACAAGTACCCACTTACATCTGCAAATAAAGGTGTCTTCTTCAGATTTAATAAATTAACACCAGAAGTATTTAATGGTGGCAACATTTTAATTAAAACTTCTGATTTTGTATCTTGGAGCCCTGCTTTGATATTCACAAGTGGAGTTTTAGATAAATTCTTCAACAAAACTGCTGAATTAATATCAATACCATCTCCTTTCAAGCGGAATGCCTGCAAAGAAATGTCTTTTTCTGACATAGAAAATTCACTATTACAAACTAATCTAGAAGGGAATTGTATAGTTTTAAACGCATCATTAAAACCTATTTTTACACCTAAAAATTCCGCTGCAGCCAAACCATCCTTAATTTCGAGATTAATGATTCCTGACAGTGATTTTAAATCTTTTGGCAAAAACTTATTAAAATATGAATGAATCAAAGAGATATCAAAATCTTTCAATAATAAATTTGTCTTTGTTTTGTCGGAACGAATATTAGAAGGAACATATAAATCCGCCTTAAAAGGAATTGTTTTCCCTGCCATTCTTACTGTAGAATCACAAATAAAGATTTTATTACCTCTTTTATTTGAGAAATACAAATTATCTCCTTGCAAAATGGCACCATCCACCAATTGAGCTTGAGCTAGTTTAAGATAAAAATGCTTTAAACTAAGTGAATTTGAATCTAACGTTACATGTTTAAAAAACTCAACAACTTTTTCATCTTTCAAAATCGGTTCATCTAAATATAACGAAAAGTTAAAATCATTTATTGAAACATTAGAAAGATGAATTTTCCCAACCAATAATGGCAATAAAGATACCTTCACTTCTGGAGATTTCAAAGAAACGATAGTTGTCTGAAGTGGATTTACGACTGTAATATCCTCTGCGTTGATTTTACAATACGGCAGAAAACTGGTTCTAAAGCGCAAATCAGAATGTTTAACCTGATAATTTGTATCCGCAACAACACGAGAAATAATCTTGGGAGCTAACACTTGAGCAATGTTTGGAACAACCCATAACCAAAAAATATAAAAAACAGTTAAAACGCTACACGTAAAAAGTATTTTATTTCTCATCAGTACCAACATTATAGTACAAAGCGAATCAAAACACTACCTCATAAACTTTTTAACTTTTTTACTAAAACAAGCATAATCAGCTGCACAAGAGGCAGAAACATTGCCATAAACTTTACCCCTTGCCATTTGAATAAAAGGAAATCCTGGAATTGTCATTGAGCCACGAGCAAACAAAGCTTTTGCATCGTCAGAATCAATATTTACTGTCTTAAAGGCAACGGATTTATTTGTACGAGCAAGCCTATCCATATTTTTCTCAGCTGCCTCATACTCTGACCAAGATGTATAAACCATTAGCACATAGGGCTTTTTTCCATTCAGAAGTTTTGACACCTCTGAGGCTTCTGTAACGCTGCATAAATTTAAGCCCAAAATACTTAGTAATAACCCGATTGTTAAAAATACTCTTCTCATAACTGCATTTTAACAATATACCAAACCCTTGTCAAGGATTCAGGAATTGTATATTCTAAAAAAATCTGATATAATTGCGTTATGAGGATTGAGAAGCTTTTTATTTCTTTAGGAATTATAACAACATTTTTAATGACACCCGTACAGGCTGCACAAGCACCTGTTCCTGTAGAGTGTATTGTAAAAGATGGTAGCATAATCAATGGCGATGTTTATTACCCTGACGTAAAAAAGAAAAAATATTCTACGATTGTTTTGCTACATTCACTGGGATACAACTCTTCTAGATGGGGAGGTTTTGCAGAATCTCTTGCAGATGAAGGATTCGCAGTTGTCACTGTAGATTTTAGAGGACACGGACGCAGCGTGTACACATCAAAACTTAATCGACAATCTTGGGTAAACTACAAGCGTGAAGTTTTCCAAAAATATCCTGATGATGTTTTAGCTTTTCTTAAAACAGTCAAAGAAGAACATCCTTTCATAAGTTTTGAAGAATGGGGGATTGTTGGTGCAGATATTGGGGCAAATACTGCTGTTCTTGTTGCTGAAAAAGCAAATAACAAACCCAAGACTATTGTAATGGTAACTCCTCATGAAGCTCATAAAGGATTATTCATACCGCTTTCAATTGTAGAAATGGGGCCAATACCAATCTTAACAATTTCAAGCACTACAGATAGAACTTGCCTAGAAGAACAGAAAAAACTTAAAAGGTTTGCTCAATCCGAATATGTAATCAAAAACTTCAAATCAAGCACTACTGGAATGCTTATGGTTAAAGTTAACAAAAAAGTTAGCGGACTTATTACAAATTGGCTAGAATCTAAAGTTGCGCAGTTTGAATAATTATACAATCATAGATTTTATTTTTTTCAAATCTTGCAACATCAAATCTCTTGGAGCTCCAACTTCTGTAGAATGCTGCCTTAACAAATAAGAAGGATGGAATATCGGCATTGCTTGATATTTCTTACCTTTCACTTCTATTTCCATCAACTCTCCTCTTATCTTTGAAATTGGAGTTTTGGAATCAGAAAATGATTTTAGCGCTGTTGCTCCGCAAAAAATAATCACTTTTGGCTGAATAATATCAATCTGAGTATGAAGATAATTTTCACACTGTAATTTTTCTTCCTTTTCAGGAACCCTATTCTTTGGCGGACGACACTTTACTGTATTAATAATATACAAGTCCTCAGCTCTTGAAATTCCAGCCTTTTCAAGGAATTCATTCAATAATTTCCCAGCACGACCAACAAAAGGTGTTCCTGTTAAATCTTCATTTTCCCCTGGGGCTTCACCAATAAGCACAGCTTTAGCTGTTTCAGGATTACCATCTGAAAACACAATGTTAGTACGAGTTTTGCCTAGTTCACATTTTTGACAGCCTAAGCACTCACTCTTTAGATTATTCAGCTTCTCCGCTTTGCTCATCTTTTCCATAAATCCCCACTTTATATCTCTTACAATAACGTCTCAATTCCTTCATTATAACATTGGAAAGCATAAATACTGCAATCAAATTAGGAACAGCCAAGAACAAAGTAACTGCATCTGAAAGATTAATAATACTCTTAAAATTCATCGCAGAACCTGCAATAATAAATAAACAATATATTGCTTGGAAAGATAGTGTTTTCCACTTTTCATATCCAAACAAGAAATTCCAAGCCTTTAAACCATAATAAGAACCGCACAACATAGTTGAAAGTACAAAACAACTTGCCATAACAGTCAACAATAATGGGAAAAATGGAAACGCAGTTCCAAAAGCTTTTGAAGTCAATTCAATACCCGCAATACCTGTAACATTTAAATATTCTTTTGACACAACAATAACAAAAGCTGTCGCTACACCTACAATAACTGTGTCTACAAACGGTTGTAGCATAGAAATAAACGCTTGTTTAACAGGCTTTGACGTATTAACTGCAGAAAATGCAATAGGTGCAGTTCCTAGCCCTGATTCATTCGCAAACATTGCACGTCTAAAACCCCATAACAAGCAAGCAAACACTCCGCCTTCTATTGCACGAGGTTTGAATGCTTCCACTACAATAAGTTGCACAGTTTCCCATAAATGATGAATATTCATTATAACAACCACAAGAGCACTTATAACATACAAAGAACACATTAAAGGAGTCACTCTTGAAGTAAATTTACCAATTGCTTTTATTCCGCCAATAATAGTTAACCACGTAATTACAGCAACAATAGTACCTAATAACCAACCATTATTAGCAAAAAAGCTATTTGCACCACCAGTAACCTCTGTTATCTGAGCTGTCATTGCATTAATTTGGAACAAATTCCAGCCCCCAATCATTGCAAAAACACAGCACACAGCATAAATCTTTGCCAAATGAGGAGCAATCGGAGCCAAGAAAGTTTTTTTCAAACCTCTTGTTATATAATACATCGGACCTCCAGAGACAGTATTATCAGGGTTTAATTGGCGAAATTTTACACCTAACAAAACCTCGGCAAATTTCAATGCCATTGACAAAATCCCTGCCAATATCATCCAGAAAATTACCCCTGGACCACCAATAGAAACCGCAGCTGCTGAACCAGCAACATTACCAATCCCTGCCGATGCAGAGATTGTCGCACTTAAAGCTTGAAAAGATGACAACTCACCCTTTTTCTTACCTTCATAATTATCATTATGTTTATAATTATTAGTAATTAAATCTATTGAATGTTTAATACCCCAAAACCCAATAAATCTAGTTCTTATAGTAAAATAAATTGCAGCACAAATTAGCAATGCAACAAGGAGTTCTATTTTAACTCCTTTTATAGTTACTGAGTAAAAAATTATCCCTGAAATTTTATCTGCAATAGGGGATAATACACTATCTATAACGGCATCTAAATTCATAACCCGATTCTACTACAAAAGCACCTATTTTTTCAAGCTTTCTATTTCTTTTCGTAAAGCTTTCAACTCTTTTTCCTGAGCTTCTACCTTCTTACTTAAGAGTTCAAATTGTTCTCTATCAACACTTTTACAATTTAATTCTTTTATAGCATTCAACATTGCATAAAAGATATCTTCTGTACGGATTTGCAAATACCCTTTTTCATTTTCACTAACAGCATCTGGAAAAACTTTTTGCAAATCCTGCGCAATAACACCAACTCTTACTTTCTTTTGTTTATCAGCTTTAAAAGTATAGTTATACACTTTCAAACGTTCTAACTTATCTAAGGAATCTAGATTCTCTCCAATAATATCTTTTAAACGTCTATCTGAAAGTTGCTGATTTAATAATTGTTGCATTAAAGAATCAAGCATCTCTTGCGATATTTCAGGAGAATCTTTTTGATTTCCAGATGCTGAAGGTAATAACATTTTTGTTATCTCCGAACCATTCTCTGACAAATATGAATCAAAAATCCCTTTAATTAATTTTGGACTCAATGTTGCACTATTATCAACAACTAGATTTGATACAACAAGAGTCCCAGGAATAGAAACTAGAGTATTGGTATTACCAAGAGTAATAGAATTAGAATGCATTGATATAACATCTTTACCTACTACAACTGAATTTGGCTTTGCGGCAACAACATTATATCCAATAGCAACAGAATTATTACCCAACGCAATTGCTTTATTACCCAATGCAATACCATTAGAAATTGATAAAAAACCTTTAGGTTTATTATCATACACAAACCCGATATGAGGGAAGTTTTCTTTTGACGCAATTGTCAATCTTGGAATCTTAGATAAAGATTTCTGAACGAAAACAAATTGGGTTTCATTTGCACCGATTAAAGATGTAATAGGGCGTCCTTTTGGATTATATATAAGGCTTCCTCCGCTAATAACATTCCAAGGACTGCCACCACCAGAACCAGTACCCGCAGCCATTTTTTTAGTTATCATAGGGGCAGATATAGCCAATATAATTGCAACAACGAGCATTACAACAAGCATTTCTGCAAGTGAAAACGCAAACAGTCTGCCTTTCATTAAATACCTCTCTATATTATATGTTCAGACTTTGCTGAATTACTACCTTCTACACGTTTTTTCATAGCACCTGTAGGTTCATAGTACGGAGTCACAGTCAGAACTTTTGCAGCAATGTCAGGATAATGATAAATAAATCTTAATTCACTATCTGTCAATGGTTTTTGAGTGTGTACGTTTGCATAACGAGCGAGTTCAAGAATATTTCTTGCTTCGTGTTCATCTTGGAATTTAATTTCAAGTTTATTATAAACGTTTCTGAACCCTTTAATTCCGCCATACTCACCTGTTGTAATCATACGTCCAGTCTCAATAATTTCAGGTTCACCTCTACCAAGCTCTTCATAATCATACAATTCGTAGTTTCTTCTATCTTTTAGAGCGCCGTCTGCGTGAATACCTGATTCATGAGCGAAAGCATTATCCCCAACTGCAGGTTGATTTATAGCAATAGGAACACCAAACGCATAAGAAGCGTACTTAGCCAACTTCCAAGCCTTACTTAAATCAATTTTTTCATCCAATTGATATTTTTTTGCAAACCCAGCAGACTTTAAAACTGCCAACAAGCAGGAAACCAAATCCGCATTTCCGGCACGTTCTCCCAAGCCATTAATTGCAGTATTAATATATGCATCAACACCTGCATCAACTGCAGCCTTTGCCCCCATAACAGAGCACGCAACACCCATACCTAAATCGTTATGATAGTGAAGCTCTATTGGCATACCAGTTTCTTTTGCGATTCTATAAATTCTATCATAAGTTGTTGATGGGTCTTCAAAACCTAAAGTATCACAATATCTAAAACGAGTTGCGCCACAACGTTTTGCTTCATTAGCATACTTAATCAAGAATTCAATTTCACTTCTTGAAGCATCTTCAGCATTAACACCAACGATTTCTGCACCTTTAGAAATTGCACATTCAACAGCATCACAAGTTAATTTGATAATATCACTATATGTTTTCTTACCACCATACTTGCCATCAATCATTTGCTTTGATGTAGATTGAGAGAGATTACAATACTTCAACTTTGGAACATTTCTAAATGATTCTTCTACATCAGAAGAAATTGCTCGCATCCAACCACTCAATTTGGTTTTTGTAATAGCATTACGCTCTACTAGCTCTAAATTGGCATTCAAATAATTTAACTCGTGTTTTGTAGTCGGGAACCCAAACTCAGATTGAGTTATTCCCATATCATCAAGCATAAGGTTAATAATTGTTTTTTCTAGTTTTGCTAAACCCAAACGAGAGGTTTGAACACCATCTCTGTTTGTTACATCCACGATATAAATCTTTGCCATAGTTTTTATTCCTTATTCACACTAACACTAAACAAGTTCTCTCATTGCTTGTTCAAACTGCTCATCATTTGGCGCTTTACCATGCCAGCCTGCATTATTTTCCATAAAGGAAACACCTTTACCTTTAATTGTCTTTGCAATAATTGCGACAGGTTTATCCATCTTTTTGGCACGTTCTATTGTCTCATAAATTTCTGGGATATTATGTCCATCCATTTCCAAAACTTCCCAGCCAAAAGCTTTAATTTTTTCATCCAAAGGATTCAAAGCTGTTACATTTTCTGTTGCACCATCAATTTGCAAACCATTTCTATCAATTATTGCAATTATATTATCCAATTTTCTGTGAGCACCTTGCATAAAAGCTTCCCACACAGAACCCTCTTGACTCTCACCATCACCCATATAGCAAACTACATGAGCAGGATTCTTATCTAACTTCAAAGCTAGAGCAAGCCCAATTGCCATTCCCAAACCCTGCCCCAAAGAACCAGTTGAAACTTCTACACCTTGTAAATGTTCTTTTGAAGGATGACCTTGAAGCTTTGAGCCCAAAACTCTAAAAGTTGTATATAAATCTTTTGAAAAGAAACCTTTTTCACCTAATACTGCGTATAAAAGGGCAGATGCGTGACCTTTTGATAATATAAATCTATCACGACTCTCAAAATCAGCAGACTTATCCCACTCCACAGGAATATTTAGAGACTTGTTATACAATACTGTTAAAATATCCGCTCCAGATAAAGCTCCACCCGGATGACCTGACTTTGCTGAATGCACCATCGTTACAATAGCACGTCTTACGTTTTTCGCAAATTCTTTCAATTCAGCAATACTTTTTTCATCTAACATAAGCTACGCTCCTAATCTTGATTTTAATACCTTTAATAAGAACAACGGCAATGCCGGAAAAATTCTTTTAAATCTTTGAGGTTGAGAAATAGTTCTATATAACCACTCTAAACCTAATTTTTGATAAATCCTTGGTGCACGCTTTACAACACCAGACCAGACATCAAAACTTCCACCAACTCCAATCAACAGACCTGTTTTTAATACTTTTTTTGCCTTTTGGATAAAAAACTCTTGCTTCGGAGAGCCCAATGCAACTAATACCAACCCTGGAGAAACAGATTTCAACTCTTCATAGACCTTTGCTTCGTTCTCAAAAAAACCATCTTGGGTATAAACAATTTTTAAATCTGGCATCTTTGATTTTATATTCTCAACCGCCTTATTCAAAATTTCAGAAGTTGTTCCTACAAAAGCAACTGTTACACCACTCTTTTCACAAGCCTGCAATAACTTGTAAGAGAAATCTACACCAGGAATGCGGTTGGATTTTTCACCCATAATCATTAACGCCAATTTAATTCCAACACCATCTGGTAAAAGTAAATCAGCTTCATTTAAAAGAGACGCAAAATTATCATCCTTAAAACTTAAATTAATCATCTCAGGATTTATAGTAACAATTTGCGCAGCACGACTCCCGTCAATTAATCGCAATGCAATATCCAACGCTTCCTTTGCTGTTGAATTAAAAATTTGAAAATCAAAAAGCTTTGCTGTTTTCATACAATTTATTATACTTGAAAAATAAAAAAATATCGGCTAGAATAAAATCACTCGTTATTGGAAAGGAAAATCTGACTATGAAAAAAATGTTTACACTATTATGTGCAATGTGCATTTGCGGTTCTGTAATGGCTGCCACTTCAACTACTACAGCTACCACAGACTCTTGGATTACAAAAAAAATGAACGAATTAACAGCTCCTTTAGCTAAAAAAGAAGCTGAAGCTAAAGCTAAACAAGCTCAACTAGAAAAAGCTCGAAAAGAAAGAGAAGCTGCTGCTAAAGCTGCACAAGCTAAGAGAGAAGCTGAACTAAAGGCTCAAAAAGCTGAAATTGAAAAAGCACAAAAGAAAAGAGAAGCTGAACTTAAAGCAAAACAAGCTGAACTAGAAAAGGCTCAAAAAGAAAGAGAAGCTGCAGCTGCTGCAAGAAAACAACAAGTTAACAAAGACGTTAACAACTTAAAAAACTCTTTAGACGCTTTTAAAAAATACGGTAAATAATCGAATTTAAAAGTTCAAACAAAAGGAAACGGGTGGAGAAATTTCTCCACCCGTCATTTTTAGGGGTATTATATTGAATTATGGTTTTTTACTTGAAAAAAGATTTGAAAAGAAATTTTTAACTCTGTTTAATGGCTTTGCATCTTCTTGCTTTTTTGCCCCCAAAGCTTCAATTAAATTACCAATCATCTCTTTTTTAGATTTTTCATCTAGTGCAGCTTTTTCTGCTTCTACCATCCTATTGAAGACTTCATCTTCCCTTTTTGCTAAACCTTCAGCATCAAGAGAATAGAACTCAGCTCCTTTTTCATATTGTGCTCCGTTAAGTTTTGTATTTAATCTTTCAGAGATTTGTTTTCCATCTTTAAACTCACGAATCAATACATCATTATCTAATTTTTCTACGATTAAACCATTGAAATCTGAGCCATCAGCGTTAACAGGCTTACCATCAACAAACTTACAACCTGCAGCCTCGAAATCACGTCCTTTAGGCATTCCCACTGTTTTAATGTTTTTTGGTAAAATTGGAGTAACAACCTTTTCACCATCAACAAGCGTTGTCCTATTTATTACAGAAAGTTTTCCATTGGAATCATATATATATTCTTTCATATAATGAGAAGGCTTCTCTGGATTAGCATACTTACCATCAAAATTTTTGAATGCTTTTTGTAATCTACCATTTTGATAAACCATCCTCATTGAATTTGCATCCTTGCCTTTACCTCTATAGGTAAGAATTCCCTCAAACCTACTTCCATCAGCATTTTTTGCAATACCATTTTTTATCTCACCACCAGCAGCCTTGAACGCTTCAAGTGTTTTAACAGGGATTTCACCGCCTTTACGCAAATTATAGAGTAGGTACCCAGCAGTACTAGCAATGGCTAAACCAGTTAGAGCTTTTGCTAATGCACTTGAACCCTCTTTTTTCTCAGTTGGAGGGGGAATAATTATATCATCAGGAGATTTAGGAACATTCTGATTAACCATTGATTTATCCACAACCGGTTCCATCATTACTTGAGTTCTTGGCCCAATAGCGTTTGGCATAATCTAACCTTTCAAAATTCTTACACAATTTAATAAAGTTTTTTTAACAATAAAAATTGCCTTTTCTTAAACCTTGTTGTTAAAAAAGTTAACAAAACAAAGGTTTGAGAGAAAACAGAAATTCCCACATCCCCACAAACTAATAAATTTATTGTATAATATTGGATGTAGATTTTATTGGTATGTACAAGATGAAAAAAACTCCCAATGTTTCAGGAATATTCTATCCGGACAATGCAAACGATATTACAAATCTGATAAAGTTATTCGCCTCTGGCAAAAGTATTGGTTATAAATCTAAAGCAATAATAGTACCACACGCTGGATATCAATTTTCTGGTCATGCGATGAACATTGGCTACGAACATTTCTTGTTTGAAGAAAACGTTTTTGTTATAGCACCATCTCACCATTATGATTTTCAAGGAATCGCATTACCTGAATATGAAAGATTTGAAACCCCATACGGAACCCTTGAAGTAAACCACACCATTATTCAAGAAATTCGAGAAGTCTTTGGATGTTATATAGACAATACACCTTTTGAAGAAGAACACTCTATCGAAGTACAACTTCCGTTTATTCAGCACTACAGCGGAAATACCAAAATAATTAATGCTGCAAATTTAATGAAAGGTTTCAAAAAAGTTAAAATAATACCTTTACTTACAGGTAACTGTAAACCTGAACTTATTGCTAATATTATTGCACGATACTGGAGCAGAGCTAGTTTTGTTATATCAACAGATTTGAGCCATTTCCATCCTGATAATATCGCAAAACAAACCGATAACTACACAGCGTGGATGATTGAAACTGGACATATTGAAAAATTTAACAAAGAACAAGCCTGTGGCGGAACTGCACTATGTGGACTTGTAGAATTTGCCAAGAGAAAACATTCTAGTCTTATACGACTTGAAATGTTTAACTCTGGTGACATAACCAATGACAAATCCAAAGTTGTTGGTTATGGTTCTTGGTTTTTGTACGATGGTAGTAAAACAGAATTCATCAGTAAATACTTCTCTGACTATTTAATAGAAGAATGTAAAAAAAGCATTTTATTAGGCTTTGAAGGTTTAAAATACGAACCAGAATCAACCCCTGGGGTTCTACAACAATATGGAGCATCCTTTGTAACATTAGAAATTTCTGGTCACCTAAGAGGTTGTATGGGGTCTATTTATTCTGACAAACCTTTAATCAATGATATAACCTCTAACGCACAATCTGCAGCATTCTTTGACCCAAGATTTGACCCACTACGCCCAGAGGAATTTAATGATTTAACAATCTCTATATCAATCCTCTCCGAGCCAGAACAAATCAGCTTCAAGAATGAACAAGATTTATTAAATAAAATCTACCCTTACGGCATAATCCTAATGGATAAAGGTAAACGTGGTGTATACCTACCTGTTGTTTGGGAACAACTACCTGACAAGAAGCTATTCCTTAACTCATTAAAAGAAAAAGCTGGATTCTATCCTGAATACTTCTCGAATACAATGGAAGTTTATAAGTTCACAACCGAATACATCACAAATAACAATGAATATTATTATGATGAATAAAAAATGCGCCTGATTTTAGGCGCATATTTCATAAAGTTTCTTGAAAATTTTATTCGTAATAACTTTGATATATTCCTTGTCCACCATCCCATTAATTACGCAATCCGCAATCTGGTATGTTGGACGAATATATTGCTGAGCAGTTCTATTAACATCTGCGAACTGTAAATCTGCCGCAGCACCAGTTTTACCTCTTGTAATTGCACGTTTGTACCAACGCTCTTTAATCACATCAATAGGAGTAAACACATAAACTTTAATATCTAAAATATCTCTAACTTCTTCATTTAGAACATATAGTCCTTCTGTAAGAATAATCTTTGCAGGTTTCTTTTCATCACCATCAGGGCTAGAAACACATGTTTTAAAATCATATCTTGGAGAAACAACAGGAACACCTTCCTTTAGTTGAGCCAAATGTTGTTTCATCAGCTGTAAATCTATTACTTCAGGAGTATCAAAACTAAAACCTGTTTTGAACAACTCTTCATAGCTTCCCGCTTCCAAAAGCTCTTTGGATGTATCTTTGTAATAATCATCACAACGAATTACTGTATAAATGCCTTCCTTCTTATCTCGAATACAAGCTTCTATTGTATTATCAACAAACACAGTTTTTCCTGATGCACTTTCCCCAGTAATACCAATCAAGAAAGTCTTTTTCTTTTCTTGTACGACTTTTCGTGCAATATTCAAAATAAAATTATCAGAAATCTTTAAAAACAAAGGTTGTGCCTCTTGTTTATCTTCTTTAACGATTTCTTTTAGGGCATCTACGATATTAGTAACTAATTCCATATCCAATCTGGAGGAATAAAAATTGTAATTTGTCAGTTCAAAAGTATCCATCATCCTAGCACTTCCATGTTCAACCCTACTATTTTATAGTAAACAAGATAAAAAATCTTTTGTTTGTATATTTTTGTAAAAACAAATTTACAAATAACAAGAAGATACAAGAAAGGGGGATAAAATCCCCCACTGGCAACATATAAAACTGTAATACTTACACTTATTTTTGGTCGAAAAAAACTTGTCTTAAATAAACTTGAACAAAAGAAACCACCCTTTACGGGATAAGGGGTTATCCCCTTATCTTCCGGCTTTGATGAGGTTAACTATTGCAACGGTACATAGCATTGCAGAAGTTAATAAAACTCCTAATGCAGATTTTTCATTTGGAACAACACCGTCATTTGTGCAAATAGACTTTGTTGCAACAGGAACATTTGTTGTGTTTGTACTGTTTTGTTTTGATGTTTTTGAATTGGATGCATATTTTGGAATAGAAATACCAAAATGCACCGGTGATACGGTTGCCATAATTTTATTCTCCTACACTTAAGACCTTCGACTTATATATTATAACTCATCTTTCAGAGGATTTCAACATGTAAATCCAAAATTTTTCAACAAATTTTCTATATTTTTTATATAACTTATTTAACCCAATAAGCAACTATTTTAGAGAACCATGGCAAAAAACTATACTTCCCTAACAACGAAGTAAGCACCAAATAAATTACCACAGTCCAAAGCAACGCTTCAATGATAGACAAACCTCCAAACATTGGGATAGCTGCGTTTAAAAGAATAGGTATATTATTCAAAACTGGAATTGGAGCTATAAGCATTACAACCAATCCCGCAAGCATAGATACTACGTGCAACGTAAAAAAGAAAAAAATGGATTGAAAAACATGATATGTAATAAACCTTGTCGGTTGCATCTTAAAAAGCGCTTGCGCTATCAAGATAAGAGCACCCGCCCAACCCAAAGTAACATAGCATAGACATGCCATTATTCTTTCTATTGGAAACACCTTATGCGACATCAGAAACTATCTCGTCCTTTCTAGCTTCTTGCAAATAGTCATTTAGAATCTGGATAAATACAAGTTTATATTCATCGTTTTCAGGACGTAAATTAACAGCCGCACGATAAGATGGAATTGAACGTTCAATCTCGCCACGCATATAGTATATATTTCCAATAAGAACATATAAACTAGCATCCATCTTATTTATACGTAATGCTTTTTTGTAAAAATCTTCCGCACCATCGTAATCTTTCAGAGTAGAACACAAGTTCCCTGCAAGAATAAATGCTGTTGCATCCTCTGGATTAATTTCTGTTGCTTTTTTATACAAGTCTAAAGACTTTTCATAATCTCCAAAGTCAGAAGCTGCAATCGCATAGCACATATATGCTTTATAATTATCACCTTCTAATTTTAAAGATTCTTCAAATGTTCTATAACTGCTTTCTCTATCCTTAACCAAAGCAAAAGTATTAGCTACACATAGAGCAACGGTTTTATTATCTCTTGAAAGATTATAAACTTTTAAATAATACTGCAACGCTTGAGAATAATCATATAACTTGAAGTTCACATGACCTAAATCGACTAAAGCGCTTAAATTATTCGGATCTAAAGAAAGAGCTTTTTCGTAATAAGCTTTTGCTTCCACATAATCTTCAAAATCATGGTACAACATTCCAATCGCATTATAAATATCTGGAGATTGGTTGTAAAAATCTAATGTTCTGCTATAAAAATGCAAAGCCTTTGCAAAGTTTTTCATCTCTGCGTAAGTATTCCCTAAGTTATAATAAACTTGGAAATTCCCTGGCTGAATAATCATTGCGCTATTATAGTACTTTAACGCCTTTTTATAATCCTTTGAATAAAAATGGATATTACCCAAATTCAACAATGCTTGGACATCTTTGGAATCAATTTCCAATAAACTTTCATAAACAGATGCAACTTTTTCAAATTCATTGTTCATGGCATAATACTTTGCCAAATCATGGTAGTGAGCTGTATTCTTCGGATCTTTTGCCATTAATAAGACAGTTGCCTGAATTTTCTTTGCAATTTCTTGTTTATCCATAAATTTACTCTCTCTTTTTAGTCATATTTTGAGAACGCTTTTGATTCTTCTAGCCAAGCCTCTCTATCAATACTATAAGCGTGAGACCAGAATTTTTCAATAGCATAGCTTTCTCTTTCAGTATTTTGAAGGATATGGATTACAACATCGCCATAATCCAAAAGATTCCATTTATTTTTTGCATCATCTTCACGACCTGCAGGAAGACGATTAAATGTTTTCTTAATCGAATCTGCAGTATTTTGAGTAAGTGCCTTAATCTGTGTTGAAGTATCTGATGAAGCAATTACAAAATAATCTGCAAATGATGATACACTACTTATATTCAAAATCTTTATATTTTGAGCTTTATTATCATCTAAAAACCTTGCTGCGGCACAAGCAAAAGTATATGATGTCATTTCTTCCATTGTCTAAACTTCCTCTATTAAATCTATTCTTTTTTGGTGTCGTCCGCCTTCAAACTTCGCACTTAACCATGCATCAACAATATCTAGCGCTAAACCTACACCAGTTATTCTTTCCCCAAGACATAGAATATTAGAATTATTGTGTTGAACCGTCATCCTTGCAGAATAAGTATCTGTACAATGCGAAGCTCTAATGCCCTTTACCTTGTTAGCTGCAATCGAAATACCAATTCCAGTTCCGCATACCAAAATCCCTTTACTATCAGGAGTAGCAAGAACCCTTCTAGCAACATCTTTAGCAATAACAGGATAATCACAGGATTCGGTAGAATACGTTCCGGCATTAAATACACTAATACCTTTTGATTTTAAATACTCGGCTATTTCTTCCTTTAGCCTATACCCACCGTGATCCGAACCTATGATAATTTGCATAATTCCATTCTACTATCTTTTCTATATACACATTTAATTGTAACAAAAATTTAATATTTTGCAAAAAACATTAAAGTTTTCGTAAAACATGCCGATAACAATAATATAAGTCACAAAGCTGTTAATTAAGAGGTATGTGTATGTTAAAAGACGAAAATGAAATGATGATTGAGTATTCAGAAATGACTGGATTTGATTTTAATTCTGAAGCTTACAGAGAAGTTAAAGAAATTGAAAACGCTTTAAACGGAGTATTTGCAATATTTTCTAGAATTTGGTTAGCAAAAACCATATAGAAAGGAGTTTTTGTTATGAGTAACAAGAACAAACGAAGATACATGGACGGCTGTTTTTGTGGTGATTGGGTAGATGTAGAAGTCGAAAACAATACTCAAAGGCAAGAAATAATAGCCGAACGAAAACGAAAAGACTTAAACACATTGCTTGAAGAACTAGAAGCAATTAAACAAAATCTTGAGCGAATTGAGGAAAAACAAGAACTCCTCGATGGACTGATGATGAGATTTTATGGCGGTTCAACCGCCAACGGATAGTTTATTTTCCCCTACACATACAAATTCATTCCACTCGCATACGCTTATGCGAGTTTATTTTTTAGATACAACTTTAGGAATTCTTTTTGCTCTTTAGTAGGTCGCAAAGATTCTACAACCTTCCTTACAGTTTTACGCAAAATTTCGAAAGGTAAATCAGCTTTAGAAACCACCGAATGAGTCTCATCAAAGAATTTAACATAACAAATAGAAAGTGCCCACGCAATCGCCATTTGCGCATAATAACCATCATGCTTTAATGCAGTTAATATTTCTAACACTTTAGTAATGTATTTTTCATTAATATAATAAGTGAGCAACATTACCACCCCAAACCTCAACATATATTCTTCTTTAGATAATAGATAACTTTGCAAAAATTCAAAAGTTTCGTCTTTGTATTTATTAGTTAGCTTTAAAGAAGCACAAAAAATATCGCAGACAGCCCAATTATCTATCTTTGGAACAAAACATCTAACATCTTCAAAAAAAACTTCTTGAGGAGAATGTTTCATGCCAAGTAAAATACCCTGCAACATGACAAATTCTAAATATTCATTGTCTTCAATAGATAAAAAAACATCAACATCAAAACCTTCAGACTTACTAAGTTCTTTTGCATAACGTCTTAGGATAGGAATCCTTACACCTAGAACATTATCTACATTTGGAATGAGTTTTGCCGAAAACTCTCGATAACCTTCTTCGCTTAATTCTACTAAATGTTTCTTAATCTCATTTCGCATACATATATAGTACCTAATAAAAAAAGAAAAGCTATGTACTTAATTGTCCATAGCTGTTGATTAGGGATATGTGTATCGTCGTTTTTTTTAAGGAGTATAGTTATATACTAGCAATATAACCTCGATATAAAATCATACGTTTTTATGATTTTTCTTCTTATTTGCATGATTTTAATCATCATTTTGTATGTGGTACACATGTCTACATCAGGGATTTTGCTTTACATAAAGGCTTTTTGTGCTAACATGGAAAACATAGGGAATATATAAGGAGGAAGTTTTGAGCCAGCAAAATATGTTTTCGGACGGGAAAATAATTCCGGTTAATATTAGAGAAGAGATGAAGCGTTCATATATAGACTATGCGATGAGTGTAATCGTTGGTCGTGCTTTACCTGACGTTAGAGACGGACTTAAACCAGTTCACAGAAGGATTTTATTCGCAATGAATGAATTGGGCATGGCACCTGATAAACCATTTAAAAAGTGTGCTCGTATCGTAGGGGAAGTACTTGGTAAATACCACCCACACGGTGACAGTGCCGTTTATGAAGCTCTTGTACGTATGGCACAAGACTTCTCTACAAGATATTTAACAGTAGATGGCCATGGGAACTTTGGTTCTGTTGATGGTGACGGTGCAGCTGCGATGCGTTATACAGAGGCTCGTATGCACAAAATCACAACATCCATGCTTGCTGATATAGATTGTGAAACTGTTGCTTTTGTACCAAACTTCGACGGTTCATTAGAAGAACCTTCTGTATTACCTGTAAGATTACCAATGTTATTACTTAATGGTGTTTCAGGGATTGCGGTTGGTATGGCAACAAACATTCCACCACACAACCTTTGTGAAATCGTTGACGGGACTATTGCTCTTATAGAAAACCCTAACATTACTGTTGCAGAATTAATGGAATACGTTAAAGGTCCAGACTTCCCAACAGCAGCAACTATTGTTGGCTTAGGAGATATTCGTCAAGCGTATGAAACAGGACGTGGTTCTATCAAAATGCGTGCTGTTGCTACGATAGAAGAAATCCCTGGTGGTGGCGGCAGACAAGCAAGAACTGCTATTATCATTACTGAAATTCCATACCAAGTTAACAAAGCCATGCTTATTGAAAAAATTGCAGACCTTGTTAAAGAACAAAAATTATCAGGAATTTCTGATATCAGAGACGAATCTGACAGAGAAGGTATGCGTGTCGTTATCGAACTTAAACGTGATGCTAAACCTGATGTTGTAAAAAATAACTTGTTCAAATATACTCAATTAGCTACAACATTCGGGGTTAACATGCTTGCTCTTTGTGGCAAACAACCACGCTTGATGAACCTTTATGATGTATTAAACGAGTTTGTTGAACACAGAGTCGAAATCGTTACAAGAAGAACTATTTACTTCTTAAAGAAAGCAAAAATCAGAGCTCATATTTTAGCAGGTTTATTAATCGCTCTTGCATCATTGGATGAAGTTATTGAATTAATCAAAAAATCAAAAACTACAGAAGATGCTCGTAACGGATTAATGAACAGATTCGGGCTTGATGTAGACCAAGCAAACGCTATATTAGAAATGCAATTAAGACGTTTGACTGGTTTGGAACAAGACAAAATCAAGAATGAATATGATGAATTACTTAAAAAGATTTCTGAATACGAAGCAATTCTTGCTGACAGACAAAAAGTTCTTAATATTATTAAAGCAGAACTTTTAGAAGACAAAGAGAAATTCGGTGATGACAGAAAAACTCAAATCATTCCAGAATTAGACGAAGTAACTATTGAAGATTTGACTCCAAACGTACCAATGGCAGTATTTATTACTAACCAAGGATACTTAAAACGTATTTCTTTAGACACTTTTGAACGTCAAAACCGTGCAACTCGTGGTAAGAGCGGTATCAAAACAAAAGAAGATGATGATATTCAACACTTCTTCACTGCAATGATGCATGATAAAGTATTATTCTTCAGTTCTAAGGGTATCTGCTATAGCTTGAATGTCTATGACTTCCCTGAAGGCGGACGTCAAGCGAAAGGTTTACCAATCGTAAACGTGTTACCAATTTCTCAAGACGAAAAGATTACTGCGGTTGTACCTGTAAGTAACTTCTCTCATGATACAAACCTAATTATGTTGACTCAAAAAGGTTATATCAAGAGAATTGAATTAGATAACTTTGCTAACATCAGACGTAGTGGTATCATTGCAATCGGTCTTGAAGAAGATGATAAACTTAACTGGGTAAAACTAGCAAAAGCTAATGATGAAATCATTATTGGTACATCTTGCGGTATGGCTATTAGATTCCCAGTTGAAGATTTAAGACCATTAGGAAGAAGCGCTCGTGGTGTAAACTCAATGAAGCTAAGAATCGGTGATACCATTATCGGTTGTGATATCGTGCCTAGAGACAGAGATGGTGACTTATTAGTTGTAACTTCTGACGGTTTTGGTAAGAGAACAAAAATCTCTGAATTCAGAACTCAAAACAGAGGCGGTATCGGTCTGATTGCGACTAAATTCAAGTCTAATGTATCAAGACTTGTTGCGCTAACAATCGTAGAAGAAAAAGATGAAATTATGATTGTAACCGCTAGTGGTGTTGTATCTAGAATCAAGGCTGTAGATATTTCTTGCCAAGGTAGACCTGCAACAGGTGTTAAAGCACAGAACCTTGGTGAAAATGACACAGTTGTTTCTTGTAACAAAATCGTTAATACTGATGGAGACAGTTCTAACGAAGTTCCAGAAGCTTCTGCAGAATCTCCTGCTGATGATGACGGTTCAACTCAAGGAACATTGTTATAATAAACAAGCAAGAATACAAAAAAGGATGACAAATCGGTCATCCTTTTTTTATTAAACTATCGCCCCGTGGCTCGCATCTTGAACAGCTCTAGCATACTTCGCCAAATAACCACTCTTATGCTTTGGCTCAAATGGCTTTAGTCTCTCTCGACGAGAACTAAGCTCCTCTTCATCTACCAATAAATCTAGAATTCTATTATTTATATCAATTCTAATTTTATCTCCATCTTCTATCAGGGCAATAACACCGCCGTCAGCAGCTTCTGGACAAATGTGTCCAATACAAATTCCCCTTGTACCTCCAGAGAATCTTCCATCAGTAATTAATGCTGCTGTTGTACCTAGCCCTTTACCCACTAATAGAGAAGTCGGAGCTAGCATTTCCCTCATCCCAGGGCCACCTTTTGGACCTTCATACCTAATAACAATAACATCTCCCGCTTTGATTTTATCTGTTTCAAGAGCTTGCATTGCATCCTCTTCACTATCAAAAGTTTTTGCAACACCTTCAAACTCATAGCAAGACTCATCAATTCCAGAAATCTTCGTTACACAACCATTTTGTGCAATATTACCATATAAAATCCCAAGTCCAGGTTTAGTAGTTACAGGGTTTGAAACAGAATGGATTAAATCTGTATCTACCCAAGTGTTTGCTACCAACTCTTCAACAGGAACCCCTGTTACACCTATGATATTTTTTAGCTCATCAATTTTTCCATATAAAGTTTTTAATATTGCACTAACACCACCTGCTGCATGAAAATCAGTCATTGTTGGAGCTGCCGATGGGTCAAGTTTAACTATTTGCTTAATTTTCTTACTCAATTCTTCAAAATCGGCCAAGGAAACATCTATTCCACCAGCATTTGCTAATGCTAACAAGTGTAAGAATGAATTTGTAGACCCGCCCATTGCTAAGTCACAAATAATAGCATTTCTCAAGCTATCTTTAGTAATAATATCAGATGGCCTTACGTCATTTTTAACAAGATCGACAATCTGCAAACCACTATCAAAAGCAATTCTGCGTTTTAATGAAGACACCGCTGCAGCTGTTGCACATTGTGGCAAGCTCATCCCCATAACTTCAGCAAGACAAGCCATTGTATTTGCAGTATAAAGACCTTGGCAAGCACCTGCAGAAGGGCAAGAGTTTTCTTCCAACTCATGGAGTTTTTCTTCTGTAATTTCTCCTGCTCTATATTTTCCTACAGCCTCAAAAGAGCCTTTTATCATTGTCAATTTCTGATGTTGACAAATGCCGTCCAACATAGGTCCCGCCGTAACAATAATTGTAGGAATATTAAGTCTTAATGCTCCAATTAGCATCCCTGGAGTTATTTTGTCACAATTAGAAAGTAATACAAGCCCATCAAGCTGATGAGCTGCAGCAACTGTTTCAATACAATCTGCAATCAAATCCCTAGAGGGTAAAGAATACTGCATTCCACTATGTCCCATTGCAATGCCATCACAGACAGCAGGAACTCCAAAAATAAAAGACTGACCGCCACCAGAATGAATACCTTTTTCAATTTGGCGCTCTAAATCTCTCATCCCTATATGCCCAGGAACTAAGTCTGAAAATGAACTTGCAATACCAATAAAAGGTTTATCAAGATTTTTCTTACTAACTCCTGTCGCATACAATAAGCCTCTATGAGGAGTTCTTGCTATACCCTGTTTAATTTTATCGCTATTCATTATTCTATAACCTCTAAAATATTAAAGTCATCGTCCCAAACTATTTTACCAGAGATACCTAATCCATGATATTCATAAGGATTGTCAATAAACTTGGCATTAAACAAGCCATATTGGTGTAAGTTCTTGATAATACCATCAAGTAAAGTTGTGCTTCCTGCCAAGGTCCCCGACTTAGAAGTAGCTTTTTCACCATCATAAAAGATTTGTTCATCAGCAAATACAGCTTCTGTCATTTGACTATAAGTTATTGGCAATGCATCACTAACCAAAATAATCTTATCTTCGGGCTTAGTCTTAAACGCTAAACCGAGAATTTCCTCACTCAAGTGAACTCCATCCGCAATAACTTCTACATAAAGCCTGTCATCAGTCAGTGCTGACAATGCCGTACTATTACCTCTGTGGGAAATTCCTGACATAGCATTGAATAAATGTGTAACTCCGCTAACGCTATGTAAATCTCCGCTTACACAATGACCTGCCTGAACTTTAACACCTTTTTCCAACAAATATGTCATTAAACCTTTGTCCAATTCTGGAGCCAAAGTGACAATTTTTATAAAATCATCTTCTATAAGTTTAAAGTTCTTGATAGCTAGAGGAAGAAAATGAGCAGGATTATGAATACCTTTCTTCTCAGGGTTGATAAACATACCTTCCAAATGTATTCCTAAAATTTTTGCAGAGCGAGAAACATCAGCTTCTGCAGCTTTTTTTATCTCAACAATTTGACGGCGAATATTACTGATATCATCAGTAACTAAAGTTGGGAAATATCCGCCAATCCCATGTTCAAATAGTTTTTGAGATAATGAGACAATTTCCTCTTCACTGGATTTATTAAAATCAACTCCATAAGCCCCATGAATATGTTGCTCAATTAATAGCTTAGTCTCTATCATTTATATTCTACCTCTATGCACCAAAAACTTTTTCAGCTTCTTCTCTATCATCGAAATGAACAGTTTCATCCTTCAATATTTGATAAGTTTCGTGTCCCTTTCCTGCAAGAACAACAACATCATTATCTTTTGCTATGTTCTTAGCTGCACGAATTGCCTCTCCTCTATCTGGTTCAACAATCACATTATCTGTAGACTTAAATCCAGTTAGAATATCTGAAATTATTTGTTGAGGATCTTCACTCCTTGGGTTATCACTTGTTAATATAACTTTATGAGCGTATTCTTCTGCTATTGCACCCATCTTAGGACGCTTCGTAACATCTCTGTCACCACCACAGCCAAATAAACAAATCAAATCCCCGCCCTCAGGTTTTATATCCGCAGCAGCTATAAGTATATTTTTCAAACCATCAGGGGTATGAGCGTAATCAACAATTACCATTGGCTGCTCATTAACAATTTCAAAACGACCTGCAACACTCAAATCTTTTATAGATTTTATAGCATCTTCAGCACTAATACCCAATGCATAAGCAGCCGTAATTGCAGCCAATGAATTATATATGCTAAATTTCCCATTTAGCTTTAGAGCAACATCAAGTTTTTCTTTTGGAGTAATTAACGTAAACTGAGCACCTTTAGCAGAGTACTTAATATCTCTTGCCATAATATCTGCAGATTTTGAGATTGAATATGTATAAACAGATACCATCGGAGAAATTTTACCTAATAGTTTAACCCCATACTCATCATCTACGTTTACAACAGCAAAATCACCACTTACCAAATCCTCAAATAATTTTGCCTTTTCATTGAAGTAATTCGACATTGTAACGTGAAAATCTAAGTGATCTTGAGTTAAATTGGTAAATATTGCACCATTAAAAGAACAATTTCTTATTCTATGTTGAGCTATAGAATGAGAGCTAACCTCCATAACAACATTATCCAATTGTTTATTGTATTTAAAATCTACAAGTGCATCTTGTAATTCAGGTGCCTGTGGTGTTGTATGTCCTGTTGAAACATAATCTTCTTTTGAGCTTGATTTATAACCTAGGGTCCCTATTAATCCGCAATTACCCTTAGAATCCTCAATTATTTTTTGCAATAAGTGAGACACTGTAGTCTTGCCATTTGTACCAGTAACACCAATTAGATTTAAGTTTTTTGAAATATTACCTTTTATAGCTACCGTCACATCTGCTAATGCCGCTTGAGTAGACTCAACAACAATTTGTGGAACATCTGAATTTAATTGTTTTTCAACAATACAAACAACAGCTCCATTTTCAACTGCGTTTTGGAAATATTCATGTCCATCCGTATGTTCACCAACTATACATACAAATGCACTATTTGGGGTACACTTCTTAGAGTTATATGAAACATTCTCTACTTCAACACTATAATCTGTGATATTTACTAATTCCTTATACTCAACTTTCTCTATTAACTCTCTTAGTTTCATAATAACCTCACAATTCTATATCTTATCAGGTGTTAAATTCATTATTCTTGTAACTTGATTAGCTATCTCTCTAAATATAGGCACAGCAACTGTATTACCCCAAATTTCATAACCTTGAGCGGAGTCCACAATTACATATATCAAGACCTGAGGGTCAGAAGAAGGTAAAAAACCTATCGCAGATGTATATAATTTATTAGTATACCCACTACCATTTTCTTTTGGTTTAATAGATGTTCCTGTTTTAGCTGCAATATTATAATTTCCTTCCCTTAGCAATGTATGTCCTCTATTAACACTCTGTGTCAATAAATCAGTTACAATTTTCGCATTTTCAGGGCTCATAACTTGAGTCTTTTTAACTTTCAATTCAGCTTCTTCTGGTGAATATTTTATTACGTGAGGTGTTACTCTAACACCACCGTTTGCCAATGCTGACATTGCAGAAACCATTTGGATAGCAGTTACAGAAGTACCATAACCATAAGACATCGCAGCATGGTCAGAAGCATCCCACTTTTGAGGAGCCTTCAATAACCCCACTGATTCCCCAGGTAAATCTATTCCTGTTTTTTCACCAAATCCAAACTTCTTTAACATCCCATGAAATTCAGTAGATGACATTTTTTGTGCAACTAATACTGACCCCACGTTGCTTGAATGTTCAAACAAATACACTAAGTCAATTAACCCAGGGTAAGGATTTTTAGCATAGTCATAGTTTTTTATAGGCCACCAACCAACCTTAATGATACCAGTATCATTAACCTTTGTATAACGGTTGATTTTACCAGTCTCCATTGCACTTGCAACAGTAATAGCTTTGAAAGTAGACCCAGGAGGGAATACATCAGTTAGCGTCCAGTTTTTTGTTTGAAGATAAGTAGCTTCTTTAAACTTGTTTGGATCAAAATATGGATAAACCGCATAAGCAAGAATTTCACCATTCTTTGGATTCATAACAATTACAGCACCTCTAAGAGCCTTAAATTTTGTTATTGCCTTATAAAGTTCTTTCTCACAAATATGCTGTATTGCAGTATCGATAGTAAGAGTAACACTGTTACCTTTTTGAGGTTTCAATGCCTCCAATGGGTTTGTATTCAAGTCATAAATTATATTACCCTTTGGAGTTCGTTCTATTTTTACTTTATTCTCTATGTGCTCAAGCTTAGAGCCTGCGGTATATTCTACCCCTGCAGAAACATCTGCATCAGCATTATAATATCCTAATACGTGAGCCGCCAAAGAGCCCTGTGGATAAACTCTTATATTCTTAGGGTCCATAGGGATTTCTCGAAGTTTTAATTTTGCTATCTGAGAATATGTTTGTCTATCAACACCTTTCTTTAAAGAAATCATAGGCTCTTTACGTTTCAATTTCTCAGTAAGATTAAACTGTGACTCTTTCAATATCGGCGCCAATATCTTTGCAAGCTCTTCTGGTTCATGCACATAATCGGCACGTCTTGCAAACACATCATAAAAAACAGTATCACCAGCAAGTTTTATACCATTACGGTCATAAATATCTCCTCTTAGAGCAAACGTACTAGCCCTTCTCTGGTTTAAAGCCTTTATTCTGTACTTCCTTACATCCATAACTTGGATTGCAAACAGATATACAAGAAAAATACTAATAAAGACAACAAAAAACACTTGTAAGAATACAATTCGTTTTTGGAATATCTTTATTTGCTCTTTTTCAGAATCTTCAAGACTTCTTTCTTGGCGCATTATTTTTTATCCTAATTTTTACCAATGCTTTCAAACACTTCGATAGCTCTTGCTACAGCTTCATCCATATTGTAGCATTTGTAATCTCCTAATCTTCCTAAGAAATATACATTCTTTAGAGATTTTGCCTTCTCAACATATTTTTGATAAAGCTCAGCTCCAGCTGCTTGAAGAGGATAAGCTCTTTCTGTTCTTCCAAGTTCAAATGCAGTTGTATACTCTTTTGCAATCACAGTCTTTTGAGACTTATCGTTCATATAGTGTTTATATTCATGAACTTTTGCAAAATCATAATTGCTTGGATACTCAACTACAGAATTTGCTTGATAATAGTCTTTATCGTGTTCTTCTAATTTCCAAACTACACTTCTGTAAGGTAATTGTCCTAACTCATAATTAAAGTACTCATCTATTGAACCGGTATAAAATACTCTGTCAAACTTAGCCGTAACTTCTTTATAATCAATACCAAGCCTCAACTCAATGTTAGGATGCATAATCATTCGTTCTAACATTGCTGTGTAACCATCTAAAGGCAGGCCTTGATATTTATCTTTGTAATAACGGTTGTCTTTGCTTACGTATACAAATGTTTCTGCAGCCAACGATGAATCTACCTCAGCAGGAGCCTGACCATATAATTTTGCAGCACATGGCAAAAACACATTCTCATAAACATATTCTCCTAGGAATTTTAAATCAGAATCATCTTCCTGCTTCAAATCCAAAACAGAAACTTTTGAACCAAAACCATACTTTTCCAGTAGCTTAACTTCAAACTTTTTAGCCATTGTTTTAGGGAAAACATCCGCTAATGAGTTTAAATTAAAAGGAGTTACAGTCTCTATGCCATCAACCAACGCAACAACTTTATGCATATATTGATTAAAATCTGTAAAATGCTTTAAATAATTCCAAACTTGATCATTAGAAGTATGGAAAATATGGGATCCAAATTTATGAATCATTATACCGTTCTTATCTCTGTAATCATAGCAATTACCACCAATATTTGTTCTTCTGTCTACAAGCAACACCTTTTCATTGCGCAAAGTAGCCAACAAATTAGCAATTACAATACCTGAAATTCCTGCACCAACAACGATATTCGTCTTCATATTTCCACTCCTCCTTAATAACATTGTATACCTAGATAATACTATAAATAGTTGGGTTTGTAAAACCTTCTGTAACAAAATAAGTCATCCTTTTGAATGACTTGCGACGAGTCAAAAATTATGGTATCTTAGATACAAGAAGGGTAAGAGAGAGAGAAATAAATGAGCGGACACGGACACTGGGCTGTTGCCCATAGTTTTTTAGGACATGAGCTCCATTTTAACATGGATACAATCTTAACAATGTGGTTTACAATGGCTATATTGTTGGTTCTTGCATTGCTTACAACACGTAAGCTTTCTATATTCCCATCAAAATTACAGCTACTTTGGGAGTCGTTTATCGGTTATTTCCTAAATATGACAAATCAAAGTATGGGAGAAGAAGAATCAAAGAAACACTCTCCGCTTATTTTAACCTTATTTTTCTTTATCCTAACCGCAAACTTGGTTGGACAATTACCTTGGCAAATTTTCAAACTTAAAGAAGGCGAATTTGCAGCACCAAGCAACGATATTAATATGACAGCAGCAATGGCAATCGTTGTTTCTATCTATTATATCTACTACGGCGTTAAGAAACACGGATTAAAATTCTTCTTCCCAGGATGGGATATGAACGGAATTATTATGGCTATTATTGATGGTATGGAATTAGTTATCAGGCCATTCTCATTGGCACTTCGACTTTTTGCAAACATTCTTGCAGGCGAAATCCTAATTGTAACCCTCTTAACACTTTGCTGGTGGTTTGTTCCAATCCCATTAGTTATGAAATTCTTTGAGCTATTCGTAGCCTTAATTCAAGCAATGGTATTTGCGCTGCTTGCAACAACATATATTTCAATGTCTGTAAGTGACGAACATTAATCTAAGATAAATTTAACTTAAATAATAATACTCAATTGAAAGGAGAACATTATGGAAGAAGTAGTACAAGGTTTAGATGCAACCAAGATTGGTGCAGGTTTGGCAGCAATCGGTGTATTCGGTGGTGGTATCGGTATTGGTATCGCAACAAAAGGTATGTTAGAAGCTATTGCTAGACAACCTGGTATCAAAGGTGAAGCATTCAAAAACTTCATCATCGGTGCTGGTCTTGCTGAAGCAACTTCAATCTACGCATTGTTCATTGCATTATTGTTGATATTTTCATAATTAATAGAAAAGGTGTCAAATGTTAGAGTTTAACGCTACATTCCTAGTTTGTATGGTGAGTTTTGTAATATTCCTTTTAATGCTCAACGCTATTTTGTACGAGCCATTAGCTCACGTTGTTCATCATCGTAAACGCTATATCGACAAAAATTTAAGCGAAGCAGCAGAAGCAAAAGAGAACTTACAAAAACTTTTAAACTGGCGTAAAGAACGCCTCGAAAAATCTAAAGAGGTTGCCAGAGAAGTATATAACAAAGTTATAGCTGAATTTAAGCTTAAAAAAGAAACTTTGATTGAATACGAACACAACATTTCTGCAAAAGATATGTCTGGTGTTAGGGTTAAACTCGAAAACATTGACCGTGAAGCTAAAATTAGATTAAAAGAACACGTTGGCGGGCTTGCCGGAGTAATTGCTACCAAGTTCCTTGGCTATGACGTTCAAGTAGAATCTATTAACGAAGATGTTGTAAATAATATCTTGAATATGAATATGGAAGAAGGTAACAATGGAAACTAATGCTGTTTTCAAAACTCTAGGAATAATTTTTGAATGGATTAACTCAGTACCACAAAGCGATATTGGTATGGCAATCCTTAGTGTTGCATATTTTTCATTGGTAATCCTAGGTTTAAAATGGATTTGTAAAAAATTCAACATTGTAGAAGGTATTGAAGCTAATCGCCAAAAGATTATCGAAACTATTAAAGCTTCTGAGGACGAAAAAAAGAGATGTGAAGAAGAATATAAGCAGGAAACTGAAACAGCTTCTCACATAGATGATGATATTTATAATGCTTTAGAATTAGCAGAAAAAAGCGCGCAAGCATTAGGTAAAAAAATGCTTGAAGATGCCAATAAAATCACTCGCAGTATAATAACTTCTACTCAAAAGCGTATTGATGCTCAGACAAACCTTTTACAAGCAGACCTATTAAAGAAAACTGCTCTTGCATCTGTAGAAGTTGCAAAAGAACGTATTCAACAAGAATTGGAACAAAAACCAGAGCTACACGACAAGTTTATATACGAAAGCTTGGATGCTCTAAATGAGGTAAAACTATAAATGACTACCCAAAAAATTAGTAACAATGAATTAGTAGCAAACAGATGGGCAAAATCTCTTCTTGAATTATCATTTGATGACGGGCTTAACAAAGAGATTGTTCTAGAGCAGCTTATTGATATTGTAGATACACTTAATGCTTCTACAGAATTAAAAGAATTGTTCGTGAATCCTATCGTTACTGTTGATGAAAAACAAAACGTTATCGAAAAAGTTTTTGGTAATGTATTACCACCAACAGTTAAAAACTTTTTAAAAGTACTAGCTCTTAGAAAAAGATTAGGTATTCTTGATGATATTTTAGAAGAATATAAAAAAGAGCTTAATAAATGCGAAAGCATTGTTAGAATTAAAGTTACTTCTGCAGTTAACATTGATGACTGGAAGAAAGAAGATTTGAAAAACCGTATTATTGAAAAGCTTTCTAAAAACGCTGATATTAAATGGAATGTTGATAACGCAATAATCGGTGGACTAGTGTTTGATATTGACGGAACAATCGTTGATGACAGTCTAAACACTAAACTAAGTAATTTATGTAAAAGAATAATAACTAAGTAGAGGGGAGACTATGGCAGTAATTAATCCTGATGAAATTAGTTCTATAATAAAAGAGAACATTAAAAATTACGAAACAAGAACCGAGATTTCTAATATCGGTAGCGTTCTTGAAGTTGGTGATGGTATCGCACGTGTTTACGGTTTAAGAAACGTAATGTCAAACGAGCTTGTAGAATTCGAAGACGGCAAAGGCACTATCGGTATTACACTTAACTTAGAAGAAGACAATGTTGGGGTTGTAATCCTTGGTGAATACACTCACATTAAAGAAGGTATGGTTGTAAAAACAACTGGTAGAATCGCTTCTGTTCCTGTTGGTAACGAACTTATTGGTAGAATTGTTAACCCAACTGGTATTCCAATTGATGGAAAAGGTGATTTACACGCTTCTAAAACTCGTTCAATCGAACGTGTTGCTCCTGGTATTGTTGCCAGAAAATCTGTATTCCAACCACTACAAACTGGTCTTACTGCTATTGACGCATTAACTCCTATTGGACGTGGACAAAGAGAATTGATTATCGGCGACAGACAAACCGGTAAAACCGCTATTGCATTGGATGCTATCCTTAACCAAAAAGGTCAGGATGTAATTTGTATCTATGTTGCAATCGGACAAAAAGCTTCAACAGTAGCACAATTAGCTAAAACATTAGAAACACACGGAGCAATGGATTACTCAATTATCGTTTCTGCGACAGCAAACGAATCTGCTCCACTACAATATATTGCACCATTCGCAGGTGTAACAATTGCAGAAGAATTTATGGAACAAGGTAAACACGTTCTTATCGTATACGATGACTTAACAAAACACGCGCAAGCATATCGTGCAATGAGTTTGCTTCTTAAGAGACCACCAGGACGTGAAGCTTATCCAGGGGACGTATTCTACCTACACTCTCGTTTATTAGAACGTGCAGTTAAATTAAGCGACGAATTAGGTGGTGGTAGCATTACTGCGTTACCTATTATTGAAACTCAAGCAGGTGACGTATCAGCATACATTCCTACAAACGTAATTTCAATTACTGACGGACAAATTTTCCTTGAGTCTTCATTATTCAACTCAGGTGTTCGTCCTGCAATTAACGCAGGTATTTCAGTATCACGTGTAGGTGGTGCCGCACAAACAAAAGCTATTAAGCAAGTTGCAGGTAAATTAAGACTTGACCTTGCTCAGTTTAGAGAACTTGAAGCATTTGCACAGTTCGCATCAGACTTGGATGCTGCAACAAAAGCACAACTTCTAAGAGGTCAAAAGCTTACCGATGTACTTAAACAACCACAATACAAACCTTTATCAGTATCTCAACAAGTTAGTATCTTGTTCGCAGCTAACGAAGGATTCCTAGATGACGTTGACAGCAAAGAAATCGCAAGATTTAAAGAAACTTGGTTCGAATTTTTCGAAGCAAACCTTCCAGAGCTTAGCAAAAAGCTTAACGAAGGTGCTGGTTTAACTGATGAAGATAAAGCTGATTTGAAGAAATCTTTGGAAACCTTCAAAACAACATTATAATTAATAACGGCGTCAGCCGTATGGCTGACGCTTTTCAAAAGGATTAGGAAATACTGAAATGGCTAACTTAAAAGATATCAAAAATAGAATTCAGAGTGTTGAAAATACAAAGAAGATTACCAAAGCAATGAAAATGGTTGCTGCCGCAAAAGTTAAACGTGCAGAAAGTACTGTTAAGGCAGCTCGCCCATTTTCAGAAGAACTTTTGTCTTTATTTAAAACTCTACTAGAAAAAGTTGATATTACAGCTTCTACTGGGGCGCATCCAGAACGTGCCATTGATGATTTCAGAACGCTTCTTGCTCCAAGAGAAGTAAAAAGCGTAGGGATTTTAGTAATCACATCAAATAAAGGGTTAGCCGGAGCCTACAATGCTAACCTTGTTAGAACAGTTTTAAAAGAAATCAAAGAAAACGAAGCAAAAGGGCTTAATACTGTTCTTTATATTGCAGGAATGAAAGGTATTTCTGCATTCAAATCTCAATCTGTAAAAGTATCTAAAACGTACGTACAAGTTGTAGAAACTCCATCAGCAGGTGGAGCAGATATGATTGCTCAAGATTTGGCAGTAGACTTCGTTTCTGGTGAAATAGATGAAATCAAAGTTATCACAACAAGATTCAATAATATGATGTCATATTCTATATCAGAAATGACACTGTTACCAATCAATTTAGAACACGTTGAAGCAAAGGAAGTTCACACATTAATGGAGTTTGAACCTTCTACAAGCCACGTTCTACAAACATTACTACCAATGTATCTATCAAACACTATTTATCAAGCATTGCTTGAAGCTAATGCGAGTGAACTTGCATCAAGAATGACTGCAATGTCAGCAGCTTCAAACAACGCAGAAGAAATGATTACAGATTTAACTATCAATTATAACAAAGCAAGACAAGCAGCTATTACACAGGAACTCGTAGAAATCGTTTCTGGTGCGAATGCTGCAAAAGGTTAGAAATTAATATAACTATCTACTTAATTTCTTGATTTTTACTATTGTTTTTTTTATAATTGCAGTAATTATTAGGAGAGAATTAATGTTACCAATTATTACAGAAGAGATATCAGCTTCAACATACAAAAAAGTATTTGGAGATGTTGCAGCTTGGCGTAAAAACATGGTTGGACACCTTAAAGAAGAGAATCCTGAAGTCAATTCTGCAATTCTAGAAATAACTAAGCAAACAGGTTTAGACCCTAAAGCTGTTGCTCTCGGAGCCTACGTTGTTTATCAGTTGATTGAACAAGCTGTAGAAGAAGCAGACAACGAGGACGAAGAGGATTTGTAATATAAATAAAGTTAATTTTAAAGTCCCTACGGGGACTTTTTAAGTGGGGAAAAGGTTTGCAGAACAAGAAATTAAAGTGGATTATTGTTTTTGTTACGATTGTCGGAACATTTTTGGCAATGTTAGACACGTCTACAATTAATATTGCCCTTTATGATATATCACAAACCCTAAATGAGCCTATTACCTCTGTTCAATGGGTTGTGGTAGGATATATGTTAATTCTTACAGCATTCTTACCTTTCTTTGGAAAACTAAGTGAAGTTTGTCACAGAAACCAATTATATTCAGCAGGGTTTCTTGTTTACGCATTAGGTTCTTTGTTATGTTTTTTCTCTCACACATTACCTCTATTAATTGCAAGTAGATGTGTTCAAGCAATTGGGGCTTCCATTCTTGTTTCAAACTCGGTTTCAATTATTGCAAGCCTATTTAGAGGTGCAAAACGAGGTAAAGCTTTAGGTATAAATGGTGCAATCGCTGCATTAGGCTCAATGTCTGGTCCCGCATTAGCAGGGACTTTAATACATTATTTTGGGTGGAATTATGTTTTTATCCCTGGATGTATTATTGCATCCATTTTTGCAATGGTTTCTTATAAAATCTTACCTTTTTATTGCCCACCACATAAAAAGGAAAAATTTGACTATAAAGGCTTCATTTATTTCTGTATATTTTTGATATCACTACTTACTGTAATCTCTCAAGGTCATATCTGGGGATGGAGTTCAAAACGAATAACATTTCTTGCAATTACATTCGTAATTGCAACAATAATGTTTATACTTAGAGAACTTAGAGTTTCATACGCATTAATAGATTTTTCTTTATTCAAAATCCGCTCGTTTTCTTTCGGGAACCTTGCAATACACCTTTCTTATTGGGGAGTAACTGGTATTGGAGTTATATTTCCTTTGTTTGCACAGCAAACTTTAGGGTTTTCACCAATGACAACAGGGTTTATAGTTTTAACATACGCTCTATCATTAATATTTACAGCCCCTATATGTGGTAATTTAGCAGGAAAATACGGTAGCAAATGGTTTACTATATCAGGCGGACTTGTTCTTACTATAGCTTTGATTTTATTTTCAAGGCTCGAACAGAATACATCATTACAAATACTTATTGCTGTACAAATGTTATTAGGGGTCGGCAATGGACTTTTCCAATCACCTTCTAATGCAGGTGTTCTAGCTGACGTAGAAACAAAACAACTTGGAATTGCCGGAGGTATTTTAGCACTGGCAAGAAACACTGGGATGATAATGGGGACAGCAATCGCTGTAAATATTATGGAAATTTTCCAAAACTTTTACACTTCTCAAAAAGTTTCGACACCACTTTTGACAGCATATCAACATACAGCTATCATTTTGGCATTATTTGTCGGAATATGCACATTTTCAGCTTTTATGGCATATAAAGACAAAATTTCAAAACATTAAATTATTTAATATCCGGCTCACCGTTAACAGCGAGAAGAATTTCTACAACCTTAGGCATTTGACATACAAATGAATAGTGGCCTTCTGCAATTGAACACTTAGAACAATTACCACCAAGTTTATAACATTCTAAAGCTTGCTCGGTCCAATTCTTTGTTATTGAACCAGAAATATCCCCGTTGTGTTGCGGTGTAAAAGCAGTATTTAACATTACTATACACTTCCCTTTCACGTATGAGCTTATCATATTTTTAAGAGAAGTACATCCTATGTTCGGATGAGTTTATCCTTTTAGGGCTCCGTCGTTTTCTCCAGATATAAAGTACTTTTGCATCATTAAGAAAAATACTATAATCGGAATTGTTGAAAGCACTGAACCCGCCGCAATATATCTCCAATTTGAACTAAACATCCCTTGAAGATTATTTATCCCGACAGGAAGAGTAAACATACTTTCTTTAGTTAATATAATACTCGGCCATAAGAACTCACCCCAAGTACCAATAAACGTAAACACAGCTAGAACTGCCAAGGTTGGTTTTACCATAGGTAAAACAACTTTTTTAAACATTTGGAATACATTACAGCCATCAACAATAGCCGATTCTTCTAATTCAACAGGGATTTTAATGAAAGCTTGACGCATTAAGAAAATCCCAAACGCAGATACTGCAAAAGGCATTACCAACCCAAGATAGCCATTAAATATACTAACAGTATCAGTAAACCCTAAGCGCACAGTTATCAAATAAACCGGAATCATAATAGCCTGAAAAGGCACCATTATCGTAGATAAAATGGCAAAAAACAAGAATCGTTTTCCACCAAACTTCATTCTTGCAAGAGGATACCCTGCAAGAGAAGAAAAAATAAGGTTAAGAATAACAGTAAGCCCTGCTACCGCCAAGGAATTCCAGAAATAGCGCATAAAATCTACTTTTTGCCATACTCCAGAATAATTTTCTAATGTAAAATCTTGTGGTATAAAAATTGGAGGATAAGCAAAAATATTTTCATCAATCCCTTTTAGTGAGGTTGAAACCAACCATATAAACGGAAATATTGAAATAATAGACACTATAATTAATATAGTGTGGGTTAAAGCTCCTGATATAAACTTCTTATCCATAAAATACCCTATCCTAACAAAGATTCCACATCAAAATCTGTTTTCAGCTTCATTGCATATACATTATCACAATCAAAAGCTGCCAACTTAACTGCATCTTTTTCTGTAGTTACAATTTTACCTTTTATATCTTTGATATCATCATAGGAATAAGAATGATGATCATCAAAAGTTATTTTATCAATGATTTTATAATCCTTTTCAACAAAGTTATAAAACTGTTCTGGCTGTCCAATAGCAGACAAAGCAAAAACTTCTTCACCTTGTTCCAAATGTTCACCTGATTTAATATTATAAACATATTCAGGTTCTGTTTTACATACAAATGCCTGTTTTTTCAATTTCTTCCCAAGAATTTTTGCATACTTTTCTGCACGGGTATGATTAGTATTTTTACTAACAACAAGAATTTTATCCACACGTTCAAACCCTTCAAGCCCTTCTCTTAAAGGACCTTGAGGGAGGAGTTTTTCATTCCCAAACATCTTTTCGCTATCTACTAAAAGAACATTCAAATCTCTTTTAAGTTTACGATACTGAAAACCATCATCCAGTATAATTGTTGTAACACCTAGCTCTTTAATTGCAAATTCTGCAGATTTAACTCTATTTTTACAAGTTATAACAGCGCATCCATCAAGATTAACAGCCAGCCAATAAGGCTCATCACCAGCTTCTTTTGCGTTATGGAAAAGATTTATACCATCAGAAATAACATTAACTTTCTTATTAGAAAGTGAACCGCCATATCCACGAGACAAAATACAAACTTTTTCATTTTTTGATACAAAATACCTTGCCAATTGGGCAACAACAGGAGTCTTTCCAACACCGCCAGTAGTCAAATTACCTATACTTATAACACGAGCTGATACCGCTGTAGACTTTATTATATTCTTATCATAAAGCCAATTTTTAAACCCTGCACCAACTGCATAAAATAAAGAACATACTCCCAAAAAGTTATACGCCAAACCTCTGGCATTTTTATCATAATGGAGTTTTGTAATTTTTGTTTTCAAATCCATAAGATGATTATACTATAAAAATACACTTGAGTGTTTATGATTCTAAACGTTGATTTTAACTAGTCATCTTCAAGGCGAAGCCTTGGAGATCAATATAAGGTTAATTAAACAATTTTTCGTTGGATTCCTAGCCTTTTAGCCTGAGAAATACTAAAGAGGATGCCTTAGTAAAGGCATCCTCTTTATAACTTCTACACTTTTAGAATTAACTACTTAATAGCTTCTTCCATCAAAACTCTAAGTTCAGCAACTTCAAGTTTTAATTGCTTCATTTCTTTATCTTTAGCTTTTATTCTTAGCGCATTAGCAGTGGCTAATTTCACATTCTTAGCTAAATCACTCGCAATCTGTCTGATTTTAGCATCAAGTTCTTTTAAAGCATTAACCATTGCATAGAATATATCTTCGTGTCTGATTTCTAAGAAACCATTTTCGTCTGTTGTTACAGCATTAGGGAAGACTTTTTGTAAATCTTGCGCAATAACACCTACGTGCTGAACTTTATCCTTATCAGATTTGTAAGTATAGTTGTATACTTTCAAACGATTGATTTTATCCATAGCATCAAGGTTTTCACCAATGATGTCTTTTAAGCGGATGTCGGAAGGTAAGAAACACCATTCATCGGGAAAAGCTGAACAAAGCCCATAACGTCCCATGATTTCGCCATAGGTCAACGTCTTAACACCATACTCTTCCGTATCCCCTCTCCACTCATCATTTTTTGTTACCATCGTCTGAGAATGATAACCATAGGTGTCATTATACTTAAAATCGCCTAACTTCATTGAAACAAAAGCGTGGTTTGCTGCCGTAGAATTCCACTTACCGCCTATTACATTTGCACCCAAAGTTGCACCAGCTTGAACAACCAAATGACCATCAACCAGCATAGAACCTGTTACCCGTACATTTCCAGGAAGTTCGTCTTCAATCCCATCTGCTACTAATTTCCCAGGAATATATACTGTTGAGTTTTCATTCCCAATTACAATTACATTCTTCCTAAAATTTTTATATGAATATGGAATATTTCCTATAGCAACACTATCATCAGAGTATATACCAGAGGATGTCCCTAACGCAACAGAATTATCACCAGAAACATAAGATGATTTTCCGATAGCCACAGAATCAGCACCACTTGCAGAAGAACTATACCCTAGAGCAACCGCATTTGCACTGCTAGCATTAGCCGCATACGAAATCGCCACGGCTCCACTTTTTGAAGCTTTAGGAATTACTCCTATTGCAATTGAGTTTGTATCAGAAGCATACGCATTATGACCTACTCTAACAGAACCAATTCCACTTGTATTTCCATAGTAACTTGTAGATTTCAAAATAGCAACAGCATCTGATACCGCAGAAGCCTCTTTACCTAACGCTACAGAATTACTACCATTTGCTTTAGCATTATTACCCACAGCAAGTATATTATCGGAAGAACCACCAGATTTATAACCGATTGCAACAGAATTCTTACCAACAGCAGCATCCCTACCTAGAAGTACAGAATAGTCTTTGTCATTAATATCTTTATTTGAACCAATAGCAATCGAATAACTTGCAGCATTTGCTTTGTATCCGATAGCTAGAGCGTTTGTCTTTGCTATGGATGTAGCCCCTAGCGCAGTACCACTAACTCCAGAAACGTTAGCCCCATAACCAACTGCAGTACCATCCTTAGCCACTTGAGTCGCGCCAAGCCCCAAAGAATTAGAAGCACCCATACCATAGGCTCCCATTATAACAGCGTCAGAAACATTCCACGGCATCCCTGACCTGCTACCTGCAAAGCAACCTGCCAATACAGTATTGGTTGCTCCATCTGCACCAGCATAATCACCAAAAACAACAGTTCTAGCCCCTCCACTTAACCTAGTACCACTACCAATTGCAACTGATTCAGAAGAGCCAGATAGGTTTGCTATATGCCCTAGAGCAACACTATTTTTTGCATTATTTGTATCCGCTGTATATCCAATAGCTACAGAATCGTCAGCAGGAGCTTTAGAAACACCAATAGCCATAGAATTATTACCCGTAGCCTGTGCAGTATATCCAATTGCTGTTGAATTCATTTTTGTTGCCTTAGCTTTGTACCCATATGCAAAAGCATCCGTACCTGTAGCACCTGTATTAGCCACAGGACCAATAGCAATTGAATTGACAGCTGCAGCATTTGCCCCTGCACCAATCGCAATCGAGTTTACAGCTGTTGCTTTAGGCTTAGAACCAATCGCAATACCTGTAATCATATCTATAGTCCCTTTAGGACTACTATCGTACATAAATCCAATATGGGGTCTCGTATCTTTTGTATTAATAATAAGCCCTGGCTGTCCAGTATCATATTTATTAACTTCTATATCTGCGCCACCAATAATTGCCGAAAGAGCTTGTCTTCCAGTATTCCAACCAATATCAACCCTTGCAGCAGTTGGTGAAGCACCATTTGCAAGAACGCTCCATACCTCTTCTTTGAAACCATCTGGTACGTGTTTCTTTGTAATCATTGGAGATGATATTGCTAACACAAGAGCAACGACCAACATTATTACCATCATTTCCATCAAAGAAAAGCCATATACTTTACGAAACTGCTTAAAGCTCCCGACTCTAATCAAATCGACAAAGCGTATCGGCATACTTGGCTCCTTTTTTGCTATTTTATTGATAAAAATGTTCATCTATGTCCTCGCTATTCTCGTATTCTTCAAAATCTTTTTACGTATTACCCATTTGCTCTACGCTTCTTTATCGCCTTTTGAGCTTGTTTTCTTAGAGTAATAATTTCTTTCTTTATCTGTTTCATTTCTTTTTCTTGCTCTTCAATTCTTTCAGCATTAGCTAATGCTAACTTAACGTTATCAGATAATGCAGTAGCAATCTTTTTAACTCTTGCATCAAGTTCTTTTAAAGCATTAACCATTGCATAGAATATATCTTCGTGACGGATAAATAAAAATCCATCTTTGCTAGTACCAACAGCCTTAGGGAAGATTTTTTGTAAATCCTGAGCAATAACACCTACATGAGGAGTTTTTAAATCGTCTTTTTTATAAGTATAATCATATACTTTCAAACGATTAATCTTGTCCATTGCATCAAGATTTTCGCCAATAACATCTTTCAATCTAATATCTGATGAGCAGGCATCCTTAAAAGTGGTTGTCAAACCATAACGAGAGATTACATCAAAACAAGTCAAACGCCCTCTATGCTCTTCCCATTCACCACCGTATCGTTCCATAACAGTAACTGTGTTATCAGAGTATTCATAATCTTTGAAAGCAGTGAATGCTTGTTTACCTCCATAAGAATCCCAGTCACCACCATAAGCCATAACACCTAACGCAGCACCTTTTTTAACTACTAAGTGGTTCTCGATAAGAACTGAACCTTTGACCTTGGTATCACCTTCAATTTCTCTACTATAAAGCACAAGTTTCCCAGGGATGATAACATGTGTTGTGCCATTACCTAAAATTATTGCATTATCTTCTGACTGATGGCTTTCAATTTGCCCCACAGCAACACTATTCTTTCCTTTAATTATGGCACCTTTACCAATTGCAATAGAACTTGTTCCAGTGGCTTGCGCTCCTCGACCAATTGCAAGAGAACTTGTTCCAGTGGCTTGCGCTCCTCGACCAATTGCTACAGCACCAGAATTAGAACCAGTAGAAGTTCCGCTTCCAACAACTACAGCGCCGTAACTAGCTCTCGCATCACGCCCAATAACAACCGAATCAGAACCACTTGATTGCGCATTACTACCTAAAGCTACGGAACTAGAGGGAGCTTTTGCAGAATTACCAACAGCAACAGCACTACTCCCACCAGCATTTGCACTATACCCTAAAGCAACAGATTCACTTCCGATAAGTTTCGCCGAGCGACCAATTGCAAAAGAGTTTGCATAACTACCACCAGAATAAGCTCCTATAGCAACAGAATTTGTTCCTGCAACAGCATTCATACCTATTGTCGTAGCGTATAACCCTGTTGAGTTTGCTTTTGCACCTAGAGCAAGGGCCTCAGTAGAAGCATATGCATTATAGCCTATCGCAATCGCATTTCCTAATGCTTTTGAATTCGAACCTATAGCCATGCCATTAGATGAGCTTGCATTAGCACGAGCACCTAATGCTATCGCATTAGTTGTCCCATAAGAGAATGCACCTACTGCAAGAGCATTTTGACCAATAACTTTTGAATTATAGCCGATTACTGCACTATTACTCGCACCAGAAGTACTACTTGCATTAGCACCTAAATAAACAATATTAGAAGCGTACAAACCTTTAACGTTGTAGCCAATTGCAACGGAAGAACCAACCCCAGTCAGTTCAATATTACTACCAATTGCGACAGAATTTAAGGAATTATTTAACTTTGCATTGTATCCTATCGCAACAGCTGAAGTTGAACCAGTGGTATTTGAATTGTAACCAAGGGCAACAGCTCCATCTGTAAGAGCTTTACCACCACCTAAGGCAACGGCATTAGCAGTAGCATTGGCGCCATAACCTATTGCCATAGAATTGATACCTGAGGCATTAGCCTGATATCCAGCAGCAAAAGCATCCTTACCCGCAACAGGAGCAGTTGTATTACCACCTGCTGTTGCCTCAGCACCGATAGCAATTGCATTGGAAGCCCCTATATTTTCAACCTTCGCTTGATTACCTATTGATACCGAGCCCTCTGCGCTTGCTTTTGGCTCCTCGCCAACAGCAAGACCTTTAATCATATCCAAGGTACCTTTTTTAACACCATCATACATAAAAGCAATATGAGGTCTGCCCTCACTAGTATGTATAATCAAACCAGGACGACCATTTGGAGCAAATTTAGCAATATCAGCTTCTGCACCACCAATGATTGCAGATGCTTCTTTTTTATTCTTATTCCAACCAATATGAGGGTTACTATTCTTTCCAACACTGCCAGGACCAGTGCTACCGTCTGCAAGAATATCCCACAGTTCACGGTTAACACCATCTGTAGCATTTTTCTTTGTAATCATAGGAGATGATAGTGCCAAAATTATCGCAACAACAAGCATTACGACCATCATTTCCATCAATGAAAAACCATATACCTTACGGAATTTCTTAAAGTTCCCGGTTCTTATTAAATCTACAAGGTTTATCGGCATATTAGTCTCTCCTCTTGCAAAGCTCTTGGTAAAAATATTCATCTATGTCCTCGATATTCTTATATTATTTAACAGTATTTTCAATAAGAAACAGCCTTGATCTCTTCTAAATCATTATCTATTTACAGCAAAACATACGCAACATCACCCGTTGCGCATCATTCAAAATGCTCTGTGCTATTCTGTGCCATATCTGTTCCTGTTTGATTTTATGCAGACTATCCCGCATACTATCATTTTAACATATTGTGGGATTTTTTCAATATTTTTAATAGCAATGTTATATATTATTAAGATATATTATTTATTGTTTACAAAACTTCATCCCACGAATTTGAATTTCATTGACCAAGCCCACGTTTTAGGCTAAAATCAATAGATATGAAAGGGCCTCATATGAAAAGAATACTTATCGTTGACGATGATGATGAAATAAGAGATTTACTGGAATTCGACATTTTTCAAAGCGGTTACTTCACAGACACCGCCAAAGATGGTGCAGAAGCATTACAAAAAGCCCTTAATAATGTATATGACCTAATAATTTTAGATGTAATGATGCCTAAAATGAATGGGTTTACTGTCTGCGAAAAAATTAGGCAAGCAAAACTAGCGGTACCTATCCTTATGCTAACAGCAAAAGGTACGATCGATGATAAAACAATAGGATTTAACAGTGGGGCTGATGACTATCTAGTAAAGCCTTTCGATATACAAGAGGTGCTTTTAAGAATACGAGTCTTATTAAAACGTAATCTACAAGCTCTACCAACTCAGACCCAAACGGGAGAAATCCTTAATATGGGACAAATTGAAATAATCCCAGAAAGCTTAGAATGTATTATTCTTAATAAAAAAATCAAGCTTACCCCGACCGAGTTTGAAATCCTTTACTGTCTGATGCAACATTTCAACAACCCTGTAACTCTTGCAACGCTACTTGAAGAAGTTTGGGGTTATGACAGCAACGAAGATGTAAGAATGTTACGTGTACACGTTGGAGGTTTGAGAAATAAAATAGAAGAAAATTCAAGAACTCCAAAATACTTACACACAGTAACAAACGTTGGTTACAAACTAACTCCTTTTGGTGAATAAAATGAAAAAAATGAAATTCAGAAAATTCAAAATTGTAGAACAAATAATTATTGTTCTATTTATTGCGGTTTTAGCACCCTTAACAATCTCTGCAATTATCGTTAATAATGTAAACCAACACGCAGTTAGAGCCCAGCTTCAAGATACTGCGCTACTTATTGCCAATATGGTTTCTGACGAAATAGATTTCTATGCCAGCACCGTGAGGTTTGAACTAAAACAACTTGCTACACAACTAAAAACGCTACCAAGAAATCAAGAAAAAGCTTTTTTAGACAATATCATAAGCCAATCAGAGTTGTTTAATAACGCCTTTATCGTTAGCTCAGAAGATGAGTTTCTAAAAATAAAACAAGAAAACATAAAAAATAAGATAACAACAGTCGGAGAAAAAATTGATAATAATAGATTTCTTGTACTAACATTTGACGTAAAAAAAATCAGAGCAAGTCTTTTCCGTTCAATAGAAGAAGATAAAAGACAAATCTACGTTATCAATAATAATAATGATATTTTGGCATCACGCAACTTTACTGAAGACGTATACCAAAAAAGTTTAAAACTCTTGCCACAAGAGCTCAAAAAAGATGAAGCTGTAATCTACGGTGACATAAAAAACCAACCCTTAGTTTATCTAAAAAAATCCGATACAGATTTGCTTATCATCGTTAATACCACCAAGAGCATAACTAAACGTCATATTTCATATAACAGAGACAAAATCATTTTAACATTGATAATCTCAGCACTAACAATTTTATTCTTGGTAGGATTATACACTTATTATCTTTATATAAACATTCGACAATTATTCAAAGCAATTATCGCTATTTCTAAAGGTAATTATGAACGTAAAATTAGGTTCTTAACAAACATTTTCACCCCTTACGAAATAATATTCCTAGCGTACGAATTTAACAGAATGGTTAAGCAAATCCAAAAATCACACCAACAACTAAAAAAGAAAAACAAAATGCTTAAACAACTGAACGAATTCCGCTCAAGCATGATTGACACTGTGAGCCACGAATTCAGAACCCCATTAACTAGTATCCAAGGATATACATCAAGACTTTTAAGACAGGATATTGAAATCGACGAAGAGACAAAACAAAAATCTCTTCACATTATCAAAAAACAATCCGAACGACTAAAACGTATGATTGAGGATTTACTTGTAATCCCTGAAATCGAAGGTTTAAAACTTAACGTAAACCTAGATGAAAATAACCTTTATTCAGTACTGGAAAATGCCATTACATTAGTTAAAAATAACTCTGCAAAAACTATCGTCAACAACATAACAGACGATGAAATTTTTGTATTATCTGACGCCGACAGGCTTGAACAAGTATTTGTTAACCTCGTAGAAAATGCTATCAAATACGCACCTGATGATTCAGAAATTCATATTGATGTTGAACAAACTACCGATTCTGTATCAATATTTGTGAAAAATAAATATGAACAATTATCTAAAGACACCCTCAATACTTTATTTGGAAAGTTCACAAGACTTGATAATACAACAACTCGAACCACACGAGGCACTGGGCTAGGATTATTTATTGTTAAAGGATTGGTTGAAGCAATGAATGGAACAATAAAACTCTACTCAACAGAAGAATGGGGGTTCATTGCAAAAGTTACATTAGCAAAATTCTAAATATAAAAAAATCCCCCGCTAAAAAGGAGCAAAACGGGGGTGGTTTATTAGTAAAAGAGACATCACCAGTATTGTTGCACATGTAATTTTTGATTTCCAATTTTAAACATACAAAAATAGGGCGGAGCCGTTGGCTCCGCCCTATTAAAAACTTTTTTTCATTAATCTCTACTATTTAACTTCGCAAGAAGTCTTAAGATTTCTACGTACAACCAAACAATTGTAACCATTAATGAAAAACCAAAATACCATTCATATTCCTTTGGTATTGGTTGAGTTGCAGCTTGTTCAATAAAATGGAAATCAAGAATAAGGTTTAATGCAGCAATACCAATAACAAGCAAGCTAAATGCAATACCGACAGTTCCATTTCCAAATAAACCAGGGATGGACGCTCCAAAGAATGAACCAATAAACTGAACTAAATAGATACCAGCTACAGAAAATGTTGCAATAAGAACAACCCCCATAAGCTTTTCTGTACACTTTATAATTTTAGCAGAATACAAGAACAGCATTGACGCAACAGCCATTACAGTTCCTAGAACAGCCGTTTGAACAATTCCGGGGTAGAACTTTTCCATCATAAAAGATAAGCCACCAATAAATACACCCTCTGCAACTGCATATAATGGAGTTAAAAACATTTTCTTAGTAAAACAAATAAGCAAAGCAAGAATAAAGCCAACAATCGCACCACCCGTTGTGATACTAGTAACCATATCAATATGACCTTCAAGCCCTTTAATAAATACAAATACTGCACTCACAAAAAGAATTGCAAACAAAACTGTAGTTTTTTGCAGAACACCTGTCATTGTTAAAGGTTCGCCCATAACAGTTGTTCTGTCAATAAACCTTTCATTTAGAACTGGATTTGACATATTTCTCTCCTTGAGGATTCCCCTCGATAACTATCCTGTTATATTCAAAACTATTATAGCATATATTTTGTTCATTTTATATTAGCTTATTTAATACAAAATTTACAGAGAATTGACATTAATATTACCTCTTGAGATAATTAACATAGTTTTTGTTGGGGTGAAACCCCAACCTACATTTTAAGAATATTTGACAACTTAATAAAACTAAAATCGGGACGTGGCACTCTGCCGAGCGCTAGCGAGCTGAGGCTGAAGGACAAAACGAGAGCTTTTGTCCGTAACGCCGTTAAATGCGAGCGACGCAAGACAAAATAATGCCATCGAGGAGAGGTCTGGTAGCGAGTTGCGAAGCAATACGCTAACAAGCTGCTCCTTTTGACAACTTAATAAAACTAAAATCGGGACGTGGCGCAGCTTGGTAGCGTACTACCTTGGGGTGGTAGGGGTCGCAGGTTCAAATCCTGTCGTTCCGATTTTATTTCATGCTTAATATCTTATTACTCAGGATTTGAACCTCTATATCTGTATCGTAAAGCTATTCTCCCTCTCGGTCGAATTGACGCTTTACGTGTCCTGTCGTTCCGATTTTATTTAATGCTTAATGTCTTATTACTCAGGATTTGAACCTCTATATCTGTATCGTAAAACTATTGTATTTTATTGTCCGTTTTGCTCGGAAGTGTATTTTTGTAAGTTGGGCATACTTGCCCAACAACACTAATTCATGGCGGTTGGAAGTGAGTTGAAAAACATATTTTAAAACGGACGAAAATGGACTTTTGTTGGACTTTGTTTTCCAAAGTTCCTCCCCAAAGGGGGAGGTTAGGTGGGGTGCAACACAAAACTGTTCCCCCTCTAACTCCCCCCACTGGGGGAGAATATCCTTAGCTTGTTCCAATTTGAGCTAAGACCGTAAAAAGTCCCAAATGGGACTTTTGAAAGCTTTTTATTTGTTGGGTTTCACCCAAATTACACAACTCCTTTATAAATTATTGGAAAAATTTCCTTACCTTCTTTTATCTCTTTAGCAAGTTCTTTTACATAATATTTTAAATCTCTACCATCATTAGCCAATGCTGTTTTTAATGCCTGTTTAGTTTCAGAGGGAAGCCAAGTCAAACTCTTTTCGATTTCTTCAATACTTGCATTACGTTCTGCTAAATCACATACTAAATTGTTACGATAAGCTTGTATTTTTTTAGCTTCAAATTCAGCTAGAGCGAATTGAGGACGTGTCATACAAAGATCATCAAGCATTCTAGTATTTTTATCAGGTAAAAATTTTAAACTAAAAAAGTTTTTAACTTTAGTTATTAAATTATTTTTTGGCACTATATTTTGAGCAGAACCATTTTGTAATGGTTGTGTAAAACACAATTCATCTAAAACTTGATGACACTTTTTTAAATCTTTTGCGTTTGGTTTACCCTTAAATGCTAATTGTTGATAATTTGGCTTAATACTATAATTTCCTACTACGCTATTCATTACTACACATTTCCTTTAAATTTTTTACACATGTAACACAATGGTAATTATGTTACAGGTTAATTAAGTTTAATCAAGCCCCAAAATTGCCTATCTTGGCTTGAATTGTAAATTTTTCGTTACAAATTTAATTACACCATTAATTTTTACCCATTTCCAAAGCTTGTAGTGCGTAGGTTGGGTAAAACCCAACAAAAATTATCAAACTCACAGTTCTTTCATCTCAAATTGAGTGTTAAAATACAGATGGACTCAAAATTCCATATCACCCCACCTTAATCCGCCCCATTCAGGAGGAAAGTTAGGCTGATTCTATATTTACCCGCATGTCCGATAAAAGTCACTTTTGGGAGATTTAAAAAATATAAATTTTTAAATAGATTCCAAATTTCTTTCATCAAGACAACCGTCACGAAAAACAGAAATCCCTTTTAGATTCAAGTCATACGCCATTCTTATGGCATTATCAATATCATCTTTTGTTGCATTATTTTCTAGATTGATAGTTTTAGATATTCCGTCATCAATAAATTTTTGTGCAATACCAACAACTTTTAAATGATCTTGATAGCTTATTTCATTTGCTAATCTAAATGTATCGCCAATAAGATTCTGTAATGATTTAATATCTTGACAACTACCTGTCTTGTTTACGATATCTATTATTTGTTGTTTTTCTTCTTGAGATAAATAATCTAATTCATTTATTTTTTCATAAAAAATTTGATTGTTTCTTAAGTCAAAATAAGGTTCTATACTATATGATGCTCCTACAATTCTTGAACTAGAACCTGTTGGTGGCAATGCTGTTGTAGTAGCATTTCTTAATCCATATTTCTGTATATCATCATACAATTTATCCCATAAAGATTGGCTTATTGGAGAACCTACTGAAGAATGCTTTATCAAAAAATATCGTTCATTATATCTACTTTCATCAAATAACGGGAATTTACCTTTTTCTTTAGCAAGTTCCATAGAAGCCTTTTTAGAAGAATAGTTAATAACTTCAAGGCAATTTGCTAAAATTTCTAGAGAACGACGACTACCATAAGGTATTTTCATATTTGCTAATAAATCAGCAAACCCACATACACCAATTCCAAATCTACGTTTTTGTGATGCAATATTATCTTCTCCAACCTTTTCTGAAATATTAATATCAATAACATTATCTAAAGCTTTTGATAATGCTTCAGTAGCTTTTCCCATCTCGTAGTAGTTTATTTTATTTGAATTTTTATCTAAAAATTTGCTTAAATTGATATGTGAAAATAAACACATTTCACCCTCTTCAAGTCCAATCTCAGCACAGCTCGCCATACCTCTATACTTATGATTTGGGAGGGGATTAGTTGCTTCAACACGATCTTTAAAAACTATACCTGGCTCACCGCAATAGTGCATACTATCGATAATAGCTGAATAAATACTTTTTGCAGAAACTTCTTTTCCATTCATAAGTTTTACGTTTTCGTTGTTTGTAACTTTTTGCATGAATTCATTTGGGATGGCTACCGAAATGTTAAATCGCCAACCATTAAAATCAACATTTCTTTTAGCATTAATAAATTCAAGAATATCACCATGTGTTACATCTAAAATAGCAATTCCGGCAGGAGGTCTTTCTGTTTTGCTATCGTATTCTTTTAGTATTTCATTTAGTGCGTTGAGTGTTTCAACCGGATTTTTCGTTTCTGATAAATCAAACCCTGTACCAACACCGTTCAATATATGAGGTTCGAGTTCTTTTTTTATATAACTTTGGTCTTTTCTAACATCATATGGTAATACAATACAAGCACCCATCGGTCTTTTATCTCTTAATAGATTTGTATATAAACTTGTACCTAATACAATTTCAGCATCTTCTACAAAATTAAGAGTTTTATTTTTTGAGGCATTAATATCTGCTAATAAAATTCCTTTTTCAATATCATATATAGATACTAATTTATCAGTTCCGTTGTTTGTTTGAAAAGTATAAATAATATTATTTGTACTGTCTTTTATATCAAAAAACAAATCGACATATTTCCATCTATTGGTATCCGGTTGAGATTTCAATGAACTTATTTTTTTATCAACTAGATATCTATTATTGTAATCATTGTATATCTCTCTTCGAGGCATACAATATTCAAATTCCAATTCACTTCCATCATCTGCTGTTAATTTTGCAATAGGTTTCCAGACATTAGAAGTATGATAATTTAATTTTGAATCTTTATATGATATTTCTGATAAATTTATTTCATACAGCTTGTTCCACTTTAAATCAAATCCGTTTAAAAAAGTTCTTTGTAACCTTACTGTTGTATCCTTGTTATCTTTATCAGGTAAAACTAATATTTCAGAATTTTCTTGTAGCTCTTTTTCTATAGACGAATCTTTAAGAAGTTTTTCAAATCTTTTATAGGCTTTACTTTCTTCTATAATAGTTTTATTGTTTAATTCTTCAGGGAAAAATCCATTCTGTACAAGAATGTCATAAGCTTTAGAACGCACTTTATTAATACTTTCTACACACTGTTTTTGATATTCCATACCTTTAGGGATTAAACTCTTAATGTGTTTATAACAATTGTCCACAGTAGAGTCTATTGTAGGTTTTTCTGCTGACATAATAAATGGAACGATATCTTTATAACTTATATTATCAATATCATTAAATAATGGTTTTAACTGTGGATGTATAAATAATTGGTAATTTGTACTTATATCATGTTGGTAAATCTTGTTAAAGATTTTATCAACAAACTTACTCAAACTTTCTTTTTTTTCTATGATATTACGTTGTATAAAAACAGATTTATCAAGATTTGTTGTTTTTGCTCTAAAGTTAATACAATTAACATCTTGCGTATCGCTGTATTGTCTTTCACTTCTTAAAGAAAGATCGTTTTTATGCTTAGGGTTGTATGAATAATTTTTAATACCTATTATTTTCATTGACAGCGTTCCCTTGTCCTACATTATACTATAAAACTTCTGAAGAAAAATTTTTGCTATCAAACTCACTGCTATTTCTTCACAAACCGAGAGTTAAAATACACGGGTAGTGTAAAAATTTTGGGCAAAGTCACTTGTATTTTATTGTCCGTTTTGCTCGGAAGTAAAATAAATGTAGGTTGGGCTTTCAGCCCAACAACACTAAATTATAGCGGTTGGAAGTTAATTGAAAATCAAAATCTAAACTGGACGAAACTGGACTTTTGTTGGACTTTGTTTTCCAAAGTTCCTCCCCAAAGGGGGAGGTTAGGTGGGGTGCAACACAAAACTGTTCCCCCTCTAACTCCCCCCACTGGGGGAGAATATCCTTAGCTTGTTCCAATTTGAGCTAAGTCCGTAAAAAGTCTGATTTGGAAATTTTGAATAAACCTTTTTGTGATATAATTTATTATATAAAGGAGTGTGTAATATGCAAATTCAATCTATTTCTAGCGATTTAAATAATAATATACCATTCAAAAATGGGCTATATTTTGCAAAAACTCCATATATATTATTTAATAAAAAAACTCCTATTAATTATTTTGCCAATGAAAAATTTAAATATAACATTTTTAATAGCGAAATTTTAACATCAAAAGAAGGTTTTAGATATATCAAAGACGATATAACCTCTGCAGATATAAAAAAAGAAGTTACTAATTTGCCATTCATTAAGGATTTAGCAGAGAGATTTGATACCTTCGTTGTATGTCATAAGCCTAGTTTTATCGATAATTTAAAAAAATATTCTTCTATTTTAGAAGTTTTTTGGGCAGATTATTCAAAAGGACAAGTCCAAAATGAAGTAGTAATTGGATATTCTAAAAAATCAGAAACTGATGCTGTAAAGAATATGATACACAATTTATCTATAAAAGAATTTTCATCATTCAAATTTTAATTATCAAACCAACTGTTCTTTTTCCTCAAACTGAGTGCCAAAATACATTCCGATTTTATTTTTTATAACTGTGAATAACAATACACATATTATCTTCATCATGATGAGCAAAGGATATGATATTATCGGGATAAACCATTTTGTATTTTGGAGTTGTCTTATATTTAATCTTCTTTAAATTCTGTCCCAAACGAGATTTGGCTGAGCAACCTCACTAATCTGCCTTAGGATTTCATCTTCTCTAATATCATCCTTACGCTCTTGCTCAAAATCATAATGCGTCTTCAAGCACATTAACCCTGCAATAATAGGAATCTGAAAAATTGCAAAAAACACAAATAAACAGCCTAACACACTTTCAGCTGCATCTGAAATTTTACGAGATTGCCTAAATGCTACAGACTGACGTGGTATAGAACTATTCTTATTATTTTCTATCGAATATTGTTGAATTCTTTGGATACGCATTTCTACCTGTCAAACTTAAATCTAACATAAATGGGCATCGTATTAAATACTTTGTTACAAAACTTAAGTTTTGATGATGTTATTATCAAAATATGAATATTCCACAACTTAACTACGTTACTACCTTCCGTTCCAAAAGCTTACACCCTATTGATTTTGCTTACAAAAAAGCACTACAGCAGGGCTTGAAAGATACATTCCAACTTGATTGTAAAATTAAAGACCTCACCTCAATTGCAGGTCCAATAGAATTAAAACAAATCATAAACAACCTTAAACCTAATAATTACGAAGTTGGTGAAAACTTTAGAGCAAATTTTCACCTCCACACCATCGCTTCTGACGGGAATTTGACCCCTAAAGAGTTTCTAGAACAATGCCTTGAATGGGCAAATCATATCTTTAAAACAAAACCTAAAGACAATCTTCCACCCTTCTCCGCCGCAATAACAGATCACGACAGAGTCAAGAGTGTAAAAGAAGCGCTTGCAATAATTGCCCAAGCCCCTGATAAATATAAGAACTTCAGATTCGTTACTGGTTGTGAGTTCTTATTTCACGGTTACAAAGAACCTCACACCTGTTTTGAAGCAGTTGGATTAGGGTTTAACCCCTTTGATAAAAACCTCACACCTTTAATGAAGGGGTTTGAGTCTAATAACCAAATAGAAGATGTTCAAAAAGTTCTAAAAGCAGGTGGCATATTATCTTGGGCACATCCTTTAATCTCACCAGACAAAATAACAAACGACTTCTTCACATTCCTAAAATCAATAGGTATAAATGGTATAGAAGGGAATTATCAGTACTCTAAATTCGACGAAGAATACATCAACGAGGGCAAAAAAGTTCTAAAACCATTCATCGAAAAATTCAAACCGTTCCTAACTGGAGGAACTGACTCTCACTCGAAAAGCATTTTCTAAACTAATCTTCTTTTTTAGGTTTTGGTTGTTGTTTAGAAGGCTGCCTTCTGCCGGTCTTACCATTCTTCTTAACAAATTGACCAGGAGCCTGATTAAATGAAGTCTGGATTCTTCTTACGCTATACACTTCTGGCAAAGACTGGATTGCTGTCATTACTTTGCGTAAAGTATTAATATTATCAAGTTCAATACCTAACTCAATAATACCAACCTTGTTACGAGATTTACAATTTGCATAATTAATATTAGTATTGTTATCCGCTACAACTGAAATGACATCTTTAAGCATTCCCATCTTTTCTGCAGTTTCAATTCTTATTGTAGTTGAATAAGTCTTTTCAACGTGATGTCCAGACCACTTAATATCCATCAAGCGTTCTGTAGGAATATCATCTAGCGTCTTACAATCAAGCCTATGAACAGTAACACCCTTAGAGCGAGTAACCACACCGACAATAGGTTCCCCTGGGATAGGAGAACAACATCTTGCAAAGCTATAGAGCATACCCTCTAAGCCCACAATATCTTTTTCAGAAGCCTTATGTCTACGAGTAGTAAATGTAGGTTCTTGAGGTTTCTGAGGTTTTCTTAATTTATTAATTATCTTATTAACAGTTGTTTCACCATACCCCAATGCTGCAAACAAATCATCTGTTGACACATAATTCATCTGCTTTGCAACCTTTTCGAACTCACCATTTTTCATGTATTCATCAAAAACAGCTTTAGTAAGTTCATGTTCCAAACTTGCACGACCTAAATCAATATGGTCTTCACGTTTATTTTTCTTATACCATTGGCGAATCTTAGAGCTTGCTTGTTTTGTTACTACAAAATTCAACCAATCCAAGCGTGGCGCAGATACTTTTGATGTAAGAATTTCAATAATATCACCATTCTTGAGCTTTGTATCTAACTGAACAATTCTACCGTTAATCAATGCACCAACAGTTCTATTACCAACATCAGAGTGAATACGATATGCAAAGTCAACAGGAGTCGCATTTGCAGGTAAATCAATTACGTCACCTTGAGGTGTAAATGCAAAAACTTGATCCGCAAACAAATCCAATTTTACTGAATTTACAAAATCCTCAGCATCTTGAGATTCTTTATTATACTCAACAAGCTTTCTCATCCAAGAGAACTGTCTATCAGTATTAGAATCCGCCTTTTGAACACCTTTCTCTTTGTATCTCCAGTGCGCCGCAACCCCGTATTCTGCAATTTCGTGCATTGACCAAGTTCTAATCTGAACTTCCAAAGGCTTCTGGCGTGGACCAATCACAGAAGTATGAAGAGACTGATACATATTACTCTTCGGCATTGCAATATAGTCTTTAAATCTTCCTGGTATCGGTTTGAATCGTTGGTGAATCAACCCTAAAACTTCATAGCATTCCTTCTCTGAATCAACAATTACACGGACTGCAGTAATATCATACAAATCATGAAAAGCTATATTCAAGCGCTTCATCTTATTATAAATAGAGTAATAATGCTTTGCACGTCCTGTAATCTTAGCATTAATCCCGCTCTTCTGAACATCTTTTGTTATACTCTCAATAAGTAATTTAACTGTCATTTCACGTTCAGTCTTTTTCTGGGAAACTAACTGTGCAATCTCATAATATTTATCAGGTAATAAATATCTAAGAGATAAGTCTTCCAATTCAGCTTTAACTTTACCAACCCCTAATCTGTTTGCCAAAGGTGCAAAAACATCCAATGTCTCTTGAGCAATCTTCTGTTGCTTCGCTTGTGTCATATAATTTAGGGTTCGCATATTATGCAGTCTATCTGCAAGCTTCAAAAATATAATTCTAACATCAGATGCCATTGCAATTAGCATTCTTCTAAAGTTCTCTGCCTGACGTTCTTCCGTAGACTTAAACTGGAGTTTACCAAGCTTTGTAACACCTTGAACAAGATTGACAACATCTTCGCCAAATTTTTCTTTCAGCTCTTCTGGTGTAGTATCTGTATCTTCTAAAATATCATGCAAAAAACCTGCCATAAGAGTATGCTTATCAGCTCTCAAACTAATCAAAATCTTCACAACTTCTATCGGGTGAATGATATACGGCTCCTCAGAAACCCTATATTGACCCTCATGAAGACGTTTTGCAAACTCAAAAGCAGACTCGATTTCTGCAATATCAGTCTCTTCATAATGTTGTTCTATAAGTTGATTTCGTATGTCGTCAAAGGATATTACTTGCTCTTCCATACTAACAATGATAATAATTTTCTCATTAAAATTCAAGTACTAATTGAAATTTCATACATTCGAGGGGGATTTATTACTGAATAACAAAAAATAAAGCTCTTTTGATATAACAAAAGAGCGTTGTTTAATAAAGGTATACTACACATTCAAATTATTAATTACGTTATGCATATTTCGGAGCGTTTTGTGCGTCTTTCTCTACAGCACCTTGAACGCTTTGAAGTTCAGCTTCTACTGCTTGTAAACGTTGCTGAATTCTTGCCGATCTTAAATCAATTTCCTTTTCCTTCTTGTTCAAGTCAGCTTCTTTAGCTTTTCTTATACGTTGGAAAGCTTGCTCTGCAAAACAATTGAAATAATATCTCTGCATTTGTTGTTGCTGAGCTGGTGTCATTTGCTGACCTTGAGGATTCATCATGCCTGATTGTTGGAAAATACTAAACTTTTGTTGAGCTTCTGCCAAAGCTGCTTGATTACTCATACTCATAAAGGCTACGCCATCAGAGAATACTGATGCAGGTAAAGAAGCAACGCCAGCCATTGTTAATCTACCTTGTCCTAAAGTCGCTGCATAGGACTGAAGATCATAAAGCTTTTGCTTTTCATCCATAAGTTGTTTTTGAAGGCTATTTCGCTGTCTAATTAAAGACATCTGCCTGTAAAATGGTAACAACATTTTCCTAACCTACCTGTAACTAACCTTTATTAACCTACACCTATATAAAGTTTTTCTCTCTAAAATAATTGCCTTTTTAGATAAAGTTTATTAAGAAATGTTACAAAAACATGTTAATCTACATACTGCATTCTGCCGATTTGATTGATTTCTACCGGTTTATCTAGCTTCTTCATATAATCACAGACAAACTTATCTTTGTCATAATGATAAATCTCATAAGCATCTTTTAGTTTATTAAATACAGTAATTCCATCCCCTCCAAGCATTACAAACTTAGGTGCAACAACTCTGTATACACGATTTGGGTTTGGATTTTCAACATTTATAGGAATTTCTTTCCCGTCTTTATCAATAAAAGTCATACTTGCAAGAGTTTTTCTTGACTTACTTACAGTGTATTTCAAGCCTGAAACTGCATAAAATCCAGGTTTATTGTCGCTTCTTGATAAAGATTTTTTTATAGCCATTTTAAAACCATCAACAAGCTCTTTTTCAGTTAATGGTACAACAACAGTTTCATCAGCAAAAGGTGATACTTCGTGAACATCTCTGGTATTAACCTTCCCTACGTGGAAAGAACTTCTTATACCTGAGCTGTTCCACAAGCCAATTTCAGCCCCTGTTGTTTCTCTTAAAACATCACAAACAAAATTTGAATGAGGATTCTCTGAAATATAAATATTTTCTGGTGGAGGAATTACGCTTGATATCTCCCCTACAACCTCGGCTGGTCCTAAAAGTTTGTTTAATAAGTACTCATGGATATAGCTCTTTGGATAATTATGAGTTTTATGAACATTATTCTGAGCTTTTGTTATAACACCATCTTTATCAAATTCTAAATTCAAAAGCCCAAAATGATGTCCATCTTTACCTGCCTGAGTAATAACTACAGGCTCTCCACTTGGGGAATACAATAGGTTTTCACCTTCTTTGATATCCTTTAATAGTTCGTGAGTATGACCACCAATAATAACGTCTATACCATCAATTTTAGTAGCGATATCTTTATTCTTATTATGTCCTAAATGAGAAAGTAAGAATATTTTATTTATCCCTTGTTCTTTAAATTTTTCAACACTTTCTTTTATTTTTTGGAAAGTTACGTAATAATTATCTACTTCACAATCTTTTATATAAGCAGGGTCATTTACTCGTTCAAAAAGGTCATTTGGAGAAGCGCCGATTAAACCAATTTTTTCACCTTTTACTTCAGCTACAGCGATATCTTTTTTTATTTCATTGAATATTGTTTTATCAGGTCTATCAGTTTTTTCTCTAAAATTAATAGTCAACAGTTTTGGTTTATGACCTTTGTTTAATTCACAAAAATCAGAGGTCGTAGTATCCATTTCGTGATTGCCCATTGCACGAGCAAAAATCTTTGCAGAATCTAAAAACTGAACAACCGCAGCATTTACTTCGTGGTTCTTTTCACTACCAATTTGATCATCACCACCAGAAAATCTAATATCACCCTCTAACCCTGACAAAATACGTAACTGGTTGTTAACTTGTCCATGGGTATCATTCACATATCCTACTGATAATTGAAAACTATCCACTTCCTGCTTATTACCAAAATTATAACGTTCTATTATTGGTTTAGCAGCTTTAAAGTTGATTATTGGAAAAGTTTTTGAATTATCAATTCGCATCATACTTAAACCTTCACTTTATTAACAACCGTGAATATATTTTTTTGTCCTTTACTTGTTAAATCGTAACAAAGTTTTACAAACCACTCCTACCTAGTCTACTACAATCACTCGACCTGTTTGATTGATTTCAACTGGTTCTTTTTGTTGTTTTAAATAGTCACAAACCATGACATTCTTTGAATACGGATAAATTTCATAAGCTTCGCTGAGTTTATTAAACATCGGAATATCGTCACCACCTGTAGCAATAAACTTATCCGTAGCAACTTTATAAACTTTATCCGCCCTTGGATTATTTACATCAATATGATGTAAATTACCATCTTTATCTACAAAATTCATATCAATTAGAGCTTTTTTAGATCTACTTACAGTGAGATTTAAACCAGAAACTGCGTGCAAGCCCGGCTTGTGATTCTCTCTTGTAAAGGTTCTTTGAATAGCAAGGTTAAAGCCATCTACAAGCTCTTTTTCTGTAAGAGGTATCACTGTCATTTCATCAGCAAATGGTGCAATATCTTTAATATCTCTGCTGTTAACCACACCTACGTGGAATGAATTTCTAGCAGCAGTATTATTCCATAAACCGATATCAGCACCTGTTAGTTCCCTCATCGCATCACATACAAAATTAGCGTGAGGATTTTCATTTATCAAAATATTTTCAGGTAATGGAACAACTGATTTTATCTCACCTACAATTTCAGCCTTACCTAAGTAACTATTAGAAATATATTCATGAACATAACTCTTTGGATAGTTTCTTGTCTTATGCAAGTTGTTCTGAGCCCTTGTGATGACACCATCTTTATCAAATTCTAAATTCAAAAGACCGAAATGATGTCCATCTTTACCTGCTTGAGTAATCACTACTGGCTCACCACTTGGTGAGTAAATCAAGTTCTCACCCTCTTTAATATCTTTTAATAATTCGTGAGAATGACCACCAATAATCACATCAATACCATTAACTTTTTGAGCGATATCTATATTTTTCTCATGCCCTAAATGCGACAACAAGAAAATTTTATTCACACCCTGAGATGCCAATTTCTTCACTTCTGCATCAATTCTATTAACCGTAGTTGGATAATCATCCAATTCACAATCCTTGATGACATCTGGCTTAATAATACGCTCACTCAAATCATTAGGACAAGCTCCCACTAATCCTATTTTTTCTCCATTAACTTCTGTTATAACGCTATCTTTTTTAATTTCATTGAATTCAGTTTTATCAGCACAACACTCTTTTTCACGGATATTAACAGCTAAAAGATGTGTTTTGTGACCTTTATTCAGATCACAAAAATCTTTTACACTTGTATCCATTTCATGATTCCCCATAGCTCTAGCAGCTATATTTGCAGAATCTAAGAAATTAACAGTAACTTGGTTCGTTGGACGATTCTTTTCATTTCCTATCTGGTCATCACCACCAGATAATCTCAAATCCCCTTCCAAACCAGACAATATTCTCAGCTGATTATTGGTCTGACCATGAATATCATTCACATAACCAACTGACATTTGGAAACTATCAGCATCTTTCTTTTCGCCAAAGCCATAACGGGCCGAAACCGACTTTGTGGCTTGAAAATTAATATTGGGGAGATTATTAAAAGGATTGAATCTTATCATACACGAACCTTCACTATTAATAAAACAAGTGAAGGAAAATATTTGACTTAATAAAAGAAAATCTTAACAAAGATTTACATTGACAAAATTGTTAAAGCAGCCCTTAATATTTCCTCTTGCGGAGCAGACGCACCTAGTGTCATCTTATTGAACGCATCTTTTATTTCACAATCTTCGTACCCTAGAGACTGCAAAATAGAAAGTACTTCTAAATACTCTTCAGGAACTTGAGATACACAAGCTTTTTCAACAGGAACCTTTACTTTCATCAATTTACCTTTAAGTTCAAGGATTATTTTTTGCGCAAGTTTTGGTCCAACACCTTTTGCACGAGTCAATTCTTTATAATCTTGATTTTGAACCAAAGAAATTAATTCATACAAATCAAACTCACCTAACAAAACTAAGCCCATCTTTGTACCAACGCCTGAAACAGAGGTTAGAATTTCAAAAATATCACGAGTCTCTCTATTCAAAAAACCACACATAAACATTGAATCTTCTTTGTGCACAAGAGAAACATATAGCTTTATTTGGCTATTTTTTTCAGGCAATCTTGTATAATCTGAACTTGGCAACTCACACTTAAACCCCAGTCCATTATTATCCACAGTTGCAAAAAAGCCCTTCTCTGTGGTTCTCTTATCTTCAAGACAACCTTTTATATAGTCATACATTTTAAACTTCTTCCCCTTCTCCACCAAACAATGATAACTGTGGAACACCAGATGCTACAGAAAGTGATTTCTTTTTAGACGCAAGATTTTTTGAAAAATCTTTTTGCATTCTTGTCATCAATTCTTCAGAACGCTTAATCACAGGAGTCGGCAAGCCTGCCATCTTCGCTACCTGAATACCATAACTTCTACTTGCCCCACCTTGGACAATTTTACGTAAGAATTCAATCTCTCCATCACGTTCTTCAACAGTCACACGGTAATTTTTAATCTGTGGATAGCTGTTTGTCATAACATTCAACTCGTGATAATGAGTCGCAAAAATACATCTTGAACGAACTTTGTTTGCTAAAAATTCAGCTACTGACCACGCTATTGCTACACCGTCATAAGTACTTGTTCCACGTCCAATTTCGTCAATAAGAACAAAGCTTCTTTCAGTTGCAAAATTCAAAATATAAGAAGTTTCACTCATTTCAACCATAAATGTTGAACGTCCTAAAGATAAGTCATCACTAGCACCTACACGAGTAAATATCTTGTCCACGATACCAATATGAGCATAATCTGCTGGAACATAAGAACCAATCTGCGCAAGGATTGCAATTAACGCATTCTGGCGCATATAAGTTGATTTACCAGCCATGTTTGGACCTGTTAGAATCATAAACTGAGTATCCTCATCAGAATTACCAACTAGTTCCAAATCGTTACAAACATACGCTCCTAGTGGCAACAATTTTTCAACAACAGGATGTCTACCGTTTTTAATAGAAAATAATAATGATTCATCTAACTGAGGTCTTACATAATTACTTTCAACTGCAACTTTAGCAAAAGAAAGTAAGCAGTCTAGAGTTGCAACTGATTCCGCTAAATCTCTTATTACTTCTACAAATTCTTTTGCATAAGAACGGAATTTATTAAAAATATTTTTTTCCAACTCCGCAGACTTAAACTGAGCAGATAGAACATCATCCTCATGCTTCTTCAATTCTGGAGTAATATATCTCTCTGCATTTGCTAGAGTTTGTTTTCTTACGTAATAATCTGGCACTTTTTCACTATTAGCATTAGTAACCTCAATATAGAAACCAAATACCTTGTTGTAATTCACTTTTAAAGTAGAGATACCTGTTGCTTGGCGCTCTTTTGCCTCATAATCTTCTTGCCATTGTTCACCACGGTACATTAAATCTCTGAAGTAATCTAACTCAGAATTTACCCCAGCCTTAATCATACCTCCATCTTTCATTGTTAATGGCGCATTTTCATCTATTGTCCTTAGAATTACGTCATAAAAATCAGCCAAACGCTCACGATATTCGATAACCTTGTCAAATGTCGAAAGTCCCAAACTCTGAACCAAGTCAAACAATTCTGGAACAACGGCAAGAGAATATCGTAAATTCAAGAAATCTCTTGGGCTACCGCTTTCATTACTTAACTTTGAAGAAAGTCGTTGTATATCATAGATTTCACCCAACAATTTATTTAAATTTTCACGAGCCTCAAAGTCTTCAACTAGAGTAGCCACAACTTCTTGGCGAGCATTAATCTTTTCAATATTTTTCAATGGTTGGCAAATCCAGTTTTTTAAAAGCCTAGCACCCATATTAGTAACAGTCTTATCAACAGCCCACAATAAAGTCCCAACTTTAGCTTTATTACGCATTGTTTCAACTAATTCTAAGTTTTTACGAGTACTATTATCTAACAAAACATAATCAGTCAATTCATAGGTTTTTATCATTTCAAACTTAGGCAAGCCGGAGCGCATATTCTCCCATACATACCCAAGTACTGCAGAAGCTGCACGATAAGCAAGTTTATAATCCTTATATTCATCATTTGCTTCACTAAATGACGGATAAACACTCTTCAAATTATTAAGAGCAAATCTTTCTTCAAATACTTTTGCAGGAATCTTCGAACAATTATAAAACTCAGTTATATCTTCTGGAAGATTAATTACGGACTCGGCAACAATTTGAAAAGGTTGGATTTCCTGATCTTTTGAAGGGCCGATAACTTCTGCAGGTTTAATCCTTGCAAGTTCAGTAATCACAAGCCCTAAATCACCTTGTGTAGCTTTGAATTCACCAGTAGAAATATCTGCATACGCAAAACCCCAAGAACCTTTTTCTTCAAAAACTGCAGCAATGTAATTATTACTATTTTGTTCTAAGAAATCGCTTTCAATAATTGTACCCGCTGTAATTGTTCTTACAATCCCACGTTTTACAATTTCGCCTTTTTTGACATCTTTCGGGTCTTCTAATTGCTCACATATTGCAACTTTGTGCCCTTTTTCCAACAACTTTTGCAAATAGCCATTAACAGCTTTATATGGGATACCTGCTAGTGGAATTCTTCCATAAGTCTTACCTGCATCTCTCCCTGTTAATGCAATTTCCAAATCCTTTGAGAGCGTCACCGCATCTTCAAAAAATGTTTCATAAAAATCGCCTAAGCGATACAGAAGAATTATCCCAGGATTCTCTCTTTTTATCTTTAAATACTGCTGCATTACATTTGTAGTTTCTTCTAAAACAACATCTGCAGAGTTAATATAGTTGATTTCATTCTTTATCATAGATATAATTTTACAATAAGAATAGATTGGGGTGCAAGTAATGTTTAAGTTAATTAAATTGATTTTTCAAACGATAATATTAGTTCTAGCTTTTATAGGATTTAACTCTATTGGCGGACAAAAATATGTAGATGCTCTTATACAAAACGTGTCATCTTTTATCAAAGATAATGCTCAAGAAAGCGCAAAAGAAATTGGAGATTTCTCTAACGTAGACAAAGAATTCGAAATAGACAACACATTCAAATTCCTCGGTTATAAAGGTGTTTTATGCGAACATAATGCATCTGGACAAAGACTTGCAATAATCAATACAGGCAAAAAAGCTGTATTATCCCAAGCTGATATTAACAGCAAAGATTTAGCTACAAAAATAAAATCTGCTTTTGAGAAAACTAAATACCAAGCAATTTCGATTGAAGAATTAACAATAACAGGAAAAGGAACTCTTAATACAAAAGGTAAAACCGTTCCTTACGCAAAGTTTGATGCAAAAATTACAAAACTTCCCATCAAGGATTATTCAGGCATCATTGGTGTATGCACCAACGAAAAAGGTGACAATGAACTTGTTGTTTCAATCAATCAACAAAAACAATATTCTCAGTTAATCACAAATGAATTCTTTTCTAAAATAAAAGAGATTTAATTACCTTATGAAGAAAGTTTTAACGTTATTTTTACTTACACTTGGATGTGTTACAAATGCTGCAACACTAGATGAAATGATTGGGCAAATGGTTTTAGTGGGATTTAAAGGTACAGAAATCAGTTCTCCTGCATACAAAACCTTAAAAAAGCAAATCAAAAAATCACAAGTTGGAGGAGTAATTATTCTTAAACATAACGTTCAGAACAAAGACCAAATTACGCTTTTAATGAACGACTTAAAAAGCATTAAGACAACATTCCCTTTATTTATCGGACTAGATCAAGAGGGGGGAATTGTTCACATCTTAGGCGAAGAAAATGGATTTAAAAACCACTTGAGCGCATACAAAACAGCACAAACCAAGTCTACATCAGAAGCTTATGAAATGTACTACGACTTGGCAAATATGTGTAAAAATATGGGTTTCAATCTTAATTTTGCCCCCAACGTAGACTTGTTAATCAATAAAAATTCTATTATTGCAAAAAAGGAAAGAGGTTTTTCTGAGAACCCCACGGTTGTTACTGATTATGCAAGAGAAGCCTTAAAAGCACATTATAACAATAGAGTAATAACCTCTTTAAAGCATTTTCCTGGGCACGGTAGTCCTACAGGAGACACCCATAAAGGATTAGTTAACGCATCTGATACTTGGAGCGATATAGAATTAATCCCATATAAAGAGCTTTATAGCAACAACCCTCTACAGATGATTATGATTTCACATATTTATGTAGATAAATTAGATAACGAATACCCTGCTTCTTTATCAAAAACTGTTGTAAACGATATTCTAAGAAAACAAATAGGATTCAACGGTGTTGTTATCACGGATGACTTACAAATGGGAGCAATTAGAGAAAATTATTCACTGGAAGAAATTGTAATAAATGCAATTAATGCAGGCGATGACATTTTAATGTTCTCAAATTATTTTTATGAAGACTATAAAACACCAATAAAAATACAACGTATTATAAAAAAAGCAATAAAAGATAAGAAAATCAAAAAAGAACAAATCAAAGAATCTTATAACAGAATTCTCATATTAAAACAACAATTAAAAACATGTACTGAAATTAAATAATATAATTAAAAACTCTTTCAATTTCAGTTTGCAAATTCTGATTATCCGCCAAAAACATCGTCAAATTCTGAGTTATTTTTTTCTGTAATTGTAAATCCTTAACTGGCAACGGCGGCCCCGCAGGGGTTGTTCTGGTTGTATTATTAGGATTTGAAATAACACCCGTTGCACGTAATAAACTCAATCTCAACTCATTGCCATAAACTTCATATTGAGTAACCCCCATTAAAACAATGCCTACACCTTGAGTCCACACCAAGCGCTGACAAGGAGCATTATTACTTCTTGATTCCAAGCCTTTTTCCTTAGGTAAATTATTGCGTATATCATAACTTGGGTCAAATTTTCTTGATATGATTCTATTCATATCTTCCGATAATGTTTCAATAATAGGTTCTTCCAAATGTACGCACAACTGCAAATGATGATTACATGTTTTATTATCTATCTCAAAACTAAATCTAGGAGTCTTTGAATCAGCATCGAGAGATATCACCAAGCGTACATCATTGTCATAAACAACTTCCAAACACCCTCTTAATGGTGAATTGTAAATGCATCTAGACGATTTTATAGAATATACTATTCCATTATCACCTTCTACAACACCTCTATTATAGCTATCACCCATATCTTTAAAGTCTTTTAAATAAATAGGGATAATCCGCCCATTAGATATAATTTTAACGACATCATCCACAACAACTTCTATTTGTCCAAAAATTTTGTTCTCTGTTGTCTCTAAGCCTTTTGAAGGTTGAACAGGAATGATTTCTTGTTCTCCATACTGAACATTTTCCACATACTCTAAAACTTTATAGACAGGAAGATAATCTTCTGTTATAGGGACTCGCTTCGTATCCGCTAACAAATCTTTTCTAAAACCTAATCGTTCTTCAAAAACTATATCTTCCAAATTAATATCATATTTAGTACGTTCTATTACACCAGAATATGGTTCGTGTCCTAAATTAACAAGCTTACCATATAAATTTTTCTCAAAACGAATCTCATCAATTATAGTTTCCGAAATTTGGATTATTTTCTTATACCTTGTTATATTTTCATAATGAGTATCATCAGTAGAACAACCGCAAATACTATCATGTGCTTGATTCTTTAATAATAATTTATACGCATATTCTAAAACATTTGAATACTTTGATTTCAAATCATAAAACTCTACAAATTTTTCAGCCTTTATTAATTTATGAGTAGATTCTATATTCAACTGTTTCAAGTCAGCCCTTGAAGAATAAGAACCTTCTAAAACAAACGTTTTTGAATTATCTCTCAACTCACCCTGATGAACTATTTTATAATTATCTTCTACTGCAGTAAGATAATCAAAAATTGAACCAAGTTCTATTTCATAATCTTCAAGCAAGTTATTCACCTGAGAAATTTGATCTTTTATATCAGTAGGAATCCCCAAATGATCCCCACCGATAGGTAAAAGTAATACATCAGAAGATTTTTCAGCAATTTTATCAAGATTAGAACGTAAAAATTTGGCTTTATCTTCAATAGAAACATTCGCAGTAAATATATCCATAAAATAACCACGAATAAGATTTGTTGTATTTATCAAATTCCCATCAGAATCTTTCCATATAAATTCGGAAGGTAAATCTCCACACCCACGCCAAACAAAAGCATTCTTAATACCATATTTATTTAATGCCTTGATAACCCCATCTGAATGTCCAAACGTGTCTGCTAGATAACCTACAAAATCTTCACATCCAAATTCTTTTGCAACCTTTAATCCAAGCTCTAAATTCTTATCAAAAAGCTCAGCACTTGTCAAAAATTCATCTACTAGGCAATAAAACGGCCCAATAAATAACTTTTTTTTAGAAATAAGGTCTCTTACCGAAGCTTCTTTATCTGGACGGATTTTTAAATAATCTAATAGAGCCACAACTTGTCCATCAAAATAGAATGACGGAATAAGATTTTTCTCCAAAGCATCTAAGACTTCATCAAAAACCCTCAGAAGTCTTAATCTAAAAACCTCAAACTCTCTATACCATTCTCTGTCCCAGTGGGTATGAAGATAAGCTATTACACGCTTTTTCATAATACCTTAATCCCTAAAGATAGTTTGTAATCTATCAGGACCAACGCTAACAATAGAAATTGGAGCTTCCAAAATTTCTTCCAAACGAGCAATATACTTCTTAGTATTCTCTGGAAGTTTATCATACTCTTTCACTTCAGTAATATCTTCCTTCCAACCGCTCATTATCTCGTATACTGGTTCATAATATTTATGAGTAAACACATCTGTAGGATAGTATTCTGTTACTTCACCAGTCCTTGTATCACGATATGCAGTACAAATTTTTATTTCATCAAATTCATCAAACACATCAAGTTTAGTAAGTGCTATCTTGGTAATCCCACCAACTTGAACAGCATAACGCATAGTCACAGCATCGAACCAACCACAACGTCTTGGACGCCCAGTAGTCACACCATACTCGTGACCAACATCCTGAATTCGTTTACCTGTTTCATCAGTTAATTCTGTCACAAAAGGACCTTCTCCAACTCTAGTAACATATGCTTTTGCAACACCTATAACCTCATCAATCATCTTTGGACCGAAACCACTACCAACAGCAGCGCCACCACCGATTGGGCTTGAGCTTGTTACAAAGGGATATGTCCCCCAGTCAATATCCAACATAACACCTTGAGCACCTTCGAAAAGAATATTGTCATTCTTATGCTCTTTTAATAACTTTTGCCAATCAAAACAAATATAAGGTTTGAAAAACTCAGCATATTTTTCACATAAAGACGTTAGACACTCTTTAGAATACTCGTCTAAACCATAAACTTTTGATAACGTTTTATTTTTTAATGGCAAAATAATATCTAATTTTTCAGACAAAGTTTCTGGTTCAAACAAGTCTTGAATCTTTAAAGCTATTCTCGCCATCTTATCAGTATAAGTAGGTCCAATACCTCTTTTAGTTGTACCTATTTTACCTTTAGTTGCAGTGTTCTCTGTATAACCATCAACCTCAATATGATATGGCATAGTAATCGTAGCTAAAGGACTTATTTTTAAGTTAGAAAGGTTTACACCTTGAGATTTTAATTCTTCAATCTCTTTACTTAAGGACTCCGGATGAATAACTGTACCTGTACCAATTAAACAGATTTTATTCCCGTACAAAATCCCAGAAGGAACTAAATGAAATTTGTAAGTTTGGTTATTAGCAACTACAGTATGCCCCGCATTACACCCGCCTTGATAACGAATAATAAAATCCGAACGTCCGGCAAGAATATCTGTAACCTTCGCCTTGCCTTCATCTCCCCACTGTGCACCCAAGACTACCGTATTTGTCATATTATATCAACCTCACTACTGTGATTTTTTAGCTGCAGCTTGCTTTGCTCTAACATCTAACATTGAGTTATATGCAAGCATATAAACTGAACATAATTTATAGTTCTTTAAATACCAAGCACAATTTTCTTGCATACATACAATCTCAACCTGAGAGCCAACACTCATTAACGGGCACAAACTAACAGTTCTATCATCTGCCATTATTATATTCTCCTGTTTATTAAATTACAATTCTCGTCACGTTTGCGTTCACTATCTTTATACACAGACGTTCTATTGATTATTTCATCAAAATCTATCTGATGAGCATCAAAATCTGGACCCTCAACACAAGCAAACTTAACTTTTCCACCAACAGTTAAACGACAAGCACCACACATACCTGTCCCATCAACCATAATTGGGTTCATGCTTGCTTCAGTATAAATACTTTTATCTCTTGTCAAATCTGCAACTGCACGCATCATTGGCAATGGACCTACCGCAATCACATAATCAATTTTTTCCTTGGCTACAAGCCTATCCAAGACTTGAGTAACAAATCCTTGTTCTCCTAAAGAACCGTCATTTGTTGTAATAAACAACTCATCACAAGCAGTGCGCATTTTATCTTCCCAGAAAATAAGCTCTTTGGAACGTGCGCCCATTACCATATAAACTTTATTACCCGCTTCTTTAAAAGCTTTTGAAATCAAATAACAAGGTGCTGCACCATACCCACCTGCAACACATACTACAGTTCCATAGTTCTTAATATGAGTAGGAGTCCCGAGAGGCCCAGCCAAATCAACAAGCGAATCACCAACCTCTAGCAACGCAAGCTTCTTTGTAGTATAACCTACCGCCATAAACACAATTGTCAACGCGCCGGTTTCTTTATTCACATCAGCAATAGTCAAAGGAATTCGTTCACCGTTTTCTTCAACCCTCAAAATAATAAACTGACCCGCTTGCGCATTTCTTACCACATACGGCGCATCAATGGTCAACTCATACTGATTAGTACACAACTCTCTTTTTGCAAGAATTTTATAACTCATTTTTTATTAGTTCCTCGGACTACCTATTTATTCTACCATAAAAAGCTAAGAATGTTAATTATTTTTTTCCTTCATGTTACAATTTTCGTATGTTAAGTCTATATATCGCATCTACAGAAGCAAAAGCTGGAAAAACATTCATAAGCGCAGGACTTGCAGCTACAATGCAGAGTCTTGATTATTCGACCTGTGTATACAAACCTATCCAAACTGCAGGGATTGAAATCAATGGTTTTATGCAATCTCCAGATTTAACTTATATTAAAACAATAGATCCTTATATAGAAACTTATTTTACATATTTATTTAAATCTGATTGTGAACCTCTTATTGCAGCAGAAAAAGAACACGAAAGGATAGATATCGATTTAATTATCCATGAATACAAAAACATTATTCAAAAATATGATTGCTCTATCCTAGACGGTTCAAATGGCATAATGAGCCCTATTGCAACAGGATATACAACATTAGATTTATTAAAAATTTTAAAGATACCAATGCTCTTGGTAATTTCACCATCAGCTGAAGCTATTAATAACGCACTGTTAATTCTCAACCTCGCAAAAGAAAAAGGAGTTGAAATCAGAGGTGCAATCATTAATAACATCCCTGAGTTTACAGATTCCCCTAAAATAACATCTATTCCACGTTTAATTGAAGAATATTCAGATGCTAAAATTTTAGGTATTGTAAATAGAATGGAAGATAAGTTCAATCCAAACGAATTAATTACATCAATTCTTAACGGCATTGATATAGAAAGTGTTTTTGGAATAAAAATAGCTAAATTGGATTTAGGCTCATGAACATAACTGGAGGAAAATTTAACGGAAGAGTAGTAAAGGCGCCAGATGCAAATTTAGCACGCCCAACATTATCCAAAATTAGAATGGCTGTTTTTAACACTCTATATTCATTACTTGGAGACTTTGAAGAAAAATCATTTCTTGACGTATACTCTGGCTCGGGGATAATGGGGTTAGAAGCTTTATCAAGAGGTTTTGAAAAAGCAGTAGGCATCGAAAAAAATCGAACCGTTTTAGATTTAGTAAAATCCAATTACAACGCACTTAATTTAACTCCAAATCTAATCTACGGTGACAGCCTAAAAATCCTTAAGCGTTTCAAAGACGATTATTTTGACGTTATCTATATAGATCCACCATATTTAAGTGGAATCTATGAAAAAACCTTTGAACTCCTACCAAATTTCGAAATAGGAGTCGTTGAACATAGCGAAGATGTAGATTTTTCAAATTTTAAAATCATACAAACAAAAGATTACGGCGGAAAAAAGATTACATATATAAAAAAAGCGGATGCATAAACATCCGCTTTTTAATTCTGTTATACCACCTTACTTCTTCAAGAAATCAGGAATCTGAATATCTGAGAAAGATGGCATTTGTGGCATCTTGTTTTGAATAGATGCAGCACTGTTGTTATTGAATGCTCCAGAGAAGAATTCAGCAGCACTTATAGAGCGTCCTTCAACTCTTTCTTCAATTGTGTTTTGTGATTTTAATTCAAAACCTGTTGCAATAACAGTGATTTGGATTTCACCTTGAATATTGTCATCAACTACAGCACCAATAATAACTCTTGCATCATCAAGAACTGCGTCATTGATAATATTAGTTGCATCTGTTACTTCGTGTAATGTCATATCTGGTCCACCAGTAATATTAACAATTACACCAGAAGCACCATTGATTGATGTTTCAAGAAGTTGAGAATTGATAGCAATCTTAGCTGCTTCAACAGCTCTACCTTCACCTGTACCACGACCAATCCCCATAAGAGCTGAACCAGAAGCCTTCATTACGCTGCTAACGTCAGCAAAGTCAACGTTGATAAGACCTGGAATTGTAATGATATCAGAAATACCTTGAACACCTCTTAGAAGAACTTCATCAACTACGATGAATGATTCTTGAAGAGATACACGTCTATCAACAACATCTAATAATTTATCGTTAGGAATAACAATCAAAGCATCAACAGATTCTCTTAGCTTTTCCAAACCTTGTTGAGCTTGACTTTGTCTTCTCTTACCTTCAAAAGAGAAAGGTTTTGTTACAACAGCGATTGTTAAAATACCTAAATCTTTTGCAATTTTAGCAACAAATGGAGCCGCACCAGTACCAGTTCCGCCACCCATACCTGCAGTAACGAAAACCATATCTGCGCCTTCAATTGCTTGAGTAATTTCTTGTTGTGCTTCTTCAGCTGCAGCTTCACCTACTGAAGGATCTCCGCCTGCACCCAAACCTTTTGTACGAGTAGCTCCTAGTTGGATTTTATTCTTTGCTTGTGAATATTGTAATACTTGCAAATCGGTATTCATAAGCCAGAACTCAACGCCTGTCAAACCACTCTTAATCATTCTATTAACAGCATTACCCCCGCCGCCACCGACACCGATAACCTTAATCTTTGCAGGATTTATACCAGGTGTGTTATATTCTGGCATACTAGAAGAATTCATAGCAAAAGCACTTGGTGCTGTTTCCTTTCTTCCGAAAATATCTGGTCCTAAGTTATCCACGATTTCCCCTTTTATTTATCTATATACTTTTTCTAACATATTAACATACTATTAAAAACAGGTAAAATAATAAAGTTTTTATAAAGAAATATTACAGAAATTGTTACATAAGGAGTTTTACAAATAAAAAAAGCTCAAGTGTTTTGCACTTGAGTCAGAAAAGAATAAACTACGATATTGAAAAAAATATTTAACTTCAAAAAAAATTAAATGAACCGAGCCTCCGAATTTGTAGGCTCAAAGACCCGATCCACTTAACGAGAGAGGGGCTTTTATATAAGCATGTAGATATAAATATTACGCAAAATCCTATCGCATCAATCCTTGTTGATGTCCTCCTTCCAAGTTTTATAGACCATTCATTAGCTATTTTTGTTAACGGCATAATTTACAAAAACTTTAATAAAAGATTCAAAACTTTTGAACATCTAAATCGCTACAACACATACTGGCACTTGTTTACAACCAATATAAAATAACATTTACAATCTGTAACAAATAAGACGTTTGTTAAGAAATATTACAAAAATCATTAAAATATAGCAATCGTGAGAGATAAAAATACTTTATATATGTGTAAGGTTAAAAATAGGTTAGTTAATAGTAGGAGGTTGTTATGGCGATTCCATCAATTGATGGCGTAGGAACAACAAACATTTATCAGAATTGGATGAATCCATACGCTACAGGACTGTATAGCCCACACGCTATAGATATGGAAACAGCGACCGCAACAGGTTTTAATCCATCATCATCTCTTAATCCGGGATATGATTACGGTTTGTTTAATTCTTTAGGATACGCTTCACCATACAATTTAGGTTATGATAGTTTTTCATATGCAAACCCAATGGGAATGGGATATGGAATGTATGGTATGACACCTGCTATGACTCAAGCTATGGTCCAGTCTCAAGCTATGATGCTAGATGGACAAAGGGTAATTAATGGCAAGCAGCGTGATATGAGATATGACGGACAAATTAAAGAGCTGCAATATCAAACTGTATTAAAAGATGCACAAGATACGACTCATGAAGATCAGGTTCGAAGAGATACAAACTTTAAAGCTGCATGTGATAAAATAAATGAACGTTTGGAAGCAAAAGATACAGCGGCTGCCTTAAAAGAATACGATTACGCCGTAGCTTTGATGGCAAAGGTATATGACGATGTTGATTTAAAACGACTTGATGAAACACCTTCTGGAAGAGCTGCTATCAAGGCTGCTTTCGAACGAAAATATCAGGAAGTTTACGGACATAGTTTCAAAGACAAAATTGACCAATGTTTATCTGGAGGTTTTGGAAGCGGATTTGATACCGCTTGGAAACGTCAACACGTAATGTCAGCTGAAGAAGTAAAAGCTGTTGTTGATGATAGAAATGTATCATTCAAAGCACAAGAAGGAGCCTATAGAACATTGGGCTCTATAACAGGTGGTATTGCTAACACAGCTGTTATAACTGGCGCAGGGGCTGCGGCTGGTAGCGGAATCGGAGCTCTTGTCGGAGGCTGTATGAAGGATGCTGCTGGAAAACGTATGTTTAAAGCTGGGGCTGGTAAAGGTGCTATAGCAGCTGCAGTTGCAACATTCTTATACTCAATTTACTCTTATTGCACTCAAAAGAGCTAACAAATTACTATTAAAAATCTATTAAATCTATAAATAACCCTACGTGACTCCGAGGTTTTGACTCGGAGTCTTTTGCTTTATAACCTTATTTTATGGCACAGGGTCATAACCACCTTCATTTAAAGGATGGCACCTGCAAATTCTCTTTAAACCTAACCAACCACCTTTAACAACTCCGTATTTAATAATTGCTTGTTTCATATACTCACTACAAGTCGGGTAAAACCTACATCTTGGAGGAGTATGCCTAGAGATTTTTTGGTAAATGTTAATCAGAAAAAGCAGGAGTCTTTTCATTCATTACCCCCCAATCGTATCAACAGCCTCTACCTTAATATCTGTAATAAGTTCAGAATAAGAAATTACAACTATTGTAGGAATATGACGTTCAAGCAATTGGAACAAAGGAAGTCTTATTCTTGGAGAACACAAAATTACAGGCTGAATTCCAATATTTTGGTGAGCGTTCATCAATGTAGTAGCAGTTGACTCAATCAAGTCTTGAACTTGCATTGGATTCAACAAGAACATTGTTCCAAGCTCTGTTCTTTGACAACTATCATCAAGAATTTTTTCCCATTCAGGAGATAGCGTAAGAGCATAGAGGACTTTATCTCTATCTATATTAGATAAGCAAATTTGCCTACCCAAAGCAGCACGCAGACGTTCTGAAAGGATATCAGGTTCCTTAGAAAATCTTGCATAATCACAAAGTCTTTCAAACACAAATATAATATCTTTAATAGAAACCTTTTCACGAATAAGGTTAACAAAAATCTTACGAAGGTCACTTGTAGAAATAATTGCAGGAACAAGGTCATTAACAAGAGTTGGGTCTTGCGAACGAACAAGTTCCATAAGTTTAAGTACGTCTGTCTTAGTCATTACTTCGTCTACGTGCTTACGTACACATTCCTGTAAGTGAGTAACAAGAACGTCGGTTGCATCAACTGCAGTAACCTTCTTAACTGCCTGAGCCGCCTCTTTATTAATCCAGTAAGCTTGTGTCATATATGTAGGGTCAACACCAATGATTGCATCATCTGGAACAGATTTAATTACAGAATCCCATTGATCAGCAATTACCATATATTTTCCAGGATAAACAAAGCCTGAAGCAACATTATTCCCACGAATAGAAATTACATACTCATTCGCCTCTAATGCAGATGAGTCCATAATTCTTATGTTTGGCAAAATATAACCCAATTCGTCTGTAACTCTTTGACGAAGAGCAGCGATTTTAGCCAACAATTGACCTTCTTGGTCAGGGTCGGCAATTACAAGCAAACCTGCACCTACCTGTAAACTCAAAACATCTACACCCAAACGTTCGTACATCTTGTTTGGGTTAACCAAGTCTTGCATATTCTGACGTACGCTTTCCAATTGTCCCATTTGAGCCTGAACGTCAGCATTAACTAATACAGAGAATCCAGCGAATGCAAGAATTATTGTAAATAGCAAGAATGGACCGAATGGCAAGCCAGTTATAGGACAAGTTAACGTAATTAATGCCAAGAAAATTGAAGCAAAGAACAAAGAGTACGGTTTGCTCATAATCTGCGCTGTTAATTCTGAACCCAAAGAAGCGCTACCCGCAGAAGCACGAGTCATCACGATACCAGCTGCAATTGACATCAATAAAGACGGCAACTGAGATGCTAGACCATCACCGATTGTTAAAACTGTATATTTTGAAACAGCATCAGCAGCGGGCATTTGGTTAAGCAAACAACCTATACACAAACCACCAATAATGTTAATAAGTACAATAATAATACCTGCAATAGTATCCCCTTTTACGAACTTCATAGAACCGTCCATCGAACCGAACAAAGAAGATTCTCTTTGTAAGTCTTCACGTTTTTTAACAGCTTCTTCTGGAGATATCAAACCTGCGTTAAAGTCAGCGTCAATAGTCATCTGCTTACCAGGCATCGCATCCAAAGCAAATCTGGCTGCAACTTCGGCGATACGTTCCGCACCTTTTGTAATTACCATAAACTGAACAACCGTGATAATAAGGAAGATTACACCCCCTACAATCATATTACCACCTGTAACGAAGGTGCCGAATGCGTGAATAACTTCACCAGCCTCACCTTTTGACAAAATCAGCCTTGTTGACGCAATAGAAAGAACAAGTCGAAACATTGTACCAATAAGAATAATAGACGGGAATGCCGCCAATTCCAGAGGTTTCTGAACGTACAACGATATCATCAAAAGCACAATACCAAGAGTAATATTAAGAGAAATTGAAAAGTTAATAACCCAATCTGGCATCTCGATAAGCAATATCAAGATAAGGGCTAACACGAACCCAGCTAAGAATATTTCACTTATTGGTTTTGATCCGCCTTCTGCAGCCATCCTATATTCCTCTCAATGCTTTCTTAATTATCTCTGTCTGAGCATCAATACTCGCATCAACAATCCCGTTACTTGTCTCAAACTTACACCCGCCAGCCTGAAGACTTTCATCTCCCACGACACTAACTTTCGTCTCAACACCCAATTCATACAGTGCATTAGGCATATTATCTTTTACAAACTGAACCTCCGCAGGATTCACTTTTATCAAAATCTTTGGTTCTGATTTAGAAACTGTTTTTAGAATATCAAGAATAATATTCATAACTACCTGAGGATCACTTGATACTTCTTTTTTAATAATTTTTTTAGCGATATCAACACTAATTTCTAAAATATCAGGAGCAATATATTCAAAAACTTCCTTAGGCGCAGTTAAAAAAGTTTTTAACTGTTCACGGAAGAACCCAATGTCCTCATTTGCTTTCTCAATACCAGCTTTATAACCTTCCTCAAAAGCAGTACGTTTAATACTATCCGCTTCATCTTTTGCTCGAGAAACAAGCTTTCTGTCATCAATACGTCTATAACCACGACGTCTTGTACCACTTCTACGCTCAACTCTTTGAGAAAAATCCAAGTTATCAATATCAAAAATTTTCTCAGCTAAATCCTCTTCCTGCGTTGCTGGCTCAGCAGGAGCAACAGACTCCGCCGCAACTGGTTGTTCAGTTGCCGTCGTAGTTTCTTTTACATCCTCCCTTTGTTTCTCCGCAGGTTGTGATTTTATACGCTGAGAATTTTTCTTGATTAACATACTTAGTATTATATACTATCCTGAACGTATTGTGCAATAACTCCCGCAACTCTTAAAGGAATATTGTAATAATCTTCTTCATAAGCTGCTGATATAAAGCGTTTTACAAACGGACGTTCATGCTTAATTAATTTTTCAATATTATCTCTAGAAGTCCTATCAAAAGTACGTTGCATATATCTTATAATTGTATCTTCTGACAATTTCGGCTTCTTTGGCAAATACTCTCTTATCTCTTTCAAGCACTGACACGCTGTCTCAGCATCTAACTGAGCTTCTAAATCAGGCGCCTGCATATATTGAGTTATTAACTGTGAATCCTCTTCAGAGAATTTATTTAATATTGTAACAACCTTGTCTTGAGAAAGTACTTTCATTAACAAAGCAACTGAAAGCAACTTCATAGCTTTATCTGTTGCTTTAACGGGAGCATTGCCCGCTTGCTGCGGAACAGGATGAGCTGCTTGTGGCTGAGATTGCTGTTGCGCTTGAGCCTGTTGAGCTGCAATCTCTTCTTCTTGGACTTTCTTCGCCATATCATCTATATTTGACTGTTTTGATGCATATTCACGCATCTCTGCAGTGATGATATTTTTCTTCTCTAAAGCTTCCAACCCAGCAACGTAAGCCTTATTAACATGATGTTCAATTGCTTGTAACATTTGGTCTTGTGGAATTCCACGTACCAATGCTTGTTTTGCAACTTCAAAAATGGTAAATGCAATCTTCTGCATAATACCATCCCAATGTTCAGGCAATAACCTTGAATGGATTAAGTCAATAGACTTGTGGAAAGACCATTCAGCAATAATTTGAGATACCAAAATTGCTTGGTCAGCATTAAAATTAAGGCTTGTATCATTATAAAGCGCTTCACCAGCCATACGGGTAAAATTTGCAATAGTCTTAACAATATACTCTTTTTGCATATCATTAAGTTCAGGCGGAACAAGCTCTTTCGCCTGTTGCGCCATCTCATCCGCAAATTGTTGATAATCAAACCCTTCTATTGCCATTTAATATAATTAGTCCCTTATTTTCCTATCCTTGTTCTATCCAGCTACGTATTTTTTCACCTGCTTCATACTCATCAACATCATCAAACTCTTTTCTCAATTCTCTTAGAGCTTCTACTAATGCTGGAGGTGTAGTATACGCATTATAAGAACGGTTTTGTTGTTCTATCAAGCCTTGTGCAAGTTGTGACTGTCTTTCAATCAATTCTGCAGCTTGCATACTAACATCTTTCAATTGCTTATCTTGTTGAGAATCTTTTGCTCTCAATTCATTCATAGCATTTTCTTGTTCATATCTTGCTGCTGTTAATCTGCTTGAAATCATTCTGTGACCAACAAACAAGCCAAATGCAATCAATGCTATCGCTAACCACCAAGGATTACCTGTCTTAGGTTCGATTGGAGCCTTGTTACCCTTGTCAGCAGTCAAGAATGGATCCAATGACTCTGCAAATGCAATAGTTACATTATTTGGATCAGCTTTTGGACTTGCAGCTGCTGCAATTAAAGATTTTAATTCTTGTAATGTTAAATCTGCAGGTAACGCATCTTTTTCTAAAGTAACTGCGATTGAAATTTCTTCTAACATCCCTGGAGACATATATTCGTTAATCTGGCTCTTGGTAACGCCGTACTGAGTTTCAGACGCAGTTCTTGAATAACTTCTATTTTGAGAAGAATCAGAGCTACCTGCTGGTAAACCGTTTGGAAGATATACACTAACAGCGTTAGAATTTCTATTCACATCCTGAGTTTGATCCCCCAAACCTTCTGAAAATACTTGTTGATTTACAGCAGTTTTTCTATTTGGATCATAATCAATAGTAAACTTTTCTACTGGAGCTTGCTTTAAGAAAGTACTTACAGTAGCCACATACTTGCCACTTCCAACAAGTCTGTTTAACTGTGCCATAACTTTCTCTTGCATATATTTATCATTTTGTTCCATTCTTTCAAGCATTTCAGCTTCTGCATTTATAATGCTTGAATAAACGTGACCGTTAGTATCTGTAATAGAAATATTTTCAGCTTTCAAACCTGATACACTACCTAATAAAAGGTTTGTAACAGCTTTAATAACTCTTGTATCTAGCTTTCTACCAATATCAACAGTCAACTGCACAGTTGCTGTAATTGGCTTTTGCATTGAAGAAAACATTGATTGCTCAGGAATTGAAATGAATACAGATGCATTACTAATTCCATCAATTCTCTTAATTAATCTTGCCAACTCTCCGTTCATAGCACGAGTAAGTCTTATTTTTTTATCTTCTTTTGTAGAAGTAAAATCACCTTTGTCGAAAATTTCTAAACCAACATTTTGATCGTACAAACCGCTTTCAACAATTGCCATAATAGCTTGTTCTCTTTTTTCGGTTGTACACTTTTTCATCCCAGGAGTACAATCACCTTTCTTTAAATAAAGAACAGATTTTGTACCATCAACTTTACGGCTTGCTACAATATTATGACGAGCAAGTAATGATTGGATTTCTAAAGCTTTTCCCAAATTATCAGTTGTTAATAATTCAACATCTTCTTTTAATGGTTCGCTACTAACATCAACCGCATTTGATTTGCTATCAGTAGAACCACTCTTAGTAATAGCCACTGTCAAAATAATAGCTAACAACACAATTACGATGCCACCTACTATAGCACCTAACAATGTTTTGTTTTCCATTAATTTGTTAAAATCCATATCAACCTACCAAAGTCTTTCTAATTATATTCTATATCGTAATCTGCATAATTTTATCATACGCTGATATGACCTTTGTTGTCATTGTTGTAACCATATTAACAGAGAGTTCTGCTTTATTGATTGCGGTCATAACGTCGTGTATATCTACGTTTTCGCTCCCCATCATAGCGTCACGCAGCAAATTATCTGGTGCTTCAAGGGTTTGATTAAAATTCTCAACCAACCCTGACATTACACTTTTGAAGTCCTGTCCTTCATGGTCTTCTACCCTACTCATCCTCGCTGACGGAATATTCCAAATCCCTGAATCTAGCTTTGAATGCTGAATTCTAGCCTCTAAGTCATATCTTGGATAAAATCCCTGAAACATAATTACCTCTTTCTATAATCCTACTTATCAACCTAATCGACATTTCCGACTAAAGTTTGAATAGTTTTAGGAAAAATCATACGTTTAGTGTAGATTTAATGAAGATTAATAAAAAAGCAACATGAGATTTAACATTGAACTTTGTAAACTTTTGTAAAATTATTATTTAGAATGTTAAAGTTTTGGAAAAATCTGCCGATATTATTAATGTAATAATAGGAACAGGGTTTATGTCAGAATCACTATCAAATAGCTACTATAATCAGGCGGCATTCGGAGGCGGATATGATCCTGCTAGGCGTTATCAAGACGCTGAGCAGAACGCTACCCTGCGTGAAACCCAAGTTGTTCAAGAGCAAGTAAAATACGAAAAAGCAAATCCTTTCGGCTCGCTGACACTTGGACCTCATACTGCTAATTTAGTGAAAGGCATCGTGGGAGAAATGGCTTTTGGCGCTTGGGATGATTTCGACCAATGGCTAAAAGACAACGAATCAATTTTCACCGGAGAAGCTGGTGCAGAAATGAGAAGCATCTTTATCCACGGCTTTAACACCGGCGCTGCTATGAGAGCTGATGACGAAGAAAGAAACGGGAAAACTACATTTACACTTGTTAGTTAACACATAACTGATGTTGTGAGTTTATGATGTTACGGACATAATTGTAGTAGTCATTGTTTCCGTATTTTGAAATTTGCTTGGATAACTCTTCTGCGGTTATAAAGCCTTGATTTAGTGCGATTTCTTCTAAGCAAGCTATCTTCACTCCTTTGTTCAATTCCATTGATTGAACAAAGTTACTTGCTTGCAACATAGAATCATGAGTTCCAGTATCTAACCACGCAAATCCTCGACCAAGGATTTCAACTTTCAATTCTTTTAATTCTAAATATTTTTTATTCAAATCTGTAATTTCTAGCTCACCTCTTGCGCTTGGCTTAAGTGTTTTAGCCAATTCACAAACTTTATTATCATAAAAATACAAGCCTGTTACTGCATAATTTGAACGAGGATGAGCAGGTTTTTCTTCAATAGATAATACGTTTTTATTTGAATCAAACTCTACAACACCAAATCTTTCAGGGTCTTTAACCGTATAACCAAATACTGTCGCCCCTGTCTTATTCTTGATAGCTTCACTCATTATTGTTGAGAATCCGTGACCATGGAAAATATTATCCCCCAATATTAAAGCGACATCATCATCTCCAATAAAGTCTTCTGCAATAATAAATGCATCAGCAATACCACGTTGAACATACTGAATACGATACTCTAATCTAATACCAAACTGAGAGCCATCACCCAACAACTTATAAAAATTATCATAATCTTTCTCATTAGTTATAATAAGAATCTCTCTAATGCCTGCAAGAATCAATGTAGACAACGGATAATAAATCATTGGTTTATCATATATTGGTAATAAAATCTTTGATATCGGCTGAGATGCCGGATAAAGTCTTGTTCCTGCTCCTGCCGCTAATACAATACCCTTCATAATTTTCTCCTTTAATATAAAACCATTATACCATCACTACATTTTTTTACTATAAGCCGATATGAAATTTTCTATACTTCTATCGTAAGACCTTTCAGCACCTGCAGGGAAAAAGCATCCGGGAATCTCTCCCCTATCCCTATGATGTTGAACACACTCACAACACATACCTCTTCTTGAGCAACCAATATAAGAACAAGTACAACCTATTTTATTTTCTTCTCGTCTACATTCCATATTACACCTCTTTCAAATGAGCTTTTGCAAATTTACATCCACAATAATTTTGTCTATACAACCCCAATCCCTTAGCAATTGCATTAGTCTTCAAAAAACCGTCTTGCTTTTTAAAATCGATAGAAATATACTCTAGAGCATATTCCATAGCTAAATTATTCCCTATATCTGTGACCATTTTAAAATTCTTATGAGGACTAACAACCAAGGTTGAAGTAAAGCGTTTTATGCCAAGTTCTTTTGCACATTTTGCCGATTTTTCGAGTCTTAATTCAATACACTTATTACAACGTTTTCCACGTTCCGGCTCATTCTCAAGACCACGAACAACTGTTAAATAAATTTGAGGCTCATAGTCATCTATTATGTAATCAATACAAAAATGTTCACAAACTTTTATAAAAGCTTCCGCCCTGCGTTTGTATTCTTCTTCAGTATCAATATTATCATTAGAAAAAAACGCTAGAGGAGTTGCCCCCTCTGCTAATAATTTTTCTATTGGATATCCTGCACAAATGCCACAACAAGCGTGCAATAAAATATCATTCTTATTTTTTACGTTTTGTAGCACCATGTTCATCCAATATCTTAGACAAATCTTCGTAATTCTTTAGACCAGCATACTTCTTACCGTTGATTATCATCGAAGGAGTAGCATTTATGCCCTTTGAATTACAATATGCTATGTCATCAAGAAGAATCTTATCCACTTCAGGAGAAAGTGCATCATACCATAACTTTTTATAATCCATTCCTGCAGATTTTGCCATCTCGAAAAGTTCTTTTGTTTTTATAGATTTCATATCATAAAGTTTTGATGCGGTATCCCAATAATGTCCTTGTTTTTTTGCAGCAATAGCAATTCTTGAAAGCATACAAGCCCCAGGGTGGATTTGATACGCAAGCCCTGCATGACATTCTCTATCCAATGGATAATTAAGGTGTATTACCTCAACATCTTCATAGTTTCTAATCACATCATGAACAACCATGTTATTAATTCTGCACATAGGGCAAACATAATCAGTTATCAATTCTAGTTTAACTTTACCATCCTTAGCACCTAATGTATTACCTTCTATAGCATATTTATTAGTCTTTGACTTTATATATTTAAGAACTGAACGATGGAATTTTAAATGAGGAACAAACTGAAAGGATACGGTAGAATAGGTCAAGAAACCTACCGCTAACATCATTACAACAGTAAATAAGATTTTAAATTCCTTTACACCATCAACAAAATCTCTGAATGAAGTCTTGAAACTTTCTATATAACCACCAGCTTTAAAATCAGTAGCAACAAGAGAAATCGCTAGATTAATGAAATAAGTTATCATACAAAATATACAAACTTTTTTAATTTCAAATATGCTCACACAAGCTAATGTCATAGAAATACAAAAAGAAATTAATCCAAGAGCCGATAAGTATTGCAAAGAATTCTTAAACACTTGCAGCGGAGTTTTAAATTTTGCATTTAATTTATCAACAAAAGTCATCAATATGATAAATAAATAAAGAGCTATCCCCCACCAAGCAAACGGAATTCCCGCAAACTGTGAATGATATGACCTTGCAACAGCATCACAGTCTACAAAATCATTAATTGCACATACACTTGGCAAAGCAGTTTTACTCATATTTGCATTAAAATATACCACAGCCAATTCAATACTTAGACCTAAACCTATTAATGCAAGAACAAAAATAATCCACTGTTTTTGTAATTTTGTCATAATAATACACCTAACTATCTCTTAATATTAATAACTAGATTATACCCTATAATCTAGTCTTTGCAATATTAGATATAGCTAACCGGCTAGTGGTATAAAAAAACGAAATGTACTACCTTGTCCTTTTTTAGACTCTACTTGTATATACCCATTATGAGCCTCAATTATAGATTTACAAAGCGCCAAACCAACTCCACAACCAATCTGACGTTTAGTAATATCCTCACTCGCCTGTGCAAAAAAGTCAAAAATCAACTCCTTATCTTCATCCCTAATACCTTCACCTGAATCAGATATTTCAAATACAAATCCTTCATCAAAATAAGTAAAAATCTTTATAGGCAAATCCAATGGCGTAAATTTCACAGCGTTACTTATAAGATTATATACAACCTGCCTAAAACGAGTTTCATCAACATTCAGCACTATATCACAAAGCGTATAATCAATATTAGTAGAATGAAAACTTCTTATTATATTCAATATAATATCTCTGGTATTTACAGCTTTTTTAACCAACTCTAACGGTTTATACTGGGAGCGAGTCACATCTAACAAATCTTGAATAAGTGCCAACAAATGCTTTGAAGAATGAGAAATATTATCTAAACAACGATAATCATCTGAATTATCACACCTCATTTTTAAAATATCAGAAAACCCAATAATTGAGTTTAATGGGGTTTTGAACTCATGGGAAATATTAAGAAGCAAGAAACGTAAAATATCACGCTTTTCTTCTTCCTCCAGATACTTATTGACATACTTTATAGTTTCTTTCTTACTACGACTGACAAGTTCTATTAATTCAGTACGGCTCAAAGATTCAAATTCACTACCCATAATAACATCATACTGCCGTATAATGCTCTAAAACTATCACCCAATTGGGTAATACTACACACGCATTAAAGACCATGCACGATGACAATTAGAACGAATCAATCTCCACAAATCAGCATTTGCGTCAGATATCTGTTCTTTCAAAGTTGCTTTTTCAGTACAGTCATCTGATTTTTTAAATAAACGTTTTAAAGCGCTTAATTCTCGATGACCCTGCTTTATCTCTTGTTTACAAAGTTCTATTTCTTCTTTAATAGGTTCATTATGTTCTTGAACCTTGTCTAATCGTTGACGCAAAAAATCTTCTTTCTCAGATTTTCTATCGCTTAACATATAATCGCCAATACAAAGTTTTGAAAAATCAACAGTTTTAGGTTGTAGAGGTGTAGAATATTTACCTCTATCTTCAACTTGTGTAATTGTTTTTTGTGTAATTGGTGCCATTATTTCTCGCCTGTTAATATCCTTAAATATATAAAGTAACGCAAGTCAAAATAATTGCTTTTTTGAGACTATTTGTAAACATTTGTAAATACGCATGTTATAAAGAGTATACATGTGGAATATTAATAGTATCAATCTCTTTTCTTTATTTCTCCTCCACTCCTTTATCACGACGAGAGTTATTGCCGTTCCTCACAGACGGCTTTTTTATTGCTTAAATTTATTTTTAGATAATAAAAAGGGTGCAAATGCACCCTGAAAATCCAACTATCACAAATCAATATATTAAGAATTTAAAATCTCTCTTCTCCAAAATATGAATTAAAGTGGTTTGTTCCACAATGATTCACTAAACTTGTTTTGAACCATAGCTGATTCAACAGATAAAGCAACGTTAGAAGGAGTAAATACAAAAACCATATCGCCAACTTTTTGAGGAGTACCATTCAAAGCGTGAGCAGCACCACAAACGAAGTCGATTGTTCTTTGTGATTGTTCTTTATCTAATAAGTGAAGATTCAAAACAACAGTATTTTTATCTTTTAGCTTTTTAACAATTTGAACAGCTTCGCCGAAAGAACGTGGTTCCATAATAGTAACTTCGCCACTTCTATAGTTTGGATGAGAAACTACTTTGCTTTCTTCTTTTCTTTCCCAACGGCTTTCAGATTTTGGGCTATACATAACATCTAAAGCAGCATTACCGTCTGCAGCGTATTCTTCTGTATATTCTTCTTCAAAATCCATAAACGGATCATCATCTCTTCCTTCAAAACCTTTCTTTATGAAACTGATTATGCTGTTCAAGCCTTCTGATAATGCCATTATCTATTTTCCTCCAATTTTAACTAAATAATTTTCTACCTATTCTTATCATTGTTGCCCCATGTTTAACGGCAATATGATAATCGTTACTCATCCCCATTGAAAGTTCGTTCATCTTATACCCAAACTTCTCTTCTAGCTGCTGTTTAAAACAACGAACATCTTCAAACAGCATTTCAAGCTCATTATCACTTGCAGCAAGTGGTGCCATATTCATTATCCCTTCAACCTTTATCCCTTTTAGTTCAAGTATCTGTTCAAAATCCCTCAACAACTCCGCTTTACTATATCCAAACTTAGATTCCTCTCCGGCATTGTTCAGTTGCAATAAAACTTTCTGAACCTTTCCCTCTTCTTGCGCATACTCTGAAATAACTTCAGCTATATGCAACGAATCCACAGAATGAATATAATCAAAATACTTAACAATCCGACGAGCTTTGTTACTTTGTACGTGTCCTATAAAATGGAACACCGAATGCTCTCTACACTCTTTACACAATAAATCAATCTTCGATATCCCATCAATCACTCTTGATTCTGCAAAGTCACATAACCCACATCCAAAAGCTTGTTCTATTGCCGATTTATCGTAGTATTTTGTTACTGCAATAATATTTGGTTTATAAGGTGCGATTTTTTCTTTGATAAGTAGAAGATTGTCTGCGACTGTGTTTCTCATCCCTGTCCCCTACCATATTTCAATTATATCTCAACTTTCATGGGTAGACAAATATATTATTGTAAATATTTTTGCCTCTTTTACCCAACATGCTGAAACCCATGATTCACATGCATTTCGACATGTTTTGTTTTATTAAGTTTTGTAAAGTTGAGCCCTTTTGTAACATACTTGACATGAATTTATTAACAAAAGGGCATGCCCTTTACATCAATTTATTATTGACCTAGATATACAAGAGTTTCTAGTGTACTATCGGCTGTTGAGAATACACGAGAGTTAGCTTGTACAAGTCTTTGCGCCAATATCATTTCAGAAAGTTCGTTTGCAAGTTCAACGTTAGAAGCTTCCAAACCACCTGACTGAATTGTACCGTAAGCTGCATAACCTGCCATACCGAAATATGGAGTACCTGCGTTTACACCGATTTCCCAAAGGTTGTTTGAACGAGATTCCAAACCTGTTTCGTTAACTACTATACACATTTCAAGCATTAAATTTGCTTTATCAAGAACTGTTTCATTCATGTGTACATCGTCACCCGTGATATTAATAAAGTCACTTGTTGTAATCTTCCATTGAACTTCATTATTTTCATCAACAGTCACACTCAATTTAGAACCATCCGAGTAAGTTGCTTGGATAATACCGTTGTTGTTTACACTCCAGTCTTCAAGAGTCAAAGCATCTTTATAAGAGCCTACTGGTTCAATAATAGATGTCCAGTTAGTAATTTTTGAATCGTAGTTACCTGCATCATTTTTATTTAGAGCTGATAAACCAAACTCTTCAACAAAGTTTGTACCACCCTTTTCTGGAGTTACAAATTCAACTGCGGTATCTGCATCATTCGGTTCAAAAGAAATATAACCGTCTTTTACTGTTGCTGTTACATAGCTGTTTGGAGTAACCGTACCATCCGCTTGAGGGGTACCCAACTGTTTATTTATCTCAGCAACCAAAGTATTTATATCCATTGTATTAACTTGGTCTTGAGTAAAAGTTACTACATATTCGTTTACAGTACCATCGTTACCATTAACAATCACACCAAAAGAACCTGACGTCAAAGACGCATCGTTCATTTCAGAAACAAGAGTTTCGCCATATTCAGCAGCAGTTGAACCTTGTATCTTCATATTCAATAAGGTCGGAAGGTGAATTCTTGTATCAGATGCTGTCGTAGAATATACACTCTCAGCACCCATAACGTACATACCAGTAGCAGTTACCATATCACCATTTGAGTCCAATGTAAAAGAACCATCTCTTGTTAAATATGGACGACCTTCTGCGTCACCTACAACGAAATAGCCATTACCGTCAATCATCATATCTTGAACACGACCTGTTTCTTTGTAAGTACCTTGAGTTAGGTTCTTTGTAATACCACCAATTTGAACCCCGTGACCTACTTGTCTTGCGTTAACACCCCCAGAAGTTACACTGGCAGTAGAACTAGGAGATAAATCACTGTAGAATAAGGTTTCAAAATTAACACGACTAGCTTTGTATGCTGTAGTGTTCATATTCGCAACGTTGTTAGATACAACGTTGATTTGGTTTGTACCGGCTTTTAAACCTGTACAAGATGTGTAAAGAGCTTGTGTCATCTTTCCTCCTCTGATTCTGCTCGTTTTTATTTAATTTTTAGTCTGGTTTTATTTTATATTATGTTTGCAGACGCATCTGCTTGTGTTTGAGGTTCTCTGATTGAAGTTATGTTAGCAATTGAATAATATTGATCGCCAACTTTTACATAACCAACACCACCATCAAACTTCGCTTCTTCAACACTTCCTGTTACCTCACCCTTATCAGTAAGAACAGTTACATCCTTACCAACTAAAGAAAGTGTTTGAGAAATCACTGCGTTAGTACCAACACTAGCACTCATATCATTCAAGTTAGTTGAGATATTTTCCATATTCTCATTCATCGCTGTCATTTGTTCTAATGTAGAATATTGTGCAAGCTGTGCTAACCACTCTGTATTTTCCATTGGCTCAGTTGGGTCTTGGTTTTCCAATTGAGTCAACATTAATTGCAAAAACATTGTATAATCAGTCTCAATACCGCCTTTTGCAGCCGCTGAATTCAATGAATTATTATATGCTGTATTATTCTTTAATCCTGTGATATCACCTGATATTGAACTTGTCATAACCTTCTCCTACTCCTTATCTTCTTCTGTGAATGAATTCATCATTTCGTCAAACTGTTTTTTGTCTTGTCTTTCACTATCCCTTTTTTGTTCGTGCTGTTGCTTTTGACCACCTTCTTGTTGAGTATAGTCTTGGTTTTGCGCACTTTGTTGAGCCGCCGTTGTCTTCACTGAAACGTTATCAAAACGGACTCCGTATTTCTGTAGAGTTTCTTTTAAATCATCTAAATTCTTTTTCAACATATCAGCAGCATCATCTGAGCTTGCAGTCATTTCTGCAATGATACCTTCTGCAGTATTTCTTAAAGTCAATTCAATCTTACCTAAGTTTTCTGGATTCAATTGCATTGTCAATTTTGAACCAGCCTTGAATGAGAATGTAGAAAGCTTTTCACTCAATTGCGACAAGATTTCTTTTCCTGAAATTTCTTGCTGAGGAGCTTTTACAGCTTCTGGTGCAAATTTTGAGAACTCAAATTGAGTTGTAGAATTTAAACTAGATTCACCTTCGATTGAATATCTAATTAATTGCTCTGTTGTTGAAGATGGTGTAACTGAGGAAACTGCCTTATCAGAACTTGTAGCAGAATATGAACTATCCTTTAATCTTAACCCTAAAGTTTCAACCTCTTGAACATCAACAACCTCTTCCAAAGAAGAAACGTTTTCATACTCATCTAAATCAACATCTTGCATTTCAAAATCTACATCATCTTCTTGAGCAAAAGAGTCTTCAAACTTTGTTTCTAATGCAGAAACAACATCAATTTCTTCTGATTGAGCTTGAGAACTTGTATCTACAAATGCAAGTTTTATACAATTATCAATATATAAATCTAAATCCTCATTATAATAAGCTTGAGAAAGATTTGTATCAAATTTTTCAGAATCATCCTCTGCATTCAACAACAAATCTACTCCTGAATTTGTAGTATCAGCTTCAACATCTACAGCAAGTTTGACATCAGCAGAGTCTGAAACTTCATCAACTTCCTCCAATAACAAATCGCTTACCGCAGCATTGCCATCATCATCTTCTTCATCTTCATCTTTTGAAGCTGTAGTAGGTTTTGTTGTTGTAGCAACCTTCTCGATCGCATCTGAAAGCTTTTGGGTATTTGTTGTTACTTCTTCTACGATATCAACATTTTGTTCTTGGCGAACAGAAGCTTCAGAATCTTGTTCTAAAACAACTTCTTGCTTAGCAACTGGTTCTTCTACATTATCTGTTTTTACTTCAAAACCATCTTTAGAAGTAACTTTAAACTCTTGATTACCTACTTCAGATTCAGTAGATTCTACAACTTGAGATTCAGCATTAACATTCACTACAGAATCAATTTCAGCATCCCTAGAAATACTTTTTTCATCAAGTATTATTTCTTTATCACCTGTAATCAAATCTTGCTCTTCAATATCAATCGCAGATTCAACATCTTCATCAATATTAACAGCCGCACCTGTAATAGTATCAGATTTTTCTCCAGACTCTACAGTAAGAGACTCTTCAACATCAGCTTCAATCTTCACAGAATCAACAGAAGAATCTTCTACTTGAGATAAATCCAAACTATTTAAAATCTCTTTAGACTCTTGCTCATCAACAAGCTCCCAATTTTCATCCAAAATAACGGAAGAAGATTTTGTTTCTATGGCGCTGTCAGCTTCCGCATTTTGTTCAAGTTCAGCATCCACAACCTGCTTATTTTCTACAGCAAGTTCTAAAGAATCTTCTTCAACAACGCTTAATACAGAATCAGAAAGCATATTAATTGTTTGTGAGTCCACCTCTACAACTTCTTCTGCACTTGGCTTTGTTTGCACTACATTCAAAGCATTTGCAATCTGTGATACAACAACTTGCTCGTCACTTGAAGCATCCACAGCAGGAGCTACTGTAACTTCCTCAACAACATCTGCACCATCTTCTACAGGAGCTTCTGACAATTCAGCGCTTACTGCTTCTTCTTGCACAGAGGATTGTAATTTTACAGTATCTTCAGTTTCAACAGGAGTAGTAGCAACCACTTCTTCCGGAGGTTCTGAAGTACTTAAGCTTTCTTTTACAGCAAATAGGCTTGCATCCTCAGAAATTTTAACACCAGACTCATTTTGAGTTGCAGTATTTTGAGCTTTGCTAAACTCTTGCTCTTTTACCATTGCAGATTTTGGTGACTTAGTTGTTATTTTTTTACTTACCTTTTTACTTACCTTTGTGATATCGGCATTAGTAGAATCAGAAGATTCCTTTCTTCTATCTACAGATTTTTCTGCAACGTTTGCAACTTTTTCATTTGTCGGTCTTAAATCTTTTTTATCAGTGTAGTTGGTGTTATTTTTAGCAGTCTCAAAAGCATTTTCAAAATCTGCAGCAGAAGACAATGCCTCATCAGATACTCTAATTTCAGTATCCTTTGCCCCGATTGCAAATATTGAATTGTCCATTGAAAGTTCTTTAACCACTTTTAACCTGCTCTATATCTGGTAACCGCTATGTCATCTATCTCTTTTGCTAGCATTTGATCTATTTCAAACATATATTGTTTTTCTTGGTTTTCTTTAAGTTTTTCAAGAGTTTTTACCTTTTTGTACGCTTCTTGAACCTCTTTTTTCTTCAACTCCAACAATTGCTCAGCTCTGTGGATAACATTTTCTTGGTTCTTGCCATCATTAACGAGTTTCAAAACATAGTTTCTATGCCCGTTAATCATAGTGATATCTATTTCCTCAGCAGAGATTAATTTTTCTAAATTTGCTTCCGTTTGTTTTTGTGCAGTATGTATAGCCTCTAATTTAGCTCGTTGCTCTTCAACAACCTTTAAAACTTCTGCCATTTCTTGTTGTTTTTTTTCTAGCTCACGTTGTCGCATGTTTAGAACAACATCCAAACGGAATTTAAATTTTTTCAATTTTACCTCATCACCAAGTGTAGAATACACTACAGTATGAAGTTTACATTATAACAATGGCATGCACATCATATACATATAGGATTTTTTGAATTTTTATTAAAGGAAATCAATATGGCAAATTAAAAAATTACCACATCCTACCTATGACAATTAAAAGTATCGGTATAGCAAATTCTTTATAAAATTAACAGGCTTATTTCTTTGTTTGCTAAAAATATTCTTCCCAACCTCTTTAAAATTACAGAAACACTCCATATCAGGAACAAAATTCCGCATACAGTCTCTGTCATATTGACCAATTATAAACAAGCTCGCACCTTTTAATTTTTCTTCAATCTTCGTCGCCAAAAGCATTGATTCAATATACCCAAAAGCCTGCGCCAAACAATTCCGAATAAGAATAACCGAATTCCCCGTATCTTGAAGCTTCTCTACACGTTTTTGAAAATCTTGAACCTTAAAGTCAAACAAGCTCTTAAAGAACGGCGTTAATTTGAAAGCTTTTGCTCTCAAAGAGTAACCATTATCTATCTTTGGCAATTCGTCCATTGAAATTTCCTCAAAGTATTTATCAAACTTATCCCCAAAAGCGTTTACTTCTTCTGGATTTAAAGCAACAATTCCTTTTTTCCCAAACTTATTAATGATAAATGGATCAACATCCGTAACAGTTATTGGGAAAATCTTTTCCCTAGCCTTCTTCTCTCCAAAAACTTTTAACAATGAATGTGCCAACAAATACGATTCTGTACCATCCGAGCCATTCATCGGCATGATATTAATCTTATCAAACTTAGAAAAGCGTTGCTTTATCAACCTAGCACACTCATCATAATCTAAGTCATCTCGCTTACCTGTTGTATTCTGCGTTTGTCTGTAACGACCATTACAATCAATGTAAGAAGAAAAGCGAAATAATGAAGCAAAGTTTTGACTAAAAGAAAGTGGTTTTACTTGCATTTACATATCCCCTTTCAACTTTTCATACGCTTGATTAATCTCATTAAAAATATCCCTTGCCCCCATATCAGAATTAATGTCAGGATGATATCTTAACATTAATTTTCTATAAGCCAATTTTAGCTCATCAGACGTCAAATCTTCATAAACTTTTTCTTCTTCAGACAAGTATTTATTCAAAACTTTAATCGCTGAATTGTATGAAATAGTTTGGAGCTTGGTATTAACCTCGGGCTTTTCTTGATATTTCAGAAACTCATAAGCTTGTTCATCACTAAAGTATTTCAAAAATTTGGAATAAAAAGCCTTTGCACCCGCCCAGCCAGCAACAAATTCAAAATTTAATCCAAGGCGTTTTTTCATATCTACTAGATTATAAATTGCAACCTTTTCCGATTCCTCTGAAAGCTCCCCTTTTTCTATGATATCAATCAAACCCATATACAAAATTGGATCCGCCTCTTCATTTAAAAACAAAGAATTGCCACGTTTTTCCACATACTCCGCCAAAGCTTCCAACATAGCTTCATCAGACAAACCCACGGTAATCTCACAATCTTTCCCAGCCCCACCTAGCAATACTTGTTGAATATCTTCCTTCAAAGCGTCTCTATTTTTTGTAACATCTTTAGAATTAGCAGCCTGCAATCTAATTTTTTCACCCAACAAGCTAAGCTTGCACTGTTTTAATTTTTCTAACTCATGAGGCTTTGCCACAACATTACTATCAACCTGTTCTAAATAATCAATAATATTATCATAGACAATAGGGACTCCGTTCGAATCACGAGTAGACTCCTCAGGCAAATCTGGGATTTCTCTTAGCATTTCAACAAAGCTCTTCCCCTCAGGGCACTCTTTTCGAAGCTTTGCAACTTCTTGCAAAGACAAACCTTTCAAAGCCGCTAAATGATATGTATAAGGAAGATAACCCCCACTAGCAGAAGGATTTTCTTTATACTTTTTTATACTGTTACGCTTATCCGTTTCTACAGCTTCTACTAAACAAGCCCCACCTAAAACATTCCGAACAATACTGAGCTCTCCTGACTTAAACCGTTCGAGTAAAGCATCTTTCAAAATTACTGTTTGTTTTGATATATTTTCCAAAGCACTTTCTACATGAGGGCTCGACAACAGCTCCTCCAAACTTTTCTGATAAGCAGGAAGATTCTTTCCAACTTTTTTAATATGCTGAGGTTTATTTCCAAAACAAACCGTATCAACCCCAATTTGAAAAGGTTTAGGTTCTCTATTCATTTTAGTTAGATTTGTCAATGGATAGCTATTTAACTTAAAAACAACGATAGGAGAAATTAACATTATCTTACCTTTTCTAATACATTAAGAAAATGTTCTCTCATTAAATACCAAGAACGTCTTTGCTTTTGGTGTGCAACCTCAAGTTTTTTACTAAACACATCACCAATAGCCTCCTGAATTTCTTGCGATGCTTTAGGAGACAATGTTGTTATCTTTTCTTTTGGGATAGTTTTTAAATATCTTTGGTAAACACCTTCTATTCTTGCCATACATAAAGTATAACAAAAAAACTTTTCTACACAAAGACTAATCTAAGACCAAATACCCATTTTAGAATAGATTTCACTTCTACCATATTCAGTTAATCTATATTCGCTCTCACCTTCTCTTTCAAGATAATTGTTATCAAGAGCAATCTTTAAAATTCCATGGTCTACAATTACAGCAAGATTGTTCATTAGCTTCCCATTTATTTGTTTTAGTGAGAATACGAATCTTGCATCATATTTGCAGAAATAATCAGCAGTAAATAAAAGGAGTTCCAATCTATCAGTAATATTATTTGCTTTTACAAGCTTACAAAAGTTTTCATCTTTTTTTACAACACTAGATGTGTCAGGTTTGATATTATCTACAGACCTTTCCAGTATTGATTCAAAATCAGCAGATGTAGGAGCTTCGGCGTTAAAAAGAGCATTCAAAGTTACAGCCACATCTGTTTTTAATGGCGGAGGTGTAATACTATTGATTGTGGTAACAGCTTCTTCCGCAGGAATTGTGTTAATAAAACCTTCTACATATTCTTTTGTTTTCACGTCAGAATCAGGCTCCACAACCTCAGCTTCAATCCTTTCAGGTTCAAAAACTTTCACCTCTGGTTGAGGTACAACAACATCTTCCTTTTGAGGTTCTGGAATATACGGAGTTTCTTCCACGATTTCTGGAACAGCTGGCTGATTCAAGATTTCTTCTTGTTCTTTTACTTCCTCAACAATCTTTGATAATGGTTTTCTTGACAAAGCAAGAATCCATATCGCTAATTGTTGTTCTACAGCATCCTTATCATCTGTTGTCAAACAAATTTCACAATCTCTTTTGCGTACAGTAAAAGAATATTTTGCCATAACTAGTTAGAATTTCCTTCCGGTTGTAATAGTTCTTCTCTCCATTTATTCAATTGGCTTTCAATAAAGCCTAAATCATCCGATTTAAGTTCAATCTCTACTTCGCCCTTTTTCATTTTGAATACGTATTCGTGCATTTTACACCCCTTCTTGATTTTCATGTTATTTTAAAATCCAGTCAGTGTCAAATTTAATGGTAACAATTCATTACAATTACTTTATTAAATTATTTCAGCGTGTTAAACTTGCAACATAATTAACAGTCAAAAGAGGGGTTTTATATGACAGAAAACATTACCAGAAACGTTGTATGTATGAAATGGGGCACCAAATTCGGTCCAGAATACGTTAATAGATTATACTCTATGGTTGAGAAGAACTTGACACTTCCTCACAGATTTATTTGTTTTACAGATAACGGAGAAGGGGTTAATCCTAACATTGAAATAAAACCTTTACCTACAATTAAAGATGATGGTCTAACCGAAAAAGGTTGGAAAAAATTGGGGATTTTCTCTCAAATGAATGATATACAAGGACAAGTTTTATTCTTAGACTTAGATATCATTATCCGTAGCAACATAGACTGTTTATTCGAAGCTGATGGTGAATTCAGAATCATCAAAGACTGGGATTTTCCTAAAGATATCATCGGAAATTCTTCTGTATTTAGATTTGAAGTAAACAAACACTCTGATATTATTGAACACTTCTATGAATATGGTACAAATATTCGTGACACATACAAGAATGAACAAGCTTTCTTGTCTTACGAAATGAGCAAAAAAGGAATTCTACAATACTGGGATTCTTCTTGGTGCGTAAGTTTCAAACGCAACTGTTTACAAAAATTCCCAATGTGCTATTTTAAAGAAGCCAATGAACCAGTTAATGCAAAAATCTTAATTTTCCATGGTCGACCAACTCCACAACAAGCACTAGAAGGTTTCTGTGGAAAAGGTGGTTTCAGATACGTTAAGCCAACTAGCTGGTTAAAACAATATTTTGAAGAACCTCAAAAGGTTTAATCACAAACAAAAGGACGAATAAAATATTCGTCCTTTTGTTTTATTACCCTCCAGTTGATTTATTTCCTATCCACTAGCATTTATGCTAGTATTTATCTATGGATAAATTTTTAGAGGCTTTAGATATCTCATTAATCGACTTTGATTGTGATTCAAATATACTAAAAAACGATTTAAGGAAATTAATTTGTTCAAAAGGAAAGCGTATCCGCCCACGTTTGGCATATTTAACAATTTTAGCACATAATGAAACTATATCTAATAGCCAAATGGAACTTATTTCTGCCGTAGAGCTTCTACATACCGCTTCGCTTATCCACGACGACATAATAGATGATGCAGAAACAAGAAGGGGGGAACAAGTTCTTCATAAAAAATTTACCCCCCAATTAGCTGTCATTGCAGGAGATTTATTAGCCTCTGTCGCGATGAATAAAATCATTAATATTAACAATCAAGATATCCAAGAAAAATTTAACAAAACTTTCCAAGCTATGTGTAATGCTGAAATTACTCAATATTTTAACAAGGGAGAAATTCCTTCTCTGGAAGAATATTTAGAAAAATCAAAGAACAAAACAGGATTACTTTTTGGAATAATACTCGAAGGCTGTGCAATTTTAAGTAACAAAATAAATCCCGAAAAGATGTATAATTTCGGACTTGCTTTTGGAACAGCTTTCCAAATCAAAAACGACCTAAACTCTTTTCTTTCAGAAAACTCTGAAGATAAAGACAATGGCATTTTCACTGCTCCAGATATTTATCTTACAGCAGGGGATTCTACAGAAATCTCAATTGAAAAAACTAGAACTTTAATAGATAATAAAAAACAAGAGGCGATTGAGATAATACAATCACTTTCAGATAGTGTTTATAAAACCAAATTAAAAGAAATGATAGAGGGCATATAAATGGCAAATCCAAAAATCGATAATAAAGACGTACAGCCTTTTTGGAAAGAAACTCTTGAGACAATACTTTTTGTTATAGTTGCAGTTATTATTATCCGCTTCTTTATCGGAGAAATCCGTTGGATTCCATCCGGTTCAATGGAACCTACATTGCAAATTAAAGATAGAATTTTTGTTGAACGAGTTACTCAATTTTATTCTAAACCTGAACGAGGAGACGTTATGATATTTTATCCTCCGTTTGTTGAGTTAGATAATACTTTCCTAGGGGTATTTAAACGTTTAACAGGTTTCTTTTGCCAAGACATCGCCTATATCAAGCGTGTCATAGGAACCCCTGGAGATAAGCTAGAAATCAAAAAGAATCAAGATGGTTCTCATACTGTTTATATCAACGATAAACCATTAGATGAACCTTATATTAAGAGTAAATATGATTATATAGATTGCAGTGATAAAATGCATTGTGGTCCTATGGTTATACCAGATGGAAATTATTTTATGTTAGGAGATAACAGAGGTAATTCTCAAGATAGCAGATTTTGGGGATTCTTACCGGAAGAGAGATTTATTGGCAGAGCAGTATTTTTATTCTGGCCATTTAATAGAATAAATAGTCTTTAGTGAAATAGAAAGGAGAATTTACCATGTGGGAAAAAGATTTTGATGTAAAAGCAATTTCTGAAATCAGAACACGTAGTACAGTTTATTTCGGCTGTGGCGCTATTCAAAAAATTGACGCAATTGCTGCTGATTTAAAAAACAAAGGTATTGATAAAGTTATCATAATGAGCGGAAGGAACGCATACAAAGTTACAGGAGCTTGGGACTACGTACAAAAAGCACTAGAAGCAAACAATATCGGATATATCAACTACGATAAAGTTACACCAAACCCAACTACTATATCTGTTAATGAAGCAGTTAAAGAAGCTCGTAATTTTGGTGCAAAAGCTGTAATCGCAATTGGTGGTGGTTCTCCAATCGATGCAGGAAAATCTGTAGCAATCCTACTTGAGTACCCTGAAAACACCTGCGAAGACTTGTATGAATTCAAATTCGCTCCAACCAAAGCAGCTCCGATTATTGCAATAAACTTAACTCACGGAACAGGTACAGAAACAAATAGATTCGCCGTTGTAACAATTCCTGAAAAGAATTACAAACCTGCAATTGCATACGATTGTATCTATCCTCTGTATGCAATTGACGACCCTGTCCTAATGACAAAACTTTCACCAAAACAAACACGATTTGTATCTATTGACGCAGTAAACCACGTTGTAGAAGCTGCTACCTCTAAAGTAGCATCACCTTACACCGTTACTCTTGCAAGAGAAGTTATCACTTTAGTAGCTAAATATTTACCAAAAGCTATTGAAAATTCAGAAGACCTCGAAGCAAGATATTATCTGGCTTATGCTGCAATGATGGCAGGTGTTTGTTTTGATAATGGGTTATTACACTATACTCACGCATTAGAGCACCCTCTAAGTGCTATAAAACCTGAATTATCACACGGATTAGGCTTGGCTATGCTGTTACCTGCTGTTATTAAGAATATTTACTCAGTAAAATCAAATGTTCTTTCATACATCTTAGAGCCTATCGTTTCAGGATTAAAAGCAGAACCATCAGATGCTACAAAAGCTGCAGAAGGCGTTTACGCTTGGTTATCTTCTGTTGGTGTTCCTGAAAAATTGAGCTCTGATGGATTTAGCGAATCTGATGTTGAAAAACTTGTAGATTTAGCATTTACAACACCTTCTCTTGATGGTTTATTATCCATAGCTCCAACCAACGCAACCAAGGAAGTTGTTGTATCTATCTATAGAGAATCTTTATAAAAAGACTCATATAATTAGATTAAAAACGGCAGAAATTCTGCCGTTTTTTCTATTTTTGGTGTATTATGTTTTTATGAAGAGAATTATTTTTATTTTATCATTAGTACTTATGTTTGCAAACGCAAACTCAACAGAAGCAGCGACTTCAACAAAAAATGAAATCAAAGCCGTTAAGAGTGTTTTGAAATCACAAATAGAATCAGCAAACAAATACAGTTTCCCTGATTTTGTTAAATTTTTCGATTTACAATACGTTAATTCAGACGGTTTTAACATCGATGTATATTCAAAATTGGTAGAAGAGACTTGGTCTGTTTATCCAAATATTCAATATGCACAAACAATTAAAAACATTACTATAACAGATAAAGACGCTATTGCTGAAGTAGTAGAAACAGCTAATGCTCAAGTACAATCACAATATGATTTAAAAGGTAGCCTTAAAAGTGTTGCTAACAATGTTTATTTCTTAAGAAAAACTCCAGATGGATGGAGAATCGTATCTGATGCTATTCTTACTGAAAACACATACCTTGCCTTTGGTGAAATGGTAAATCATTTGCCAACACTAACAGTACCATATCAAACTCTGGCAAATAAAAGTTATACTGCAACCCTAGAATACACCGTTCCAAAAGATGCAATAGCAATCGCATCAATCAACCAAGAACGTGTATCATACCCACAAGAATCAATGAAAGAAAATTACCGCAAACTTCCAGAAGACGGCATTCTAGAAAGATTCTTTACTGCAAATGGTGACTCAACTAACGAATACGTCGTTGCATCATTGGGTCTAACTCGTCCTAAGTTTGAAGACAAAGACTTACAAATAAGTATTACTGGTATTGCATACATTATCAAACGTGTTAATGTGGTTCCAGAAAATAGATTTATTAACTTAACAGATGTTACAACTGTTGGTGAACGCCTAAAAAAATACGCTCAACCAGTAGCTACTGAAGAGGCACCTATTGAGTCTAAAGAAGTCAAAGCCATTAAAGCTGATGTTGAGAATATTGAAGAATCTGCTGACAAAGCTCCTACAGAAGCTAAATCTCAAGAAGAACCTGTTCAGCAACCTTCTGAAGAAACTAAAAAAACAGAACCTACAGAAACTTCTTCTAACGTTGAAACTGACGATTTAAAAGCTGAGATTCCCGCTACAGCGGCCTTAACTAAAGAAGAAAAAGCTACTCTAAAAAAAGTTGCAGATAAACAAAAAGCTTTGGAAAAAGAAGCTAAAATAAGAGCTGAGCAAGAAAAGAAACAATTAAAACAAGCTGAAAAAGAAAAAGCTAAAGCTGAAAAATTAGCTAAAAAAGAGGCTGAACAACTTGCTAAACAAGAAAAGAAATTAGAGGCTATAAAACTAAAAGAAGAAAAGAAAGCTACAAAGCTTGCAAAACAAGAAGCCAAGAAAGCTGAAAAAGCAGAACAAAAAGTAGCTAAAGAAAAATTACAGAAAGAAAAAAAAGAAGAAAAACTAAACAAAAAAGAAGCTAAACAAAAACAAAAAAAAGAGAAAAAGCTAAATAAAGGAGCTTTTTCACCTGAAACAATAGGGATTCCTGTTTCTACAACTGTTTGCCCTATTGAAAACATAGAGGTTGCCAATGACAAGAAATAGTAAGATTTTTTACCTCTGGCTGACTTTTGCGTTTTTCACTTTTTTAGACTTTTATTTTTCTAGTCTTATTGCAAACTATATTTATACAAAAGGCTCTATTCAAAATTCTATTTTTAGCCTTATTTATGTTAAAAATACAGGGGCTGCATTCAGTATATTAGAAAATGAAACCACCATTTTAATAATATTCTCACTTGCGGCTTTATTTTGGATATTACATTGGACACTTAATAACCTAAAACAACTTGGGCCAGTATTCATATTCTGGACAAGCTTATTATGTTCAGGAATAATTTGCAATCTTTATGAACGAGTTCATTACGGATTCGTAAGAGACTTCTTCAAATTAAATTTTGTTAATTTCCCAGTATTCAATATATCTGACGTATTCATAAATTTGGCTGTTTTTGCTATTCTAATTCTTGTAATCACAAAAAATTGTTATAAAAAATGATTAAAATTATTGCAGACGAATCCATAGAAACACAACGTCTTGATTCCGCATTAGCGGAAGTCTTGGACAGTTTTTCACGTTCAAAAATTCAAACCTTGATAAAAAATGGAGACGTGAAAGTAAATGGAGTATCTGCAAAATCTTCACAAAAGCTAAAACTCAATGATGTTATAGAAATCACCCCAACAGTCATTGATAATACAATTATCTTAGAAAAAGAAGATATTCCATTTGAAATTGTTTATGAAGATGACAATATGGTTGTCGTTAATAAGCCCTCAGGCATTTTAACACACCCAACAACAAACGAAAGGAGCGGAACTCTTGTCAACGGACTCCTCTATCGTTTTGGAGAAAATCTTTCAGATATCAACGGAGCTTTTCGCCCTGGAATATTACACAGGTTAGACCGAAATACTTCGGGACTACTAATGATTGCTAAAAATAACGAAGCACACGAATTTTTAGCCAAACAAATCAAAACAAAAACAGCAATTCGTAAATATTTAGCAGTGGTCAAAGGTGTTGTAAAAGAAGATTTTCAAATTATAGATAAACCTATCGGACGCAAGTTTACTGACACTTGCAAAATGTGTATCTCTGAAGACGGAAAACCTTCCATTACAGAAGTCACTGTCCTAAAGCGCTTTGAAGATGCGACTTTTGTAGAACTTAAGCTTTTAACAGGCCGAACTCATCAAATCAGGGTTCACATGGCAAGTATTAACCATCCTGTATATAACGATACCTTGTACGGATTTGGCAGGATAAAAGTTAAAACAGAAGAACAAGTCCTACAAGCCTACAAACTGGAATTTTTCAAACCTTTTTCTGAAGAAGTAATAAAATTAGAAATTCCACAAGATGAAAAAATCACAAAGATACTAAACTTTTTAGAATCAAAAGGAGAATAACATGAAATACCAATTATTTATGATGTCATTAATGAGTATTTTTATAGCTGTAGCGTATTTTCTATACACAATGTACCCTAAGTTAGGAGAAATCTCTCAATATGAAATTATTTATGGTGTAATGATTCTCCACCTTGGAGTTATTTTAGGAATCTTGTTCACAGTAACTTTTTGCAAAAAATACATGGTTAATGCAAAAGCCTATAAAAGAGAACTTGAAAAAGAATCTATTGCTGGTGACGAAGCTTCTGCACAAATAAAAGTACTTGAATCAAAAATTGAAGTTCTTGAAAAGGCTTTAGAACAAGCTTTAAACAAGTAATCCTTTAATTATTCTGTAAGCTTAAATCCGAATCATTGTCCGCAGCAATATAATCTGAGCTAACCGCAATCCATTGATAAGATGGCTCTTCTTGTGCAGGGTTTGCAATTACGAAGGTACCACCCCAACGCCCAGGGGCAGAAGTTAAAATACCTTCTTTAGTTAATTCTTTGATTGCCCTTCTAACAGTATTTGGGCTTAAATCAAGCAATTTTGCCAGTTCTAAAATTGGGGGTAATTTAGACCCAGGGTAATAGCTTTCAGAAATCATTCTCTTTATTCTCTGTTGAGTTTTTTCATAGTAATAATATGCAGTCTGTGCAGCTGGTGCAAAGATAGATGTTTCTCTTAGAGGCTCAAATTGAGAAGAGTTCCCTGGCATATTCGCAACAATCGTACCATAACTTCCTCTTAACGTTACCAATACTCCGCTTTTTACTAGGGCACTTATTGCATCGTGGATTGTTTTAATACCAACATTATATTTTTTAGCAAATTCTGCATTTGTTGGCAATTTATCAGAGATTTTACAATTATTTATTATATAATTTTCTATTTCACCACGAATTTTATCAACTAATGTCTCACTTTCTGCTTCAGAAACTTCATAATCTGTTGATAATAAAACAAATTCTTGTTTCTCATTCTTGGCTAAAATTCCCTCAGCAACAAGACCTTGTATAGCACTTCTCAAAGTATTCAATGAAATCTCTAAAATTTCTGAAAGCTTGCGAGTTGAAGGGATTACACTATCTTGTGCAAAATTATTTTCTTTTAAATATTTTTTTATTGCCTCCATTGCTAAATCTCGTTTGGAAGTCAATTTTATACAACCTTCATCAGTATTTTTACCATTAACGTTAATAGCCGTACCAATCTTCTGTTTTGAAAGCAAATACCCTCTATCTTCAACAGCTCTAATAGCATTCTGAATAGTACCTACGCTAACACCTAAAAGATAAGCAAAATCAGCTTTTGATGGCAAAATATCATTGTGTTGAATCTTATTCTTGCTCAATGCAGATTCAATCCAATTAATAATCCACTCCGCAATAGTATTTGTTTTATCAACATTTTTCAAATTCGGACAAGGGGCATCAATATCTTTTATCCCAATTACTTTCGAAGCGTATTTGTTTTCTTTCATTATAAAAACCTTTCAAAGTTGTATATAAATTATAAAAACAAACATATCAAAAATTGCGCCCTTTGTAAAGTTTTATTACAAAAAGGCAATTTTTCACTAAAAATAGACTTTTTATATATGTAGGTAAAGGTTATAGGTATTATAGGTTTATGGAGGTTAGACAATGAGTATCGCTGCATTCAAATTAGAATTACTAAGAGAAAAGAATCAAGAAAGAATTTCCAATGTTAAAAGTTTAGGATTTCAATCAGTTCCGTTTAATGATAAAACAGAACGTCAAATTGTTAAATTCTTAGTAAACTCAGATGTTAGGTATTAAAAAAATATGTTGCTGTTATTATTGCAAATACGATTCCTGCGAAATCGGCAACTAGTCCGGTTAGTAGTGCATATCTAAATTTTAGAATCCCAACAGAACCAAAGTATACAGACAGTACATAAAAGGTTGTTTCTGAGCTACCAACAATAATAGCTGCGAGCTTTGCAGCATAACATTCTACTCCAACATTGTTAACAAGCTCTGAGAATACACCTAGAGTTGCTGACCCAGATAATGAACGAGTGATGACCAACGGTATCACTTCTGTAGGAAGTCCTATTTGGGCTGTAAAACCAGATAAGAGAGCCGCAATTCCGTCCATTAAACCAGATGCTTTAAAAATAGATATCGCTACAATTATTGCCACAAGATAAGGAATAATCTTTATTGCTACATTAAATCCGTCTTTTGCTCCATCAATAAACTGCTCATAAACTGGTTGTTTTTTGAAAACGCCCCAGCATAAAATAACAAGAATTAAAACAGGCAAAATTAAAGCAGAAATACTACTAAGCATTTGTATCCTCCTGTTTTACCCAGAATTTTTTTAAGATTTTAGCAGTCAAGATTGCAACAAAAAAAGCTCCTGTAGTAACAATCAATGTCGGCAGAATAATTTCTGTCGGATTTTTAGCCCCCGCACCAACTAACACCGCAAGTACAGTTGCTGGAATTATTTGGAATCCTGCAGTATTCATCCCTAAGAATAGACACATAGAATCAGAAGCCGAGGTTTTATCTTTATTCTGTTCTTGAAGCTCTTGCATAACTTTTAGACCAATTGGAGTTGCGGCATTGGTTAATCCTAGAGCATTTGCTGTGATACTCATTGTAATATTTGCATTTGTCGTACTACCTTTTGGAATATCATTAAATAGCCAATTTATAACAGGAGCGACTAGTTTTGAAAGAAATTCTGCAAAACCTGATTTTTCAGCAATACGCATAATCCCTAGCCAAAAGGACATAATTCCAATAAGAGAAATAGCAATTCTAACAGCAAGATTTGCACCATCAAACATTGCTGTTGTAATCTCTTCAGCTTTCCCGTTTAATATCCCGTATATAATTGCAAATGCAATAAGTATGAAGAATATATAATTCATAGGTTAATTATTGCATTATTAATTATTTATCTCAAGTTAAGATTTATGTACACTACTCCCAAATAACTTTTTTACCATTAATAACTTTCAAGCTTCTTACATCATTGATTTGCGATTCATCAAAGACAAACTTTCCTGCAACTTCTTCAAGTTTTGGTAAAGCGGTCACATTTGAATTATTAAAGTTAGCATCACCTTTTATTCTTGAAACATTTTGAAGTAACAAGTCTTCTCTAATATTGAACTCGGCGATTTTAAACTGATCTATATCCGGAGAATAATGAGATAGTTCCCATGTGCCGTCTGCCCGAACATTAACTTTTATACCCATTATTTCTAATATAGCTTTATAATTATTCTGTTCACAAAGTATTTTCAACTCACTTCTTATTTTGTCATATTTTGGCTTGGCAGCTATAGCATCATCCAGATACCCTCTTTGAGTATAAAGCCCTTTTCTCTCAATAAAGTCTTGGATTACATTTATATAAGGAATCGGACGGAATGAATCTTGTTGACGTTTTTGAATTTCTGCAACACTTTTATGCCCATTTTCTCGAATACAAACTTGAGTCAAACCATTCTCATCAACAAAGAAATGCATAGCACCTTGTTGTGTATATGGTTCTGCATTAAACGTTCTGATACACCAGTTTGTACCATCAGAGAAGGTTTTAACTTTCTCAACGTTTGCTTTAAAGTTTGGTGAAGTTTTATCAGTTTGAGGAACTGTATACCAAGTACCCTTGAAGCCATCAACAAAGACTTCTTCCTTTTCAGTACCTAATTCAGCTTTTGCTCTAAGTTTTTCCGTATAAGCTTTTGAGAAAGAAATATTCTGAGAATCGTCTAATGCTGTACGTAATAAATCTTTCGCAATTTCTTTGTCAAACTCAGGTGGTAGCCAAGCATTTTCAGGCTCTACGTTATTTGTAATAAACTCTGTAATAATAATCTTTGCAAAAGGATTTTCTTTTATTGTTTCATCATTATCAAGGAATTCAAACCAATCATTGAAAATTCTTGTCCTATCTGCATTAGCATTCGGATATAACCTTGAGCTGTAATCATGATTTCTAAACTCAAGATATTTATCATTTGCCCAAGTTTTACAAGCCTCTGGATTTCGCCAAATATTCTCAGCAGGGTTGTATTTATTTACAATAACCTTTTCAAAACCTTCTAGAGAAGCTTTTGAGCGCAATCCAGATTTGACCTTCACTTTACCTAGGTTGGAATTTTCAACTTTAATCTCGAGCTTTTTAACTATTGAATCTATATCAATCCCAAGTTTCACAAGTTCAGCTTTTTGAGCTTCATTCATGCCAGAAATCATTCCCAACATTTGCTTTCTTACTTTTGGATTGAACTTAAAGAAGGTATCATGACCAGAAATATTATTAATAACAGCAAGATTCTTTTCTAACAAAGGATTTAATCCACGGTTCTGCAGTAGGACAAAATCATCCACTATCTTAGGATTATACTCACCACTTATTTTAGTTTGGCTTAGAATATCACCAATTTTGTTTTTTGCAACACCTTGCTCAATTAATGATAGAGCTTTGACCTGCATATTGTGATTAATATTACCGTCTATAGAAATTGCTTTTATGATAGCAGAAGCTTCTTTTTCACTAAGACCTCTAGATGTAAACACCTCATAAGAATCTATTTGGGAAGTATTAAAATCTGCAGGAACTTTGTTTTCTGTTTTAGGTTTATTGGTTGCCTCTGCATTTAGTTTCTTCTTTGTTTTTGACAAGAATGCTACTGTATCCATATCAAAATCATCATTTAGGAGTTTCACACAAAACTCTGACGTACTAGGGTTCTGTAATAGATTAATAAAACCTTTTACTTTCTTTTCATCAATATGACCAGCATTTATCCCATCTTTGCATTTTGTGCATTCTAATATCTTTGGTAAAATCTCTACATTTAGCCCTTTCATTGAAAGGATTTGCTCTACAAGCGGAATATTCTCTTTCTTTAAGTGTTCTGTTGTCGCAGCTACTACTTTTCTAGGGATATCGTGATTATCACATAATTTTGCAATAATATCTTGTGTTGCAGCAGTAGAATAATGTGTAATCTTGATAATGTCATCTGCATCAAAATTCAAATGTTTGTCTGTGCAAAGCTTTATTGCAACATCTAGGTTGTTAGTTTTATCAAGAAGCCTAGATAAACCTTGGATTTTATCTTTAGGAAAATCTATTGTCTTATCAAAACATAACCTTTCAACAAAATCTGGACACTCTTGAACACCTATAGTTGCAATAATTTCAGCTATATACTCTACAGGAAAGTTCTTGTCATTACACAATTTGTTCGCTAAATCTATATTATTTCCAGTTTTTGACAAAATTGAAGCAATATGTTCTTTAGGGAAATTCCGATTAGTGTCAAAATATAAATACGTTGCTAAATCACTATTTCCCTTGTTAATTTTTTCAAGTATAGAAGGGAGATGTTCTTTTCCATTAAGAGCATTGTCTTTAAGGACTCTTTCCATAAAATCCATACTATAACGAGACTTTAAATTACTCACAATTGATACAATGCCTTTTGTCGTAAAATCATCCGCTCTTTTGCATAATTTTTCAAAAACAGGTAATTTTTCTTTATACAAGTGAGTCGCTAGAATATTAATTTCATCAGGGCTAAAACCTAGGGAATTCTCTTTACAAACAGATAAAAGAACTTCTTCACACTCACAGGACCAAGTTGATAAAAGCCCTGGAACCTTCTCTAGAGGGAAGGTAACATCTTTATCAAAACAAAGAGCACTTGCTAAAGATGCCCTCTGCGAATTACCGCATCTTCGCATAATATTAAAAACGAATCCTTTTTCAAATTTGGATTGTTTAATAAGCTCTACAAAAAAATCTTTATTTTGGGGTGTAATTTTGTCACAAAGCTCTGGAAGAAACCTATCCCAGTATTTAGAATATATTTTGTTAGTACAAAGTTCTTCGATTATGTCAAAAGTTTCTTTTGAGTATATTGATGACACAATTCTAGAAAGATATTTGGTAGGAAACTCCAATTCTGTATCATTAATTAATCTAGTACAAAAATCTCCAACACCGTCAATTTCTACTAACTGCCTTAACAACAAAGCATTCCCATGTTTGTAATAAGCTATTGTACGTTCATCAACAAGCTCATTATTTAACAGGCTGTTCAGTATATATTGGGCTTGATTGTAATTTTGATTTGTTAAGAAAAACAAAGTCTCTTGGTTAATAGCTTTTACTTCTTTTATATCCTCATCTTCGATAATCATACCTTTTAGTTTTTTTATACACTCATCAAGCTTCTCTGTTGGATGCTTGGTAAGAATATTAATTGTCGTACTTGTATTATCAAGTTCAATACCATTTTTTTGCAATAACACATAATTATCCACACTATGAGGGCATTGAATAAAAGTCTTTAACAACGACGTATCATATATGTGAATTTTATTTTCAATAATTTTTCTTATATTTGAAACGCATTCGGCAGAATAGTCATTGCCATTAAAAGAATGATAAGCAAAATTTTCAAAATTCAAATTTTTACCATATTCACTATCACAAAGAGTTTTTACCTCTTTTAAAATTTGCACTGACAAATCAACATCAGGTTTTAATTGTCTGAGCAAAGAGACATGGTTTGGAATCCAGTCAATATCCCGACAGCTTTTTAGAAACGTTGTTAAATCCTTTAGGTCAAGCCCTGATTTAAAAGCTTCTCTTATAGTTTCATTTGGAAAATCTAAAATATTACTACACTCAAAACTATCTTTACCTTTTTCTCTCAACGTTTTTATTTCTGCCAAAATATTAAATACTTCTGCAAATTCTTTTAGTTCAATATCCGTATATTTTTCATAATCAAGAAACCTTATAATAGTATCTTTATACAAGGCTTTACTGTCTGCTGATAATGCTCCATAGAACTCCAAAACTTGTTCTGAAGAATGTTTCTTAAAAATTCTTGATATAATATTTGTACTTATATCAGTTTTTTTGAAATCTATATCAAATTCTTTTATTGCAGCTAAAATTTGTTTTGCTTCCTCAAGCTTCTCTATGGGGTCACTACATTGCCCCATATAAACCCCATTTTCTTTAAGTTCTCTTTTAACAGCAGCATATTCTTCAAAAAACTGCTCGTTAATTTTACTTAAATCTGATATTTCAAAGTTATTAGTTGGATAAAATATTCCATCTTCGAGTTCATCTAATCTTTTTTTAATTTTGAGCTCTTGGACAGTTGTGGTAAATGGACTATCTAGATAATACATTAAACCTGATAGAGGATAATCCAATTCTCTCGCTATTTCATAATACCTGCAAAAATATTTTTCCGATTTCAAAGTATTAAAAATATCACACATTTTTTCTAAGGCCTTATCTGGAGAACAACCTTCTAGTTGCTCTATGACTTTCAAATTTTCTTTATTCATAAATTGACAGTATTTAATTTCATCTGTAAATTCCTCAATACTAACAAGCAAATAAAGTATTTCCTCTTTTGTTTTGCCTTTAAAACACCCTTCAACATCAAGATCTTGGAAGAAATCTCCCACCCGAATCACTTCATTAAGCATTGGATGTTGTGGGATATATAAATATTCTTTCTCTGTAATTCCATATTTTTTTAATATTTCTATTGCCTCTGTATTTGTTGTTTCAGCTTTATGAAAAACATCTGTAAGAGAATTAATTTTCATAGGAAGATTCCCTGAGCTACCGCCTCTCTTAATATTATTACCAACATCCACACCTTTGGAGTGTAAGTAGTTCCCTGCCGCTTTCATTGCACCACCTAATGCGATACCACCAACCGCACCAAATACAGTTCCTTGAATAGCAGCATCTCCGACTTCTTCAAGACTCTTCCCTTCATAAGCAGCCCTCGCAGCAGCATCTGCACCACCAGAAACACCTCCATCAAAACCTAGTTCAACAACATAACCAGTTGCTTTTTGAGCCAAGTTGCCCTCATAGATATTTCCCATAGGATTGAGCATTGCACTTTTAAAGAAATTCTCTGTTGTTTCTTCTAGAGCTTCTCTTGCTACCACCTCAGTACCTTCTTTTATAGCTTGTCCGCCGATTTTACTCACCGCAGAAGCTGCAATTCTTCCACCAAAACAGCTTGCCACAGGAGCAATTACACCATTTACTGCACCCGTTACTATGTCTTTTCCCATGGTATCATAGGTTTTATCACCTGCACTTGCATCAAGAGCTTTTGTTGCGACTTTTATACCCGCACCAATTACTGCTGCCCCTGCTAATGCAATTCCTGCTGCAGCTGCTATTGGAGCCCCCATTGTTGTAACCGCAGCAATAGCGAATGTATATAGTCCCATAGATGCAATACCAGAAACCATATCTCCTGCAAAATCAGCTGAATCTTCTTGTCCTATTTTGTATTCCTCTAGAGCTGTTTCAGATTTTGTTTTAATTTCACCATTAAGGAACTTATTGAAATTCTCTTCGTTATATTCAACGCCAGTAATTTCTAAAAATGCAGTTTTTAAATCACCCTTAGCAAGAGAATCCAATTCAGCTTTATGCGCAGCTCTAATATCATTAGAACTATCACCGATCCCCGTTGTATTCTTTATCAAACTCCAAAGATTTCCAACTGCACCATTATTTTTTTCGGCTTTACTTATGCCTTCCTTTGCTTTGTTAATCCTCTCTCTTAATTGTTCAAGCCTTTGCTCAGATTTATTTTCCAAAGAAGGCTCTTCTAATAAATTATTAGAATGCATAATAGAAACTAGTTGTTCATTAGTTAATTTAACTCCATCAAGAGAATTGTTTAGTATAGAAATAATTTGCTCATTAGTAATAGACGGATTCTCCGCCTTAATCTTTGATATTATTTCTTGTATTTTAATATTATCAACTCTGTCCACTGCAAATTAAACCTTTCTACACAAACCTCTGACATTCTAACTAAACGTACTGAATGTATTATCAATATTGTCATCAATCATTTTTCTGTAAGACTCAAGCATTTCAGAGATAGCAGTTTGCTCAGTTTCAAGCTTTTGCATTCTTACATCGATTGCACTTTCTTTGTTGTTGAT
>JAZUBR010000029.1:0-173391 GCA_045638625.1 Candidatus Gastranaerophilaceae bacterium
CATATATGGTTCGTATGCATTCATTTGGCTTGGATGCATTAATGTTTTATAGCTTAAATCGTACATTGTTGCGCCTGCGTCATTTGACCACTTTAAACGCTTTTCATTCAATGCCTCATTATGCTTTAACGAAATCTTATCAGCTTCCCTCGCTAATGCCATCTTCTGTGATGAAAGCATTGTTAAATCATAACCAATATTGTTCTTTCTATTGGTTAGGGTTAGTAGTCTAGCTTGTGTTGCTGCCATTCCCATTCTATCAATGCTTTCCTTTTTCCTGTTTTCCTACTTCTTTTATCGGTCTTTTCTACAAAATCTTTAATTTTTTAGACTCCTTTTATTAAAATCGTTACAAAAATTTACAAATATTTTTGAACAATGCTTAAGAAAATATTAATTAGATTCTGTTTTGAAGAGATTTGTATTAAAATTATTATAGTTAGACACTGGTTGTTGGGTTCTTTAAGATTCAACGGAGAACAAAGATGAAATATAAAGACTATTATGAAATCTTAGGTGTAGAGCGTTCAGCCTCTGCTCAAGAAATAAAATCAGCATATAGAAAGTTAGCTAGAAAATATCACCCCGATGTTAATAAAACAAAAGAGGCAGAAGCTAAATTTAAAGATATAAATGAGGCTTATGAGGTTCTCTCTGATTCTAATAAGCGTAATAGATATGATAGTTTGGGCGCTAACTGGCAGGGTGGTGCTGACTATACACCTCCTCCTGGGTTTGAAAATTTTGGGTTTAATTTTAATGGCGCTCAATCTTTTGACTTCGGAGGTAATGGAGGTTTCTCTGATTTCTTTAGTTCTTTATTTGGAGATATGATGGGGGCGCAAGGTTCGTCTTCTCGTGGTAGAGGTGGCTTCTCTGGTTTTGATTTTGGAGGTGCGCAAGGATTTGGAGGTGCAGATTTTTCTAATGCAGGGCGTTCATCTACAAAGCAACCAAAACAAGAAGATTTTGATATAACTAAAAATGTGAATTTAACTGCAAAGGATATTTTTAGTGGAGAACCTGTGAGTATTTCTTTCAATCAGATGGACAAATGCTCTCATTGTAATGGTGCGGGGTATTGTTCATATTGTGGAGGAACAGGTATTATATCTACTCCAAAGTCTGTAAAGGTAAAAATTCCAAAAGGAGTGAAGGAAGGTCAAAAGATTCGTTTAAAAGGAGAAGGTAAGAAGAATCCTTACGGACAAGATGGAGACTTGTATTTAGTAATACATTTAAAAGATAGTCAATATCAAATTGAAGGTGCAGATTTAACTAAGGATGTTGAAATTACACCTCCGGTTGCGGTAATCGGTGGTAAAGTTGATATTGAAACTTTACACGGCAAGATTAATATAAAAATTCCTGCAGGAGTTTCTTCTGGAAAGCTTTTACGATTGAAGAATCTAGGTTTGCCAAAAGATAAAGGTTTTGGGGACTTAAATGCTCGTATAAAGATTATTATTCCTGACAATTTGTCAAAAGAGCAATTGCAATTGTATAAACGATTGGCTGAACTAGAAGGGTAAATATTGTTTTCGTGCTATAATGTTTGCAAGGAAATGTGTAAATGGATTTGAACGGAAAGAATGTTTTAGTAGGAATAACCGGTGGAATTGCAGCTTATAAAGTTTGTGAACTTATGAGGATGTACAAACGAGCAGGAGCTGCTGTTAAAACGGTTGTTACTAAGAGTGCATTAGAGTTTGTTACCAAGCTAACGTTGCAGACATTAACTTCAGAAAAAGTTTACGATAATAATTTTGATACAGAAGATTATAGTCCGGAACACATTGCCTTATGTGATTGGGCGGATGTTTTTGTAATTGCGCCTGTAACTGCAAATACCATTTCAAAAATATCAGCAGGTATTGCGGATAATTTATTAACATCTCTTGTTTGTGCGTGTACTAAACCAATACTCATTGCTCCTGCTATGAATTGCAATATGTATAAGAACCCAATAATTCAGGAGAATATTTCTAAACTAAGAGCTTTAGGATATAACTTTGTAGAGCCTGAATCAGGTTTCTTGGCTTGCGGAACAGAGGGAGTTGGACGTTTAGCAAGTTTAGAACTAATTTATCAAAAAACACAGGAACTTTTATATCCAAACCAGTTTTTGAAGGGTAAGAATGTTTTAATTACAGCGGGTGGAACGTTAGAAAAAATAGACCCAGTTAGATATATTTCAAATTTTTCATCAGGAAAAATGGGGCTTGCTCTTGCAGATGCGGCAGTGAAAATGGGTGCTAATGTTACATTAGTTTCAACATTTAAGGCAGAGGGTAGTTTTAAAAATATTGTTACTCAGTCAGCAGATGAAATGCTATCTGTTGTTAGAGAAAATTATAAAACCCAAGATTGTGTGATAATGGCGGCGGCTGTTGCGGATTGGAAGGTTAAAAATTATAGCGAAAATAAGGTTAAAAAAGGTGTTAGTGATTCTTGGAATATTGAGTTGGTAAAGAATCCTGATATTCTTAAAACAATATGCTCAGAGCGGGTAGGAAAATCTCCGATGATTGTTGGTTTTTCTGCAGAAAGCGAAAATTTACTTGAGAATGCAACAATAAAGATTCAAGCAAAAGGTTGTGATTATATTATTGCGAATGATATTTCTAAAAAGAATAGTGGGTTCGCTAGTGATTATAATGAAGTCTATGTGATAAATAAGAATTTAGAGATGAAGTTTATTGAACGTTCAACAAAACAAGATATAGCAAAAAAAATATTGGAGAGTGTATTTGAACAAGAATTGTCTAATAGCGAAATTGGAAGCGTTTGCTCCGCTTGATACGCAGGAAAAATGGGATTGTTGTGGTTGGCAAGTTGAACATCCGGAAATAGTGAATGTTAGTAAGGTGATGTTTGCACTGACTGTTACAGATTCAGTTTTTGAGCAGGCAAAAGAACTAGGGTGTGATTTGATAATCTCTCATCATCCTCTGTTTTCTGTTCCGTTAAAATACAAAGATATCCAAATATATTCAGCACATACTAATGCCGATAAAGCACTTGGTGGTACAACTGATACAATCCTTGAAAAAATTGGTTTAAATTTTTCAAGAATAGAAAATGAATTTGTAAGGGTTGTAGAGTTTGAACCCCCGATTTCTGTACTAGATTTGAAAGATAAACTAAAATTAATATCTCCTAATTTGAGATATGTAAACAATAAAAATCTTGAAACTCTTAAAACAGTCGCATTTTGTGCAGGTTCGGGTTGTGATTTTATAGATTACACAGCTTGTGATGCTTTTGTGACCGGTGATTTGAAGTATCATACTGCTTGTGAAGCTGAAAAAGTTATATTTGATATTGGACATTTTGAGAGTGAAGTCTTGATTAAAGAAAAATTCCAACAAATTTTAGAAATAGATGGGGTTATGGCTGATGAAAAAACTCCTTTTATTTAGTGTATTTTTCTTATTTTTAACTTCACTAGCAGCTTTTGCCTACGAGACAGTTATTTTAAAATATCCTGATGGGGAGTTGTGGGAGCCTGTTTTTTATAGAAAAAACTATATGGAAGGCATTGCTCAATATGTTCCGAAAGGTCAAACCCCAAAAGATTGGACAAAGGCTGTAATTATCCATTCGTATAATGAATATTATGGAACGGCTAGTGGTTTGCTAGACGTTGTTACTGCTCAAAACATAAAACAGAATCCTACTGGGCAGTATAAAACATTGAAACGTGATGTTAATGATTCAATTGTAGGAAGATGTACAAAATCTTATAAAAATCTAGTTCCACAATGTGAAATTTTACGTTCTGCTCGTGGGCACAAAGGTGTTATAACAATCCACTATATCAATAAAAATATTCCAGAATTCTGGTATACCTACGATGACTGGTATGACAGAGTTAAAAAAGCCTCTTTTTATGAAAGCTTTTTTAGAAATGATAGAGTTTTAAATAAATCTCTCCATTTAGAATTATAGTGTTACTATTGACAGAAACATCTATTTATGATTCAATAATGTTACTATGCGTAGTAACAGGTGGTTTTATGGAAAATTTGAATGAAATATCAGGATTGATTGCTAAAATGTCAGAAGCAGATATTTGCAAATTTCTAGAAGAAATTTTAACTCCTTCTGAGGTTTCTACATTGACTAAGCGATGGCGTATTATGAAATTGTTAAGTCAAGGTGTTAGTCAGAGAGTAATAGCAAGGGACTTGAACGTGAGTCTTTGTAAGGTTACTCGAGGGGCTAAGATTCTCAAGGATGAGAATTCTGTTAGTAGAAATTTGATAAAAGGAGTTAATAATGATTAATAATTTACCTGATAATAAAGGCTTTTTTGGTAGTTATGGCGGGCAGTTTATAACAGAAGATTTGAAGCAAGAATTCAATTATATTGCAGAAAACTTTTTAAAGTTGATAGAAAATGAAAGCTTCAAGTCAGAGTTTGAGTATTTATTAAAGTATTATGTTGGTCGTCCAAGTCCGGTTTATTATGCTAAAAATCTATCAAAGAAACACGGTGCAGATATTTATTTGAAGCGTGAGGACTTAAACCATACAGGAGCTCACAAAATTAATCATGCTCTTGGGCAAGCTTTGTTAGCAAAATATATGGGTAAAAATAAGATTATTGCTGAGACAGGGGCTGGACAACACGGCGTTGCGACAGCGACAGCAGCTGCCTTAATGGGATTGCAGTGCGATATCTATATGGGCGAGCTTGATATTGCCAAAGAAAAACCGAATGTTGATAAAATGCGTATTCTTGGTGCTAATATAATTTGTGTTACAAGTGGTAAAAAAACTTTAAAAGAGGCTGTTGATGAAGCGTTTGCTGCATATTTAAGAGAATATAAGACAGCGTTTTATGCTATAGGTTCTGTTGTAGGACCTCATCCATTCCCGATGATTGTAGAATATTTCCAAACCGTAATCGGTAAAGAAGCAAGAGAACAATTCTTGGAGCTTACAAATGCTTTACCTGATGTTGTTATTGCTTGTGTAGGTGGTGGGTCAAATGCTTTAGGGATTTTTAATGGATTTTTAAGTGATAATGACGTTAAAATTCTTGGTGTAGAACCATTAGGCAAAAGTGAGAAGCTTGGTGAGAATGCTGCAAGTATTAATTACGGTAAAGACGGTATAATCCACGGTTTTAAATGTAAATTGCTTCAAGACGAAAATGGAAAAGTTTGTGATGCCTATTCAATTGCTAGTGGGTTGGATTATCCAGGGGTAGGGCCAAAACATTGTTATCTAAAAGAAATATCAAGAGCAGATTATGTTATGGTTAATGATAAAGAGGCTCTAGATGCGTTTTTTGAATTGTCTAAAACAGAAGGGATTATTCCTGCTCTAGAAAGTGCACACGCTGTCGCTTATGCTTTAAAATATGCAAAGGAAAATCCTTCTTCTAAGATTCTGGTAAATCTCTCTGGACGTGGGGATAAGGATATTTCGTTTATCTTAGATAAAAAATAATTTTTACCCTTTTCGGATTTCGTGAAAGATTTCAACAAATCGATTAACAATTTTATCAACGGTATCATATGCAGCTCTATTATTTGTATATGATGCCGCTTTGAATTTTGGGGTTTTACCATCTTCTAATAGATAAAATTGGTCTTTGCCGAAAAAGGAAATATTATCTTGTTTTAATGTAAGATTTGGAAAATCTTTTGCTTTTTCTTCAAAAAGTTCTAAAATCTTTTTATTAGTTACTGTTTTAGGATACGAGAATAATTTTGCAGTAAATTGAGGGTTATTAGATTGTATTTGGGTTGTTTTCATTATATGTGCTCCTAGAAGTTCTCGTCACGTAATAAAGGAGGGGAAAGAATCCCCTCTCTTATTTGGGCGATACGTGACTCGAACACGTGACCCCCACAATGTCGATGTGATGCGCTACCAACTGCGCTAATCGCCCAAAAGCTATTCAATTGTAAACCTATTTTATCTCACATCGAATTACAAAACAAGTTTTGTAAGGATGTGATGCTACCTCTCAGGAAACTTGACATTAAGTCAACTTTCCTTCGGCAGAGTCAACTGCGCTAATCGCCCAAAAACTATTCAATTGTAAACCTATTTTATCCCACATCGAATTACAAAACAAGGAAAATGTAATTTTGTAACAAAATCTTTAAATAAGGGCAAATAATATTATTCACCATTTTTCAATAGGTATGCGAATTAATCCAACTTCAGAAAATAGTTTTAAAGGCTATGATGCACGAAAACTCAAAGCTTTGTGCATTGGTACAACACGTTATCAACTTGGAAGAGAGCTTGCCAAGATAGGTGAAAATGTTGGATTTGAGGTCTTTATTCCTACTCTATCAGGTTTGCAAAAGATTAATAGTGTTAATCGAGATATACATCTTGGTCATAAGTTGTGGTTGCAGGACTTAGTAACAACAACGCCTAAAAATTCTGTTATACCTGTCTTTTCTGCAGAAATGCTTGCCCGTTTTATATCACGACATTTTAATAAAGATTTGGATAGAAGTTCTTCTCAAATTCCTGCTGGTGGAAATATGTTTTTCGTAAAAAATAATAAAACAGGTAAAGAAGATTTGTTACTAGGTGCTAATGACGCTCATAGCTTATCAGAAAATCCTAGTTTAAAGGAACTTTTAGGTGTAGATAATATAGATATTGTTCCTCAAATGGATTTTCATATTGATATGTTTTTGAGACCTCTTGAAAATAAGACTGTATTACTTGCTGATGATAGTTTGACTCTTAGAGTGTTGCGGTTAGGGCTTTCTCGTATAAATGCAGCTCTCTCAAAACCTGAAAATGATAAAAGAGCGTTAAAGAATGTGTATAATAATCTAGCGAATAATCTAAGAGAATTTAGGGAAGAAGTTAATAAAAATTCTGGAATTAAGGTTGATTCTGTTGAAAAACGACTACAACAATATGGTTATAATGTGATTAAAGTTCCAGGTAGAATTTATTCTTTTGATAGCCAAGATTCTCTTAGATGTACAACTAATTTTATGAACGCTATTGTGACAAAAAATGATAAAAATGAGTTGATTTATATTACTAATAAATCTTTTCTTGATGAAAAGTGTGGAATTACTCTAGAGATAAAAAATCAAATAGATTTCAGTTTTGAAGATGAATTTTTAAAATCAATTATGGCTTATATAAAACCAGAAAATGTCCATTTTATCAGTGGCGAGGGACGTTATCTTGAAAGTCTGTTAGAAGATAGTTTTGGAGGTTTACACTGTATTACTACTGAAATATTGTAATTGTGACCTAAAATTATTCAGTGTATTATATTTCGTAGAGAGGTTGTGATGAGAAAAGTTTTATGTTTTGGTGATAGTAATACTTTCGGCTTTAATCCGATAAATGGATTACGTTATCCTAAAGAAATTCGTTGGACTGCTGTTTTACAAGAGCTATGTGGTAACTGTTTTGAAATTATTGAGGCAGGATGTAACAATAGAACCTGTTTTCGAAATAATCCAGAAGGCAAAAAATATACTGGTAGCCAGATTTTACCAGAGTATCTTAACCAAAATCCTGATATTGTAATATTGGCATTAGGTGCAAATGATTTGCAACGTCAGTATAGAACTTCTTTAGTGGAATTAAAATATGGGATGGAATCTCTTGTAAGTATGGTCAAATCGAAGTTGCCTAATGCGGATATTATTATTGTTTCACCTTCTGTTATTGGAGAAAAGGTTTTATCATCTCGGATTTTTTCTTTTCTTTTTGATGAAACATCTATTGAAAAGTCAAAACAGTTGGCTCAAATTTATGAAGAAGTCGCTTCTTCGCAGGGCTGTTTGTTCGTAGATTGGAATTCTTTTGCCCCTGTATCAGAGGTTGATGGTTTGCATTATAGTGAGCAAACTCATCGATTAATTGCAGAAAAGTTCTTTGAGCTTATAGCCAGTTTAAACCAATAGAGAGTATTGATAATACAAGTGCACCCCAGAAAGCACTCCAAAAACCGTCAATCTCAATCCCTGGAACAAGGTATGCTACAAACATAAATAAAAGAGCGTTAATTACTAAAATAAATAAACCTAGAGTTAAGATATTTATTGGTAATGTAAGGAATAGTAAAATTGGTTTTATAAAAGTATTCACAAGTGCAATGACTGCGCCTGCAATGATTGCTGAGCCAACGCTTGCAACACTTATCCCCGGAATTAACCAACCAACGAATAATACTGAGAGGGCTAATCCAATCCATTTTAAAAATAAACTTACCATAATGTTCTCCTTAATCATTTATATTGTAATTCGAAATTCAGGAAAAACATTGGCTGAAAGTTTATTATACGGGTATTTCTGCTCCTGTACAGTGTATGCCACCTAGATACTTGAATAATTCTTTTGTGGTTTCTTTTGAGATGAAGTGGATATTTTCAGGTTGCACAAAATCTTTAATGCTATCAATAAAATACTGTTTTGTAGAGAACCCAATGTTGTTAATAATGTCGTTAGTTAATTCTAGCTCATCATCTAGTAATGATTCATTTGTGATGTAAACTAATTCTCCGTTTTTCTCTGTGACGATAGCGTTTGTAAAATTGTTTAGATATTTGTGCACAAATTCATTACCAACTTTATCAATCTTTTTATTTGCATCATGGATAGTCATATCAATAAAGCCTTGGAATAAGTGTTGCCTGTCAGTAGGTAAAGTTTCCTTCATTCTATGCAAATCTTCAATGTGCTTTTTGAATCCGCATAGTTGTTCTTTGAGGATGTCTTTGTTTTGGTGGCATTCTAATAAATAGTAATTAGAAGGGACTCTTATTGCTTTATATCCAGCATTTTCTAAAGTTTTTATAACTTCTTCTGTTTTTTCAAGAGGATTATAAGGGGAGTATTGTTGTGTAACTTCTATTGCTGCAATAATGTTTTGGAAAGATTCTTCAGCTTTTTTAAAATTTTTAATATCCTCTTCTGTAAGAGTGTTGTTTGCCATATATGTTTGGAGTTTGCTAAGTCCTTCTTTTAGCATTTTTTCTGTAGACTTTTCATCTGCAACAAGGATTATATTATCTTTTAAAGGGCGAATATATAAGTCTAGATGGTAATCAAGTTTGGGTATTATGTGAACTGCAGAAACTCCAAAAACTGTTTTTAGTTCGTCAAGAGAATAATTAGCTCTTGCTTCGTGTAGTAGGAGCTCGTTCTTGTCTGTGATGAAGAAATTACCCCCTCTTAGGTGGTCCTTGGGTTTAAAAGGGGTAAAACCTAAGGTTTTTGTGCCATTTGCGGCAGCATTCATAATTCGCTTTAGAAAATCTCTGTTGCCTTCAAACATTGTTACTTTTGAGCGTAAAAAAGTTATGTAATCTTGTCCCCACATAAGCTGTTTTGTTGCGGATGCGCTTACGTAATCCTTTCTAACGGATTTGGATGCTATTTGTGGTGTGAAAATATCAAGCCCTGTTTGTGGGGTGAGTTTTATAAGTTCTTTGCAAGCAGGCATATTTTTATCGACAACAAAAAATCCTTTTAGTTGTCGTGCACCATATCCTGTAAAGTTTTTATTAGTAGTGGGTTGTATATTCATTCTGTATATAGAAGTTTGTGAAAAATTTTTTTTGCGTTTTTGTTCACAAAATTTTACAAAAGTTTTGTTTCTGGTAGAATGAATATGTATGAAGGAGGTCTCAGGAGTTTTCTGCCTGAAGAAGGAGTTTTAGATGAGTCTTTCGGTGATGCCGATAGGTACGAATGCTGTCCCAAAAATTAATAAACAGCAAAAGAAAGTTAATTATAACCCAACGTTTCTTGGTGGTGTTAAAAAAGTTTGTCCTACGAAAATGGACTTAGATTTTACTAAATATAATCCCATTGCTAAATTGCTTGGGGGTGTTACTATATTTATCCACAACTTAAAGATTGCAGATAAATTAAAATCAGCTTATACGAAAGAAGACTTTAAAGACCTATATGATTACACAAAATCGCAAGGAACTTTTGATTACGTAGAAAACCAAAAAACAGGGCTTGTTAAAACTTCTTTTATTGAAACTGAAGAAAATGAATTGATGTCTGATTTGGTATGGATAACAGATTCTTGTCATAATATGGATTTAGTAAAAGCAAATGAGCCAAAGCGTTGTACTGAGATTTTTAACAAAGTGACAGAATTTTATGCTGCACAACAGGGGGCTTTTGACCACGCAATAGCCAATCCTCATGAATATAATTGGAATGGCTTGTATTGGGCAGGCGAGCAAAGAGTTGGGATTGGGCACTGTTATATTCCTGAAACCAAAGAGGCTCATCCGTGGTATCCTAAAACAAGACTTGAGTCTATGGGAAATTATTTACAGACTGCTGCAGATTTGATTTCTTCTGGTATGAGTGGAAAAGAGTTTGGTTATAAAACTTCAGAAGAGGTTCCTGATTCGGTTGTTAATGCTATTTCTAATACGACAGCATACTTAAAGGCTCTTCATTACCCTACTGCGCGTTCTTGTGGAGCTTGGGAGGAGCAGACTTTTGTTTATTCTCTTACCAGTGATACTTCTATCATTAACCAAGGTGTTAGAGAAATAATGAAACTGATGTATGAAGATACGGATAATCAGGAATTACTTGCTTTGCGTGATAGAATTTATAATTCTAAGCACGGTTGGGTGTTTAAAGATAGAGATGCTTTGACAGCTCTCCTAAAAGCTGGTGAACGTAGAATTGCAGAAAATCCAAATGTAGAGACTCTGCCTAAAATTGATTATCAAGTATCTCCAAATGATAAAAAAAGCTTGGCTCGTCAATATGATGCAGCAATGAGTTTTATGCCTCAAACAGAAACTCTCATTGAGGGTAATGCTTATGACGATGCGGTGGCAAAAATGGCGATGTTAGAGGAATTATCATACGCAATAGTAAGAGATAACGGAGCTATTAGATACGCAGGTGATGAGTATCTTAGATTGGATTCTCATACTGTAAAAGATAAGTTCTCACAAGATTTTGAAGCTGAATGGTTTTTGGTTTCAGAAATTTCTAAAGGGTATGGAGCTATTGTAAAGCAGCTAGTTCAGTATTTGAAAGAGCACCCTGAAGATGATGAAAGAGGAACGGCTCTATTAAATAAAGCGCTTGAACTTGAAACTCAATATATAAACAGAAGTTATGCGAGAATTACTCCTGAAGATACAACGAAGGCAAACGGTTATCCTTGCCCTCCGTTTAAAGTTCCAGAAGCTTATGAAGCTGTTACTACAAAAGATGGTGTGATTAAGTATGTCCCAGGAGCGCATCCATTAACTTGGGCAGAGTCATCATTGAAGTCTGCTTCTGATATGTTTTTAGAAAATTTAAAACGTGTTGAAACCTTGTGGAAATAGTTATATAATCGTACCAAAGAGGTATTTTATGAGAGAAGAATTATTATCAATATTAGAAAAAAATAGCAGAATTGCATTTTCAGAATTGGCAGTGATGTTGAATGTAGAGGAAGCTGCTTTATTGCAAGAAATAAGTGCGCTTGAAAAAGAAGGTGTGATTTGTGGTTATCATACGTTGATTAATTGGGAAAAAACATCTATCGAGAAGGTGAATGCTTTGATAGAAGTTAAAGTTACTCCTCAACGTGGTCAAGGTTTTGATAGAATTGCAGAGAGAATCTATAATTATCCAGAGGTAAATGCTGTTTATTTAATTTCAGGTGGGTTTGATTTACTTGTAACTTTGGAAGAAAGAACTCTGAAAGAGATTGCTAATTTTGTATCAGATAAACTTTCTACTTTAGATAGCGTTTTGAGTACTTCAACACACTTTATTCTAAAAAAATATAAAGACCATGGAACAATTATTAATGAACCAAAGGTTGATGAAAGAGAGGTTGTAACTCCATGAGGACTCTTTCAGACAAAGTTTTATCCTTAAAACCATCTGGGATAAGGAAGTTTTTTGATATAGTTAGTGAGATGAAAGACGCAATTTCTTTAGGGGTCGGTGAACCCGATTTTGATACTCCTTGGCATATTCGCGATGAGGGGATTTATGCTTTAGAAAGAGGTAGAACTTTTTATACTTCTAACTCAGGTTTGAAAGAGCTTAGACAAGAGATTACTAATTATATTGCAAGAACTCAAGGTGTTAATTACGATTCAAATAGCGAAGTGATTGTTACTGTTGGTGGCTCTGAAGCGATAGATATTGGCTTGAGAGCGATTGTAAATTCTGGAGATGAAGTTATTATTCCTCAACCATCTTATGTTTCGTACGAACCTTGTGCGATTTTAGCAGATGCAAAACCTGTGATTATCAACCTAAAGGCGGAAAATGAATTTAGGCTAAAGCCAGATGAATTATTAGCTGCAATAACTGATAAAACAAAAGTTCTAATTTTGCCATATCCTAATAATCCTACTGGTGCGATTATGGAAAAAGAGGATTTAGAAGCTATTAGAAAAATCATAATCGAAAAAGATATTTGGGTTATGTCAGATGAGATTTATGCAGAATTGAATTATAAAGGAAAACACGTTTCAATTGCTTCTTTAGAAGGTATGCGAGAACGTACAATTCTAATTAATGGATTTTCAAAATCGTATGCAATGACAGGTTGGAGATTGGGCTACGCTTGCGCTCCGAAAGAATTGATTGCTCAGATGACAAAAATTCACCAGTTTGCAATAATGTGTGCTCCTACAACAAGCCAATATGCCGCTGTAGAGGCTTTGAAGAATGGCGACAAAGATGTAGAAGAGATGCGCAAGGCGTATAATCAACGTCGTAGATTTTTGATGAATGCCTTTAAAGAAATGGGACTTGAATGTTTTGAACCCTATGGAGCATTTTATGTATTCCCTTGTATTAAAGAATTCGGATTAACAAGTGAAGAATTTGCTACAAGATTCTTGCAAGAAGAAAAAGTTGCGCTTGTTCCGGGCACAGCTTTTGGTGATTGCGGAGAGGGGTTCTTAAGAATCTCTTACGCATATTCTTTGGATAAGCTTAGAATAGCAATGGAACGCCTTAAAAAATTCGTCTCAAGGTTACGAGAATCCGGCGTCTAGCTCTTCTAAACCATCTTCTAGAGAAGTCGAGTTGAGCAAGAATAATTGCAATAATCATCATTAAACAACCAAAACTCTCTTTAACAGAAAGGCTTTCGTTGAGTAACCAAATCCCTCCGATTACTGCAAAAACAGATTCTAAGCTCATAATGAGCGCTGTAATGACAGGGCTGGTGTGTTTTTGTCCAAAGACTTGTAGAGTGTAAGCAATCGCTGTTACAACAATACCAGAGAATAAGATTGGTTTAGCGCCAGCAACAATTGATGCCCACTCCGGATGTTCTACAATTAGCATAAATGGTAGGGAGAACAAAAACATTACAAAAAATTGTACACAAGATAGCTTGATTGAACTAACTCTGTGTGAATAATGCCCTACAACAAGAATGTGTAATGCAAAAAATATTGCGCTAACAAGTAGGAATACATCGCTTAGTGCAATAGGACTTCCTGCTGTATAACAAAGTAAGTATAGCCCTAGTATTGCTAGAAAAACGCTTATTTTTACGTTTAATTTGAGTTTTCTACCAATAAAAACGGTAATTAGTGGTACAAAAATAATATACAAAGATGTAATAAACCCAGCTCTGCCTGCATCTGCATAAATCATACAGAATTGGTTAATTGTTAGAGCAAGGAATAATACTAAACCACAAACGAATCCTCCTTTTGCTAAAAGGATTCTTTGTCTCAATTTAACAAGCGGTTTTCTTTTATCTGTTTTCATTGATAAAAGCTTAAATATGAAAATAAGTGGCAATAAACTCAACGTACCTAAGATTGCTCGAGATGCGTTAAAAGTAAAAGGTCCAACAAATTCCATACCGTTTTTTTGAGCAACAAATGAAAGACCACTTATTGCGGCAACGGCTAATAATGCTAATTGAGCGTTGATTTTTTGTATTTGTAATTTATTCATAATTCCTAGAGTTTCTTTTTGTATATTACCGCAAATATTACCAATTTTTGCGATTTTCGTGAGTAAATTTTGTTTTTCTTAATAAAATTTAACATAACACTCTACGAAAGGCAATTTTTGACCAAGTATATACTTTATATATACATAAGAAACATGAGATAAGGAGCAATTTATGGCGATTGGCGCACGTGATTTTATTGATAGATTATTAGTTGAAAAATATTCACAGGAGCAGGTTGATAATCACTCTGATGATGCGCTAATTTCAAGGGTTGATGCCAATGATATGATGTCAGCGATGAATAAATACGCTAATAATTATCGAAGTTTCTTAGATGTTAGCGCAAGGCTTAATGTTGCTTGTTATTCGGTGAATGCAAGAAACGCAAAGTATCAGAGTATTCCGGCATAGGTTATTTGAGATAGAAAACACTTCTTTAAAAGGAAGTGTTTTTTATTTAGAGGGTTTTTGAGTTAAGATATTTTTGTTGATGTTGTAAGGAGTACGTATCTATGAAAGTAGCGCCGTTGAATTTTGGTTTGCAATCGGAATATAGGGTTGCAAAAAAGTATGTTCCTAAAGATTTGTATAAAGATGCAATTTCTTTAATGGATAGAATGCTGATTAAAGAAGCTAGCTACGTCGAAAAGAATGGTGAGTTCTTTTCAGAGGTAATTTCTTCTGTTGAAAATAAGGATGGGGCAAAGTTTTTCTCTGGTAGAATAGCGGGCAATCGAGTTATAAAAGATGAGTACTTGAGGGTTGGTAAATCTACTTTACGTATAGATGGTAAAGAGTTTACTATTGATAATGCTACAGGGGCAATATTTACAACCCTTAAAGAATCTAAAGAGAAAATATCGGATTTACTAAATAAAGGGAATCTATTTTTGAAATCTGTTTTGGAAGAATTTAATTCTCCAGAAGTTATAAAAAATAGAATTGGTATGAGAGGTTTACTTCCTAAAAAATAAAAAATATTTATACGTTGACATTTCAATATTGATTATTAAAACTAACATGTCTACTCCAAATGGATGATTTTATGCAAAAAGGTTAAATCTATTGTGTAAACTTGTCGACAACGTTAATAAAAGAGGTAAACTATGCAAGTAAACGGCGGTGTTAGATTTTGTGAATCAGGTATAAGGTCAGCTATCAGAGCTATGCACCTTCAAAGTAGCATATTGGAAATTACAACTGATAATGTTAACGGATTTGATAAAGTTGGTTTCCAACGTCGTGAGCCTGTTGTGTCTTCATTTACAGAGTATTTAGGCGTGCATGGTTTATCAACAACGATTGATGACCAACCAGGGCGTATAATTTCTTCTGGCAATCCTTTAGATATAACAATTGCGAATAAGGGTTATTTCCAAATAGCAACACCAGAGGGTGTAGTGTTAACTAGAGACGGGCGTTTCAAGGTTGATAAAAATGGTAATTTGTTGAACTTAGAGGATAATCCAGTTCTTTCTGATAGTGGTGTACCTATTCAGTTAACAGTAGTTCCGAAGAATCCTGAGGAAATAGTTGTTAATACTCGTGGTAAGGTTAGTGTTTTTAACCATGAAAAAAGACAGCTTGAAGAGTGCGGAACAATCGGTGTAGTGGATTCTAACGGTATGGCAGTTATTAATCCTGATGTAAAACAAGGGTTCAACGAATATTCAAACGTATCTTTACAGAACGAGTTTTTGCAAGTAAAACCTGTTGTTAGAAATTTTGAAGCAAACAGGCAGATTTTTATTATGCAAAGTAATAATCTTCAGAGTGTTATAAGCAAACTGGGTTCTGTTTCATAGGAGTAGTTAAAAATGTATAGCTTACAAGCAATAATCAGAAAAAATATAAACTGTGCGACTCACCAATTCGAGAGACTTGGTCAGGTTGCTAATAATGTTTCTAACTTCCAAACAAAAGCATACAAAACAACTAAGTTTGAACAAATGCTTCGTGAGGACGGATATTTAACAGGTGTTATGAGAACTGATGCGAGACAAGGTTCTTTACTTGTTACTAATAATCCTTATGATGTTGCGATTAATGGTCACGGTTATATTCCAGTAATTTCTCCAGAAGGTGAAATTCAGTATACTAGAGATGGCTCTTTTATGCGTGGTGAAGGTGGCTACTTGATGACTATTGATGGTTGGTTAGTCGGTGATGGTATTCAAATCCCTGCGAATAGCTATAAGTTTACAATTGAACCAAATGGTGATGTTTATAACTATGATTATTCAGAAGCTCAGCCACAATTGATTGGTCATATTCCGCTTGTTGAGTTTGATTCTCCTGAGAGCTTGGAGATTGGACATAATAACAAGGTTGTTCCGACTGCTGAATCTGGTGAACCTAGATTGATTGGTGAACACGGGTTCTTGGCTCAACACCAGATTGAACAATCAAATACAAATGTATTTGACGAAGTTAATGAGATGCTTCGATTGAATGCGTCAATGATTGCCAGCTTGAACTTAATGAAAGTGGCAGATGATATGTATAACAAAGCAATTAATATAAGAGAATAGAGGTAGGTAAGGTATGACGTTTACAGCGTTAGATTCATTTGGAAAAGTTAATTTGATGATGGACTTAGTTGCACAGAGACAACGTGCATTAGGTTCAAACGTTGCGAACGTAGATACTCCAGGGTACGTAAGACGAGATATTGATTTTGGAATGTATCTTGGCTCTATGAATAGCCCATTGGAGACAAAACTTTCTACAGCTCTAGGACCTTCTGGCATGATAGAGGATAGAAGGGAAGAAGAAATAGATATTGCTCAAGAGTTGGCAGAAGTTCAAAAGAACATGTTGTATTACACAATGACAACAAAACGTATGACAAGCCTTATTACTGAGATGAAGACAGTACTTAATGTTGGTGGAGGTTAATACTTATGAGTATAATGGAAGCTTTTAATATTGGTAAAAACGCTCTTAAGGCACACGGCTTAAGATTAGATATTCACGCAAAGAACATTGCGAATATTGATACTCCAAACTATGTGAGAAGAATACCTGTGCTTAATGCTAGTGAAGATATTTCTTTTCACGGTCTGTTGAACGTAATGAAGAATGATGTATTTGGTGTTGGTACATTACCTTATTTACAAGGCGGTGTCGTAATGAATGGTTGCGTAGAAGACCCAACACCTGGTGATAGATTATATGCACCAGGACACCCAGATGCAGATGCAAATGGTTACATTCGTTCATCAAATGTTAATGCAATGGTTGATATGGCTGACGCAATTTTGGCACAAAGAGCTTATGAAGCGAACGTTGCGTTGGTTACTATATCAAAATCAATGGCACAAAACGCTTTGAATATTGGTAGTTAATAGGTAATATTTGGGGTCTTTCTCAAGACTTTGTCTTGAGACTTATATAACTGTATTTTCAGAATGACGGCATACTTTAATCAAGCCTCGTCATTCTCGAATCTCTGATTCGGGTGTTAAATCTTTTGGCTAATGATATAGATAGTTTTAAGCTTTTCGTCAGAGGCATTTTCTATCATTTGAAGCAATTCTTTTTTAATTTCGTTGATATTTTCTTGTGGCTCAAAGTCGAACAAATCTTTTATTGAACAATTGAGAGTATTTGTGATGTTAGCTAACGTTTCGGGGTTTGGAAAACTAGAGCCAACTTCTATTAGAGATACTTGGCGCTGAGTTCTGTTGATTTTCTCGCCAAACTCTTCTTGAGTGAGCCCTATTTTATTTCTATATTTTCTGATTTTACTTCCTAAACGTTTTCTTAATTCTATTTCGTTCATTATACGATTATAAAATTTATTTCTTGTTAATAAAAGGAAGTATAGTACGGATTTTTATTTCTTTGCGGATATTTTTTAATTTATTTTTCGGATTGTAAAATAATATAACTTTTATGTCTAAAAATAGTAAATGTAATGTTGTAAAAAAGAATGGTTTATTATATAACATGTTGTAGCGTATGATACGACAATGTGTAAAATATAACATTGGAATATGTCATAGCGAGTGGATTAAGAATTTAAAACCTCGGCAAGGTACGAAGAATAAGAGAATTTAAGCGAATTAGGTACGTTTTATGGGCAGTTATGTAGAAGAAAAAGAATATGAAAGATGCTACGCAGAACGTCGTGCGGAGTTTGAGCTCAAAACTGTTTCAGTAAAGCGAATTTTAGGAATACCTTGCGTTTGGGTTAAACAGTCGAACTATAGAAAAGAGTATTTTTTGTTTAATTTTATTCCATTGTTTAGCAAGCGAGATTACACTGGAGGGCTTGAAATTGCTCAGTAATAAGATAAACGTATGTCTGGCTTGTGACGACAATTATTCAAAATACGCGGGAGTGGTGATAGCTTCGATATTGGCGAACGCTAACCACGATGATGCACTTGCTATTTATATTTTAGACGGCGGAATCTCAGAGACGAAGAAGGAAGAGATTCTTTCGCTAAAATCTATTAAAGATTGTGAGTTTAATTTTGTAGATATTGACGAATCTATGTTTACAGAATACTCAAAAATCAAAACCCATTCTTATGTCTCAATAGCGACATATTATCGTTTAAAACTAACCTCGTTATTGCCAGATGTTGATAGAATTATTTATTTTGATTGCGATATGGTAATCAATTCTAGCTTGAGAGAATTGTTTAATACGGAGCTAGATAATTATTCTATTGCAGGGGTAAAAGATATTAATAGGAAAATGGTTAAAGAAAACCCATCTTACGTAAACGCAGGGATGCTAGTTTTTAATTTAAAGAATATGCGAGCAGATGGAGTGGAAGACGAGTTTTTGAATTGGACAATACAGCACTCAGATACAATTGCGGTAGGCGACCAAGAGATTATCAATGAGGTTTTGAAGGGTAAAATCAAACTAGTGGATGCACGTTGGAATGTTCAATCTTCCAATTTTGTAAACCGCTCTAGTTATATGAAGACACCATCAGTTATCCATTTTGTTTCCAAGAAAAAACCTTGGCACTGGGCATCATTCAGTTATCATAGGGATTTGTATTTCAAATACCTTCAACTAACACCTTGGAAATTATCAGACAAGGATTACAAACATTGGACAAAAGATAATCAAGTTGCATCTTTGTTAGCCTATTTTTTCTATAGACCGACTTTCTTTTTAAGACCGAGATTTTATAAAGCAATAAGAGCAACATATTTTACAGAAGAGGGGGAAATATGATTCTGGTAACAGGTGGCGCAGGATATATTGGTAGCCATTGCGTGATGGCATTGTTGGAAAAAGGTTATGAAGTTGTTGTAGTGGATAACCTTTCTACTGGACATATTGAAACCATTGATACTTTAAAGAAGTTTGGTAAAGTTATTTTCAGACAAGGCGACTTGCTAAAGGAAACTTATTTGGATTCTATTTTCAAACAATACAACATTGATGCAGTGATTCATTTTGCGGCATTTTCGCAAGTTGGAGAGAGCGTTAAGAACCCTCGCAAATACTATGTTAATAATGTTGTAGGGACTCTTAATCTTTTGAACATAATGCTTGATAACGGAGTTGATAAGATTGTATTTTCTTCTACTGCTGCGACTTATGGCGAGCCAGAATACATTCCGATAGACGAGAAACATCCTCAGAATCCTATCAATCCTTATGGACAATCTAAACTAATGATAGAGAAGATAATGGATGATTACAGCAAAGCTTATGGCTTGAAGTCTGTAAGGCTGAGATATTTTAACGTAGCGGGCGCAGATAGCAAGAATAGAATTGGTGAATGGCACGAACCAGAAACCCATTTGATACCGAATATTTTGAAATCCACATTTGGCGGTGGCAAAACTTTTGAAATGTACGGTGATGATTATGATACCAAAGATGGTACTTGCGTGAGAGATTATATTAACGTGGAAGACCTAGCTGATGCGCATTTGTTGGCGCTCCAGTATTTGCAAAACGGCGGCGAAACTAATTTCTTTAATCTGGGTACCAATGACGGGAATACTGTTAAAGAAGTTTTCAAATCTTGTGAAAGAGTGACAGGCAAGACGATTCCAGTTTTGAACAAACCCCGTAGAGAAGGCGACCCAGCGAGCTTGGTAGCTGATAATGCCAAAGCTAAATCAACCCTAAAATGGAACCCTAACAAGACACTGGAAACAAGCATTAATACTGCTTATAAATGGGAACAGACTTTACAAGGAGCGGTGTAGTGACTAAAGTTTCTGTTATTATACCTGTTTATAATGTGGAAAACTATCTTGCGAGATGCCTTGATAGCGTTTTGGGTCAGACATTGAAGGATATTGAAATTATTTGTGTGAATGATGGTTCTACTGATAAGTCTGTGGAAATCCTTCAAAAATACGCTAAGAAAGATGCAAGAATAAAAGTTGTTAATCAAAAGAAAGAAGGAGTATCAGTTGCACGTAATACGGGGATAGTGAATGCGACGGGTGAATATATTGCATTTTTAGATTCTGATGATTTTGTTGACTTAGATTTCTATGAGAAATTATTTAATAATATTGAAATCCAAAAAGCTGATATAGCTTGTGCTTCTATAATTAGAGAGAACGAGAAAAAGAAAACTTGTTTGGTTGATTATACGAAAGTGGAAGTTTCACATAATACGACAGAAAAATTCTTGTTGGCACATTCTCCAAAGTATAACTTTGTGTGGAATAAGTTGTATAGAAGAAAGTTTCTTGTAAACAATAACCTAAAATTTGTTGTTGGGATGATTTATGAAGATATGTGCTTTACTCCTGATGTGTTGGAAACTTCTGGATGTTTAATCACTGTACCGAATACATATTATCACTATTGGAAAACCCCAAATAGTTTAATAAAACGTGATTCTGATAAAACAAGATCAGATAAGCTCTTAGCATATCAATATCTTAGTGCCAAATGCAAAAAATACAATGTTATACCATTCTCTGATGAAGAATTGCAGTATAAAAAAGAGTTCAGAGTTTTTGGAATAACTTTAATCAAGGAATATACGTATCGAGTAACCCAAAGATTTTATTTGTTTGGGGCAATTCCAATTATAGAGATTAGAAAAAAAATATAAGAAAAATAAGGAATCTAAAGTTATATGTTAGAACAATTTGCTATCAAAGATATTAAATTAGGAGAAATGCAGTATATGCATTTAGCGGAAATGGATGTCAAAGATCACATACATATTGTTTTTGCGATTGATGACAATTATATTCAACAATGTGCAGTTACAATGATGTCGATATTGTCAAATACAAATAGCGAATATCGTCTTAATTTTCATATTCTTAATTCTGGGTTAAAATCTGAAAATATTAATAAGTTGAATACTTTAAAAAATATTCAATATTGTAATATTAATTACATTGATGTTAGTAAATTTGATTTGTCTAAGTTTCCGCAGAATAGAAAATGGATTTCTGCAGCAACATATTATAGGTTATATCTTGCAGAAGTTTTACCAAATAATATAGATAAATGTATCTATATGGATTGTGACATGATTGCAGAAGAAGATATCTCCATTCTTTGGAATTATGATGTTGAAAATTATCTAGCAGGTGTTGTAGAAGACGAAGCAAGTGTAAATAATAATATTCACTTATGTTTAAATCCCAATGATAAATATTTTAATGCAGGATTAATTTTATTTAATATGAAAAAATTAAGAGAAATTAATCTTGTAGAAAAATCAATTGAATATTTTTTAGAAAATGAAGATAAAATAAAACTACAAGACCAAGATATTTTGAATGGGGTTTTAGCAGGAAAATGTTTATATCTTCCTTTACGTTGGAATATTCATACTCCAGCTTATATGAGAGAAGAAAATCGGTCTTATCATACGTATTTTGACGAGCGTGAAGCTATATTAAATCCAGGAGTGGTCCATTTTACAGGGGCTTATAAACCTTGGTTAACTTGCTCAATGCACCCTCTTAGAGAGGAATATCAAAAATATTTAGAATTAACCAATTGGAAAGAAGATATTGCTAAATATATAAAGCAAGAAAAAAAAGCTAATGTTTTATGTATTAAAAAAAATTGGAATCTTTTTAGAGTTTATATTCTAGGTGCTCTTGTATTTCAAGTAGAAACTAATGGTTATTCTTTTATTGAGAGAATTTTTTCTTTAAAAAACTCACATGATAAGAAATACAAAATTATATCAATAATAGGATTTAAATTTTATTTAAAGAGGAGAATATAATGCCACAAGTTAGTATAATAGTACCAGTTTATAATGGAGAGCAATTACTTGAAGAATGCTTAGAGAGTCTTATTAACCAAACATTTAATGATATTGAAATTATTTGTATTAATGATGGTTCCACAGATAATACAATAAATATTTTAAAGAAATATGCAGAAATAGATTCTAGGTTTATTATAATTGATAAAAAAAATGAAGGTGTTGCCGTGGCAAGAAACATTGGTATTGATATTGCTAAAGGAGAATATTTAATGTTTCTTGATGCGGATGATTTTATTTCTATTAATACAATAGAAACTTTAGTCGAAGAAATATTGAAGAGTAAAGCTGATGTTCTAAATTTTGGAATTTATGAATATTATCAAGAAAATGCTCAAAAAAAAGTGCATTGGAGTAATGAATTTCTTGTAAAAGATTTTGAACAATTAACTTTTGAAGAAAAGCTTAAATTAAATTTATTTTGTTGGTCTAAAATATATTCTACAAAATTTTTGAAAAAAAATGCAAATATTCGTTTTCCAGTTGGAATAAAAACAGGTGAAGACGGAATTTTTTGCATATTAGTAATTTTATCAAATGCAAAATTCTCAAATATCAATATCCCATTTTATTTTTATCGTCAAGATAATCCTAATTCTGTAACAAAGAGTACATTGAATGCTATTCAAACTGAATTAGAAGGTTTAAAGTGGTTGTGTTGTGAGGAAAGGTTTCAATCTCTTAATATAAAAGATAAAAAATCTATTGTTGATAAATTTATAGGTAGTATTTTATGGTACAATTGGAAACTTCCTCAAAAAAATAATAAAAAATTTTTAAAAGAATACATTCGATTTCTTGAAAAGCTTCTTCCCGTAAAAGAGCTTAAAACTCTTCCAAATTATAAAAAAATAAAAAAAATTATAAATATAAATTTAACTAAAATATTTTCGATTGTGAATGATGAAAACAGAACTCATAAAATTATAACTATTTTAGGAGTTTCTTTTAAACTTAGGAGGATTAGTAAATGTCGAAAATCTCAATAATTATTCCAATATATAATGTTGATACTTATTTAAGAGGTTGTCTAGATAGTGTTATTAATCAGACTTTGGAAGATATTGAAATTATTTGTGTCAATGATGGCTCTACGGATAATTCTTTGAAAATTCTTGAAGAATATGCGCAAAAAGATAATAGAGTAAGGGTTATTAGTCAAGAAAATCAAGGTGTGAGTATCGCAAGGAATACTGGTATAAAAACTAGTACTGCAGATTTTATAATGTTTCTTGATTCTGATGACACAATAGAGTTTAATACGTTAGAATTATCATTTGCAAAAATTACAAAAACAAATGCGGATATATGTTGTTTTGGACTTAATGAAATAACTAAAGATTTTAGAAAACCTCGAGATTGGGGTGAAAGCAAGTATCTTAGGGAATACGAAAATAAAGAATTAGATATTGAAGCCAAGAAAGCTTTTATTATAAATGCTTGTGGAAAACTCTTTAGAAGAGACTTTTTACTAAAAAATAATATTTTGTTCGGCCCAAATATAAAGATGGGAGAGGATGCTATTTTTAATCTTTGTTGTCTTTTTAATAATCCTAAATATACGATTTTGAATGCTTATTTATATAATTATTTAATGGATAGGGAGGATTCTGCTACAAATTGTTTAAAAAATGCTGTTAAATACGATATCGAAGCTCATAAATATTTCATTCAAACAGAGTTGTTTAAAAATGCCCCAGAATATCTAAAAATAATAGCTATTGAAAAATTTATAGGAGAGACAGGGTATTTTTATTCAAAAGCTCCTGAATATAAGTTTAGATTTTTTATACAGATTTCGATGTTTTATGTATATCTATATAAAACATTGTCTCCAAGTTTATTAGTCCAAGTACAAGGTATGAATAAAATTAATCCTTTTAAGGTTATATTACAAAATGCTTTTAATATAGGAATTTCGTCTGATAAAAGACACAAAATTATAACTATCTTAGGAATAAATATCAAAATAAAGAGGAAAAGCCATGAATAATATTTCTTGTGTTGGAAATAGGTGTTTTGGATGTAGTGCTTGTGTGAATATTTGTCCACACAAAGCTATTACAATGGTTGCAAATCAAGAAGGTTTTTTATACCCTGTGGTTGATTCTGCAAAATGTACAAATTGCGGTGCTTGTAAAAAAGTTTGCCCTCATTTGGTTAACAACTATTCCAATTCGGAAAATCCTCCTTGTTTTGCTTTTTATGCTGAAGATTCAATCCGTTATGCGAGTTCTTCTGGGGGTGTCTTTCCTGTATTAGCAAAATACTTTGTTGATAATGGAGGATATGTTGCAGGTGCTATTTGGAATGAAGACGCAACCGTATCCCACATTGTTTCTAATAAGCAAGATGATATAGAAAAGATGCAAAGTTCAAAATATTTGCAGAGTAATATAGGATATTGTTATTTAGATGTTTTAAAAATTTTAAAAACTGGTTCTAAAGTGCTTTTTACAGGTACTCCTTGCCAAGTAGCGGGGCTTAGAAGTTATTTGGGTAAAGATTATGAAAATCTATTCGCTGTAGATATTGTTTGTCACGGTGTACCATCTCCAAAAGTGTTTAAGAAGTATGTTAATGGGTTTATAAAACATTCTGATGAAAAATGGATAAATACAAATTTTAGAGACAAAATTAATGGTTGGCGTCCTGAGCTTACTACTACTACTACTACTAAATTTACGACCCAAAATTCAAGTAAAAACGATGATTTTATGAAGGCATTTTTGCAAAATTTATGCCTTAGAAAAACTTGTGCAAATTGTAAATTCCAAACAATACCAAGACAAGGCGACCTGACAATTGGGGATTTTTGGGGTATTTGGGATTATGACAAAACATTTGATGATTCTAAAGGTTGTTCAGTTGTTCTTGAAAATAATGCAAAGGGTAGTATCTTATTAGAGGTTTTAAAAAATAATGCAAAATTTATTAAAGAGGTTCCTATTAAATATGCAGTAGAGGGAAATCCCTGTTTGGTACGCTCTGTTTATCCGCATAAAAACAGAAGATTATTTTTTGACCTATTAGAAAAGAGTAGTTTAAAAGATACCGTGGAAACCTGCTTAAGTAATAGGGCAGATTTTCTAATAGTTAATTTCTGGGATTCGTACTTTAATTATGGAGCTATGCTTACTGCATACGCTATGCAAGAATTAGTGAAATCTTTCGGTTTTATTCCTAAAATCTTAGATACTGGCGAACGAACTCACGAAGCTTGGTATAAAAATTCTTTTATGGAGGATTTCGCAAACAAATATCTTGATAAAACAGATGAAGTAAATTCGCTAAAAAAAGCAAAAAAACTCTCTAAAAATGTAAAAGGTGTGATTATTGGCTCTGACCAAGTATTAAGATATGAGTATATTAAAGGTGTTTTGAATAAATATTTATTGAAATTTTGCCATCATAAAACACGAAAGCTTGCAATTTCTGCAAGTTTTGGGATTGCAAAAGATGAGTATTTAAAATCTCTTAAGCCAAATATGGCAGATTTTAAAATGGTAAAGAATTCTTTAAAAGAATTTGATTTTCTTTCTTGTCGTGAGCTTTCCGGAGAAGAAATTTATAAGGATTTGTTTGGCTTAGATTCTAAAACAATAATAGACCCTGTATTTTTAATTCCAAAAGAAAAGTATGAGACAATGGCAAAAGAATCAGATGTTGATGTTAAAGGCAAAGCATTCTCTTATATTCTTTATGAAAATAAGCAAGCTTGCAATGAGTTATACAAACATTTATACGAAAAATATAATATTGAAACTTTTGTGATTGATAGAACAAATGACAAATTTTCTACAGAAGCTTGGTTAAAATCCATTCAAGATTGCAAACTATTTGTTACTGATTCATTTCATGGGGTTTGTTTTGCGATAATTTTCAATAAGCCTTTTATATGTATAGATAGTGTTTGTGGTGGCTCTGCAAGATTTGATTCGATTGCCAAGATTTTTGGAATTGAAGAATTTATTTATAAAAAGATTGAAGATGCCTTGCAAAAAGATTTGATTTCCCCTGATTATCAGAAGATTAATAATATTTTAGAATCTAATAGGCATAGTTGTTTGAAACTAATAGAAAAAGTTTTGAAAGGTGATTTTTCAAATAACAAATATGCAAATTTGTACAAGATTTTAGGGGTATTAGATTTATGGAAATATTGGCATTCTTTAAAGCATTATTTAGCTTATAAAAGAGTTAAATTTTTGATGAAAATCTCTAAAGGAAAGAAAAGAGAGCATTATCAAAATAAATACTATTCTCTAAAAAGAGGGGGAATATAGATGGAAGCAAAAGTCTCTTTAATAAGTCCTTGTTATAATGGTGCAGAATTTTTGCATAAATTTTTTGAGTCTCTTGTTCTGCAAGATTATGCGAATGTAGAATTTATTTTTATAAATGATGGTTCGACAGATGATACAGCGGAAATTTTTCAAAAATTTCGCTTACCATTGGAGAAAAAAGGTTGGAGTGTAAAATATATTTATCAAGAAAATAAAGGGCAAGCTGCAGCAGTTAATCAGGGTTTGAAAATATTTACTGGTGAATATTTAATTTATCCAGATAGTGATGATATTTTATATCCAGACCACATAAGAGAAAAAGTTAATTTCATGGAAATGCATCCAGAATGTGGTATTGCATATTGCGTAGTAGATATTTGTAATATAGAAAATTGCGAAAAAATAACTGGAGAAATGCGGAAAGTTCCTGATGATAAAATGTTTGAACATATTATTGAAGATAATGGCTCAAAGATAATGTGGCCGCCAATTGGAAATATTATCAGGTCTTCAGCACTTCTTGATGTGGTTCCTTCTCGAAAAATTCCCGAGTGTTCTGGGGGGCAAAATTGCCAAATTCAATTACCATTATTACGAAAATATGCTTGTGGTTTTATTGATAAATCTCTTGGCAAATACGTTGTAAGAAATAATTCGCATTCTAGAACTGCTGATAAAAAGATTATCAAACGTTCGTTATCTTTGGCAAAGACTTGGATTGATACAATTATTGCAATACCAGATGCAAGTATAAAAGAAAAGAGTTGTTTAATACTAAAAGTTATTTCAAGACATTTCAACTTCTTGGGTAGATATTATACGTATAATATTTTCTCCGTAAAAAACCAATATTCTGGTAATAAAAAGTACAAAGTTATAACCATTTTGGGGATAAAAATTAAGCTCAAAGTGGCTGAAACCCAGGGGGGGGGATACAGCTAGTAGCCCTTCCAAGGATGGAGTTTAGCTTGGCAGCATAAACTCTAAAACAAATTCCCCGAGCTCTGCTCGGAGGCTAGTCGAGGACTAGCTCTTAATACCACTATTTAGCATAAGAGGTTTTACCTTTTATGCTTTTTCTTATGCTCCTCTCTCCAATATGCGACATCCCCCCCTCTCCTCTCTCCGTCAGGGTACATCCTCCCCCATCTCCAATATGTGACATCCCCCCTCACCTAACAGGAGAGGGGCAGGGGGTGAGGTGTAAGTTATGTTCAGAATTTATTTTCATACCTCATCCCAACCCTTCTCCTATTCTTTAGGAGAAGGATAGTGCTTTTAGTTTGCATTGAAGTGTACTGTCATTCCCTGACCAAACGGCTGAGAACGACGGCATACTTTAATTAAGCCTAATCATCCTCGAATCTCTGATTCGGGGATCAATACAGAATGCCTGCAAGTATCTTACTTACTTCATATTAAACTGGTTAAACCTACGTCCGTGGAGTTCTCGTTTCCCTTCTTGGCGCATTTTATTAAATTCCGCCCTCTGTTCAGGTGTAAGTATCTGTATAAACTCTCTTTCGTTTTGGATAATCATTCCGTGAATTTGGTGCTTCAATCGTTTTATATCCTCACGTAATTGTTGGATTTCGGTTTCGTTGCCCTCTTCGCTTATCAATGCCATTATCTGGCTTTGTTTAGTTTTCAATTCGTCAACATAAGGTTGCATTTTTGCCTGAGAGTCCATTCTTAGCGCTTTCGCCTTCTCCCTCTGTTCTTCAGAAAGATTCAGGCGCTGTTTCATCGCAATATGGTGTGGGCAATTTGGACCTTCGCATATCTTGGTAGGTCTCATGCAGTCTCTATGTTCTGGCATTGCGCACGCCGCCAATGGGAATATTAATATACTCAATAAGCTAAAAAATTTCTTCATAAAGACTCCTTACATAATATCTGAAAGAACTGTTGCAAGTTCTTTTTTTGCATTATATAGTCTGGATTTTACCGTCCCCAAAGGTACTTCCAGCCTTTGTGCAATCTCCTCGTAGCTCAATCCTTCTATTTCACATAGGATTATAACTTCTTTAAATTTCGGTTTCAAGTTGTTAATAGCTTCCACAATACGTTTCTTACGCATTCTTGAAACAAACTCGCTTTCTGGTGTGCCCTTTTTATCCTGAATAGAATTGAATTTGTATTCATCCTCTTCGTCTGCGGGTTTCTCGTGGCGATAAGCTGCTGATTTCAAATAGTCTTTGGAAATATTCCTTGCAATTGTACAAATCCAGCTCTTAAAGCTTCCTGTCGCAGAGTATTTGTCAGAGTTCTTATAAACTCTCACATAAACTTCTTGTTCCAAGTCTTCGTTATGTTCGTTTGTCACGGATTTAATAACTTGCCTTACAGCTGCTCCGTGTTCTTTGATTATTCTCACAAAATCCATTAAATACTACTCGTCCACCATTATTAAACCGTAACTATCTGTTGGGAATCCTAAATCCTCAGGGGTTAACTGTTCACCATAGATTACGGTCTCTACAATTCCATACTGTCTATCAAAGTTCTCAAAAGAAACTCCGCCAAGCATTACCATAAAAAATACGCACGCAACCTTAAAGTGCCTGTATTTGTCCTTGCGTTGTGTGAATTGCGGTTTGACTTCCGCTATCAGTTCTGAGACTCTTTGCATACGTTCGTGTTCCCGTCTACAGTCTTCGCACTCAGCAAGATGGTTTTGGAAATCTTCTTCTGTTCCAAAAGTAAATAATGCTTCGTATTTGTCACATTTTTTGTCCATATTTTTGTCCTCTATGACTTAATAACGAACTCTAGTAAAAAAAGTTCATTTTATTAAGCCAATTCTCCAACCAAATCGTATTCATCTGCAGAAATAATCTTAACCATTTCTATATCCCCAGGGACAACCGCTTCATAGGTCTTGATTGATACAACTCCATCAACCTCTGGCGCATCATACTGGGTTCTGGCTACAACTTCGCCATCATCAGAGAAGCCTTCAATAATGCAAGGAACAAGCTTTCCAACAAAAGACTTATTACGCTCTAAAGAAATCCCCTGTTGTAGTGTCATAAGTTTTTTATGGCGTTCTTTTTTCACCTTTGCACTGATTTGAGGTTTCATTGCGTAAGAAGAAGTTCCCTTCTCTCTAGAATACATAAACACGCCCAATCTATCAAACTTAACATCTTTGATAAATTCGTACAAGTGTTCAAACTCTTCTTCTGTTTCCCCTGGGTATCCTACGACAAACGAAGTTCTGATTGCAACATTAGGGATTTTTGCACGCATTTTAGCAATCATTTCTCTATAATCAAAATCAGGACGATTCATTCGTTTCAACATATCAGGGTGAGAGTGTTGTAGTGGAATATCAATGTACTTAACAACTTTTTCACACTCAGCAATCGCCTCTAGTAACTCATCATTAATCATTGCCGGATGTGTGTACATTATTCTTATCCAGTTGAGATTAGGAATCTGGTTCAGCTCCCTTAAAAGAGTTGCCAACATCGGTTTTTTGTACAAATCAATTCCATAATAAGATGTATCTTGAGCAATTAAAATAATCTCTGAAACACCTTTTTCAACTAGTTGTTTTGCTTCAGCAATAATATTCTCCATTGGTCTTGAGTGGAAAGCTCCTCTCAAGAATGGAATAATACAATAACCGCAACGATAGTTACACCCTTCTGCAATCTTCAAATATGAGCTTGCGCCCATTGTGATTTGAGCTCTTTCGATATTCTCAGGGTAAATATAATCAGGGTTTGCATTAACCTTAGATACGAATTCTTCTCCGTTTATTATGGAGTTTAATACTTCACAAAGCTCTGTAAAATCCGTAGTCCCTACAACAGCTGAAAGCTCTGGTATGGCTTCTTTAAGTTCAGCAGAATGCTTTTGTGCCAAACAACCAGTTACGATTACTTTTTTGCCTGCTTCTATCATTTCTAAAATTGTTTGGACAGATTCACGTTCCGCATCGCAGATAAATGAACAAGTGTTTACGATTACAATATCAGCATTTGTATCATCTAGCGAAATCTCAAAACCTTCTTTTTTAAGAAGTCCAAACATTAATTCACTGTCTATTAAATTTTTTGCACATCCGTGACTAATAAGAGCTATCTTTTTCATATTCGGATTATAACACGAGCGCTCTAATAAGTGAATTAATCCTTGTGATACAATATATGTTGCAAATAATACATGTTGTTTTTGCAACATATATGTGCTACGATAAAAACAAGCGTAAGGAGAACGTATGACCACTGCTGTTGCAACAGAAGAATGGAAACCCAAAGTAAACCCTTGGTTAGCATCAATTCCTTTGATGTTTGGGGCATTTATGTTTGTTTTGGATGAAACTATTGCAAACGTGGCACTTCCTTATATGGCAGGTTCGTTCTCTATTAGCCGCCAAGAATCAATGTGGATTTTAACAAGCTATCTTATTGCGAGTGGTATTGTCATCCCGATGGTAGGTTGGTTTTCAAAGGTTATGGGGCGTAAAAACTTTTTTATGCTTTCAGTTCTTGTCTTTACAGTAGCTTCTTTCTTATGTGGTATAGCCAACTCTAATGAGATGATGATTCTTTGCCGGATTTTGCAAGGTGCAGGCGGTGGGGGGATTCTGCCGATTGCCCAAGCTTGTTTGTTGGAGAATTTTGAACCACGGTTGCGTGGTAAAGTTATGGCGATGTTCGGTGTCGTTGTCGTAATTGCTCCAATTATAGGTCCTGTTGTCGGAGGATGGCTAACGATTAATTGGTCTTGGCCGTTTATTTACTACATAAATGTGCCAATCGGGATTATTACCTTAATTATGACGCAACAGTTATTAGAAGACCCGCCTTATGCTCGCAAACAGGCTAATGTAAAGACTGACTTTGTTGGGTTTATATTCCTTGCAATGTGGCTAATAACGTTGCAAGTCGTGCTTGATAAAGGTAATGATGAAGACTGGTTCGGCTCCAAATTTATCACAAGATTAGCTATCATCTGTGTGATTTCTTTAATTGCGTTTATAATTTCGCAGCTCAAGAATAAAGAACCTCTTGTTGAACTAAGAGTTTTAAAAGATAAAAACTATTTAATTGGTACCTTTGTTCAAGTTATTATGCAGGGTGTAATGTTAGCATCGATGGCGATTCTTCCACAATTCTTACAGTCTTTAATGGGCTATGATGCCTTCCTTAGTGGTATGACAATGATGCCTAGAGGAGTAGGAGCTTGTATTGCTCTTGCTTGTTGCGGTGCACTAGCAGAAAAAGTGGACAATCGTTGGTTGGTTGCTTTTGGTCTAGGCTTAATGGGGCTTGCTGGATGGGTATTAGGAGATTTGAACCTCCAAATATCTTCGCTTAACGTAGGGCTTCCAAACTTTATTTTTGGTCTGGGGATGGGATTTGCAATGGTTCCTATTATTGCTCTATCTGTTATTACAATTCCAAATGAGCATATGACGAATGCTAGTGGTTTACAAAATCTTTTAAAAATTATTGGTGGTGCTATTGGAACTTCTATTGTCGCAACGATGCTTTCAAGGTTTTCACAAGTTCACCAAAATATGCTTGTCGATAACCTAACACCTTTAAACGAAGTATATGCTCAGAAATTACAGGCTTACTCATCTGCTTTTATGACAAATGTGGATTCTGCAACAGCTACTTATTTAGGTCAAAAACTACTTTACAATGAGATGTTACAACAATCGACCCTTTGGGCATTTATAGATAGTTTTAGAATCTATGCTGTTGCCTGTATCGTAATTATTCCTCTAGTCTTTATGGTAAGAACGATAAAGAAATAGTTATTATCTTATGTGTTTCATAACTTTCACAGCTTGCTGGAAAATTTTCATAACATTTTCTGCAGGCTTGAAACTTTTTACAATTCTATCAACTTGTCCTAATTCAGAGATTTCAACTCTAGGTGCAAAAGTAAACTTTTTAATTCCAAGGTTTTCCCATAATTCGTTTATAATATTTTTTTCTTGTATTGTTTTGTTTGGTAGTAAATCCTGATTAAGGCTCAAAAACGAGATATTTTCTTTAATATTTATTTCTTTTCTTGCTAAAAGTTCTTGGAATGCCCTTAGGGATTCTCCGGTTCTAGTATAGTCAACAAAAACAAAAGGTTTTGTTGATGTCTTGATTTTCTCAGCAGAAATCCCCATTTCTGCTAAATAGTCGCCGTAAGCTTTGACATCATTTGGGTCAAGTTGTCTTAGGAAAGAGTATTTACCAGAAATATCAAATTCGCCGTTCATTAATCCTGATAAAGCACAGGTTTGTGCGTTGTAGCCTTTTTCTTTCATTAATTCGATTATGAATGATGGCGAACGCCCTATGCCAACAAGATTAAAACCTTTAGGATAACGTTTATTTAATTCAGTTTCGATTTTATTTGTAAGATGTACAATGTCATCAATCTGGGATTGAACCTCTGGGGTGAAACTATCACCAATGCTCGTTACAGTTTTGTTAGATGTGCAAACAGATTCCATCGGGTTAAACATATTAAAATCTGTTCCCGTTCCGTAACTGTAGTTAGATGTATTTGTGTAGTCCATCATATTGAATGGATTAAAATTTGCCCCATTAATTCCCATATTTATATAAAGTATTTTGGCTTATAAAAATTGCTATTCTAAAAAAAATTAGTGCTGTTTTAATAATTCAACGACTTCTTCAAAAGAGTTGCTATTTTTTACTACAAAAAATTCTTTACCTGATTTTTCTTTCACATAATCAAGATTATTGCCGTCTAGGAAATCTTCAGAATACGGTTTTAGCATAACAGAAGGGATTACAACAATATCTCCATCTAAGTCTTTTACAGTATTCACCAAGTCATCAGATGTAATTAATCCTGCAACAGTAATATCTTTTCCCCAGTATTCTGATTTCACTGGAGCGACAACAGAGCTAAAACCTTCAATAGTATCTAGTTTTTGGGCAATTATATCAACTGCTTTTTGGGCTGCAACGGAAGTTGCAAAAATCAGTTTTAATGGTGTTTTTAATTTTTTTGGAAGTTTAAACTTGTTAAAATCTTCTATTAAAAGTCTTAACGAGCCTACACCATCAGCCAATTGTGAATAATTGCCATAATATTCTTTTGGAGGAATATCGTAGCCTGCTTTTAGGAAAAATTCGTCTGAACAGCAAACTTTTTTGTATTTGTTTGCGATTTCTATTGTTTCAATTGCTTTTTCTTTTGTAACTTCTTGCAAAACAGAGTCTTCTCTAAAATGTGTGATTCCTACAGGAACAATTGCAACTGATAATAACGCAGATTTTAGCGATGTCAAATCTTTTAAAGTTCTATCGAGTTCTTCACCATCATTAAATCCTGGGCAAAGTACAATCTGGGCATGGAATGGAATATTATTCTTTTTAAACCATTTTAGCTCATCCATAATCTTAGCTGCGTTAGGGTTTCTTAACATTTTAACTCTTAATTCAGGGTTTGTTGTGTGCACAGAAACGTAAAACGGACCAAGGCTCATTGATTTAATACGTTGTTTGTCTTCATCTTTAAGGTTTGTTAAAGTAATATATGTACCTTGGAGATAAGATAGTCTGTAGTCGTCATCTTTTATGTAAAGTGTTTTTCTAAGCCCTTTAGGTTGTTGGTCTACGAAACAAAATATACATTTGTTTAAGCAAGGTTTTATTTTGTCAAAAACTGCGCTTTCAAAAACGATGCCCAAATCTTCATCAAAATCTTTTTCAAGTTCTATTTCTTCAACTTCACCGTTTTTTTTGAGAATTTCTATAGTAAGCTCTTCTGTTGCCATCATGAACTTGTAATCAATCATATCACGAGGCTTGAAACCGTCTATTGAAACTAGTTCGTCACCAGCTTCAATTTCTAATTCTTCTGCTATAGAGCCTGCTAATACTTCACTAACCAGAGCAACCATTTTTCATCCCCTCTATTAGTGATATGAAATTTTTATACTCCTGTAGAATATTATCAGTTACCATATTATAGTAGAAATCATTATCTGGGCTATCTAGGAGTTTTTTTGTTTTTGAATAGATACTATTGGCTTTTAGCGAAAGTTGTTCAAGTAGTTTAATTTGATCTTCAGATGACAGTAGTGAAGAACAAATTAATTTGACTCTAGCGGTATTTAAAAACTTGATAGGGTTATCAGACGTTCTAGCTACAATAAGATGTTTTAATTCTTCTTGTCCACTAGGGGTTATTGCATAAAACACGGATGCTCGTCCACCTTCTGAAAGTGTTTTTCTTGAGATGACAAACCCTTTATCTGCAAGACGAACTAATGCAGGTTTGATAGTGCCAAAGCTAGGTTTTGTAAATATTGCAAACTCATCAGAGATTCTTTTTTGAACTCCGTACATTGTAAGTTGGTATTTATTTAGCAAATGTAAAATTAAAAGTTCTATCATATTTTAAGGTTACCATGATTGCTTAAGCCCTTCAAGCGATTCTAGTGAGCGTTTAGCCATCAATTCTGCTTTCATTTTTTTGTTTTTACGTTCCTTTTTAGGTAGTTCAACAGGCGGTAAAATTCCCCAGTTGGAGTTTATCGGTTGGAATTTATCGTGTTGTTCGTCTGAGATGTAGTTTACTAATGCGCCGAGAATCGTTTCCTTTGGAAGCTCAAATAAATCTTCGCCCATGAACATTTTGGCAGCATTAATTCCTGCATACAAACCAGTTGCAATAGATTCTGTATACCCTTCTGTCCCAGTGATTTGACCCGCAAAAAACAAATCGTTACGCTCTCTTGCGTTGAGTGTCTTGTTTAATACTCTAGGACTGTTTATAAAAGTATTTCTATGCATAACACCATATCTTATGATATTTGCATTTTCTAACCCAGGGATAGAGTTAATCAATTCTTTTTGACTACCCCATTTAAGGTTGGTTTGGAATCCTACGATATTATAAAGTGTTTTTGCAGAGTTATCTTGTCTCAGTTGAACAACTGCATAATTTTCTAAGCCGGTTCGTTTATCTACTAATCCAACAGGTTTCATTGGTCCAAATCTTAAAGTATCAACTCCTCTTGATGCTAGAACTTCTACTGGTAGGCAGGATTCAAAGAACTTTGCATCTTTTTCAAATTCTTTGAGTTCTATTCTTGGAGCGTTAGTAAGAATTTCATAAAACTTTTCATATTCTTCTTTATTCATTGGGCAGTTGATATAAGAAGCTTCCCCTTTATCATAGCGTGACGCATAAAAAGCTTTATCAAAATCAATACTATCTTTTTCAATAATTGGTGCAATAGCATCAAAGAAGTGTAAGTGTTCACTTTTTGTGAATTTTTTAATCGCTTCTGCAAAACTTTCTGATGTTAAAGGACCTGATGCAATAACAGTAGGTCCATCTGGGATTTCTGTAATCTCGTCATTAATAATTTCAATTAAAGGGTTTTCCTTTATAAGAGATGTTACTCTCTCAGAAAAGCCTTCTCTATCTATAGCCAAAGCGCTTCCCGCAGGGACTTGGGTTTCGTAAGCGATTTTTATAAGCTCTCCGCCTAGAATTTCCATTTCTTTTTTTAATAATCCGCTAGCATTAGAGGTATCAAAGGAGCCTAAACTATTTGAGCAAACAAATTCTGCGAATTTTTCTGTTTTGTGTGCACCTGTTGTTTTATTAGGTCTCATTTCATAAAGTTTTACCTTTATGCCCCGTTTTGCTATTTGTAGAGCAGCTTCTGAACCAGCTAAGCCAGCTCCGATTACATTTATAAAATCATTCATTATTCATCTGCTCCTACTTGGTTTCTGCCGTTTTCTTTTGCTCTGTATAAGCCCCTGTCTGCAGTTTCTATCAAGTCTTTTGGGATTTCACCGTGCTCAGGGAATGTAGAAACACCAAGGCTGATTGTAACATTGCTTTCATCTGTTGCGTTAAGTTTAAATTTTGTTTCAGCAACAGCTTTGCAAATACGCTCAGCATTTATTCTAGCTTCTTTGTAATTAGTGTTTGGAAGAATAATACTCATTTCTTCACCACCGTATCTACAAACAACGTCAGAAGTACGTACGTTTTTCTTTAATACTTGGGCAACTTGTTTTAAAACAGCATCTCCTGCTTGGTGTCCGTATGTGTCATTAAATTTCTTGAAGAAATCGATATCGATGATTATCAATGAAACGTTAGAACTATAACGACGAGATGTTTCTATTTGTTGTTTTAATGTATCTTGGAAATATCTATGGTTGTACAAATCTGTTAACCCATCAACTGTTGCTAGTTTGTATTGATGTTCAAAATCTCTTGATTTGATAATGTATTTAACAACATAAGCTAATGCAAAAACGGTTGCTACACTTGCAAAAGGAACCACTACAGGTAACCATAGATTACTTAAATACATTGAATAATAGGTTGTAAAAGCGTAACCAAGTAGCAACATTAAAGTGGAGAGAGTTGCAAATATTGCACTTGCAGAAGCAAAAACTATAAACAATGTTACTAATATAAGCGCTGAGACAATTGCAATATCTAAAGCAATTGGAGATTTCTTGATGAAACTATTTTCTATAACATTATTTAAGAATGTTGCGTGAATTTCCACTCCTGGGTATAACTTTGCAACAGGAACACTTTTTGTATCGTGAAGACTGGTTGCAGTTGTACCGATATAAATAGTTTTACCTTTTAAATCAAACTCCTGTTTATTATCAGCAATATTTAAAAGAAGTTTGTACATCGGAATCATTTCAAAAACTTGTCCGCTTGCACCATACCAGTTTAGAATAGCCTCTCCATCTTTAGTTAATGGGATTTTTCTATCGCCTAAAACAAGTTCTGATTTATCATTGATTTCGTATACTGTTGTTTTTTGTTTGTTCAAATATTTGTCTGCTGCAAGAAGTGACAGATAAGGGTAGTATTCTCCGTTATAATAAGCAAAAGGTGAAACTGTACGGATAATCCCATCTGTACTACGATTTACATTAGCCATCCCAACGTTTGTGTTATTTAGTAATCCAGAGAGAATGGTTCTGCAGTTTGTGAAAGTCATATTCTTAAGAGAGATATTGCTCTTTTCTGATTTATTAACTTTTACTTGAAGTTTTTCGGGTAAATTTTGAGGAGTTCTTGCTTCAGCAGGAATGTTATCAAAATTCATAGCCATATAAATATTGTCATATTTTTTAACTGTATTAATGAGCTTAGCATCTTCCGCAATAGAGCTTTTTAGTGATTTTATGAAAAATAAATCAAAAACAATAGATTTTGGTTCTGATTTTTCAATGTAATTGATTAAATCAGCGTAAACACCTCTTGGAATCGGCCATTCGCCATATTTGTCCCATAAATATTCAAAGCTGACATCGTCAATTGTAACTATAGAAATATTTTCCTTTGCAAGGAATGTACTACGTTTTTTGGATACAATTTCCTGTCTGTAGTCAAAAGTTTTATTCTCTGCATCTCTGATAAAGTTTATAAATAAACTATTTTTTGCTAAAACCCCAATAATTAAAGCCGCTGCAAGAACAATCATTGCAGATGCAAAAATGTTCAGTACGGTTATTCTTCCTAACTTTTTCAAAAGCCCATTCCTTATAATCTCTACTGATTATAAGTATAATTTAGATGAGAGGGTTTTGCAACACGTTTTAAGTCGAATTTCTTTTCAATAAGGCGATTACATCTTAATAGTACATCTGTTGTGTTTGCAAGATTAACAGAATTTGTAAGATATTTTAACAGACATTCTTCGTGTAAGTTCATAATAGCCTCTCTTTTAACCGAATATACTATTATTTTTACACGTTTTTAGAGACTCTACCTCATTATTTAAAAGTATTTTAGGGTATAACTTTAGTTGGATTTATAACGCTTCAATTATTGCTCGTATATTGTCGTTTGAGACAACGCTAAGAGCTTTTGTTTTGTAGCATTCTTTTAATACACCATTTGCTTTTAATGCTTCGAGTGCGCTAAGTATGATTGTTTGATTACTGCCTTCAAGTAAGGATGCAAGAGTTTCTTCATCTGTGACAGACTTTACTACAAACTCAATAAATAAACTTTCTTCAAAAGCTTCTTCCATAATATCATTTTCTAATTTTTCTGAAGGGATTTTAAGAAGCAATTTGTTTAAGGCTAAAATTTCGTCTTTGGTGTTCTTATCAACATCAAAGAGGTATTCGTCATTTGTTGCAAACTCATTAAACAAATCTTTTGCGAGTTTTAAAGCTACTGCAGCATAGCTTTCTTTGCTCATAGAAAGTTTTTCAAAAGTGTCTTGTAAATTAAGTTCAAAAACATTTTCAAGAGATATTATTTCTCCAAGCCCTGATAAGATGTGGCATAATGCTAATGTTGCATATTCTGCGAGATCTGTGTCTAAAATATCTACAATGGGTTTTAAGGTATTAATTTCTAACGCAATATATTCGGGTATAGAAGATTTACGCATCGCATCAAACATAAGTTGAAGCTTAGTTTCATCACCCCATCTTGCGATTAGTTTTGCTCCGTTATAAACTTCATAGTCATCATTGGATTTTAGTTTTTCTATTCCTTGATAAAAGGTTGCTTCATCGTTTAGAGCTTTTAGTGCGTAGATAGAATTTTCTGAAAGATATTCATTTTCACTAAAAATATAACCTCTTAGAATAGTTTCATTGCCAGATTGTGGATTAATAGCAAAATATTTAGAAGCGTAACATTTTTCAGATTCTGTTCCTGTACAGAGAAGCTCTAACATTTTTTTGTCAGCGCTATCTTTGTCAAATCTTGCTAATACAGTTACAATAGCTTCATCATAGTATGGTGAATAATATGGTAAGAATTGATATAAATTATTGTAGTTATTTTCGTTACAAGCATTGAAAATACGCTTCGCAACATTCTGTTTGATGTATGCGAATAAAAAATCATCTTTGCTTACTAATTCTTTAAACAAATTCACATCAGGATTATCAACCAAATTGCGTGCAACAGGTTCAAAATCCGCCGGATTTTTTCCGGTGAGTTTTTTTAAAAGTTCCATAAATTAATCCAAATAGAAAACTGTAACCACTTTGTGACCTTCTTCAGCGTATTCAACAGCTGTATGAAGGGTTTTTGAAGTGTGTGATAAGAAACAGATAAGTTGGTTACAATCATCAATAATCTCTCTGTTACAAACTCTTGATGCATCAGCCAAAGTCATCATTGCTCTATCTGAATGTTCTACAATATTTGGAACACCAATCAATTGGTCTTGAACGTCACTTGGTTGTTGACCAATTGTTTGTGGAAGAATAACTTTTAATTTATCAGGGTTTGATTTCATTGCGCCACGAATAGCTGCAGCATTAGTACCACAAGAACCCCCTGATGTAATAATTGTATTACCCTGCATTACAAGAGCTGTAGTAAGGGTTTCAATCATTTGTTGGTGAGTAAGAGCCAGATTTCTTGACCCGATAATAGCAATTCTTTTCGCTGGTTGTTTTATAGTTGCTAATTCCATTGCTAATTCATCAATAGTGTCGGGTGTAGTATGTGCTACGTCCATATCATCAATCGGAACCATGATAGATGATTGTTGTTGATTATTTTCTTCATTGTCTGCCATATTCTTAATCTCTGTCATATTACCACCTTCTAATTGCAAAATTTATTTATTTTGAGTATGCTGAATTATACTAGCATAAAATCAGAAATTTGGGAATAGGGAATGGAAAATATTTTAAATAAACTTAATCCTGAGCAACAGGAAGCCGTTAAGACAACCAAAGGTGCTTTGCTAATTTTGGCGGGTGCAGGTAGTGGAAAAACAAGAGTTTTGACAAATCGTATTGCTTATATGATTAAGGAAGGCACAAGGGCAAGAGATATCTTGGCGGTTACATTTACCAACAAAGCTGCCAAAGAAATGCGCGCAAGACTTGGCACTATTTTAGGTGAAGAAACTGTTAAAAATATGTGGGTAGGAACATTCCACAGTATATGCGGTAGAATTTTAAGACAAGATATCGAAAATTATAAATTCCAATCAGGAAAGTTTTTGGATAAAAATTTCTCTATTTATGATGAACAAGACTCGCTTGCTGTTATTAAGCAGTGTATAAAAAAGCTAAATCTTGATGAAAAACTTTATCAACCAAAACTTGTAAAAGCGGTTATTTCAAACGCAAAGAACAAGATGGAAGATGCTCATAATTTTGCAACTTTTGCAAGAGATTTCAAGACTCAAAGAATTGCTCAGATTTACGAACTTTATGAAGCAACGCTTACTAATAATAACTCAATTGATTTTGATGACATGTTAATGTTGGCGGTTAAGTTATTGGAGCAAAATGCTGATGTTCGTAAAAAGTATTATGATAAATTCAAACACATAATGGTTGACGAGTTTCAGGATACAAACCAAGCTCAATATCAACTTGTAAGAGCATTGTATACAAATAACTTACCAACAATTCCTCCAGAGCGTTCGCTTTGTGTTGTAGGTGATGTGGACCAATCTATTTATAGTTGGCGTGGTGCAGATTTTAAAATTATTTTAGGTTTCAAAAAGGATTTTCCAGAAACAAAAATTATTAAACTTGAGCAAAACTATCGTTCTACAGCTAACATCTTGGCGGCAGCTAACGCTGTAATTGAAAACAATGAGGAACGTGTTGAAAAGGTTCTTTATTCACAAAAAGGCGATGGTGAAAAGATTACCCTATACGAAGCAGAGGATGAGGCGGATGAAGCTACTTATATCGCAGCTGCAATTAAGAGAACTTCTGATAATTATAATCAATTTGCTGTCTTGTATAGAACAAACGCTCAATCTCGTGCGATTGAAGAAGCTATGATTGCATCAGGTATTCCTTATCGTATTTATGGTGGTTTAAAATTCTATGACCGTAAAGAAATTAAGGATGCAGTTGCATATTTAAAAATGATTCATAACCCAGATGATTCACAAAGTTTCAAGCGTATTGTTAATGTCCCCAAACGGGCAATTGGTGATACTACAATTAAACATTTGCAAGACTTTGCAGATGTACACGATATCAGCTTATATCAAGCTGTGCAAAGGCTTGAAGAAATCCCTGAGATTAAATCAGGTACGGCAACTAAATTAAAAGATTTTGCAAAGCTTCTTGATGTCCTAAGACAAGAACAGCCTAAATATAACTTACACGAGTTTATTGGTTTAGTTTTAGAACGCAGTGGTTATATTAGAGAATTAAGAGCGCAAAATACTCCGGAAGACGAAGCAAGAATTGAGAACTTGCAGGAGTTTGTAAACGTTGCAAATGATTTTGAACCAGAGGATTTGAATAATACTTTAGGCGAGTTTTTGGCTCAAGTATCTTTGGTTTCTGATATTGATGGAATGGATGAGATTGCAAACAATGTAACTCTTATGACTCTGCACTCTTCTAAAGGGTTGGAGTTTCCGATAGTATTTCTTGCAGGTATGGACGAAGGTATTTTCCCATCACAAAGAACGTTTAATTCTTTATCTGAAATTGAAGAAGAACGTCGCTTGATGTATGTAGGTGTCACTCGTGCAGAAGAAAAGCTTTATCTTTTAAATGCTAAACGTCGTCAAATGTGGGGTGAATACAAATATTACAACCCAAGTAGATTCTTAGAAGAGATTCCTGCTAAACTTATCGAGCGTCAAGAATCTTCAGCGGGTCATATGACAAGAACATTTAAGAGTGCTGTTGATAAGATTAAAACAGGTAAAACTTATGAACGACCAAAGTCTTCTTTTGACAGAGATGGTTTTGTAAAACCTGTTAGTGGTTTTGGAGCGAATTTCTCTGCTCCTGGAACTAAGCGTGTAAGTTCGCCTTCAAACAACTCAAATAGTGCTTATTCAAAACCTACAAGACCTATTAACAACAGTGATCCAAGCAGAACTCCTGCAAGAGCCATGTTGATTAAGTCTCAAAAGAACATGGAGAAGAATAAAGAAAAGATTGATAAATTCTTTGAAGATAATGCTATTAAAAGAATGCTTGAAGAAAGTAAAAAATCTGAAATGGCTCAAGCTCAAATGGCCCAAGAAAAACTTGAGAGTTTAACTTCTGATTCAAGCTCTGGTGTTGAATATTTCTTTAATCCAGGGGAAAGAGTTTTTCATGAAAAACTCGGTATTGGACATATTCTAGAAGTGATTCAAGTAGGCGCAAGTACAATGTATTCTATCGACTTTGGTAAAAACGGTAAAAAAGCGATGGATGCTAGTTATGCTAAATTAAAGAAATTTTAGGATAGGAGAGTATTATGGATTTTAACATTGATTTGATTGATGAAATTGGAAAATTTTTATTAACCCACAAGACGCTTATTGCAAGTCTAATAGTCAATATTATTCTGATATTGGTTGTTAATAAAGTTCTTAATGTCTTGCATAAAAAAGTCCATGAAAAACTAAAACATCATACATCTGATGCTCCACTTTTAAGATTATTACCTCTATCAATAAAAATCTTAAAATTTTTAATTATTTCCGTTTTAATTATTTCTTTTCTTCAAACAAGTGGATATTCAGTAACATCAGTAATTGCAGGTTTTGGTATTGCAGGTATGGCAGTTGGTTTTGCGGCTAAAGAGGCTATTGCAAACTTCTTCGGTTCAATTGCTGTAATTTCTGATAAGGTTTACAAAGTTGGTGATTATATTCAGTTTAATGGAATGGAAGGTACTGTTACTGATATCAACTTCCGTTCTACATTAATTTCAACGATGGATAATTTTGTTGTTAATATTCCTAACAATATTATGGCGAATACTCCAGTTCTTAATATGACCCCAATTCCATGTCGTAGAATTGATATGTTTATTGGTATAGAGTATTCTACTCCAGATGATAAGATTACTAGAGCCGTTGATATTTTGAAACAAGTTTGTCTTGATAATCCTCAAGTTGAGAATGATGCTTTAGCATTTGTTAGTGCTTTGGATGCAAGCCAAATTACATTAAGACTGTATGTAAATGTAACTACTCCAAACTGGGCAGAATATGTTGAAATTAAAAGTAATGTAATCAAAGAAATTGTGAAACGTTATAGAGAAGAGGGTATTGCTTTTGCATTCCCATCTCAATCTCTATATGTTCAGAATGTTTAATTATGAAGATAAAATTAGTTGTATTAGGAAAACTAAAAGAAAAATATTTAAAAGAGGGTTGTGAGGAGTTTATCAAAAGGATAACTCCTTACTGTCCTTTAGAGGTGGTTGAACTCAAGCCTGAACAGGTCTATGAAGAAAGCTTGATAGAAAAATCCCTTGATATGGAAGCTGAAAGGATTTTGGCAAACATTAAACCAGATGCTTATGTAATTACTATGGAGATATTAGGCAAACAACTTTCATCAGAGGAGTTTAGTTCTAAGTTAGAAGAGTTGAATTATTCAGGTATAAATGAAGTTGTTTTTGTTATTGGTTCATCTCATGGGATTTCTCGAAAAGTATCTGAGCGAGCAAACTTTAAATTGAGTATGTCAAAAATGACATTTTTACACGAATTTGCTAGATTGTTGCTCGTCGAACAAATTTACAGAGCCTTTAAGATAATGAAAAAGGAATCCTATCACAAATAAGACTAGATTCTTTGTAATGCTAATAATGAATCTTGAGGAATAAAGGTATCTTTGATACCGTTATCAGAAGTTGCAAAGAAGAATTCTAGTACATCTCCAGTTTGAACACCTAAGTCCTCAAATGGGATTTTAATATCAATGACATCAGAATTAATGATTTTGATATGGTTACTACTTGCAAAATTCCAGCAGTTATCTTCGGTTACATTCAAAAACCTTATAGGGAACAATTCACTGTTCACTATAGTTAACACTAGTTCATTATTAAATTTTTCTCTAACAAGCGGTGCAACGCTGTCATTATGATTAATCAATCGAATTCCTGCACTTGGTAATAAAGTAGAAGCATTTCTTGTGTAGATATGGAATTGATTAATCTTCTTTGAATGTTTTGCACAATTATTCTTATTAGTAAATATACGCAAGTATAGATTTTCACTGTCGTTACAGAAATATATCTTATCAAAGAGCTTGTTTTCTTGATAAACAGGTCCGTCGGGGATAATAATACTTCCTGCCTTTTCCCAAACAGATTCAGATGAATATAAACCATCGATATCTATCGTTACCAATTCTTGTGGATAACGCATTGATAGATCGTTTGTTGTTAAGAACGAATTTTCAAGAAACTCTGGAGGCTCCATTCCCAAGAGTTTATAAGCATTTTTTAGGTGTTCTCTAAATAAATAATCAAAAATATAATCTTGTCCAGATGTATTTGGTTCACCATACCACCAATACCAGTCACTGCCTTGGCAAATATAAAGTTCCTTTAGAGCTTTGTCAAACACTTCTGGTGAAATATCTCGATGTTCTTTCTTAAACGTAAATAAATCATCACGAACTTGTTTAACAGCGTTCCACGCAAAGTTCTTTTCTAAGTCACCAATCCAGCATTGGAAACTATTATTAACCCAAGAGCCTGCGACAATTTTATTCAATTCTTTTTTATGTGGGTCAGCTTCAATATAATTACTTATCAATACAGTTTCAATTGTTGGGTCGCTTTCTATCTCTGAATAAATTATATCCAAGAAATCTTTACCGTCATTTTCATATCGCTCCCAACAGTTTTCACCATCAAGAGCTATGGTTAACAAATGATTATTATCAGGAGATACCAATAATTTAGACTGGATTGACTTAATCTTGTCATACAAGTCTCTTGAAGCTAGTTTAGGGTCAAGATTAGCATACTCAAAGTTAATTAAGTTTGCTAAAGATCTGTCTCTGAACACCACATCAATAGGAATATCCCCGTTTCGCTCATAAACTTTTAACAAGTGATATGGGTCTTCTAAATTTCCCTTGAAATCTCTAACAAATGAAAAGCCAATTGACTCAGATAAAATTGCCTCGTCAGAAATGGTCCATTTAATACCTTCTTCTGCTAAAGTGGATAATGTTTTATTGCTCAAACACAATTCTGGTGGCCAAAAACCTTTTGGGCGAACTCCAAAAACTTCTTCTATTCTGTCTAAACCCAAACGGATTTGCTTTCTTGCATCCGTTGCCATTGCGAACTTGCTTGGTAGACCCTCTGTTGTCTTAACATTTTTTATTGTAGTTTTTACATCTTGTAAAATAGGTACAATCGGGTGATAGTAAGGGTTTGTTGTTATCTCAACACGTCTGCATTCAATAAAACCTTTGTAAGATGGAATAATTTCACGCATTATCTGAAGATTAAGGTTTATAATTTGTTGCCTATCTTCAAATGTAAATCCTTCTTGTTTTTCAAAAAGGTATCTGTATTCTGGGTATCTATCTTTATGAATCGGATCTATCCAAGCCAAATTAAACAATGCCATTAAATCCGAATAATCTTGTGGAGAAAATTCATTTATTGGTAAATCTTGGTTTTTAAAGCGGCGTTTATAAAGTGATGTGTAACGTTCACTTTTTAATATCATTGTTTCATATTTTGCAGAGAAAAAATTATTTAAAATAAACGCTTTTTCATCCTCTGAGAGTTCTTCAATATTTGCAAGTGTTAGGCTTTGATGAACATCCTTGTAGCCCTTTTCTGTATAGGCAAGAATTGAATCTATTAATGAAGGGTCGATATTAAAATTAAGTTTTAATTTAGGGAAACGGTCCAAAACCAAGACCATATCTAAATAGTCCTTTACAGCGTGTAAACGGACATATGGCATTAAAAAAGTCTCTTCCAACTGATAAACCGGTTGATGCAAATGCCAATAAAAAGCAATAGATAATTTATTCAACTCTTTCATCATCAACTTGATTATACTACAAAATTTGCTTTTTGAGGAGTAGCATTTACGAAAGGTAAATTTTGTGCTAAAATTCATTTATTGGTTATTTTAAAGAGGAGTATTTATATGGCAAAAGATTGTAGTTTTGATATTGTATCCGAATTTGATAAGCAAGAGTTGGTAAATGCAATTGACCAAGTAAAGCGTGATATTGCGTCAAGATTCGATTTAAAAAACTCTAATTCAGAAGTCGAACTAGAAGCAGATAAATCTATTACAGTTACAACAAATGACGAAATGAAGTTGAGAAACATTTATGATATTCTTCAATCAAAGCTTGTGAAACGTGGATTGAGTATCAAACTTTTAGATCCTCAGCCGATAGAAAATGCTTTAGGGGGTAATGTTCGTCAAGTTTATAACCTTAAAAAAGGTTTGACTCAAGAGTTGGCAAAGAAAATCGTAGCTGATATCAAAGACACAAAATTAAAGGTGCAAGCATCTATTCAAGGCGAACAAGTTCGTGTTACAGGCAAGAATAAGGATGATTTGCAAGAGGTAATTAAATTAATGCGCACAAACGAAGATAAATATGATTACCCTCTACAGTTTACAAACTATAGATAAATATATTTTGAAAATTAAAATTCGTTTTAAGCCCTTAGTTTTTTTATTAGACTAAGGGTTTAATTGTTTTTACTAAAATCCAGATGAAAATAATACTTACTTTGTTTATTGATGTGTTTAGTTAATTTGAACTAATGTCCATGATTTTCTTATTATGATTTTTATATTATTCCGACACAAGTTCATTAACAACAATCCATTACGTCCATATTTGTTACAATCCTGGTTAATAATAAAAACATAGATAAAATGCAAAGGAGTAATTGTTGATTTCCAATCTAAAAAACCGATTAATGTTGCTCGACAAGGCTTGCCTGTAAACGGATTTATTACTTGGAAGTTTAATCGTTTCCCGTCAGCTACAAGAACCTCTCCAACCTCAATTTTAGAAATATCTCTTTTAATATGAGGAACCACTTCTTCTTTTAATGCTTTTTCGCCCTCGCGCAATAATGTCCATTTATCAAAATAATTCGCTTTGTACCAATTCGCAAATCTTCTAAATGTTGGCGGTGCAGGGATGTATTCAGCACCCTGAGTTTTTAGAACATATTGAGTTAAAGAAATAGCTTTTCCAATGCTAAATTTATTCGAATGTAAAAATAGTTTCAAAAATATTTGTTTTTCATAATCGGTCAAACAGGTTCTTGAATTGTCTTCGTAATGATAATTTGGAATTAAAAGCTCGTAATTATTGCTATTTCCTAAAATCCGTTTCCATCTTTGAAGGGTACTAATTGAGATATTTCCTCACTTTGCATAAATTTCGGGATACAAAACTTGTGCGCTGTATGCACTCAAAAAATCTGTATCAAATTGCGTTTTATTCTGTTGATTTTTGCGTTCTTTTTTACAAATGTTTAATAAATCAAACCTAGCAAGCGCAATTGTTTTAGCTTTATCCGGCTTATGAAAATCAAGTGGTGCCGGGAGTTTCTTTTCAGACAAAATCGGAATAAATTTTGAATAATATTTTTCCTGCAACTTTGGTTCAATACTTGATAACAAAATCTCAAAACTCTTTCCGCCTTTGACAACGATATCTCGGGTTTGATATTTACCTCTTGAAAGCCGAATTGCACGGGCACTTACTCCTTTGAGTTCTGCTAATTCTTTGATTGTAATGTATTTTTCGCTTGTCATCGTACTAACATTAATTACTCTCAAGTCAGAAGAATGGAACTATTTCCGACTTAATTCGTATCATTCGGACACACTTGTAATCTTTAAGAACAGAGTTAAAATGTGTGTGACAAAATATTTACCCCAAGGAGCTACTAATGAAGAAGGAACTAAGAAAACAAATCCAACAGCTAGAACAAAAGATGGCAAAGAGTCCCAATAATATGAATAACGGCGGTAGTCATTTTCTTTATCATCGGGAGCAGATGATACGGTTTAAACTTGTGCAAGTAGGAATAAGCCAGAAAAAACTTGCAAAACACTTAAACCTAACAGAAAGCTATATTTCAAAACTCATAACCGGCGAACGATATAACCAAGATTTTGAAATTTTCTTGAGAAAATTTTTACAGTTTAATTATTGTTTTATTTGAATTGTAACAATTTTTTGCAATAATTGTAACAATTCTTCTAAAAAACCTAAAGTTTTTGCCCCAAATTGCCGATATACATGGGAAAAGAGATAGAAGGAACAACAAGGGTATACCCTTGTTAGTACAGTATTACTGTACTAAACCCTCTCTATAAGTAAAAGGTTGGTGGAATGGCAGAATTGAATGTTCAACAACAGAATATTATTAAACAGCTTAAGCAGGCATATCCTGATCTTAAGAGCTATTCTGATGAGCAAATTTTATCATTATATAATCAACAACTTAATAATATTCAGCTAACAGAAGCTGAAAAAATATCCATTATGAATGGCAAAAACGGAGTCGTTAATGATGGAATGGGAATTCAATTAGAAACCTCACAGAAAGCTGTCAGTAAAGAACAAGAAGCACAATTAAAATCAGCACTAACTGCAAGACTTAACGCAGTTAGTACAAATGTAAAAAAGGCTGAAGATTTAAATGGCTTCCTTGGATCAATGTGGAGTGGATTTAAGAACTTAACAGGAATTGGGGAGAGTTCTGATAAAGTTAGAGAACAACAAAAGGCTGATTTAAAAGCACTAGAAAATGGAAATATCGCAGAAGCATTTAAACAAATAACAGGCTTAGATTATACATTAGAGAATGTTAATAAATTTTTGAATAATGAAGTTCAAACAAAATCAGAAACAGCACTTAATGGCTATACTGAAGGTCAAGATTTGGCAAGCGATATAACTGCTGATATTATTTCGGGTATCGCTGCCGTTGGTATTTATACAGCAGCCGTTGCAGCAGCACCATTTACTGGTGGGGCATCTATTGTTGTTGGTGTCGCAGCAGCAGGGGCGAGTGCAGCAGCAATAAAAACAGGAATCAAATATGCTGATGCTAAAAGTGGTGGGCGTGAATACACAGCGGATAATCTTAAAAAGGACTTAGCAACTGGTGCATTCTCAGGTGTATTAGCACCAATTACAGGTGGTATGGGTGGTGCAGTTGGTAAAACTGCTGCTAAGGCTTTAGGGATTCAAGCCGTTAAGCAAGTTGGTAAAGAGGTCGCAGAAGAGGCGGTTGAACAAACTGCAAAAGGTTTTGTTAAAACAATGCTTACTAACCCAACAGGCTATGAATATATTGGTGGCAATATGTTTAAGCGTGGACTTGCATTTGCTGCCGAGGCGGCAACTGATGGCGCAATTGGTGGTGCTGTTGATAATGCATTTAGAACAGCATACGATGGAGGCAGTTTAGAAGATATCGGTAATTCAGCAGTTGAAGGCTTTGTTGGTGGTGCTATTATGTCGCCGGTTATTGGTGGTGGTATGAAAGTAGCCGGAAAAGGCGCTCAAAAAATCTTCGGCAAAAACAATGTTGATATCGATGCAAACGGTAACCGAGTTCGTGTAAACGATGACGGAACTGTTGTAAGAATAGATGAAAACGGAAACAAAATAGGCGATGCAATTGCTAGAAATGCCGATAGTGAACAGCTTAGTATTACAGATAGATTAGCAACAGCCAGCTCAAGAGAAGAATTTGTGGCAATTCGTGATGAAATAAAAGCAATGCCTGCCGGAGCAGAAAAAACAGCTTTACAACAGGAATATCTAAGAAAGTATAATGAATTCTCTCGTAAATACAACGAAGAATTTGATATTAGAATGGAATATAAGCCAAAAACCCAAACATCAGTTAAATTGGAATTGAAGGAAAATAAACCGGTCTCTTTAGATAAAGCAAAATCAATGCTTTCTGAATTAGGATTTCCAAAAGATGAAATTGATGCTTTAGATTTTGATAATAATTCTTTAATAAATATAATTTATATTCATTTTTCGCTCAAAGAAAAATTAATCCCAGATTTTAAAGATATTGATTTTTCAAGCAACGAAGCTGCTGAAATTCGTAGAGGAATTTATGGATATTTAAAAGAAAAGCCTTGTTCTATAGCTAAATTTATGAGTAAAGAAAATATAGATGAATTAAAAAAACATGTAGATTTTGATATTCTTCAAGATATTGAAAATATTGCGGATGTTTTAGAGAGCGATTTCTTCAAAGAACACTATGATGATTTTATGAGAATTGTTCCTATTTTAACAAAAAATGGAACAGCAAAAATGACACCAAAAGATTTTAAAGAATTAAGGTGGATTAATGAATGGTGCTTGTCTCTTATTACACCTGAACGTGTAGCCTTTCTTGATAAAATTAATTCAAAAGTTCCTAAAGAATATCAAATAGATATCAACTCGTCTGCATTTTTAGGTGAGCCTGAAATATTAACAGATAACCTTGTTTCTGAATATGTTAATGAAGTAAATAGATTTTTAAATCATAATATTAACGATGAAACATCTTTGTGGGGAAGTAATTTAAAAAACAAAATAGCCCAAATGAAAGAGATATCAGATTTTCTTGATAAATACCCTGTAGAATTGGGGCGAAATGAAAAAGGGTTGATTTCAAGTCATGAAATTGAAAGTATAATGCAAAGACCTGACATTGAAAAAATTCAAAAATTATTAAGCGAAATGACCCCAGAAGCAAGAAAAAGAGTTGGTTTAAGCCTTCCTGAACCTAATAGCGATATACCTTTTGAATGTTGGAGAGATTTTTATAATTTTATTTCAGATGATACATTTACTAAAAACTCGAAAATTAAGCCGTGGGAGTTTATAGCCTTTGTTAAAAATCATAAAATAAAAGATTTGGATAATTTTACTAAGTATATACAAGAATTAAAAAATACATACGCCTTAAGCTATACTATTAATTTAGAATGTTACTTTAATGTTCCAAATGGAGATTATGAAGGAGCTTCAGCATTACTTAAAGAAATTAAAACTTTAATAAATGATAATAATGCATTTGATGATTACATAACTTACAGTTGGGAGTATGTTTTAAAAAATAAAGATATAGATTGTCAAAAAGCTTTAGATAATATTAAAATTTTAAAAGAAGACGGAATAGAAATATCTTTTCGACCTGATATTAGCTATATTATAAATTCTAAAGATCCTGAAAATATTGTAGAAAAATTTAAAATAATGAAACAAGCTGGATTTGAAATAGAATATTGTGCTCAAGAAAAAGTTTTTGATAATCCTAACATTACTCCAAAACAATTAGAAGAAATTATTGACGAGTTTGAAGAAAATTTAAGTATGAAATTTGGAACAAGTATTGATATAGATATCGTAAGACATGCTGCACTTATTAAAAACTCTGGCAGTATAGTGTGTGGTTTGACTTCAAAAGATGGATTATGGGAATATCATTGGGAATATATATTGAATAATTGCAAATCTACAATTAAAACCGATAATAAAAATTTCTATGATAAGTTATGGAACAACCCAAAATGTGTATTTGATAAACATTCTCTTTTATCTATTGCGAAATATATTAATGCAGAAAATAGTGATTTGGCAATAAAATTATGCACCGATGAAAAACTTAATTTTCCTAAAAATAAAATTGCAAAGATTGTATCACAATTAAATGCAGATAATGTAAAAATAATTGAAAAATTATGTTTCGACGAAAAATTTAAGTATCCTCCTGATAGAATTATTGAAACTATCAAAGCTATTTCAATGATTAATACCGATATTAAAAGATTAAGTTTAAGTGAAAAAATCAATACTTTTAGTACAATCACAAGCCTTTCAAAAGACGTATTAAACTTATGCCGTAAATATTCTAAAGTTGACATAAATGCAAAAATGGCAGAATTAAAATTAGCTCTAGGTACGAAAAAAGATATTATAACTATTCCACAAGAACAACAAAAACTATTTGTCAAAGGTATATTAGCAAATAATAACAGTAATACTGAATATGTTTTGAAAAACTTTAATTTTGCTCAATACGGAAAAGAGGGTTTACCATTAAAATATACAAGAGAACAATTTACTGCAAATATTAAAAACTTAATAAAAGACTTAACCCCTGAAGAACAAATTACAGTATTAGAACATTTTGGTTTAATCGATGGAGCAGCCGGATTTGATGGTATGCCAACAAATAAACCTTTTAATAACGAAGATGCAACTGCACAATTAAAAGAAACTGCTCAAAAAATTCAAAGTGAAATCGAGTTATACACAACAAAAAATCAAATTTGTACAGGTGATGCTACAGTTGATAATATTTTAAATTCTCTAATTCAAGGACTCCCTGAATTCACTTCAATCGTTGGAAAAAAACAACACGATACTCATATATACTCTGTAGATATTCATAGCTTAAAAGTTTTACAAAGTGCAATGAATAATCCTTTATATAAAACTTTAACTGATCGTGACAAGACTATTTTAAAAATTGCAGCATTATGTCATGATTTTGGTAAGCGAGGCGGAATTAGAGATGAAGGACACGCTAGTTCTAGCGCAGAGTTTTGTACTGCTATATTAGATAAATTCTCTTTCCCTCAAGGGATGAAAGATCGCATTATAGATATTGTTGATAATCATCATTGGTTTGAAGCTTATAACACAGGAAATGCAACTGCAAATGATGTTGCTGTAAGATGTCGAAGACCAGAAGACTTTTTAATTTATGAAATTCTTGCAAAAGCGGACTTTGAAAATGTAAACGAAAAATTTCATCTAGGTGAAAAATCTAATGGCGCAAAAACTCAAGCTGAATTTGATAAATTTATGCAAGAAAAAATGCAAGCTATTGATTATGCTTTAACAACAATGTATTCAAGATCTAATTTAGTTTTTGATACTCAATTTGTTCTAAATGGGAATATGTTCCCAAGACAAAATATTGAAATAAATGGCGAATTAACAGAATTGAAAGTTTTAAATTTAAATGACTTAAAAAATAATGAAAGTTTGCAAAAATATGGCTTTAGCACAGGGGTAACAAAAGATAATGCTAGATTTACTGTGCACATGACAGCTCCTCGCATTGAAAACTTGGAATCAGTTTGGATATTAACTCAAAATTCTTTAAATCAATCTGCGTGGTCTACAAGTTTAATAAAAGCTTCTAATAATAGAACTTATGAATATAGAAAATTTGGATTTATATTTGACGTTGACCAAGCAAATATTTCAGAAGCAAATTATTCTAATACTGGTTCAGGATATGGCAAAGGTTTAGGAATATTTAAAGACATTTTATTCAAAGCAGATGGTAGTGAAAGAACTTATGTGAGAAATTGTTTTATAGAAGAAATGGCTAAAAAGGGTATTAAACTAAATGATAAAGAATATGCCCAACTTGTAAAATTTTTAATTACTAAAAAATATACTACACAAATTACAAAAGATATAAAAATTGGCGAACAAGTTATAAAAGCTGAGGATTTAGTTAAAGCATTAGAAATGTCTAGAGATGCTTTATTTGAAGGTGGAAATATACATAGTGAAATAGTACCAATTAATCCTAGAGTAAAAGGATTAGTTGCTAAAGTTGAAAAATTAGAAGATTGCCCTGAAGAATTTTTGAACTTTGCCAAAGCTCATAATTTACCAATTATTTTAATGGAACCTACAGATTAAAAAATAGAATGGTAAATATATTAAAAACACTTTGAACTTTCCCCAACTAACCACTTCATTATGTTACATGCTTAGTAACACAATATAAGCTTTATTATGTAGATGTCACAAGAGAAAAATTAATATACAAAAAATATAGAAAGTTCGCATCTCAATTCCTTATAGAATGTAATTTTCGAACCGTTGAAATGGTTATAAATACTTAATTTTACAAACAAAAAGACCGATTTTAAAATCGGTCTTTGTTTATTATGGTGGAGGTTAGGAGATTCGAACTCCTGACCCCCTGCGTGCAAAGCAGGTGCTCTACCAGCTGAGCTAAACCCCCACAAAAATTCTATTTATATTTCAGCACTCAGGGTCAATTACCCTACTCGTTTATTATAGTATGCTGATTTTTTTTTGTAAAGAGGTTTTTTTAAAATTCTTTATAAAATATTATTTAAACTTAATAATTCTTTATATATACTATTAAAAAGGCAAAAAATTATATTTACATTTTTTATATACTCAAAAGGAGATAATAGTAATTATGTCAGAAATTAATTTTACATCAAAGTGCCCAATTTCTTGTCACAAGTTGAAGGTGCAAAAACTAGAAAAGTTCTCAGCTGCGGTCTTATATAATTCGAATTTAAAAAAGGCTGCTCCTGTAAAATCTACCATACTAGAAGAAGCTAGTATTATTACTAAAGGTTTAACCAAACCAAATCCTTCTTCTACAAAAATGAATGAAGAAAAAATGGCTTCTTTCAACAATTATATGTTACAGCTTGAAGAAATGGCAATCAAAGAACCAAACAATGTTTCTTTAAGAGCTCAATTGTCAAATATTAAAAACCTATTAACTAAGTAAATTACAATTATTTATAATTAAGGAAAACTCTAGCCATTTAGGTTAGAGTTTTTTTATTGCGCAAAATCTCCTTCAACAAAAAGAAAAGGAGAAACTTTCGCTTCTCCTTCATGTCTAATATCTAAGAATATATGATATATTAAGATGCATTTGCGTAAACTGTATTAGTTTCCATTTCTTTTATTTTGCTTTCGTACGCTTTAATCATTTCAGCCTTTGCTTCGTAATCTTTTAGCATTTCGATTCTTTTGTTTTCAGCATCCATTTTTTCAGCGTGGCTCTTATTATATTTAGCACCTAGCTTGTTAGCAGGCTTCATAATTAGAACTGGTACTACGTATCTGTAAATCATACCGAAGATAAATAATGACTTGAATATACCCATACCTTTAATTTTGTTGTTAAGGTCTTTTGCCTTGATAACGTCACGAGTATAGTCTTCTGCGTTTTTAATAACTTGTTCAGGCTTGATTTTTAGATTGTTTGGTAAAAGTTCATTAGCCTTAGCAATTGTAGCCTTGATGTCTTGAATTAAAGGAATTTTCTTATTTACATCAAGTAGTTGGTTTGCTTTTTCAATTGCAGCTTCGATATCTTGTGCCAATGGAATTCTCTTTTCTTTAGGAAGTTCGCTATTAGCTCTTGTTAAAAGTTCGTTGAACTTGTTGTAAGCTTCTGAGCCTTTTTCTTGAGCTGTCATATAGCTATAGATGATATCTAGAGCTTTTTGTTTTTCAACTGCCTTAGATAAAGCCTTTTCTTTTTGGGTATCTAATAAGATCTCAAGTTTTGCGTCGCCAAATCTATTTTTGTTGATTTCTTCGCAAAGTTTGTTAGATTCTTCTAATAATGATTTTGCTTTTTCTGGAGTTAGACTTTCGTCAGCAGCTTTAATTATAGCTTCGATTTCCTTTTTAAGAGGAATTTGAGCTTCAGCAGGAAGAACTGCGTTAGCTTCTTTGATTGCGCTTGTTCTGATACCTTCGTAAAGTAGGTTTTCGTTAGCAGCAGCAATCTTTTCGGCTAATTGTTCTTTTGTCATATCCAATCTGGTAGCTGCATAACGCTCTGTTACGTTGCTCCATTTCTTTGCTAAGCTGTTGTCAACGCCGTATGCAAGAGCTGTTGAAGCACAGAATGTTAAACCGTCGTTGATTGCTAATGTTGTTTTTCTGTCATCATTCATATCTTTGTTTTGTAATGTTCTAATAACGTACATAGTTGAAATGATGAAAGAGTTTACTGTTGAACATAAGTTAATCATGTTCATGTTTTCAGTCTTTTTGCCCAACCATTTTACAAATCCGGATTGCATTGCTTTACCATAGTAATTTTTTGCGATTCCGTCTGTTATATTTCCATATACACCACCAAAGTTTGGTGAAATAGGTTGTTGTTCTGTTGGGTGGTTGTTGAAATTTCTTTTTAAACCTTTATTGTTATATTGGTTAGCCATAATAGGTGAAATATTCATTATGCCACCTCCTTTCCTGAAGTTTCTTCAGGTTTGATGGTTGGTTCCTGTGGTGTTAATTCAATGTTTGCTTTTGCTGTCTCAGGGGTTTTTGATTTCTTTTCAATACCGAAGCAGTATTTAAGAATAGGTGGAATCAATGCAATTGTTAACATTGCCTTTGGAACACCGATTGAGATTTCTGGTAGCATTTCTACGAATTTACAAGTGTTTTTGAATATTTTAGAAGCTTGTACTTTTCTAGCTCCAAGTTCTTCAATACCGTAGATTTTTGCCATCCCTGCATCCATATATTTGCCAGGGTCGTTCTTGAACTTTTTAAGCCCGTCAGTGATAGGCTTCATTACTAAGCAAGTAGTACCGAATCCAACACCCGCAGATGAAATTGCGTGAGTTGCTGCGTGCATACAGTCTTCTCTATCTTCGTCGTTTGCCATTGCGATGTTTGTGATTGGTCTTAAGCCACCTGCTACAACCAATGCTACACCGTTTTGTGCAAGTGCAGATTGTGCGTCGAAGAATCTGTTTTGAGCATTGAACCATTTTGAGTTGAAGATTTTTTCAACAAGTCCTTGTTTACCCGCAAAATTAATGGCAGCTACATTGTTATCTTTCCTCATGTCGCTGCCATTATTAAACTTATTTACACTACTCTTCTCTTCAGATACAATCGAATTCTTTCGACACATGTTCTCCGAATTCTTACATTGCGTCATCGATTTCAGACGTAGCCTGTCATCATAACTTAAATAATTAACTTTCATTGTTGCTTCCTTTTTTACAATTGAATGTCTACACAATTATTCTAAAACAAAACAAATATTAATTTGCTTGAATCTTTCAATTTGTTAAAAATTTGTTACAAAATCTGCTGTAAGTCCCAATTGAAGGCGGTTGAAATATAAAGTGTACATTTTGAGTTTGTAAATTGATTGTAATAATTTATATAAATAATATATAGTACAGTATATTTTTATAAAAAGATTACACTCTTTTTAAGGCGTATTTGAAGAAAATTTTAAAATTTTTAAGGATAGCCATGCTCCAGAGTTTTAAAAAGTGCGCAAAGTATTTTGTTTTAAATACATATTTCCAGTATAATAGCCAGTTTTTTGAGGTGCTAACGCTATTCCAAGGTTTTTTTTGTCCTGCATAATGAATGATAGTTTCTGGTTTGAGATGCTCGCTAGTTTTGAATCCCTTTTCTGTTTGAGAGTTGAAAGAGGTGTCTAGAGGTTTTATATGATTTGCACAAACTACATTTAGGACATCCTGGTCTTGAAAGGTTATGCTATTATTTTTTTGTAAAAATTCGTAGCATTTCTCCTCGATGTTTTGATGCCTAAATTCTTCTAGATTCATTAGTAAGACCCCTGCGTTAAAATATTCTTTTATTCCAAGTTTTTCAATGTGTTTTGGTAAGAATGTTGAGACTCCTATGTCAGGTATTCCTGCTGCATAGTAGTTATTGACGTCTGTGCTGTAAAGAGGTTTTAATGTTCTATTTGCAATAATATCGCAATCCAAATAGAGGACTTTTTTTATATTTGGTAGCAGTGATGGTATTTGTAGTCTTAGATAAACAATATAGGAATCATTGCTTATTAAAGGATAACTTCTGATTTTATCGTTGATATTAATTTCGAGGATATTAAGCATTGGGTATCTTTTAGTTAGATATTCTTTTGTTTTATTTTTTAAGCCGTCAGTTATCAAGAAAAAGCTAAAGGCATCTTCTTTGTCGGCTGTTTCTAGTATGGAAGTCAGAGTTACTTCAAATTGAGGAATAAATTTTTCATTAGCAGTGAAGCATATATTCATAAGATTATCCCCAAATTTCTTCCCAGAGCTCTACAATCCCTTTTTTTGCCAGAGGATAGATGGGGATATTTTTGCCAAGCTTTTTTTCTAATTCTTCTATGATGTAAATATAATTAAGGGTTCCTACTAAGATGTAATCAGGTGTATAGTCTTTTATGGATGAAAATGGGCAAGATGGATAACCTAAAAGACTGCTATTTTCGGAGATTGTACGGTCGGATACTGCTACTATATTTAAATTTTTTAAGTTATAGTTTGTTGCTATTGTCTGGAAAAAACTTCCTATTCCATAGATAACAATGCGTTTATCCTTTAGTTTTTTTTCAAGTCGTGTTAGTTGCTTTTCGAAATTATTTTTCTTGAGGAATGAAAGATGTGATATTGTCATGTAGCTCCTCTTAAATTGACAGAGTGTTAATAGCATTTTCTTGAATTTTGTTGTAAAGGTTGTATGTCATTTCACAATCTTTCAGTGCTCTGTGATGTCCTTCTGCGTTTATATTAAAATGTTCGGCAAGGCTTGCAAGTTTGTAACTGCATAGTTTTGGACAATATTTACGAGCAAGCTTAACTGTATCCAAGCTAGGATTTGCAAGTGTTTTATCAAAGTGTTTTGCAAGATAGTGTTGAAGAAATCTAAGGTCAAAATTAATATTGTGTCCTAAAATGCAATCATCTTGAACAAATTTGCAAAACTCTGGAAGAATCTTTGTTATACTTGGCGCAGTTGCAACCATTTGGTTGGTAATCCCTGTTAATGACGAGATATAGCCATTTATTCTACCGTTTGGTTTAACAAGTGTTGTGAATTTTTCCACGACTTTATTTTTTCTCACTTTAATAGCTGAAAGCTCTATTATCTCACTATTTGCTGGTGATAAACCTGTGGTCTCAATATCAACTATCGTGTAATCTTCTAAAAAATTTGTATCCATAAGAAGGATTATACACTATATGTAGTGTTTTTACAAATCAAGGTTTGGTATAAGATTGTAATATGAAAGAGATTTTTAAAAGTTTATATTTTAGGGCTTTTTGTATATTGCTCGTTGTATTCCTGATTTATTCATCGATTTTAATCAAGTTTTTGGGGCAGATAACCTCGTTTGACCTAAGTCTATTACATTGGGTAAGAGAAGTATTTTCTTTTCTTCCTACCTGTGTTGTTGTTGCGATAACTGATTTTGGATTTAGTTCTTGGTTTTTGCCTGCATATACATTTGCTTTTGGGTATTTGATAGCGAGCAAAAAATATATTACGCTTGCTGGCATGTCATGCATGTATTTGTGTTTTGCTCCCGCTATACATGTATTAAAAGATATATTTCAACGTGAACGTCCAGATGTTCTGTTACACAGAGTAGCAGAGACAGGTTTTTCATTCCCATCAGGGCACTCGACAACAGCGTTTTATATTGCTGTTCTTGGTATTTTTTTAGTGTCAAAATTTGTAGGTAATAATATCCTAAAAAATATATTAATAACTTTGATTGCGCTATGGGCTCCTGTTGTTCTGTTTACAAGGGTTTGGCTAGGTGTTCATTATCCTTCAGACGTTCTTGGGGGTGCGCTATATGGTAGCTTGTTGGCATGCTTTGTTATAACAATCATTCAAACAGAGTACCAAGAGTCTAAATAATTGTATGTTCAACACTTGCAATAAAAATGCTTTCGGGGTATAATCTAATCGTGAATAAAATCACGAAATAGGAGAATGAAAAGTATGGCAACAAAAACAAAAAAAGCAACAGCTGTGGTTGAAGAAGTAAAACCAGGAGTTGTTGAAACTGTTGAGCAACTTGAGGAATTAATTTCAAGAGTAAAGAAAGCTCAAAGAGAGTTTGCTACTTTCTCACAAGAAAAAGTAGACGCAATCTTTAAAGCAGCTGCAACTGCTGCTGACAAAGCTCGTATTCCTTTAGCAAGAATGGCTGTTGAAGAAACAGGTATGGGTGTTCTTGAAGATAAGATTATCAAGAACCACTTTGCTTCTGAATACATTTACAACAAACACAAAAACGCAAAAACTTGCGGTATTGTAAGAGAAGATAAAGCGAATGGTATCAAGATTGTTGCAGAACCTTTAGGCGTTATTGCAGGTGTAATTCCTACAACAAACCCAACATCAACTGCAATTTTCAAATCTTTAATCTCATTAAAGACAAGAAATGGTATCATTTTCTCACCACACCCAAGAGCAAAGAAATCAACTATTGCTGCTGCTAAATTAGTTTTAGACGCTGCAGTAGCTGCTGGTGCTCCAGCAGATATTATTGGTTGGATTGATGTGCCATCATTAGAATTAACAAACGCTATTATGACACACGAATCAATTGATTGTATCTTAGCAACAGGTGGTCCTGGTATGGTTAAGGCTGCATATTCTTCAGGTAACCCTGCATTAGGTGTTGGTCCTGGTAACACAGCAGCTGTAATTGATGAAACTGCTGATATCAGAATGGCTGTTTCTTCAATTCTTATGTCAAAGACTTTCGATAACGGTATGATTTGTGCTTCTGAACAATCAGTTATCGTTGTTGATAGCATATATGAAGAAGTTAAGAGAGAATTTGCATACAGAGGTGCATACTTCGTAAACGGAGAAGAACAACAAAAGATGATTGATTTACCATTCATCGATCCAAAACGTGGTACAGCTCACCCTGACATCGTTGGTCAAACTGCTCATAAGATTGCTCAACTTTCAGGTTTTGAAGTTCCTGTAGATGCAAAAGTTCTATTAGCTGAACGTGGTGAAGTTAACTGGGAAGATCCATTCTCAAGAGAAAAATTATCTCCAATCTTGACTATGTACAGAGCTAATGATTATGAACATGCTGCTCAATTAGCTTATGAATTGGTATTAAAAGGTGGTGCAGGTCATACTTCTGTTCTTTATACAGATGAAAGAGCAAAAGAAAGAATTGACCACTATTCAGAATTAATGCCGACTTGCCGTGTATTAATCAACTCTCCATCTTCACAAGGTGGTATTGGTGACTTATATAACTTCAAATTAGAACCATCATTAACATTAGGTTGTGGTTCTTGGGGCGGAAACGCTGTTTCAGGTAACGTAGGTGTTGAAAACTTACTAAACTACAAAACTGTTGCTGAAAGGAGAGAAAATATGCTATGGTTTAAGGTTCCACCAAAAGTTTACTTCAAGAGAGGTGCATTAGACCTTGCATTAAGAGAACTTCAAGGCAAAAAACGTGCGTTTATCGTAACAGATAGCTTCTTATTTAACTCTGGTGCAGTAGATAAGATTACAAATATCTTGGATGAAATCGGTATCGAATATCAAGCATTCTTTGATGTTAAACCAGATCCAACTCTTTCTACAATTCACCAAGCAATGGAAGTATTGTTACCATTCCAACCAGACGTAATCATTTCATTAGGTGGCGGTTCTCCAATGGACGCAGCTAAGATTATGTGGTTAATGTATGAACAACCAGATACAAACTTCGAAGATATCTCTATGAGATTTATGGATATCAGAAAGAGAATTTGTTGTATTCCTGACCTTGGTAAGAAAGCAACAATGGTTGCTATCCCAACTACTTCAGGTACTGGTTCAGAAGTTACACCATTTGCAATCATTACAGATGATGAAACTCACGTTAAGTATGCGATTGCAGACTATGCGTTAACTCCAAACATGGCTATTATTGACCCTAACTTTGTAGATGGTATGCCAAAAGGCTTAACTTCTGCATCAGGTATTGACGCATTAGTTCACTCAATCGAAGCTTATGTTTCTTGTATGGCAACAAACTTCACTAACTCAAACGCTTTAGAAGCAATTAAGTTGGTGTTCAGATACTTAGAACGTTCATACCACGAAGGTGCTAATGACCCAATGGCAAGAGAAAAAATGCACTATGCTGCAACAATTGCAGGTATGGCATTTGCTAACTCTTTCTTAGGTCTATGTCACTCAATGGCACACAAACTTGGTGCTATGTATCATGTTCCACACGGTGTTGCTAACGCATTGTTAATCAGACAAGTTATCAAGTATAACGCATCTGATGCACCTAAGAAACAAGCTACATTCCCACAATACAAGTTCCCATGCGCTAAGATGAAATATGGCCAAATTGCTGATGAACTTGGTTTGGGCGGTAACAACGATGATGAAAAAGTACAATTATTGTTAGATGCTGTTGATAGATTAATGAAGAGCATTAATCTACCAAATTCAATCAAAGATTTCGGTGTTGATGAAGAAACATTCATGAACAACTTAGACGAATTGGTTGAATTGGCATACGACGACCAATGTACAGGTGCAAACCCAGTATATCCATTAATGGAAGACATTAAGAGATTATACATTGACGCTTACTACGGTAACGTTTAATATGTGGTTTGCGGTGTAAGCCGTATGAAATGGAGCAATCCGGAGTCTCTTCGGATTGCTTCCTTTATAAGATAGCTAGTGAGAAAATAAATGGATACAAAGATTTCTGACAAGACAATAAATAGATTAACTCTTTATCATTGCATTTTGACTGATTGTATAAGAAAGGGAACAGATTCTATTTCTTCTACTACTATTGCAGGGTTGTTAAGAATAGATGATTCTCAGGTAAGGAAGGATATTTCTCTTTTAAATAACAGTGGGAAGTCAAGAGTTGGCTATGATGTAGTGGCTTTAAAAAAGGCTATTGAACATAAGCTAGCGTATAGCAAGGTGAAGAATGTTTTTATTGTTGGAGCAGGAAATTTAGGTTTTGCGTTAGCAAAGTATAATAATTTTGCAAACTATGGTTTGAATATATTGGCGTTGTTTGATAACAATCCTTTGAAACATGATGTGACTATTGGTGATAAGAAAGTTTATCCTTTGGAAGATTTAAAAGGTTTGGCAAAAGAAATGGATGTTGATATTGCTATTTTAACTGTTCCTTATGATGCAGCTCAACCTGTAACCGATTATATGGTAGAGGCTGGGATTAAATATATTTGGAACTTTGCCCCTGTTGTATTAGATGTTCCTAACGATGTCCAAGTGTGGAATGAGAACTTGATGGGGAACTTTTTACAATTTACTTATAATAAATAGATTTTTGAATTGTAACAAATTTGTAATATAAAATATGAGTAAAGCAATTTTAGAGTGTATATCTCCTTTATATAAATAACAGGGATTATTTATATAGGAGAGAGACTTATGACACAAGTTGCTGCGAATGGTACTACTGCGAATCTGCAATATGATGGTTTTTATATTGGACTAACACGAGATGAGTATGTTAAAAGTGGTGGTGATGTAAGCTTATTTAATAAAATAGATAAATATGACGGTGTTGTAACTGGGACTCTAACTGAATCTGATATGCTTATGTATAGAGAACACGAAGTTAATAAATTTGAGGGATTAGGTTTTGCGGCTGCGGCGGCGGCAACTGTAGCTGCTATTTCAGGAGGACCTTTGATGTGGGTACTAAGCCTAGTTAATATTGGTTCTACCGTTATGACATTATCACATGCTTTAGATACTAAAACTGCAACAGAAGCTTATTTAAATGAAAAATCTAAATAAAAGTGGATTTTAATTAAAAAACGCCCTATATTTATAGGGTGTTTTTTAATAGCAGGGTGTTTAAATTTAAATAATATTATGCTAGAATATATACGTGTAAGCGGGAGTAATTCAGTGGTAGAATGTTTGCTTCCCAAGCAAAAAGTCGCGGGTTCGAGTCCCGTCTCCCGCTCCATTAAGAAAGAGAACTCATTTAGAGTTCTTTTTTTATGCAGAGCTTGTAGGGTGCAATTTATTGCACCAAAATTATTCACATTCCATTGAATTAATTTGCTGTATATCTTCAAAATTGCACCAATCAATATCATAATATTCATTTTGTACAAATTTTTTAAACGATGAATATTCCCAGTTTTTTGGTGCAATGGCATAATGTTTCATTGAATTATAATGAATATAATCTATATGTTTACGTAAATCTTCCTCATTTCTTATGATGTGGTCATAATATCTTCTTTGCCAAATACCTTTTTCACCACGTTTTGTTGCAGATTCTGATAAATTTTCACAAATGAAGCCTTTATCAATATTAATTGAAAAATAATACTTGATTGCTCTTATTATGTTTGGTATATCACTAGGGTTTTCCGTAGCTAATATCAAATGACAATGTTCTTTCAAGGTGGATATAGCAATTATTTCAAAATTAAACTTTGATATTGCTTGTTTAAAACTATCTCTTAGTAACTGAAGATTAGATAACAAAATTTCTCTACGATTGTATGTTACAAAAGTAACAAACACTGGATTATTACATCCATTAAAATATCTTCTATAATTACTCATATTGTTTATTTTATCATAATTTGGTGCAATAAATTGCACCCTACAATGTATAATATAATTCTTTTTTTATGCGGAGACGAGGGCGAGAACCCAATAATTTGGAGGGAATGAATTTTAAATTATATTAAAACTCCAAGTTTACAGGATTTTCCACCCTACTTGTGAATATTTGTGGGGAAATGTTTACTCTTTTCTACGCAATCTTCAATAGATGCGGCAAGGCTATCTGCCATTGTGATTAAAGTCTTTCTTTTAGAAATTTCGCCGAGTTCTGTTGTCTGATTTGAGGATATAAGATTACAATTTTTATCCTTAAGTGCCAGTTTGAGGATTTCGCCGATGTAAATAGAGCCCATGCTGTTTTGCTCATCGTTGTATGAAATCCCTATTGGTACTATATTAATGCAAGGCTTATTCTCAAAAATCTTTTTTATAATCTTAGTAACTTCAAGTTGAAACTTTTCTCTTAGGGGTTTGTCTTTGTATACAGAGTTATTTCCTTCTGGGAAAATGAATAAATTAGCTTTATTTTCTGAAAACTTGTTTATCAAACCTTTGACAGGAGATACGTTTTGTAAGTGGTTTCTGTCGGTCATTGAAACATCGACTGCTACAAGCCCCATTTTTCCAAAAGCTCTTCTCATACTATTATTGGCTGCACTTTTGAAAACATTTTTGCTTACAATAATGTATGGTCTTGGACATTCAGCTTGCTTGCCTTCTGTCGCGTAGGCGTAATTGATAAAAGAGTTTAGAATTGGGTAAATAAATTTGTCCCTGTTTGGGTTATCGTGATTCATTAAAAAGATTGTGGAATCACCAAGCTTGCTAATTTCTTCAATTCTTTTGTCTTCCAAGTTAATATCAATGAATTTGTTTGGGGTTGAATTCCCTAGAGTTGCCCAAGTGTCTATGTATTCAGGAGAGTTCCTATCGATGCGTTTTAAGATTTTTACTGTTTGATACAATTCTTTTATGTTTCTAAGTATGGAAACTTTATTTATAAAAAACAATAGTTGATTAGCTCTGGAAAAAAGTTTTTTTAAAGCACACTGCTTAAATTCTGAATTATTTTCTTTACTCTGTTCTTTTCTGATTAATCCTTTTACATCTCTGAAAAAGAGATCAATTTTAGTCCGAGTTTTTGTTTCTTTATAGAAAAAATCAATAGGGCAAGATTTGTTTAGTAGTGCTTGATTATGTTGCACACTAAGCATTGACTTGTCACAAAGTCGTATTCTTGCTTCAAAATTAGTATTTACATTGATATTACTATTCATCGACGATATTCTTGATTGGGGCTATTTCTTAATCTCTTTCTTTAATAATATCATACAAATAGCCAAAGCCAAGAGTGCTGATAGAATCCAGAAATTGATAGCCCATTCCCAAGAGAATTTATCAATAATAAACCCAGTCCCTGCACCTGATAGGATAGCACCGATGTATCCAAACATTCCGCAGAATCCAGTAACAGCAGAGGCTACTTTTTTAGAACTGGATTCTACTGCTGATAATCCTCCAATTAGAACTTGAGGTCCGCATGTGAAAACACCAATAGCAGAGATGTAAAAATAATCCATAATAGGGAAAGTGTTTACTTTGAACATATAAATACAAAGAGCTAAGAGACTTAGGCATATAATATTTACAGGAGCTCTTTTCCCGCCAAAGAACTTGTCTGAAACTACACCGGCACCGATTGTTCCGAGTACTCCTACCAAAGGAAGAAAGCTTAATCTTTTTGCTGCTTCTGCTAGTGTGTAATGCTTTTCATCCACTTGGTACATAACAAGCCAATCGAGAGTTCCATAGCGTACAACGTAAACAAAAATATACGCAAACGCTAGTAACCATACTGTTGGATTTTTTATTATGTAGTTTACAAAGATTTCCCAATAAGGGGTTTTATCTTCAATTGGTTTACAAATAACTGGTTCAAGATAATTTGGGTCTTTGTATTTTTCTATATCAGGTAATCCAATCGAAGATGGTTTATCTTGTAAGTTTTTATAGAAGAAGTAGCAAAATACTATTGCTAAGATTGCAGGAACGTAAAAAGCAGATTCCCAACCAAAACGTGTAATCAAGTAACCTGACATTACAACGCTTATGTATGTTCCAACTTCGTGAGAAGATGACCAAAGCGACCATTTTACGCCACGCTCTTTATTTGCAAACCAATAAGATAGGTTTTTGGCAATAGGAGGAAAGCCCATTGACTGGAACCAACCATTAATCCCCCAGAAGAACGCTAATACCCATAACAAAATAGAAATGGGAGGTAGTCCAAAAAACGAAATTTTTTCTGAAGGAACAATATGTGCAAAAACTACTAAAAGAATATTTGCTAATGCAGAAATGAATAATGCAGTTGGTAGAATCCTTTTTACGTTAGTGTTATCAGCAATGATTCCGTTTAAGAATTTCCCAATAGCGTATGTTGCGTATAGTGAACTCCCAAGTAATCCAAGTTCTAGAGCGCTATAACCAAGAGCGTCTTGCATTACGGGTAGCGCAACAGAGATGTTTTTTCTACAAGTGTAGAAAATAACATATCCTACAAACATAGATAAAAATATTTTCATTCTCCATTTTGCGTAAGTTTTATCTATTTGCTCTGGCTCTTTTATAGGTTCTACAGTTGCAGGTTCTTTGTAGAATTCTTTTATTCTTGTTGCTAACCCCATCTCTTTTTACTCCGATTTCCACGTATTTATATTTGTAATATTAACATTAATCTTCTGTTTTTTCTATTTTTTTCTTGCTCCATTTCTCTAAAGGCTCTTTTATGACAGAAGCCATTGGAGTCGCAAGAAGTGGAGTTATAATACGTTTTGAAACAACCTGCATACCAACAAGAGCTGTTATTACTTTAAGCCCTGTTTTTGAGAAGTTTTTGTATTTGTCCATCATGTTAACAAATTCTTCGTATCTTAAGTTTGTCTTGGTTTGTTTGTAAGTTGCTTTGTAAATATCTTCCGTAAAATACTTTGGAGCGAGTCTCTTGTCAAAGACTTCTCCTGCCCATTTACCTATCCAAGGTCCAATGATGGCTTGCCCAAGAACGTTTAATCCTCCATTTGCAGCATCCATACCTGCTACGAATGTTCTGTTTTCTTCAGGGATTTTTTGGTTGTTAAGAGATTGCATTACGTAGTAAGCGCAGTTAACGCCATCTTTTGTGATGTTTGAAATTGTAGCAATTTTAACTGCAGCATCACTAGCGTTTGGATTTGTCATATATTGTCCAAACCTTGAACTCAATAAACTATCTGCTATACTATGGAGTTTAACCATTTTTAACCTCCTTTGTCATTTCGCAGTTATCATTTCTGTGAATCCACTTACGGATAGATGGCATAACATCTTCCATAATTCTTGGATATAACCAGTTGAGCATACCGCAAGAAATCGGTAATGTAACAAGTGAAACAATTATACCTAGTTGGTTTCTGTATTTACTTAGTACAATTTTTGCATCAGCTGTTCTAGATTTAACCATCTGTTTAACTTTTACGTTATGTAGAATCTCTTCGTAAGTTTCTCCAATATTTTTTATTGAAGAGAATGATTTTAAATTATTCTTTTCTTCGTATGTTTTGACTGTATCGAGTCTATCTAAAATGTTGTTAAGAATATCTTTTTCTTCTGGAGAAGATGTTAGTTTTTCTGTGATAGACTTAATTGCTTCATCTATGTTTGTGAATTTTTTAGCAAGTTCTCTTACTTCAAATTTTGTTTTAGCTTTAAGCTCAAGGTCTTTCTCTAAATTTTGAATAGCTCTTTCTTGAATTTTTTCTTGAGGAATATTTTCTTTGAGATGTTTTTGGAGTTTTTTCCCTTTTAATCCTGCAATTTTTTCACTATTTGCAGTTTTATATTCGTTTGTCAGTTGTTTTTCTGCTACATCTAGTAAATCTTTACATATAAGTTCAGATGTTTGAATATTTGTATCTTTTAAACTATTTCTCAGTTTTGAAATTGCTGTTCTTTCTGCAATAGTTTGGCGTTTAATTATTTCTGCTGTAATTTGATCTTTATTATATTCAGGGTGTTCAAGCTTAATAATTCGTTTTAGATATTTTTTATCTGGCATTGCGCTCAAATCCGCACGTTTTAATAATCCAGTACTTGCAATTGCTGACATCCAATTGTTGAATAATGTATTGACAGATAATTGCATTACAAGTGCGGTTACTGCTGATATTGGTTGTCTCCCCGCTGTATAGTATTTTGTTTCTTTATCTTCTTTAGAAAACGGGTTAAGGGCGATAAAAATAGGAGCTACCCCTGCAGTTCCTACTGCGGTAACAACGGTGTTTAGGATTTCACCATCATTTTGACCAATATAGGCCAATGTTCTAGGAATCCATTTTTGAAATTTTGCAATCTGGTCTCCTAGTTGGTTGAAATCTCCTTTGCCGTGAAATGTAGGACTAGCCTTTTGTTCACGTTTGATTGGAGTATTTACGCTATTAATTCCACTGACCTTCATAATACACCTTGTTGATATCTTTGATGATATTCCCTTATATATCTAAAGTAATTTTCTCATGAAAAATTGATAAAATACAGGGTGATATTAAGTTTTATTAAGTGTTCGGAATACAGTTTTATAGCGGAATAGGAGGATGTTTAAGGTGGCAGTCTTTTACAAAATTTTTACCCCAGTTAATCATATTAGGGTATAGTTGCTGGTTGTGTCCTCTTGAAATCCATTCTTCAATATTTGCTGTTAAACTCCCAATTCCTTGTTTCATTTTGTATATAAAAGCATAAAGTCCGGTTCGGTCTGCACCAGCTTTACAGTGGATGTGTAGTTTTCCGTCTCTGTTTGAAACTTCTTCTGTGAGTTTTAAAAATCTATCAACATCTTCTTCTTTTGGGCTTCTGCTGTACGTGGGAATGTTATGATAGTTCATTCCTAATTCTTCTACAATACTTTTTTCGTTAAATGTAATATGTGGGTCTAGCATTGTTCTAAAGTTAACAATGTCTGTTACACCTTGTTCTTTTAGCCAAGCAAAATCTTCCGGAGCGGGTTGCGCCGAACGAGAAACGTATTTATTAATAACTTGATAATTTTGTGGCATACCTTTGAAAGATATTGCTTGGATATTCATTTTAAACCTCTATTGTTTGGTTGTTAAATATGTTTATGAATTCAAATCTGTTTGTGTCAAAAATGCCCTTGTCTGTTATTTTTAAATCAGGGATAACAGGTAGTGATAAAAATGCCATAGCCATGAAAGCATCGTTAAGTGTACAGCCCAACTCTTTAGCAGCTTTGTTAAGTTCATCACAACAGGTGGTTACAAATTCGTAGTCTCTGTCAGAAATAAGCCCTGCAATTGGAAGAGGTAGTTCTGCAAGAACTTCTCCATTATTAACTACGACTTTACCACCTTGCATTTTGATAAGTCTAACAGCCGCACGGTACATGTCTTCGTCATTGGTACCAATAATAACCATATTGTGCGAATCGTGTGCTACTGTTGAAGCAATCGCTCCTGATTTTAGGTTGAATCCTTTTACGAAACCTCTGCCAATATTGCCAGAAGCTCTATGGCGTTCTATAACACATATCTTAAGAACGTCTTCTTCGATATTAGATTCCGCAAGTCCATCTACAATTTTGATTTTTGCGTCAATTGCTTTTGTTATTAATTGGTTAGGAATTACTTCTATAGCTTTGACTGTATCGCATTCTGCTGGGATTTGGAAAGCAGTTCTTTCTATCCAACGAACGTTTACAGAACCTCTTGCTGAGATTTCAGCGGGTTTTAGAGAATCAATAAGTTCCCCATTTTGAGCTACAATTTTACCATTTTTTATTACCATTTCTGGTTCAAAGTTTTCCAAATCTGGTAGGATTAATAAATCAGCTTTGTACCCTGGCGCTATTGCTCCGGTATTTTTTAATCCGAAGTATTCAGCCGGATTAAGGCTTGCAATTCTGATAGCTTTAATTGGATTAATTCCGTTTTGAACACAGGTTCTAACCATTCCGTTTATATGTGATTTTAAATCGTGTGGGTGACGGTCATCTGTAACGAAAATGCATTTATCAGTATTTTTTTCTTTAAGCACGGGAATTAGTGCATTTAAATCTTTCGCAGCAGTACCTTCTCTAATCATTACATATACTCCAAGGCGAAGTTTTTCAATAGCTTCTTCTGGGGTGGTACATTCGTGATCGGATGAAACTCCTGATGCAACGTAAGCGCATAAGTCTTTTCCTGTTAGCATAGGAGCGTGACCGTCAATACGCTTGTTGTGTGCTTGTGCAAGTTCTATTTTGGACATAACAACAGGGTCGTTGTTTAAAACTCCTGTGAAGTTCATCATTTCAGCAAGCCCAAGAATCCATGGTCTATCTATAAGCATTGATAAATCATAACTTTGCAAATCAAAACCTGAGGTCTCGAACGAAGTCGCTGGGACGCAAGAAGGTAGCATGCAGAATACATCTAAAGGCAAGCCTTCTACAGCGTGCTTAATGAAGCTTATACCGTGTAACCCTAGTACGTTAGATATTTCGTGAGGGTCTGTTATTACAGTAGTTGTTCCAGAAGGTACAACGAGTTTGGCAAACTCTGAAGGCATAAGCATAGAGCTTTCTATATGAACGTGACCATCAATAAATGATGGAGAAATAAATTTGCCCTCAGCATTGATAGTTGTATGTCCTTCGTAATCTTTGCCAATTCCGACAATGATACCATTAGTTATTGCAATGTCAGCGTTGTAAATTTCTTCTGTTAAAACGTTGACAATGTTTGCATTTTTGATAACTAAGTCAGCCTTTTCAATACCTCTTGCTGTATTTATAATTCTTTCACGTTCCATTTTGATTTCCTATAAAATTCTGTCTGCAAAGCTTATTAGAGCTTCAAGTTTTCCTGTTTCAGCGGCTTCCATTGCTGCTGTATGAATTTCTTCAAGAAGTTCTTTTGAAGCTTCTTTGATTCCACTTGGAAGTTTTAAATCATCTGTTGTTTTTGTTTCTGTAAAACCTTTATTTATAACTGCAAATTCATTGTATGCTGCCATTATTGTTTTATATATTTCAGGAATTTGGATTTCTTTACCTGTGTAGTATTTGTGGTCTCTTGCTAGATTATCGATAGAAGTTAAAATATAATCAGGTTCTAAATCAGGAGTTTTTTCATCAAAAACTTGACCTAAACAGTGGTTACCAGTGATTTCTGCTCCAGGGATACTTTTTAAGTAAATTGCCCATAGTAAACAACCAGTATAAAATCCTACGTTATTTTCTAGTAGTTGCATAATTTTAGGGAAATATTGTTTGAATTTGAAACTTTTTTGACTCATGTTTTTAAATTTGTTTATATCTCTGTAGAGGTATTCAACACTTCCAGAATAAACTAATACGTGGCTTCCCCAACCTGGGTCAAATTTTACGGTTTCTGTTGTTGTCATAATTTCTCCTATTTCAAGTTTTTGATTATTGTATTTGTAAATTCTGAACAAGATGTTTTCCCGCCTAAATCTGCTGTGAAAATATTTTGTTCAAATGTTTTGAAAAGAGCAGCTTTGATGTTGTTAGAAGCTGCGTTTTCTCCAATGTAATTTAGCATTTCTAATGCACAAAGTAGTAATGCTGTAGGATTTGCTTTATCTTGCCCTGCGATGTCTGGTGCGGAGCCGTGAACAGGTTCAAATACTGCTGCATTAAGTCCTATGTTAGCACCTTGAGCCACTCCTAGCCCTCCGATGAGTCCTGCTGTTAAATCTGAAACGATATCTCCGTACAAATTAGGTAATAGTAGAACATCAAATTGGTTAGGGTTTTGAACCAATTGCATACAGCAATTATCAACTAGGATTTCTTTAAACTCTATTTGTGGGTAATTTTTTGCAATCTCTCTTGCGCAATCTAGGAATAATCCATCAGATAGTTTGCAAATATTTGCTTTTGTTACTACGCTAACAAGTTTTCTGTTGTTTTTTACTGCATAATCAAAGGCAAACTTTGCAATTCTTTCAGATGCTGCTCGTGTGATTATTTTAATACTGTGAGCAGTGTTTTCATCGATTTTTTCTTCAATTCCAGCGTATAAATCTTCGGTATTTTCTCTTACAACAACGATATCAACATTGTCGTATCTTGTTTTAACGTTAGGGAGGTTGTAGCAAGGTCGAAGATTTGCATACAAATCTAGCTCTTTTCTTAGAGCAACGTTAACAGAGCGGAATCCTTTACCAATAGGTGTTGTTACAGGGGATTTAAGTGCTATTTTATTCTTTTTAATAGAATCGATAACCCTTTGAGGAAGTGGGCTTCCTTCTGTTTCAATTAGATGTGCACCTGCGGTTTGTAAATCCCAATCGATTTTGACACCTACAGCTTCAATAATGTCTGTTACAGACTTAATAATTTCAGGTCCTATTCCGTCGCCTTGAATTAATGTAATAGTTTTCATATCCAACCTCTTTTTCCTATGTATTATACCATAAGAAGAGTTATTTTATGAATCAATTTCTTTAGGTGCTGATTGAACAGTTGGAACAACGTCTTTTAAAATGTATGGTCTTGCAAATGCCCAAATACCGTAGGTGTTAATTAAGCTTCCTGCCACTAACATAGAAGTTTTTATTTTCTTTGCTTTTTCAGGAATAAACATAGCAAGCCCGTTTAATGCAGTTCCGACCATAAAGGCAAGGTAGCCTTTAAATATTGTTCTTGGAACAGAAACGCAGTCATTCATATCTGCAGAGTTTTTAATCTTAGAAGAGAATTTATCAGTGATTTTTTCTCTTGGTTCTGTAGAATTTGATTTGAATTTAGGGTATTGTTGTTGGATTTGTTGTACTTTCATACCTTTATGTTAACTTGAACAAAAACTCTTTCAAGTCCATGAGGTTTAAAATTTTTACAAATTTAAACAAAGCTCTCTGTTTTATGCTACAATAGTCCTGAAGAGGTATTAATTATGGCAGTAAAAAAGATTTTAAGGTACGGTGATCCAATTCTTAGAACTCCTTCCAAGGAAGTTCATAAGGTATCTGCAAAGGTAAAAGCTATTATTGCAGATATGTACGATACAATGTATGCGAATAATGGGGTAGGTTTAGCCGCTCCTCAAATCGGTGAAAATATAAGAGTTTTTGTAGTTGATTGTTCAAGTGGTGATGAGCCTTTGAATCCAATTACATTTATTAATCCAAAAATTATCAAAAAATCTGGTGCGTGCAAAAGTAACGAAGGGTGCTTGAGTTTTCCAGAAGCGTACACCGATGTTAGAAGATATGCTAATGTTATGGTAAAGGCTCTTGATATAAATGGTCGTCCTTTTGTAATGGAAGCAAAGGATGGTACTTTGTTAGCACGTGCTATCCAACACGAATTTGATCATCTTGATGGGATTTTGTTTGTTGATCATTCAATGAATAGATTCGCTACAGAGGAAGTTCTAAGTAAACATAATCTTCCACCGTTAGAGGTTGATAGAATGATTGAAGAACCTGAATTGGATGAACAAATTAAGGAAATAGTTGATGAATCAAAAAATTAAAGTTGTTTTTTGGGGCACACCAGATATAGGTGTTAAGTCTCTGGAGTATTTGCATAACTCTGAGAAGTTTAATGTAGTGGGCGTAGTTACGCAACCTGACAGACCATCAGGGCGTGGGCATAAGATTGTAGCATCGCCTATAAAGCAATTTGCAGTAGAAAATGATATTCCAGTTTTCCAACCGAAATCTATTCGTAAAGAGCCAGATGTTCAAGCTTTGATAAAAGAATTAAATGCAGATTTCTTTGTGACATTTGCTTTCGGGCAGATTTTGCCACAAGAAATTTTGGATATGCCTAAGTATGAAACAATAAACCTTCATGCGTCATTGTTACCTAAATATAGAGGAGCTAATCCTATCCAGAGATGTATTATCAATGGTGATAAAGAAACAGGTATATGTACAATGATTACTGAGCTAGGTCTGGACTGTGGTGATATCTGTATAAAATGCCCTATAGAGATTTCTGAATCCATGAATTGTGAAGAATTATGGGAAACCATCGCTGAAAAATCTCCGGAATTGATAGAGAAAACTCTTTTAGGTATTGTTGATGGTTCTTTGATTCCTGTAAAACAGTGTGAAGAGGGTGTTTGTTTTGCAAACAAGCTAACTCCTGATGAGTTTAGAATTGATTGGACAAAAAGTGCTCGTGAGATTCATAACCTTGTAAGAGGTATCTATAAATCTCCAGGGGCAGTGTTCACTTTTAACGACAAACTTGTAAAAGTAATGGAAACTTGTGTTATTGATGAAGAAACTAGTGTTCCAGCTGGTGAGGTTATTTCTGCAACCAAATTGGGTGTAGATTTTGCTACTGGAAAAGGCATTCTAAGACTTTTAAAAGTGAAGCCAGAAAGTAAAAGTGAGATGAATGCTAGAGACTGGTATAATGGAACTGGAGGTCAGAAAAAATGATATCTAAAGGTATAAGAGGTGCTATTACAGTTGATAGAAATTCAGAAGAAGATATCAAAAATGCTACAATAGAGCTTCTTTCTGAGATGGTTCTAAAAAACAATCTTGATTTAGATATGATTTCTCATGTGATTTTTACAATGACAGATGATTTGGATGCAGCTTTCCCTGCAAAGTTTGCACGTCTTGATTTGCACTGGAAAGATGTACCGATGATGTGTTATAACGAGCTTAAAGTAAAAGGTGCTTTGAAAAAATGCATTAGAGTTCTGATCGTCGTTAATTGTGGTGAGAATTTTGTTCCTGAATTTATTTATTTAAAAGGTGCAAGTGAGTTGAGAAAATGAAAAAAGTTTTGATTGTTGATGATGTAAGGGGTTGGCGAGAGCAACATTTATTAATTCTTAGAGAGTTATTAGGTGAAGAAGCTACTTTTGATATGGCATCTTCAGCGCAAGAAGGGTATGACTTAGTTTATAATAATCTAAATGAACCCTATGACTTAATCGTAACTGATTTACAAATGGAATCCGATTTCGCACCAAAATATGCTGGCGAGTGGTTGGTTGAGCAGATAAAATTGTTATCTGCTTATGCAACGACAAGGATAGTTCTTATTTCTGCAACTTATAATATAAGACTTATTGCGGAAGGTCTTAACGTTCGTTATATTTCAAAGTCCGTTGCTTCTCAGTTTCCACAAAGTTATTTGGATATTGTAATCTAAAGAATATCCAGTGGGTCAACGTCAATTGCCATCCTGATATCCTTTGGCATAATAATGGTATTTAGAAAGCTTGAAATAAATTGGTGTCCTTTTTGTGATAATTTATTTTTTATAATTATTTGGAAACGATATTTAGAACTTATTTTTTCTATGATACAAGGTGATGGTCCTAATAGTTCTAGATATTCACTAAAACCTTGAGTTTCTGTTCTTTGTGCAAATCTCATTGCAATTTCCATTGCAGATTTTTCTGCTCTAAATTGGTTTTCGCAACTTATAATAATTCTGATAACTTGACTGAAAGGTGGATAATCGTATTCTTGACGAAGTTTAACTTCTTTTGCATAGAACGAATCATAATCTTGCTGTTGCGCACTTTCAAATGCATAGTATTCAGGGTTATATGTTTGGAAAATTACTTGTCCAGGGTTCTGCCCTCTTCCTGCTCTACCTGCAACTTGAGTTAATAGTTGGAATCCTCGCTCAGAAGCTCTAAAGTCTGGCATGGAGAATCCTGAATCGGCGCTGAGTACTCCAACGAGAGTTACATTAGGGTTATCGAGACCTTTTGCAATCATTTGTGTGCCAATAAGGATATCAATTTCACCCGCTTGAAATTGGTTGAGAAGTTCGATATGTGCGTTTTTCCTTACTAAAATATCACTGTCGATTCGAGCGACTCTAGCTTCTGGAAAAAGTTCTTTTACTAAAATTTCTATTTTTTGAGTTCCAGTACCAGAGTTTTTGAAAGCATCTGAGCCACATTTTGGACACTCATCTGGGAAATGGGCAATCCTGTTGCAATAGTGACATTTTAAAACTTTATCTGTGGAGTGCCAAATCATAGGGATTGAACAATCAGGGCATTCCAAGATATGTCCGCAAGCTTGACATTGTGTTGAGGTTGAAAAACCTCTTCTATTCATTAGTAAGATTACTTGTTGCCCTTTTTCTAATGTAGCTGTTATTTCTGTTTGAAGTGGTTTTGAAATAATCCCTTTAAAAGCTGCTTTTGCATATTCTTGCATATTAATAACTTTAGTTTTTGCAGGAGGGTGATTGTTGAATCTTTTTCTTAGCTCAAAAAGGTTATTGTTGTTTGAAGCATAGTAGTATGATGCTATATCAGGTGTTGCAGATCCAAGCAAGATAGGTGCTTGGTGAAATTGTGCTAGTCGTTGGGCAATAATTTTCGCATCATATCTTGGCGCGGGATTAGATTGTTTATATGCGCTTTCGTGTTCTTCATCCACAATAATCAAGCCGATATTGTTTAATGGTGCGAAAACGGCAGAACGTACACCCGCAAGAATTTTTACTTCATTATTGTAAAGCCTTTTCCATACATCGTATTTTTCACCTTCTGAAATGCTACTGTGCCATACAGCAACATCATCTATCCCGAATTTTTTTGCAAGTCTCTTAGTTAGCTGTGATGCCAATGCAATTTCAGGAGCTAAGAATAAAACATTTTTCCCGCTATCAATAACATCTTTTATTAATTTAAAATAAACTTCGGTTTTCCCAGAGGCGGTTATTCCGTGAAGTAGCAATGGTTTTTGAGAACGCATTTTTGCAGATATTTCCTCGTAAACTCTTGCTTGGTCGCCAGAAAGTTCATATAAAGGCTCGACTTTCATATCTTTGAAAATATTTAGAGGATTCCTGTAAACTTCTTCATCTGTAATTCTTAAAAATCCTGCTTCTTCCATCTTTTTTATTGTAGGAAGTGTTGTTTTATTTTCTTGAACAAATTTTGTAAGTGGAGATTTTCCTGCAACTTCAAGAGCAGATAAAATTTCTGCTTGTCTTTTAGTTGCCCCTTCTTTTGTTATAAACTCAACCGCTTTTGCTGTTTTGGCAGCCATTTCTATAAACTTTTGTGGGATTGCCATATTTATAACGGTTACTAGGTCTGTGCAGTAATAGTTTGCAACCCATTCGAGGAGCTTTAGATACTTGAGGGAAAACAAAGGGTTTTCATCAAGTATTTTGTTTATTTTTTTTGCTTTAATTTCGTCTGGTAAATAATCTGAAAAACCTACCACAAAAGCATTGACCAACCCTCTTGCTCCAAAAGGGACAAGAACGGGTTGACCAATCTTTATAGAATCTTTCATCTCATCCGGAATTGAGTAGCTGAAAGTTTTAACCCCAAGTCCGGTGATGTTAACCAAGACAAGAGCGTATTTCATTATTCAGCTTCTTCTGACATGAACTCTTTTTTTGCTTCTTCAATAGCATCTGTTAAAATATCAAGTTGGTCAGGAGAGAAAGTAACTCCTTTTTTAGTTGGTAACCAAGTTGCTCCTCCATCTGTTGTGTAAAAAATTCTTAGATTGAAGTAGCTTTTGCCACGGTATTCACTAATTGATATTTGTAATTGTTCAGTTTCTGATCTTTCGATGGTTGCTAAATTTTTTGCTTCTGCCATTTCTTAACCCTCCCTTAATGTCATATTGGAATTATATCATAAACCCTTTTTAATACTACAAACAAATGATACATTTTTAGCTAAAAGCGTTTAAAATAGTGGTAAATAAGAATATATTGGAGAAGCTATGGATATTTTTGCAATAATAGGTATGTTCCTTGGTGTGACCTTCATTTTGATAGGTCAGGCGATGGAAGGTGGTAATGTAGGGCAGTTGTTACAGATTACGGCGGCATTTATCGTATTGGGCGGTACATCTGGTGCGGTTGTATTGAGTTTCCCTGCTCCCGTGTTGATGGACGCAGTGATGTCTCTAAAGGATATTATCATGCCTCCAGTAGTTGATTTGCCAGCTTTGATTGCAGAAATCGGTAGATTCGCAACAAAGGCTCGTAAAGAAGGTATTATTGCATTAGAAAAAGAAGCTGCTCTAGCATCTGATCCATTATTAACATTGGGTTTGGAGGCTGTAGCGGACGGTACTGATCCAACTTTGGTACGTGAAATTCTAGAAAACCAAATCGAACAGTTAGAAACAAAAATTGCAGGTGCTGCAAAGGTATTTGAATCTTTCGGTGGTTACTCTCCAACTCTTGGTATCATTGGTGCCGTGTTAGGTTTGATTCAGGTGATGCAGAACTTGAATGACCCATCAAAATTGGGTGCTGGTATTGCGGTTGCCTTTGTAGCTACGATTTATGGTTTGATGGCTGCAAACTTGTTTATGATTCCGTTCTCAACTCGTTTGAAATACAATTATGCAAAGGTGTTTTTAGCAAAAACAGTTATTTGTGAGGGTATATTGTCTATTCAAGCAGGTGAATCTCCTGCATTAATTGAAAGAAAACTACAATCATTTATTTTAAGTGATGGAAAGTCTGCTAAGAAGGAAGGGTAATGGCTAAGAAGAAAAAGCATGAAGAACATGAGAACCTTGAGCGTTGGTTAGTTTCTTACGCTGATTTCATTACGCTGCTTTTTGCGACATTCGTTGTATTGTACGCTCTTGCTCAAACTGATATCCAAGATTTTACAAAGCTTGAAGATTCTATTAGGCACGCATTTAGTCAAAATTCTTTGATGGAAGGTCAAGATAGTATAATGGATGGGGCGAGTGATAGTTTGTTTACAGAATCAACTATGGCAAACTCGTTTATTCCAACATTAATGTTCGAGTATATGAATGCTAAATATGAAGAAAAATCCTTCCAAGAGATTACCAAAAATATTCAAGAACTGATTAATGCAGATATGTTGGATGGTGTATCTGCAAAACTTACAGAGCGAGGTTTATTGCTTACATTTGATGATCAGTATTTATTTGAATCAGGTTCTGCAAAGTTAAACCCAAAGGCAAAACAAATGCTTGATAAGGTTGGTGTGATTGTTTATGAAAAATTCATTCTTCATACAATGAGGGTTGAAGGTCACACCGATAGTTTTCAAATTTCGACAGCTCAATTCCCTTCTAACTGGGAATTGTCTTCTGCTCGTTCGTGTGCAGTTGTTCGTTATTTGATATCAAGATTTAATTTCTTCCCTCAATTATTTACTGCTGTTGGGTATGCAGATACAAGACCCGCTGTTGATAATGCAATGAAAGGTGGACCTGAGAGAAATAGAAGAATTGAAATAATGATTCTAAAGAATAAATATAAAGATGCAGAGAAACCTGGTATAAAATTGCAAAGTTTTTCATTAGAAGAGCAAAAACGCATTCAAGCTGAACGTGAAAAACGAGTGAAACAAATTCGAGAAGAATCTCATATGCAAGGCTTTAAATTCAAAACAAGTGAAGAATTGCAAAATGATAAAGATGTGAAGCAGTATACTAAATTACCATCCAAGCCAGTTGCTGAACGAAATCAATCAGCGTATGAAGCTTTGCAAGATGATTTAAAGCAAAATGGTGATGTTCCTATTATACGTTTAGATTCAAAACTGCCCACAGATGCAGATTTTGGTATATAATAAACTTATGGCAAAGTTTTATATTGGATTATCATTAGGACCGACATCTACAATAGAAAGTGGTGTTGCCGTAATGCAAGAGGATGGGACTCTTTCTTACGTCGATAAATTATTTTCTATGAACGATGTGGTTTATTTCTTTGAGCGCTTCAATTCATTGAAGGATTCTGTTGTTATGGTATCCTTGCCTTGGGATAATACGATGCTAAATGGCAAATGGCGAGTTTTATCAAAGCCATATCAACGTATTCACGATAATTCAATGTTTAGGAATGCAGATAATTGGATGCAAAGATTCTCTCCAAGAGGAAGTGATTATTTGTTAAAGTTGCAAGAACAAGGTGTAGATGTTTGCAGATTCGAGGTTTATTTGACAAGACAGAAGTTGAATTTGTATTCCAATTATAAAGAGCGCTCTCCTGCTGATTGTAAATTCTATCAATCTGCTTTGAAACTAAATTATGGATTTACAAGCTTACCTAATAATATGATGCCTGTTGCTCAGTTAGAAGCAATTACGGGAGCGTTGTTAGCGCAAGAATATCATAAGGGGAACGCAAAACGTATATTTACTTATAATTCAATTGATGCAGTTAATATAGTGTAAATTTTTGTTACAAAAGGTTTGTATCAAGTCAAAAAATCATCTTAATGTGTTTTATATATTTGTAAGTGTTAATGAAAGGATTTTATTATGACATCAATTAATCCAGTTTGTCCAAATTGTAATGCACCTTGTCCTCATGTTGGTCATACTAATTGTGAAACAAATAACTATAATGGTGCATCTATTGAAATTCACAATCCTACAGTGAATGTTCCTGCGTATACCCAATCAATATATGATATGCCAAAAGCTTCTGTTTACGCAGAACAACCAAAAGTTGAAGAAGTTAAATAATGTAACGTTTTATATAAAAATACGCAATAAATTTTGAAAAAGTGTTTTTATTAAAATGTAAGGTTTGAAAGGAAAACTATGTCTAACGTAGATATTATTAAACAGGGTTTAGCTCAACAGAATAACTATAATGGTGCCAAGATTGTTGTTCATAATCCGACTGTAAATGTTCCACTTACTTCTGGTTATGCAAAACCAGATGTTCAGTTATATCAATATCCGGAAGGCAAAGTTCCTGTAGAATATTATCAAGGGCAATTAGTAAATCAGCCAAAGGTTGTTACAAAGCCAGTTATTCAACTTCCTGATGCAAAGCCTGTTGCAGAACCTCCTGCATCAGTGTTGGAACCTGTAAAAACAATTCCAGTTCCGCAACCCGTTTATGTAGAACAAGCTGCGCCTGTTGTTCAACCTGAGACAGTGGAAGTTAAGCAAGAAATCCCGCAAGAAGCCCAAATTGTTGAAGCTCCTGTTGCTGAGATAAAGGCTCCTGTAGAAGCTCCACTTCCTGCTGTAGAAAAAGTTGAAACAGCACCTGTTGCTCCTGTTGCTGCTGAGGTTGTAGCAGCTGAGGAACCTACAGAACAAGCTCCAGTGAAGAAAACTATTGAGATTGTTCCTCCTGTTTCTCCAAAACCAGAAGTAGATTATATCCAAGTTTGTGCAAACTTGGAGTCTCAAGATTATGATGTGCAAGCAATGCAGTTGAAAGATATAATTGATGCGGCTGCAATGTCTGAGAAAACAAAAGACGTTAATCATATTAAACCGTATCACGTAGAGCAAATTTTTATAGATATTATGGATATTGTGAATAAAGATACATCTTCATTGCAAGGTCCAACAGATGCACAGTTACAAATCAGAGATAAACTTGTAGAAAACTACTTCTCATCTGTAGAACAAGCTAAGCAAGGTGTTCCAAAGGAACAGATAGTAGTTCCTCATCAAATTTCACAACAAGATATTAATTATGCAAATGTATTGTCTCCAAAAGAATTAGCAGAAAGAAATAAAGACTATGCAATTGCAACTTTGGCTGTAATTTCAAAGACTTTTGTTGACAGGGTAGAAAACGAAACAGGAACAAAAGTTCCTATCACTGATGTTCCAGGATTGGCTGCTATTGTGAATTCTTTAAAGAGCCAAAATACAGCAATTAGATTAACTGCTCTTGATGCTTTGAGCTTTATTCAAAAACCAGAGTATGCAAGAGAATTGACTCCAATCTATGATGCAATAATCAGAACAGATGCTGATGAAAACGTAAGGACTGCTGCCCAGTTTGTTTTAGATAGTCTAAATTATCAGGTAGCTCAAGAACAAGCTCCACAGCAAGCTGCATAAAAAAAAAGAGTCTTGCGACTCCGTGGAATTAAGAATAGTTGGAAGTATGAAAAAGATTTAATTATATTAAATGTGAAAGTGTGAATCCGCTCAATAGCCCGTGAGGGCTATTGTTGTTAGCTAGTTGGGTAGTTTTTTAGTGAGCTAAAAAATTCCTCCATATAGACCAAAAGGTTAATAAGAAATTCATCCTTATGATTGATGTAACGTGACATGTAATAATGATATCCTTACAATGAGGGAGATAGAGGATGAAAAAATCGTTTTTGGTAGTGAGTATGCTTTTAAGTGCCGTAGCGGCATTTGCAAACGATAATGTTTTACAAACAATTCAAATTGAACCAATAAGAGACACTTATAATATTGTATTAATGTCCGATAAAGCAGTTGATGTTAGAAAAACTGTAGAAGAAGCTGGTACTGTTCTTCTTTCTTTGAAAGGGCTAAGAGCTTCTGAAATGCTTAATACTGTTTATAATGGTTCTGCTGAAATTGATAGCGTGATTGTTACTCCTAAAAACGATGATGTTGTAGAAATTCGTATCAAGGGTGATAATGTTGAACGTTCTACTGTTACATTTGAATCTTTGACTTCAAATGTTAAAGTTGCTTCTGCTCCTAAAAAAGAAATTGTTTTGAATAAGCCAATGAAGACTTACGCTCCTGTATTTAATGAATCAGAAGAAATCGAAACAGTAGCTCCTTCTATTGCTCCTATCGGGCAAAAGATTGTTAATGTTTTGAAAAATATCTATAAGAATAAATCAAATAGAAATATTATTAACTTTGGTTGCTTAGCATTGATGTTATTCTATGCGCTTAAGTTAATTCGTTCAAAAGAAACCGAAGAGTTAAAAGTTGGTTTAGCGCAAGGTTTAGCAGAAAGAGAAATTAATCTTTATAAACAAATGCAAACACCTGTTGTTAATAATTATGGTGCAACAACACAAAAACCATACACTTCAATGAATTATGGTTTGAATGCGTACAGAAATGTAAATAGAAATCCTTACGATACACCTTCTGTACCAAAGGCTCCAAAAGTTTCTCCGGCGCCAAGCAGAGTTACAACTCCTGTAAGACCTGTCCAATCAATTGATTTAGAACCTGCGGAGTCTGCAGCAAAAGTTGCAACATTGGTATCTGCACCAAAGAAAAATATTGATAATGTGAAGTTTTTAGAAACAATGACGGCTATATACGAAAAAAGTGGACGTCACGATTTAGCTCAAGGAATAAAAGCTAATTTATCAAAGGTAAAATAAGAGATTAGTAAATCAGGTTGAAAGCCTGATTTATTAGCTGAAAGGGTAAATAATGGATTTTGTTAGAATTTTATCAGAACCTGCTGTAATCATAATTGCATCAATTTCTATATTTTTATTGATTTACACTGTAGTAAAATATTGCTATATTTCTTCCAATTTAGCAAGATTGTATAAAACATTGTGCGAATATAAGAAACAAGAACTTCTTTATCGTTTCAATGACTTGGATGCTACATTTATGGCTGATAAGTTTTTGGCTAACGTGTGGGCTGAATTTAAGAAAATTGTTATTTTCCCAGAAAAAGTCTATGTAAAATCAGAAGAAGGTGCTTCGATTGAGAATCTTTCTGATATTAATAACGCAATCTATATTACTTGTGATTCTTCTTATTTCTTTAATGAAGAATCTTTGATTACTTCAAAAATTAATTATCGTTTAATACAAACATTCCCAACATTATTGACAGGTTTGGGTCCATTCTTTACTTTCTTAAAGTTGACTTATGCGTTTTCTAGCTTGGACTTTGCAGATACAGCTAATATGGCAACTTCTATGAATAATTTGATTTTTAACATTCAGTTGGCAGCGGTGTGTTCTGTATTAGCGGTAGGTTTCTCATTACTTTATATGTCTTTTGAAAAAGTGTTTTACAGTATGTCTTGTAAAAGCTATGTTGTAAAGATTCAAACTCAATTAGGAGCTTTGTTTGATGTTGGTACTTCTGAAAGATTCTTGTTAGATATTCTAAAAGAATCAAGAAACAAATCAACTAACGAAATTGCAATGTTGAATGTTATTCCTGCTGCAATTGAAAAGGCTCTTACCAAAAATATTTCAGAAGGTGTCTTACCTTATTTAGAAAACGTAGTGTACAGTTTGAATAAATTACAAGAATCTGTTGCGGGCAAGAATAAAGGTAATTCAGATATTATTGATAAATTATTCTAAGGATGTGCTCTATGAAGTTTAGAAATAAAGGTGGATATCAGGGAGAAGAAAACATTTTCTGGATTACTATGACCGACTTAATGATGGGTTTGGTATTGGTATTCATGATTTTGTTCTTTTATTCAACTGCATCAAGTTATTTTGAACAAGTTAGAGAACAAACTATTACTGGAAATGTTAACGCAGAGCTTGTTGAAAAACTGAAAGAGCAAGATGTAGATGCAACTGTAGACTTATTTTCAGGCGTAGTTAATATTTCTGATTTAGAACTCTTTGAAGTAAATAGTTGGGAGTTATCTGAAAATGGTAAGGCGTATTTGGAAAAATTTGTTCCTATATATGTTAATACTATTTTGGGTAATAAGGAATATGCGGGTAAAATTATTGGTTTGATTGTGCAAGGTCATACTGATTCTCAGACTTTTGCCGGCATAGATACTCCAGAGGCTCAATATATGAAGAATATGGAATTGAGTTTGAAACGTGCTTATGCGGTTGCTTCTTATTTTCAACATACAAGCTACGATAAACAGTATAGCCCAGCTTTAGAAAAAATAATGTTAGTTGAAGGCTGTAGTTATAGTAAACCAATTCTTGATGAAGAAGGTAATGAGGATTTACAAAAAAGCCGTAGGGTTGAATTGAAACTGGTAACTGCAACAAAAGATATTCCAGATATGTTGTCAGCTTTTAAGGCGCCTGCAACTAATTAAGTCCCCATTTTGCATAAAGTCTGCTAATACTATTGTTGTTGATAATTGTTTTTAGGGTAAGGTTTATTTTTTCTAATAAAGCTTTGTTCTCGTCACCTTTTCTAACTGCAATAGCGTAAGGTTCTTTTGAATAACGTTTATTCAAAACTTTAACAGTTTTGTCGTTAAGTGTATAATTTCTTAAGATAGTATCATCTGCAGTGATTGCTTGGATTGTACCGTCTTTCAAACCTTCATAAGCTTCTTTATAAGTTTTGTATCCAAAAACTTTAGCTGTTGGCAGTAGTATTCTTAGATTTTTTTCAGCTGTGGTTCCAAAAATAACCCCTACGTTTTGATTTGCTAAATCGGTAAGTGATGCGACTTTGCTGTTAGCAGGGACCATAACTGTTTGTCCTGCGATAAAGTAAGAGTGAGAAAAATCTACCAAATCCATTCTAGAAGGAGTAACCGTTAGAGTGGCGACTACAAAATCAACTTCTCCTGTTGTAAGTTTGATAAGTCTGTCAGAAGGGGTAACGCTTACAAGCTGTATTTTAGACTCGTCTCTAAATATCGCTTTTGCAATAATTTTGGCAAGGTCAATGTCTAAACCTACAATATTATCATTTTCGTCAATGTAACCAAAAGGTTTTGTATCAGTTTTGACGCCTGCTATTACGTAGCCACGTTTTAAAATTGTGTCATAAGTGTTAGGCATTTCTAGTGCGCTGATTTCTTTGTTATGCCAGTACCAAGTACCGATTAATAATATTGATGTGATTAAAATAAGTAGGATTAATAAAACTCTCTTCATAATTTTATTAAATACTAGTTTATAGTTTTTGTAAAGTTTATTTATTATATTTTTAAGATTCTGTGATTATTAATTGACCAACGCTTTCAAGCTAGCTATAATAATACTATCAGATGGAGGTGGGTATGATGAATCGTCGATGGTATGATGAACATGAGGAAACTCCAAAAACTTTGGAGATGATGCAGCAGTTGGATAATAGAACTATGAATTCTTTATCCAAGGATTTGTCTACTATTGTTAAACAGATAAAAGAACTCCGTTTGGAAGCAAAAAAAGAAGAAGAGGAAGATGAAGAGATTAGCCTTGGAATTCAGAGGGTCTTGGGCTTATATCAAAGTGAATATGGACGCAGATGGTATGATAAGAAACCTGCAGTCAATTTTGCGATGCGTTCAATGTCAACTCTTCCGAAAGAAGATTTTTATAACATTATGGAAGGCTTACACGTAACGTTGTCTTCAAGATAGGGTATTATGGCAATTTTTTCAGATGACGCTCCTGTTAAACCGTCGCAAGAACGTAAAAATCCAATAGTTCAATCCCAGAGTATTGAATACGATAATACTTTTGAGAGTTCTGTGCGCCCTAAAACGTTTGATGACTATATTGGTCAGAGTGCTTTAAAAGAAACCCTTAAAATTTGTATAGAGGCTGCAAAGAAGAGAAATAGACCATTAGACCATATGCTTTTTTATGGTCCTCCGGGGTTGGGTAAAACAACTATTGCGGGTGTTGTTGCTGAACAAATGGGGGTTCCTATCAAGATAACGTCTGCTCCGTCACTAGAACGTCCTAGGGATATTATTGGTATATTAATGTCGTTATCTGAAGGAGAAATTCTTTTTATTGACGAAATTCATCGTCTAAATAAGGTTGCAGAAGAAATTCTATATCCTGCAATGGAGGATTTTGTTCTTGATATGACAACTGGTAAGGCTCAGACGGTAAAAACGATGAGAATCCCTCTTCCTAAATTTACTTTAATTGGTGCTACGACCAAGGCGGGGGATTTATCAAGCCCTTTGCGAGATAGATTTGGAATTCTTAAACGCCTTGAGTTTTATACAATAGAAGAATTGTCCAAGGTTGTTACAAGAACGGCAAGTTTGTTAGATATTCAGATTGACGAAGAAGGGGCAAAGGCAATTGCTAAACGTTCTAGAGGTACTCCTCGTATTGCTAATAGGCTTGTTAAGAGAGTTAGTGATTTTGCAATTGTAAAATATGATGGCTTAATTAATGAGAGAGTTGCGAATGAATCTCTCGATATCTTGAATATTGATGAATTTGGATTAGATTTGACCGATAGAGCGTTATTAAACTTGATTATAGAAAAATATGATGGAGGCCCTGTCGGGATAGAGACCTTGGCTGCTGCTTTGAGTGAAGATGTGAGAACTTTGGAAGATGTTTGTGAACCATATCTTTTACAGGCAGGTTTGCTACAACGTACCCCGAGAGGCAGAAAAGTTTCTCCTGAAGGTTATCGACATCTTGGAATCAAGAATGTTGCAATACAAGGTAGTTTATTTGATTCATAAGAGGTGATTTATGAAAAAGATTTTTATTTTGTTTGCAGTATTTTTTATTTTTGCACTGGGAGCAAATGCTGAATTTATATTGGGAAAAGCATTAAATGTAGATTCTAAAGAGATGTCTTTGGCTGGTTCCTATTCTATACAACAGCTTGTTGATGTTAAAATCTTAAATGGTGCAGACAAGGGAAAAGTTTTGCAATTGGAGAATATAGTAAGCGGAAATCCTTATTATGATATTCAAGTCAAAAATAATGATAAATTGCTTTTGCATTCTGAACAAGAGTTTGGACAAAATAACTATTTTATAGCAGATATATTTAGAATTGTTCCGTTATTAACTTTGGCTTTTGTTTTTTGTGCATTAGTACTTATTGTGGCAAAGCGAAAGGGATTGTATAGTTTATTATCTATCCTTGTTACGGTATTGCTTATATTTAAAGTATTATGCCCGTTAATACTTATTGGTGTTAGCCCATTATTTGCGACACTTTTAATATCATTAGTATCAACACTGGTTACTATGTATTTGGTAGGTGGAGTTAATAGGAAGAGTACTTCGGCAACAGTAGGAACAATTGTATCTTTGTTTGTTGCGGGGATTGCATCTCTGCTAACAATAAAATTTGCAAATCTAACTGGTTTTTCTGATGAGACCACTTTATTTGTATACACTTCATATCCAAATTTGAATTTTGTTTCAATAACAGCTTCGATGATTATTTTGGCAGCTCTGGGTGCTGTAATGGATGTAGCAATGTCTATAGCAAGTACAATAAATGAGATTTATTTGAATAATAAAGCTCTTGGAGTAAAAAAACTCTTTGAGGCTGGGATGAATGTCGGAAAAGATATAATTGGTACAATGGCAAATACTTTGATACTGGTTTATATGGGTAGCGCACTACCACTTTTACTTCTGTCTGCTAATATTGATGTAGGGAAGTTTTTTAACTTGAATACAGTTGTTACAGAGATTTCATCAGCAATAATCGGAAGTATTGCATTGTTATTATGCGTTCCGATAACTGCAATTGTTGCTGCTAATTTGGTTAGATATGATAATGAAAATATTGAAAACCGTGATATAATAGTAGAAAATAGTGAAGAGGAATAAGATAAATGATAGAAATGAAAGTTATGGGTATTGCCCTTGATACAAGAACAGGTTCTCCGATTGTAGTTTTGCATGATTTGGATAATAGAAAGGCTCTTCCAATTTGGATTGGATCAGCTGAAGCAAGTGCTATTATTAGAAAGATTGAGAATCTTGGTGTTGTAAGACCGATGACCCATGATTTAATTGTTTCTATTATTGATAAAGCAGGTTATAAACTTGATAGAATTGAAATTAATAATGTTGAAAAAGAAACATATTATGCAACTCTATACTTGGTAAATGATAATGAAACAATAGAAATAGATGCTCGTCCTAGTGATGCTATAGCGGTAGCAATGAGAATGGATGCTCCTATTTACGTTACAGCAAACGTATTAATGGATGGATCAGTTTCAACTGATGCGCAAAAAGATGAAGAAGAATCAAGAGAATTCAAAGATTTTATTCAAAGTATTAAACCTTCAGATTTTGAAAAATTGCTAAAGAACAACAAGGAAACAGACCAGTAAATGAAGATAGCAATAACTTGTAACGAAGATGAAAAAATCACTTCAAATTTGAATGAAGCAGAACTTTACAGAGTTTATGACGTTGAGCGGGGAAAAGTTATGAGCTCTGAACTAGTGCGTACAATTAGTGCTGGGCATAGAGTTATCGCTCCTTTCTTGGCTGACAAGGATGTGGAAGCTTTAATTTGTGGTGAAGCAGATAAGCAAGCGAAGCGTATTTATGCAAGATATGGTTTAGTGCTATACTCAGGACATACGGGTGATATAAAAGAAATAATCTCAAATTTTTTAGAAGGTAGCTTTAATTATTAATAATTGTTAAAAAAATGGCATGCCGTTTCGATTTTAGGCAATTTTTAAAATTATATAGACTTTATATATTAGGAAACGGAAAAGAGGATTATGTCGTCAGAGATATATAACAATAATTATGGGAAGTCTTTGTATAATTTAAGACTGAATAGTTTAGCATTCTCGTCTTCGGTGAGGGGAAAATTGTGGGTGCGCAATAATCCTGATGCTTTTGAGAGGACTCCTGTAGAAGAAGTACCTATTGAAACTAAAAGCAAAATCTTTAGTAATGAATTAATTAGATTAATAGAGAAACGAGAGTTAAATTCACAAAAGGTTCAGCAGGCAATAAAAAAATATTTACCTAATACTGACGTTAAAATAATATCCATGAATGATTATAATGAGTTTGGTATTAATACAAAGAAGAATGTTGCTGCTGCCACTCGTCCTTTGTTTGATAAATCAGGGAAATTGCAAAAATTAGATATTTATTTGCCAGAAGTAAACTATGGTGATGAAATGTCTGAGAAAAAATACATAGAAAATCTTACTCACGAGATGACTCATGCAATGCAGTTCGCAGAAGCTAGAGATGTTCGAGAAAATTATAAAAATACTCCAGAAGGTCATTTTTATAATTTCTTTCAACAAAACATTACAGGTATGTTAATAGATACGATTATTAGTGATACCCTTGCAATGGCAGCTAGAAGTAATAAAGTGGAAATGACATCTCTTGCTGATTATGATAAGTTTTTAGAAATGACAAATCCTAACATTGATGAAACAGAAATATGTTCTCAGTATAAATGTTCTGATATAGAAGAATTTAATCATTATATTAAGATAGGTTTTGATACTTATCTTTCAGGGTTAATGAATCAAACACAAGTTTCTAAAGATCCTTTTGCGATGAAAGTTATTGAAGAAGCTGGTGGTATCGTAAACTTTAAGCACAAAGTAATGCAGATGGTTTCTAAAACACTTGCAGATGAAAAAGAAGCCTATAAGGCCGGTAGTAATGCACGCAAAACAGCCAGAGGTTTTGTTGGCTCTGATTATAACGACTTGGTTCCATTGACAATAGGGATGATGTCAGAAGCTCTTAGTGCTTAATAGTAAGACGTTCTAACCAACGTACAAATCTAGTTGGAGCGCCTTCGTTAGCCGCGTTGATTGAACCTACTAAAATTGTCATACATCCAGCTCTTTTGCCCACAAGAATATCTGTTAGTGGGCGGTCTCCAATCATAACAGCTTCAGTTGGTTTTATTCTGGCATTTCCCAAATATTCTAAAAGAATTTTAGGGTTTGGTTTATTGCAAGCTCCAAGTACGTCAAATGTAGATTGCCCTTGTACTTTTTTAATATATTCTGTATTAAAATTGTTTGATAACACGGCTACAATAAACTCTTTTTGGAATGTAGAAAGCCATTCTAGGGTTTTTTCAGCGTATGCTGCAGATTTAGATTTCATTAATGTACTGTCTAAATCAAAAAGTAGTGCTTTTATTCCTTTTGATTTCAATTCTTCGAAATTGATTTCATAAATATCTTTTAGGTTATAATCTGGTTTTAAAAACATAATATCCTCTTTTATTATGAACAAGGTGAGCTAGGGTTTAGCTCTTCACAACGTTTAATGCCAATAGTTCTGAATAAACCAAATTCTGCTGATTTAGGCTCGTTAGAGAGTTTAATCAATAGCTCTTGGTTGGTATTGGCAAGCTCTAAAGCTTCGTTTTTAGCAGGGTCAATTATTTCGATTGCTTGTGTGATAAGCTTTTCGTTCGGGGTGATTAATTCGATATCAGTGTTTTTATAGAATTTATTTTTAACTAATATTTTAATATATCCGTTTTCAGTTCCTCGAACCTCAGCAAGGAAATCTGCACCCGCAAGCCCTTTTGATATGTCATAACTGTATCCGTCTGCAGGATAGTTGTCTTGTAAGTAAAAACCTGTTGTATAACCTCTATTACCTACTTTTAAAAGCTCATTATAATACTCGTCAAGGTTTGCATTTGGGTTTTGCATTACCATATCAAGAGCTTCTTTATAAGCCTTTGCAACTGCTGAAACATAATAAAGACTCTTAGTTCTTCCTTCAATCTTGAATGAATCAATACCAGCGTCAACAAGCTTCCCTAAGTGTCTTATAAGATTTAGGTCTTTTGTAGAAAGAATATGAGTACCTTTTTCATTCTCTTGAATTTCATAATATTCATTCGGACGAGTTTCTTCTACTAATTTGTAGCTCCAACGACAAGCTTGTGCACAATTCCCGTGATTAGCCTTACGTTCTCCGTTTGTCATATAGTCGCTTAATAGGCAACGACCAGAGAATGATACGCATTGAGCACCGTGTACGAAAACTTCTAATTCCATATCAGGAACTTTTTCTTTTATTTCTTTTACTTGTGCGATAGGTAATTCTCTTGCTAAGATTGCACGAGTAGCTCCCATATCTTGCCAAAATCTAACAGCTTCATAATTTAGGGTGTTAGTTTGTGTGCTGATATGTAGCGGGATTTGTGGCATATATTTTTGTACCAATCTCATAACACCCATATCTGTAGCAATAATTGCATCAGGGTTAGAGTCTGATAATATATCAATGCAGCCTTCAAGGTTTTTAATGTCTTCATTGAAGGCAAAAATGTTTAGTGTTAAATAAGCTTTTGCACCTAGAGAGTGAGCTTTGTCTATTGCAGCTTTAAGGTTCTCTAATGTAATTAGTTCACCTTTTCTCATTGCACGTAAGCTGAAATCTACAACGCCAAGATACACGGCGTCTGCCCCATATCTGATAGCGTATTCAAGTTTTTCCAAATTCCCAGCGGGAAGTAATAATTCAGGTCTGTTCATAAGAATATGGTAACATAAAAATCTTAAAATTTTCTCTTTTGAGTTTCTCTATATATTTGATGTGTAAATAAGTGTAAATTTTTTTAAGTTTTTGGTCAATTTTTATAGTTCGTGTATCTTTGTAGATATAAAAGGAGTGTTAGGTGTGATTAGCTCAATTTCTTATAACAAACCAATTGCGAGTTTTAAATCTTCTAGTGTTCGTGAAGGAGGGATTCCTTCTCCAAAACAGAAAAAGCCAGAAATTAGCTATACAAGGGCAGTTGGTGTTTCTGCTTTGTTGGGAACTTCTGTGGCAGGTTTTACTGGGATTTTTTGCAAGATGAAAACCTCTTTGCTAGTGGGATTAGGAGTGATGGGACTATCTTTGTTATTGGGTATTCCTGATAAAATGTATCGTCACGAAAAATAATTGTTTTGAGTTAAGCTTTATTGTATTATTGTCGCAAGATGTACGAAGAATTAGAACTTATTAAATCAAAATGTTCAGCTTGCGAGAAGTGTGGCTTATGTAAAAGTCGTACTCAGACGGTGTTTTCTGCGGGGATACCTAATGGGAAGCTTATGTTGATTGGAGAAGCACCAGGGTTTTATGAAGATAAGCAAGGTGAACCTTTTGTTGGTAAGGCTGGGCAACTTTTAGATAAGATTTTGGGGTGTGTTGGGTTTTCTCGTAAAGAAAATATTTATATCTGTAATACTATTAAGTGTCGTCCTCCTGAGAATAGAGATCCCTTGCCAGAGGAAAAGGCTGCTTGTAGAGAATATTTGGATAAACAAATAGATATTTTAAAACCACGCATAATTTTGTTGTGTGGAAAAGTTGCGGTAAATTCTATGATGGAAACATCTTTAGGAATTACCAAGCTAAGAGGAAAATGGTATGAAGGTCCTAACTTTTCTAAAATGATGCCGATTTTTCACCCATCTTATCTTTTAAGGAATGAGAGCCGTGAAAAAGGAAGCCCCAAATGGCTTATGTGGCAAGATATCCAAGAGGTAAGGAAGGTTTACAATCAGCTTTGTGATTAGATTACGACTGGCAAATCTATTATAAATGTAGAACCGTTATTTACTTCGCTTTTTACGCTTATTTTGCCTCCGTGTAGTTCAACTAGTTCTTTGGTGATGGTTAAACCAAGCCCTGTAGAGGATTCTTTTTTTGTATATGCAGAATCGAGTTGTACAAATTTGGCAAAAATTTTGCCGTGATATTTGGGGTCAATCCCGATTCCAGTATCGTGTACTGAAAGTGTTACTTTTTTCTTATGATTAACTGCGTCTAAAACGATTTCGCCATTTTCTGGAGTAAATTTGATAGCATTGCTAACGAGATTGTAGAATACTTGTTGCATTTTTTGATAGTCCGCAAATATCTCAAAATCTTCTTCAAACTCTTTTATTAGACGAATATTCTTTTTGGCAGCAAGTGGACGTAAGACGTTACAAACTTCTGTATACATCATATCTACACTAAATCTGCTTCTTGATATTTTCATTGCTTTTGCTTCAATTTTAGAAATGTCTAGAATTTCATTAATCATTCCTAGTAGTCTTAGTCCAGAAACTCGGATTTCATTAACGAATTCATTTTGTTTTTCGCAAAGTTTGCCATAAAGCCCGTTTTGTAAAATTTCTGCAAAACCTAAGATTGCATTGAGAGGAGTTCTGAGTTCGTGGGAGACATTAGCTAAGAATTCATTTTTAACTTTGTCTGCTTCAAGAATTTTTTCGTTTTGGGCTTTGATTGTTTTGTAAGCGTTATTTTTTTCGATGATACCGTCTTTTAAAGCTTTTAACTGTATTTTGAATACGTTAGAGAGCTCCATATCTTTTATTACGTATGAGATTATACATCCGCAGGTTTTTAAGGTTGCTAAATCTTCTGCTGAAAATTCGTCTCCGCCTTTTTTCGAAAGTACTATAATCCCAAAAACGGTTGATTTTATAGATAGCTTGGCTATCATATATTGTCTTTTTTCTTCTTCGAGTTTAAGAAGTTTTATTATTTGGTGGTTACAATCAGTGATGTAGTTGTCTTCTGAAAAAACTAATTTCTTTTGTCTTGGATTAAAAGGAAAAGTTATATCAGTAGAGTATGTTTTATACTCATTGTATGAATATTTTAGTTGTAAACTGTCTGGATTTACAAAGTAGATAAATGCATCGTCAAACTCAAAAATTTTTGAAAGGTTTTCAAAAATTGTCTGAGCGCCATTTTTCTCATTCAGATTTGTTTCAAAAAACTGTGGAAAAATATTCAAAACTTCATTGTAACTGATTTTAGCCATAAGATAATTTTAGCAGAGTACTTTAAGAAGGGCAATCGTATTTTTATGTGATATACTTAAGGAAAAATAAAAGGAGATTTGAAAAATGAGAGCAGTCGTTTTTGATGAAACATTACAATATAGAACTGATTATGCGAAGCCTATTCCGCAGGAGGGCGAAGCTCTAATTCGTGTAACCTTAGCAGGTGTTTGTAATACCGATTATGAAATTACAAAAGGTTATATGGGTTATGTTGGTGTCTTAGGACATGAATTTGTAGGTGTTGTAGAGGAAGTTAATGGCGAAGACAAATCTCTTGTGGGGAAACGTGTTGTTGCAGAGATTAGTTGGGGTTGTGATTCTCCTGATTGCGAGTGGTGTGCTGTGAAGAATTATCGTCATTGCCCAGATAGACATACCTTGGGAATTTGGCGTAAAGATGGTTGTATGGCGGACTATGTAACAATTCCTACCAAAGTGCTTTTTGTTGTTCCTGATAATGTTTCAGATGAACAGGCTGTGTTTACAGAACCGTTGGCAGCAGCTTGTGAAATTACTGAACAATTACATATAGAACCTTGTCAAAAAGTTCTTGTTCAGGGTGATGGCAAGTTGGGGCTGATTACAGCAACTACTTTAGCGTCTCAAAATCTTGACGTAACTCTTGTTGGAAAACATCCAGAGAAATTAGCTTTGGTTGAGGGGCTAGGAATTAAAACTATTCTTCTTGATGATTTAGGTACTGAAAAGTTTGATGTAGTTGTAGAGGCAACAGGTTCTGTATTAGGGTTTGAATCTGCAATGAGTCATACTAAACCAAGAGGGGTTCTTGTTCTTAAGAGCACTGTAGCAACTGGCAAGGAGCTAAACTTGGCTCCGATTGTAATTGATGAAATTACTGTTTTGGGTTCTAGATGTGGTCAATTTAAACCTGCATTGAGATTGTTAGAACGTAAAGCGGTAGATTTCAGTAAATTAATCACTGAGGTTTATCCGGTTGAAAAATCATTAGAAGCTTTTGATAGAAATAAGGCAAAAGATTCAGTGAAGGTTTTGATTAAGTTTTAGTTTAAAGGCGGGGAGACCCGCCTTTTTAAAACTCCTTTTTTAAGTATGGTAGCAGTCCGCTGATTGTAATATTTTCCTCTTCTTGCCAACATTGAGTTGCGTGAGAAAAGTGGTTTTCTTCCATAGCCTTTTTTATAAGTACAGCGTAAGGGATGTTAACAAAATCTATTTTTGAAAGTTTTTCAACGTAATAATCACTCCCGCCGCAGTTATGACAGAAATTTTCGGCGGGAATGATTTCACTTCCCTTCTTTGCACTTTGGAGTTTAACACCGCAACATTTGCAGCGTGTAATATACCACTCGTTTACTACATATCTTCCACAGTCTGGACAATATTCTCCATCTGAACAAGGAGAAACTTTGTCGTGCTGACATTCACCAGTAGGAATAAGCTTAAATATCAAATCAAGAAAATAGTTTTGCATCATTTTAATAATCTCCATTGATATTATTTGATTAATGTTTGTACTTTCAATGTCAATGTTCGGAGGGGAATATTAACTTTTGTAAAACTTTTTTTAAACCTTTTAAAGTTTTAACTTTAACGTGCCGTTAATTATAGGGTAGATAAAGGTTTGAAGTTTAATGTCTGATTTTAACAAAATACAACAAAATAGTATTAATGAATGGAGGCAATTACACCAAAATATGGGTGGGATGATTCTCTCTGATGATGCTGTTGCATCTGCTATTTTAATGGAATTTTTTACGACGGGCAAAATATATCCAGGGTTTGAGGATTTAGTAAAGGTATCTCCAACCGATAAGAGTGAGAGTATTTTTGCAACTACAGGAATCTTACCTGTTGGTCAGGGATGGGCTGGATGCGATAATAGCGAATTGAATTTATCTCCGACTCAACAAAAAGCAATGGATTTCTTGCGTCAAATGACAAATGATGCTTCTAAGAATATGGAGCTTCAAGAAAGACGTGATGGATGGGATAATGATATAGCTAATTTCTTTAAGGAATGCTTTAATACAGAATATGCAAAATCAAATGTGCAAAAGGCGATATCTTCTACAAAGAAGGATATGCAGATATTAGAGTCAACTGCTATCCGTGCAAATTCTACCCAGATTTCGTTTGAGGAAGTATTCTATAAGCAGCGTGGAGTTGAGTTTAATATAAAACAAATTAATCTCTGTGATGAGAAAGCAAAGGCTATGGCAGATGTACAATCTGTAAGGGATTGTATTAATGGTATTAAGCAAAAACTTAAAAACTCTCTAGTTAATAATGCCGGTAATGCAATTGCTACAAGAGATTATGGGAATGGAAAAATAGCACGAACTCAAGGTGAGTTTGCAATTATTGATACGTTACAGTTTTTAGGGATTACTAACCAAGGTGACATTAATCGTTTATTGTCAGAAGTAGAGGCTAAAAATACTAATTCAGCAGTTTTTTCTAAATATGGAAAAGACATGAAACTAGAAAAAGATGATAATGGCAATTGGGTTATTAATGTTACAAATGCATCTGGTGAGCGTTCTCCTATACTTCAAGAACACGCACAATTGATTGGTAAAGAGTTGGAGCGAAAACTAACTCTTGTTTATGCAGAGAATATTGGTGCTGAATATCGAGAAGATATGACAACAGAGGAGCTTGATAATATTACAACAGATTTGTATAACAAATATAAATCGGAATATGAAGATAGCTTCCAAAAAGCCTACGGTAAAAAAGACTTAAAAGCTCTTTCACAGAATTATATGATGAGTCAACAGCAGTTGGCGACTTGGGTAAACGTAGCATCATTTGCAACGATGTTTATTGGTAGCGGGATTCCGTTAAAAGGTCTCCAATATTTAAACACTGCTGCACAAGGTACAAGATTGGCAGCAACTACCGCAAAGGCTGTTGCAATTGCAGCTGATGTTACCATGAAGGCAGAAAAATTAATGCCATTATTAATGGTTAATCAAGTTGCTCAACCAGTTCAACTGTTGCATAACCTAACCAGTGATGAACCAGATTGGAAAGCTTATGGAATGAGTGTTGCAGAGGGTTCAATGTGGATGCTTTTAGGGATGGCATCAGGTGCCCTCGGTGATAAAGCAAGATTGTTCTTAAAAGAGAAGGGTATATCTTTTATTGCAAAAAATTCAGGTCTATCAATTGATGATTTGATGTCTATATACAGAAGCGGTCAGCAAGTTCCTGCTAATTTGACAAAAGCTTTTAAAATGATTGAAACAGTAGCTTTGGCAAGTGGTTCTTCTGTAGAATTTGTTGCGGATGTTATGTTGACAAGTGTTGTGAACAAAGCGGTTTACGGAACTGATATTACAACGATGGAAAAACTGATGTCCTTGAATGGCGTGTTACTTGGGGCTGCAATGCAAAGGAAGAACATTGCAAAATCTAATGAAATGAAGCAGGGGATGTTCGAATTAGAACTCCAAAAATACTGCCCAGATTTAGATGCTGCAGAGATTAAGTCTAGAGCAAGAATGCTTGTTGAGTTATCAAATATTGCAGGAGATAAAATCAGCGCAAAACCTCGTATTTTTGAGGGTGATAACCAAAATCCAGTAGATGCTACTAATTATAGATTAGAGCCTGAACAAGTTGATTACTTGAATGGTGTAAAACCTCAAGAACAGGTCGCTCCTCCAGAATTGAGTGTTGAAAAAATTATGGACTCTCAGAATCGTTTGTCTAAAGAAATTACTAAAGACGCAAATGGTGTTATAGAGACTGTAAGCTATTTATATGGTTCTGATGGGACTCTGGTTGCTAAAGATACTGAAAATTTAGTTGGAAAATTTAGAAAAGTATATAGCCCGAACGGTAAAATTTATAGTGAGATATCTTATTTAGATGGAAAAGAACATGTTATATCTAAGTATTCTTGGGCTGATGATAATAATTATACAATTACCAGAAAAATGAGAGGAGAGGATACTCCTTTTTCAGTTGAGTCTTATAAAAATGGAATAATAACTGAAAAAATAGAACAGTATGTACCTTTGCATTCTCCTAAATCAATGCGAACAACAACTACTAAATTTGATGAGTTTGGTCAAAGAGTTGAGCGTGTTATTAAATATTCTGATGAGCCTAATAAAACTACAATTGAGAAATTCAAAGATGATAGATTAGTTTCCACAGATGAAAAAATAAATTATGTAAAAGAAGATGCCCGTCAGTTGGCTCTAAGCTTTGCGGAGAAAGTAGATGAAATCCACAAAAACAATTATGAAAATGTAAGAATTTTGGGAGATTTTACCCCAGAGGAGCGACAGTGGTTTATTGACAAGCCATTACAAAAAGTTGCTGATAGAGATTTATTTGTACTATTTGCAAACGGGGATAAACCATCTTCATTACTTCCTATTGCAATGCCTGATGCAGTTATTGAAAAACTCAGAACCCAAGGGATTGATGTTTTAAATAGGGATATTGGGAATGGGATTACTAATGCATTCTTGTTGAATCCTGTTGAAGTAAAAAAAGTTATTGAAGCGAATTATGAAATCTATTCTAATAGAATGGGGATGGATGGGGCTAGTATTGATGATATTTACGCTAAATTGATATCAGAAGATAGTCCTTTAAAGCTTGAAGAACAATATCCTGATTTAGTCGGTTTAACACTTGGGTTCCCTCCTAAGAATACTCTTATTTATAATCTTGAAAATCAATTAAAAGATTTTAAATATGCTAATAGATTTAATGAAGATATAAGTGGGTACAAGAAACTTTTAAAAGCTGCATTGTATGCGGAAGATTCTCCTTATGCAGGTATGTCTGATGAGTTTAAAACAGACTTGGCTGCAACAATTGATAGTATGGATAAGGTTGAATGGTCTGGTGACGCTTTATATGGTGATGATAAGACTAGAAGCCCGTATTGTTTTATTAATTATGTAGATGAAGTGGATGAGATTAATAGAATAAGACTTTCTACGATTGGAGTTACTTCTGCTGTACGGAATGGTGAGCCTATATCAATCTTAAAGCCGACAAGTGCACAAAAGACTCTAGCTAATACTATACGAGATTGTGGTGGCAAGGATATTTCAGCGATAGATATCCATGAGGCTTGTGCAAATTTGACTGAAATTGAGACAGAGAGATTTATGCAAGTCTTGAATCGTACTTGGCAGTGGAAAGGGGCTGCAGAGTCTGGATTCACTGTTAAGCAAGCTGCTCTTGGTGCAAAACTTTCTGATGAAGAATTCGAAACATTTTCTAAATTAATTTCTAAAAGAGGATATTTAAGACAATACAAATCTTTTGAAATTTGTTATGAGATGGCAAAATTGCCAAAAGCAGATTTAGAAAGAATGGATAAGTTATATTTCCGCTTCTCTGAAAACTTAGAGTTTAAGGATTATAAAAAGATTCTTGATTATAACAATGATGATGCAGCAATAGCTTTTATGCTCAAAGATATTCCAATGCTTCAACGATTAACACCAGATGAGGAGCTTCTTTTAACCTTAATGGATAGGGGAGCCGATTTAGAGGTTGTTAATGCGTTTATTGCAAAACAAAGTACATTTGATTGGGAAAAATCTCTTGATATAGAAGCTGATAAAAAATTGTTGGTAGAATTTCTGACTTATCTTAATGAAGATAATAGTGATGTTATGACTAATATTATTAAGCGACGCTCTTATTCATCAATTTCTGAAGTAACTGATTTTATTAAAATATTACAAGATAAAGAAATTCTAGATATTACTAGACAAATGCTTTCTTCAGAGATTTTGAATAAGTATTCGGACCGCCATTTTGAAAATGAGTTCTTTGAAAAATTCTTTGAATCTTTAGCTAAGGATTCTACTTTTGCTAAAGAATTATTAGAAAAAGATATTTTGATTCCAAAACTTTATATGAGTGTAAAGGATTCAAAATTTTATAAAGATATTCTTTTATCAGTATCAGATAAACTTATTTATGCAGAAAGTGATTATAGGACTAAAAATAGTATAGAACATTTTGAAAGCCTGATAATGACGATGGATGCTTTTAAAGAAGATATTCCTCCACAAGTTATAAAAGATATATTCACAAAAGTCTTTTCTGAATCGGTTCCATACTATGACAGAACAGATTTTATTAAAAGTCTTAAAATGGTTACAGCAGAAGATTTGATTTATATCTCTAAAGCTGAAGATATGCATACTGTTAAGAGTACATTAGATGTTATGAATAAGTATTCTGATGTGAAATTATCCTTTAAAGAAATTGCTGATACACTTACAAAGTATGAGTTATCTGGTTATGTCCGTCCAGAACATATTGCCTGCATAAAAGATTTTGCGGCTTATAATAATAGTGCAGGAAAAGAGGTCTTTGATAGGAGATATTTAAAATCTTTGACTCATGAAACTTTAAAAGGTGTTACTTCTGAATCATTGTCTTCAATAAGAGAATTAATATTAAAACATGATAATTTAAGAATTACTACAAATACTTTGTCCTTGATAAGTAAATGTGGTTCAGAAGGTTGTTTGGAGATTTTATCACGTGATTATCAAAAGACTATTCCATCTACTTCAAAGCAAATGTATGACGAGGTATTCCTAAGATATGCAGAAAAGGCTGAACAATTTGGTTGTCTAAATATGCAAGAGTTAGAAGCCTATATTAAAACAGCAACTAAAGATAGAGCTGCTGCAGGCAAATTAATGGGTGAAATAAAGAAAGCGGCGCTAGACGAATTCTTAAGTTGGATACCCGTTGAGCTCCAATCATTTGTAATAGGTAAAAACGGAACTTTTACAGCGAAAGACTTTGAAACTATTTTGGCAAAGATAAATGAGTCTCCAGATTTGGCTAAAATATTGGAGAGTGGAAAACAAAATAAATCTCTGCCAGAGAGTGCAATTCTTGTTGCAGGCGCTATTATGGCTGATAGCCCTGTTAAGTATGGTGTTTGGGAAAAATATTATGAAAGAGTTTTAAAATTAAAAGAATCTAATGCGAAAGACGCAACAACAAAGACGGAGGCAGAGGCGCAAGGTATAAATATAGATGAAATTCCTGATAATGATTTTGAATTATCACCAGAGATGAAAGCAAACTTTACTCAATTTGCTAAGAATTTTGAATACATGCAAGAAAGTATTGATGTCCTTATTGCTAAACTTGAAAAATACGCCGAAGCACACGGGCAAATGGATGAGTATAATGAGGAATTTGGAAAAATTTCTGAAGGCTTATTAGAAACTTATATAGCGATTAAAGATTGTGCGGATGTTATCGGTGAAGGTCATTTAACAATGCTTTTGCACGATGAATCTATAGTACGTATAATGGAAACAACGGGTAATATTTCAATGATGAAGTCTCAGGGTACAATCGGTTTCTGGACGGGAATCTTTGCAGGTACAAAGGTGAAAGATAACGAGGTTAAACAATTACTTTCTCTTGCAAGAGGTCTTGATTCGTCTTTGATGTCACAAATTTTGCCAAGATGTTCTGAAAAGGTTGAATTGCCATCTGGTAAAGTTGGATTGAAACTTGATGTCCAAAAAATGTTTGGCGAGGTCTTCAACTTAATAACAGAAAATGTTGGTCCTGAATATAAGAATCGTCCTGAGTTGTTAGAAGGTTGGGATATGAGATATTTCACATATCTTCTTGGTGCCCAAAAAACTTTAGCCTCAGCAGATAAAGATTTGCTCAAAGGTTTATTGCAATCTACTTTTGATGGTAATTATAAAGATTTCTTGTTTGATGAAACTTCTCCAAATGGGACTTTGAATTTAAAAACAAAAGATATTTATGAAGAAAACGGGCTTAATTTCAATCAATGGCTTGAATATGATGGTGTAAAAGAAATTGAAATAAAGGCATCTAAGGATAAATTAAAAAATACCATCGACAATGTTGTTAGAGGAATGGAAGCAGATTTCGGTGTAATATTTGCTAATGATAAATTGAAAGGGCGTATTGTTCGTTGTCTAGAAAAAGAAGGCTTTGTGTTCAACAATGGGACTTTGCAAATGAAATCAGAAGAGCCAATTGACAAAGATTCGTTAATAAAACTTTCTTTAGCTGTAACTGACTTTACAAATGAACAAGGGATTTTATTTAAAAATGCTGGGATTTTAGATATAAAAGATCATTTTGATGCAAGATTACGTATATTGACACGAGCAACAAATCTTTCTAAAGATGAAAAATTCTCTATTTCTCTATGGAAAAGAGATGCAAGACATGATTTGTTCCAAGGTCACTATTGCCAATGTTGTATTTCTTTAGATGGTATTAATAAACGTGCGATTGTTCATTCTTTATCTCATGTTGTTGATAATATTGTGGAGCTCAAAGATTCTACAGGAGAAACTGTTGGTAAAGCCAAAGTTTTATGGATTAAAGATAATAATACAGGAGAGCCTGCGTTATTGGTTAACGGTTTTGAGATAACAGGTACAGGTACGTATAATGACCAAGTAAGAGATGCGTTTACGGAGTTCTTCAAAGGTTATTCTAAAGCCGTTGCAGGTAAGGATGTTGCAATTTACACAGGTATTTGTCCATATCAAAAAGTTACTTTGGATGATTTGCCGGATTATACATCTAATATTAATATGTTAGGAGCATTCCCAGATAATACATACCATTTAGATGCCTTCCATGCTGATAATCCAGGTTCTTGGCCAACAGGTTTGGATGAGGCAAAAGATTTGAAAATGAAAGTGTTATATAAACCAGAATAGCTGTAAATATTGTTTTTAGCACGCCCTTATTAATATTTTGTAATACAAATTTGTTAAAAGGATAGACTTCCTTTTTTTTGATGTATAATTTAGTAGTACATTTATTTGTGTATTGTATTTTTAAGGACGGAGTAATCGGTATATCTTATGACATTACAAGAGTGGTTTGAAAAGCGTAAAGAAGCTCAAATACAAAGACGAGAAGCTGAGCATAAAATAGAAGATGATGGACAACCAAGCCTTTGGGTAAAGTGTGTTCATTGTGAAAATCAGATATTAAAAACAGATTTAGAACAAAATATGATGGTGTGTCCTGCCTGCGAATATCATTATAGAATAAATGCGACTAAGCGTATTAAAATGCTTTTTGATGATGGTTCTTTTGTAGAACGTTTCAAAAATGTGAAACCGACTGACCCTTTAGAGTTTGTTGACACAGAACCATATAAAGACAGATTAGAAAAGGCTTATGCTAAGACAAAACTAGATGAAGCTGTAATTACAGGTACTGGTGAGATAAAAGGTCACAGAGTGGCTGCTGCAATTATGGATTTTGATTACATGGGCGGTTCGATGGGAAGTGTTGTTGGTGAAAAAGTTACCAGAATCATGGAAGAAGCTGTTAAACAAAATATCCCTATGATAGCAGTAACTTCGTCAGGTGGTGCGAGAATGCAAGAGAGCGCATTGAGCCTTATGCAAATGGCAAAGACTTCTTGTGCTGTAGGTAAGCTTGATGAGGCAGGAATCTTATATATGAATATTTTGACCGAACCAACATTCGGTGGTATTACTGCAAGCTTCGGTACTTTGGGCGATATCATTATTGCTGAACAAGGTGCTAGAATTGGTTTTGCAGGCAGAAGAGTTATTGAACAGACAATTAGACAAAGTCTACCGGCTGATTTCCAAACAGCTGAATACCTGTTAAAATACGGGCAAGTAGATATTGTTTCTAAGAGAGCAGAACTTCGTGACAAGATTGCGATGGTTCTCACTATGCATGGAGTATAAATATAATGGCAGTGTTGGAATTTGAAAAACCGATTTATGAAATACAAAAAAAGATAGACGAGTTTAAAAAAATGAGTTTGGAGTCAGGCATGGACTTTAATAACGAAATTGAAAACCTTGAAAAACAAGCAAATGAGATAAAAAAAGAAATGTATGAATCTTTAAAAGCATCTCAGAAATTGCAAATTGCACGCCACTGTGACAGACCGAATTTCTTGGATTACACAAATTTGATGTGTGATGATTTTGTGGAACTTCACGGGGACCGTGCCGGTACTGATGATAGAGCTATTATTGGTGGACTTGCTACAATCGGTGGTAGACCTGTAATGCTTATTGGTACTCAAAAGGGTAAAACTACAAAGGAAAACTTGGAATACAATTTTGGTATGCCACAACCAGAAGGTTATAGAAAGGCTTTAAGACTGTTCCAACATGCGAACAAGTTTAAACTTCCTATTATTACTTTAATTGACACTCCTGGGGCATATCCTGGAATTACAGCAGAGCAAACTGGGCAAGGTATTGCAATTGCAGTTAACCTTAGAGAAATGTCAAAGTTAAATGTTCCCATTATTGCGGTTATTACTGGCGAAGGCTGTAGTGGTGGGGCTCTAGGTTTAGCTGTTGCGAACAGAGTATTTATGCTTGAGTATGCTTACTATACAGTTATTTCACCAGAAGGCTGTGCGTCTATTCTTTGGAGAGATGCTTCTAAGGCTGCTGAAGCTGCTGATGCGTTGAAGATTACTGCAGATGACTTGCTTAAATTTGGTATTATTGATGGCAAGATTAAGGAGCCTGTTGGTGGTGCGCATACTGATGCACAATTGATGAGTGATAATTTAAAAGAAGCTTTATTGGGTGCATTAGAAGAACTTGATTCTTATTCCCCAGAAGAGTTAAAAGCTCAGAGATATAGCAAGTTTAGAGGAATGGGTGTATTTAACGAATAATGGAAAATTATTTTGAACTTATAATTGATATAAATCCAGAAATATCCGATATTGTATCGGATATTTGTTTTACTAACTTTGATTGCGAAGGTGTTATTCTTGCCGAAGAAGCTTGGAAAGACTTGGAAATGGTTTCTACAACCGAAGGAGAGTTGAAAGCGTTTTTAGTTTCTAAGCCTGAAAACTCTTTTGTAGCGAGAGTTCTTACTGAAAATAGAAACGTATTGCTTGAAAGAGGTTTCTCAGAAGAGGAGCTTGGAAGCTGGGCTTTTGTAATAACAGAGAAGGAAAACCAAGATTGGTCGAAGAAATGGAAAGAAAAATGGGATGTAACTCATGTTTCAGATAGAATTACCATTGTGCCAAGTTGGTTAGAGTATTCTCCTAAGTCTGAAGATGAAGTAATTATTACGCTGGACCCTGGCTGTGCATTCGGAACCGGAACTCACGCAACTACTCAGCTTTGCATGTTGGCAATGGAAAAGTATTTTACAGGTGGAAATTTAGCTGATATTGGTATGGGTTCAGGTATCCTTGCAATCTGCGGTAAAAAATTTGGTGCAGATTATGTGTATGGCTGTGACAATGACGATACTGTTATAGATGTTGCAAAAGAGAATGCCATTAAGAATGGTGTTGAGTGTGAATTTGAGTTAAATACTGCTGATAAAGTTCATCAAGAATTTGATTTCGTATGCGCAAATATCTTACATAATGTTCTAGCTGAAATTATGGGTGATTTGAAAACTATTATGAAGATGAATGGAAAGATGTCCTTAAGTGGTATTTTAGATGAAAAGAAACCTGTTGTATTGGAGGCTATTTCAAAAAATAATTTGAAGATTCTGGAAGAAATTCATTTAAACCAATGGACATCATTTGTTGTTGAAAGAATTGATTAAATTTGAAGCCCTGAACTTGTTTCAGGGTTAGGTTTTTAAAGAGGAGAAATTTTATGGGTAAAACTGCAATAATAATTCCTGCAAGATACGGTTCTAGTAGACTAGAGGGTAAACCGCTTATTAAGGTTTTGGATAAGCCTATTATTCAATGGGTATGGGAAAAGGCGAAAAAATGTGCAAATGCTGATATGGTGATTGTTGCAACAGATGATGAGCGTATTTATGATGCAGTAAAAGCTTTCGGTGGTGATGTGGAGATGACATCTACTGAACATAAGAGTGGGTCAGATAGAATTGCAGAAGTTGCTTCACGACATCCAGAAATTGATATTATTGTCAATCTTCAAGGGGATGAACCTCTTATTAATCTTGATGATATTAATGCTGTAATTGCGGGCGTAAGAGATGATGCAACTGTTGATATTTCTACACTTGTACGAGAGATAAAAGAGGATGATGAAGCGAATAACCCTAATTTAGTAAAGTGCGTGTTTGACGTAAATAACTATGCTCTTTATTTTTCACGTTCAAAAATTCCTTATGAACGTAATGCGAATGAAAGTAAGATTTATGGTCACTTGGGTATTTATGGTTATAGAAAAGAATCCTTATTTAAGATGACAAAATTAAATCAAACAAACCTTGAACGTGCAGAGAGCTTGGAACAATTAAGAGCTTTGCAATCTGGGATGAGGATAAAGGTTGCTATAACAGAAAATATTCCAGTAGGTATCGATACTATTGAAGATTTGGAACATTTTAAAAAGTTGGTAGAAGCTTAGTTATAAAATAAAACCCCTTAAGATTTTCTTAAGGGGTTTTTGGTATTTATATTTTGATTAAGACCAATCTTTTGTGCCGTATCCATCGTGCCAGCTATATTGAACTAGGTCATAATTTTCGCCATTTTTTTGTAGTGCGTATAGTTGACCGCCTTTGTCACTCTTGTAGATGTATTCGCCGTCTTCTTGTTTTACGTAAGTGTAGGTAACGTCTTGTCTATCGTGGATAGTGATGGTTTGTGGGTGGTTACCATCTGCAGCTTTTGCAACAGTTGCATCTTTACCGTTTACTTTGAATGTATCTCTAGTATTGCCGCTTAGGTCGGTTGCTCTATCGATTTCTGCACCGTTGACTTCTGTTGTGCCATCATAATTTGTTCTTGTGCCGTAGAATGATTGTTTAGCTGCGATTCTTAAATCTGCAGGGATTCCGTTATTCTTAGTTAAAGCTTCTCTTTCAGCTGCAGGTAAACCTTTGATTCTGTTTTTGATAGCATTCTTATCGTCGTCGTGTAATTTGTTGTATTCATCAGGAGTGATATTTGCGATATCATCGCCTGTTAATTCATTGATTGGCTTGCCACCATATTCACCGGTTGCGGTTGGAGTTGTTGGGGTGGTACCAGTAGCAGGAGTGGTGCCTGTTGTAGGAGTAGTGCCTGTTGTTGGGGTAGTCCCAGTGGTTGGTGTTGTTCCAGTAGTTGGAGTGGTACCTGTGGTTGGGGTGGTACCAGTAGTTGGAGTTGAATATTGACCTGGAGTGTATAGGCTGCCTAATCTTGCACCAGTACCGCATCCGCAAGCACAGCCTGTACCTGTTTGCGCACTAGTAGGATAAGCTCCTGGATATCCGCCTTGGTATCCACCTTGGTAAGCTCCTTGACCGCCATTAGCGCCACCGAAGAAGCTACCGCCGTTTAGCCAGTTGCAAAGACCGTTGAATAGTCCCATACCTAGTCCCATACCAAGACCACCAGCTAACATACCCCAGAAGCTGCCGCCGCCGAAGCCAAAGCTGCTACCTGAGCATCTGTGTGTGCTTCCGCAACCGCGTCCAAAAATATTGATTGTTCTGTTGTTGTAAACTGTTGTACCACCGTGGCGGTGTCTAGCATCAAAGTGACATGGAAGAACGTAAACCATCTTTGTATCCTCATCTTTTGTAATTTTCTTATATATATAAAGTATATATATTTGGTCGAATTTCAGAGTTGGTTAAAGTTGTTACATTTCTTTACAAAACTAATGAAAATCCCCCTTTTTATTGACCCTTGCTCATGTTTAAGCTATTCTTCTAATGGTATATATATTGGAGAGTAGGTATATTTTTATGGAATTTGCAACAGGATTTACAATCGATTTCTTAAAAACTCTAGCTACAATTACAGGTAGCTATGGGATTGGTATTATAATTTTGACAATTATTATTAGAGCGGCTTTGTGGCCCTTGGGTGTTTCTCAACAACGTTCTATGAGAATGATGCAGAAACTTCAACCAAGAATGAAGGCCATTCAAGAACGTTACAAAAATGACCCTCAAACAATGCAACGCAAGATGATGGATTTTTACAAGGAGCACAAATTCAATCCGATGGCTGGATGTTTCCCTCTTCTTGTACAAATGCCAATTTTTATTTTGTTATATTCTGCGTTGATGAGCCCACAATTTATTCAGTTGGCAGGAGATTCTCAATTCTTATTTATTAAGAGATTAGACTCAACTCTAAAAACAAGTGCGGGTATTTCAAACGATGGTATTTTGGGTGTATCAAAATTTGATGCTTTTATGACTGGTAAAGTTGCAAAGGTTTATTACAATGATGGTACAGACGCAACTGCGAAGATTACAAAACCTAATAAAGCGATTGAAGTTCAAGGTGAACTTAACCCTGGGGAAAATGTTGATTTTAAAGTTAGCTTAGATAATATTAATCTTCAATTTAGCCAATTAGACAAGATTGAAAAGGCTGAAATTGATGTAACTGATTTGAATACTAAGGAAACAGAAAAATTTACATTTGAAAGAAACGATGGAATCTTAACTGCTTCTGTGCCAACAAAAGAAGTTCAAAAATCTTTCCACTGGGATGTTCTTATATTAATAGCTTTGTTTGGTATGACAATGGTATTATCTCAAAAAGCAATGATGGCAATGACTCAGTCTCAAAATATGGATGAAACTCAAAAGGCTATGCAAAAGTCAATGAATACAATTATGCCTATTATGTTGATGTTTACTTTTGTAATTATTCCGATTCCTGCAGGTGTATTGCTTTACTTGATTTCAAGCAACATTTTCCAAGTTATTCAGACCCTTTCTATTAATAAACAATTGGAGCTTGAAGATAAGCACAAAGGTGAAATCATAGATGACGATGATTTAAAGAATGCTAAAAAGGTAGAGATAAAGGATTAATAAGAGAGGGGAGACGCTAGTTTCCCCTTATTAATAGTAAAGGAATATAATATGCACATATCAGAATTTGATTATAATTTACCGGAAGAATTGATTGCACAATTACCAGCTCATAGACGAGACCATTCAAAAATGATGGTTTTGAATCGTGAAGATAAAACAATTCATCATCACGTATTTAAAGATATTGTTGATTTAATTGAGCCTAATTCTATTCTGATATTGAATAATACTCGTGTTATTCCTGCTCGTTTGTACGGAGAAAAAGAAGGTACTGGGGCTAGGATTGAGATATTTTTGCTAAAAGAGCTTGAAGCCCATAAATGGGAAGCTCTTGTTAAGCCTTCTAAGCGTGTAAAGCCAGATACTGTAGTAAAAGTTGCGGAAGAATTGTCCGTTCGAGTTTTAAAAGAAGCTGAAGATGATGGTAAGTGGTTTGTTGAATTGATTTATGACGGTGATATTTATGATGTATTATCACGTGTAGGAAATGTTCCTTTGCCACCTTATATAGAAAGAAAAATGACTCCTGAAGAGCTGAAAAAACTGGATTATGAACGCTACCAGACTGTTTTTGCACAAAAAGAAGGCTCTGTGGCGGCTCCGACTGCGGGTCTACACTTTACGACAGAGGTATTGGATGCTTTAAAGGCAAAAGGTGTTGAAATTGGTTATGTTACCTTGAATGTAGGCTTAGGTACTTTTAGACCTGTTAAGTGTGAAAATATCTTGGAACACAAAATGGATTCTGAGACCTTTGAGATATCTAAGGAGACAGCAGATTTAATTAATCGTGCTAAAAAAGATGGTAGAAAACTAATTGCTGTTGGTACAACTTCTGTCAGAACATTGGAAACAGCATTCCAACAGTTTGGAGAGATTAAAGAGTGTAAATCTGCTTCTACACTGTTTATTTACCCTCCTTATGAGTTTAAAGTTGTAGATAAATTGATTACAAATTTCCACCTGCCAAAATCAACATTGTTGATGTTAGTTTCAGCACTTGCGGGTAAGGATTTTATTATGAATTCTTATCAGGAAGCTATTGATAATAAATATAGATTCTATAGCTACGGTGATTGCATGTTTATTGATTAGTGCTATAATCAATAATATAAAGGAGTATGTGTATGAATATCCCAAATGTTGGCTTAAATAGAGCTGAAAAAGCTACGCTAATGGCATTAGCGGCTCTAGCGGTAAGTTCTACAGCTTTGTTTTCTTGCGGTGATGGTTCAAAGGCAAGAGAAGAAAAAATCAATACAGAAATCGTGACAAATTTTGCAAACTCTTTAGAACATGATGTGTTTGAACCAAGCAAGTCAAATTTACCTATTATTGAAGGTGATAATATTGCTTTTAAGAATACAGATAATGAAGTTATAAAAATTAAAGACGATAGGTATGGTTATATATCTAGTTTGTATAAAGCAATTTTAAAACATTCTACAAATGAGCAACCAAATATTGTAGCTACAGAAAAATTTTATATGGATGTGGAGAAAAATTTTTCTAAAAAAGCTTTTTCTGATAGCCCTGCTATAAACTCGGCATTGGAATCGGGGTATATAGCTATTTCTAATATGTTTGATAGATTATATAGAGTTGTTACTGATGACCGCAGCCAAGAAGGTAAAACAATAACTGTTGAAGAATATACTAATATGATGGATACGTGGTCTTCGCTAGACTACAATGTTCCTGCCAAACCTCTTAAAGAGAGTCTTAAAGATGCGTTTGGCCTGTAATGCAGTAAAAGTTCGCAAATATTAGTATATACTTTCTGTTTGTGATTTTAACCTTTTAAATTCTTGAAAAATATTTAGAGCTAACTCTTTCTAATATGCCATTAACTGAGATAGTTATACTATAAATTGCGTAACAAAATCTATAATTATTCTTGAAAATCCACCCCTTTTGTACTACGATTTACACATATATTACTTTAAGGAGACGCAATGGAAGAATTATTAAGAAAGAGTGCGAAAGAACAAAGCGAAGCTATTAGAAGTAAGAAAGTTTCTGCTGTTGAACTTACAAAAGCATCATTAAACAGAATTAAAAATATTGACGATAAACTAGGTGCATTCAATTCATTAACTGAAGAAACTGCATTGAATACGGCAAAATTAGTTGATGAAAAATTGGCTAAAGGTGAAGAATTACCTTTGCTAGCAGGTGTTCCATTAGCGTTGAAAGATAATATGAACTTGATTGGTTCTAAAACTACCGCATCAAGTAAAATTTTAGAGAACTTTGTGTCTCCATATAACGCAACTGTTACAGAAAAACTTTTAAACAATTTAGTTCCTATCGTTGGTAAAGCTAATTTGGACGAGTTCGCAATGGGTTCTTCTAATGAAAACTCTGCGTTTAAAAAAGTTCACAACCCTTGGAATTTGAATAAAGTTCCTGGTGGTTCATCAGGTGGTTCAGCTGCCGCAGTTGCGTCTGGTGAAGCTACTTTAGCTCTTGGTTCTGATACAGGTGGTAGTATTCGTCTTCCGGCAAGTTTCTGCGGTATTGTTGGTATGAAACCTACTTATGGTATTGTTTCAAGATATGGTTTAATTGCGTTTGCTTCATCATTAGACCAAATTGGTCCATTCTCAAGAACAGTTGAAGATTCTGCAATGTTGTTGCAAGTTATTGCAGGACATGATCACCACGATTCAACATCTTTAAACAGGCCTGTTGAAAATTATGTGGCAAGTTTAAATAAAGATATTAAAGGTAGAAAAGTTGGTGTTATCAAGGAACTTATGGGAGAAGGTCTTTCTGAAGATGTTCGTAAGTCTGTTGAAAACGCTATCGAAACATATAAATCTTTAGGAGCAGAAATTGTTGAAATTTCTCTTCCAAATATCAAACATTCTATTGGTATTTATTATATCTTGGCTACTGCTGAATGTAGTTCAAACCTAGCAAGATTTGACGGTGTAAAATATGGTCATAGAACAGATAGCGCTGAAAACTTGTTAGAAATGTATTGCAAAACTCGTGCAGAAGGTTTTGGAGACGAAGTTAAGCGTCGTATTATGTTAGGAACTTATGCATTAAGTTCTGGTTACTATGATGCATACTACAAGAAAGCTCAAAAAATGAGAAGACTTGTTACAAACGATTTTGTAGAAGCGTTCAAGAAGGTTGATATTCTTATTTCTCCAACTTGTCCTAATACTGCGTTTGACTTGGGTTCAAAATCAAATGACCCACTTGCAATGTACCTAACTGATATTGCAACAATTTCTGCAAACTTGGTAGGTATTCCAGGGATGAGTGTTCCTGCAGGGTTTGATAAGGATGGTATGCCAATCGGTTTACAAATCCTGGCACCGCAGTTAGCGGAAGCTGATTTGTTCAATTTCGGTTATAAATTTGAACAAGAACACGATTATTACAAACAACAACCTAATATTTAATTATGATTGAAAAACTAAGAAATAAGGTTATTGTCTCCTGTCAGGCAATGCCGTCGGAGCCTTTATACAAGGAAGAATGCATGATTGCTATGATGCAATCTGTTGTTAAAGGTGGCGCCGGTGGGCTTAGAGTTGCAGGGATGAGAGATGTTTCTAATGCGAAAAAGCTCTTTGATATTCCTGTAATAGGCTTGACTAAGCCAGAAGTGATTCCTAAAAACTATAAAGAGATTGTTTATATTACTCCTACTGTTGGCGATGCGCTTTCTCTTGTAAGGGCGGGGGCGGATATAGTTGCATTTGATGGGACTCAACGTCCAAGACCAGATTCAAATTTGTATGACATAATTAAATACATAAAAATTAATAAACGTCTTGCAATGGCAGATATTTCAACTTTTGAAGAGGGTATGAAATGTAAAGCTTTAGGTGCGGATATCCTTTCAACAACATTATCAGGTTATACTTTAGAGTCTGGTGATAAAGGTGATGAGCCAGATTTTGAACTCCTTGAACAATTGGTAAAAGAATCAGGAATCCCCGTTGTTTTAGAAGGAAGGATTTGGGAACCAGAGCAAGTTACTAGGGCTTTTGAGTTGGGCGCTCATTGTGTTGTTATTGGATCTGCAATTACAAGACCGCAACTTATTACAAAAAGATTTATAAATAGATAGGATTAGAGATGGAAGTTTTAGCATTTGATATTGGTGGCACAAAGATTTTTTGTGCAAGAGTTGATGAATTAGGTAATATTGTTGGTGAAGTGGAGAAGTTTTCTACACCTCAAAATAAGGCTGAATTTGAGACTCTTATGCGCTCTGTAATTTCTAAATATGAAAAAGAGGTTTCTGGAGTTGCAATTGCAACAGCGGGTACTGTTTCAAATGAAAATGACAGGATAATAGGTTCTACTGGAAATATGTTTAAAGAATATCCTCAGACAGATTTTAAAAATCTAACTGAGCTTCCAATCTTTTTAGAAAATGATGCAAATGCAGCAGCTTGGGCTGAATATAGAGTTGGTGCTTCAAGAGGTTCTATTGTTTCTGTATTGCTTACGCTAGGTACTGGAGTTGGTGGCGGAATAATTATTAATAACAAGCTTTTAAAAGGAAAGTCGGGTGGTGCAGGAGAAATGCATTTTAAAATGCGAACTGACAAACATAGAAAATGTACTTGTGGGGCTTATGATTGCTACGAAGCGTATGCGTCTGGTACGGGGTTAAGATTAACAGCACAAGAAATGTCAGGGAATCCAGATATTACAACTTATGATGTTGTTGCAGGTTTAGAATCTCAAGATGAATTGATGACAACTATTTTTAATCAATGGGAATCTGATATTACAGATGGAATTATAGGTTTGGCAAATATTTTTGACCCAGATTGTGTGATTTTATCGGGTTCAATGGCTGCTTATGTGGATACTAATAAAATAGAAGAAAAGGTTAATTCTGAGATTGTAACAGCGCCAACTAGTATAAGAAAGGCTATAGCTGGTAATTATGCTGGAATGATAGGTGTTGGCTTGTTAGCTTTGGAGGCTTTAAATGGGTAAAGCAAAAAAGCGTGGATTTAATCTTAAACAAAAAAATCAATATACAAATATAACGAGAAAAGATGCGATAAATGAGGCTGTAAAGCTTTTAGAAGCTAAGGAAGATGCCAATTATTTAATATCGTTGTTTGGATTAACAGAAGAGGAATTGTTAGAGGGCGGCGCAGATTACGAAAATTTATGAGTCTGATTATTACAAAACTTAACCAAGACTTGTATTTTAAAATCTTTTTTATTATTATAATGGATAGCACTATGTACAATTGAAATATAAAGGATTAGCGAAATGAACCCGATTATTAAAAATTTGGAAAGCCAATATACTACAAGAGAATTGCCAGAAATGAACCCTGGTGATACTGTTAAAGTATTTGTAAGAATTATTGAAGGTAACAAAGAAAGAGTACAGGCTTTTGAAGGTACTATTATTAAAGAACATGGTTCTGGTATCAACAAAACCATTACTGTAAGAAAAGTGTTCCAAGGCGTAGGCGTAGAACGTGTATTCTTAGTATACTCTCCACGTATTGAAAAGATTAACGTATTGAGACGTGGTGACGTTCGCCGTTCAAAACTTTACTACTTGAGAGAACGCTCTGGTAAAGCTACTCGTATTAAGGAAAAAATTGAAAAAAGATAAGACTCATATTCACTGGTATCCGGGGCATATAGCAAAAGCGGAAAGACAGCTCAAGGAACAATTAAAGCTCATTGATGTTGTAATAGAAGTTTTAGATGCCAGAATACCTATAAGCAGTACTTATAACGACATAAAGAAACTTCTGGGAGATAAACCGAGGTTTCTTTTGTTAAATAAGTCAGATTTAGTCGACCCGCAAGAAATAAAAGAGTGGGTCGCCTATTTGCGTGAACAGACAGGATGTAAAGTTCTGCTTAGTGATGGAAAGAATTCTTTTAATTTTAATAAAATAATTGATACAGCAGTATCTCTTGCAGAGCCAAAAATCCAAGCATTAATGGCAAAAGGATTATTGCGACGTCCTGCAAGGGTTATGGTTTGTGGGATGCCTAATGTTGGAAAATCAAGCATCATTAATAGATTAACCCGCTCAAGCAAGACAAAAACCGGAGCAAAAGCTGGGGTTACACGTCAGCAACAGTGGGTAAGAATTAATCCTAAGTTGGAACTACTAGATACTCCGGGGATTATTCCGACTAAACAAGATGACCAAGATGCTGCTGCAAAGCTTGCAATGGTAAGTTCTGTATCTGAGAATGCTTATACTCCAGAGTTTGTTGCTAAGGAACTGTTGGGATTATTAGACAATAAATACCCAGAAATCGTAAGGGGTTTTTATAAAGTAGAAGGTGATTTGACTTTAGAATCTGTTGCTGTTGCACGAAATTGGATTAAGGCGGGTGCTGAAGCTGATGTTGAGAGGACTGCTCGTTATATTCTAAGAGATTTTCGTGATGGCATGATTGGGAAGTTTATTTTAGATGATATTATGAAAGAAGCCATATAAGGAGAGTTTATTATGGAAAATAATAAAATTATCATAACAGTTTCAGGGCAAGATAAAGTTGGTATTGTTGCAATGGTAGCGCAGATTCTTGCTAATAATAAAGTTAATATCGAGGATATTAAACAGACATTGATGCAAGGGCATTTTGTAATGTTCATGCTTTGCGATATCTCAAATTCAAGTGTTACTTTCAATGAATTAAAGACTAAGTTAACAGATGAATGTAATAAATTAGAAATGGAAGTTTGGGTTCAAAGAAAAGCTATTTTTGATAACATGCATTCTATTTAATAATATAAATTAGGGCGCACTCCTCTTTTAAGGGAGTGCGCCTTTTTTATTGCTAGAATTTAGTCTGGATATGGCTTTGGCAAAGATTCTCCTCTATATAGAGGATATTTATCGGAAAAGATTAAAGCTTTTTTTATTCCTGCCGTTTTTTTAAGAGAAACACTATGTATGGAGCAGTTATGTCTGAACAAGTAATGTTATACCCCGTAGATAAAGAATCTAACGCGTTGGAATCATTGGAGAAAGCAAGAGCATATCATGAGAAGTATCTCATTAAACAACAAGATAAAGACTTAGAAAATGCAATTTCGCTTTATATAGATACTATAAAGTTAGATCCTGCGGTGCCAGAAGCGTATTATAGATTAGCGAGCCTTTTATTTGAAAAAGGGCAAATAACAGTTCATGGTGCAATTGAACAGTGCCGAACAGCGTTGACGCTATCGCCAAATAATGCTAATGCGCACATTTATACAGGGTATTTCCTAGGTGTTTCAGGCGACTATGCTGCTGCCGCTGAAGAGTTTAAGAAGGCAATTAAAAATTCTGGCTTGAATTCTGCAAGACCAAGATTATTTCTTGCAAAGATGATTATGGAACAGATTAAGAATAAGGAGAAGAATGTGGGTGCTATGGCACAGTTCTTATACTATTTCTTATCGGGTTCTATGATGATTATGTGGGACTCTGCTACTTTAAAAATGCTTTATAAGTATTTGGCTGATGATTTTTCTGTAAAATCATTTAAGACACTAGGTTCTACTTGTGAAAAGATTAAAATGATACCATCAGCATTTGATATTTATTCAAAAGGTGCAGAAAAAACAGAACATGGTGACGTATTCTATTCAAAGATGGGTGATTTGTCTTTAGAATGTGATGATATGATTACGTGCCTTGAGTGTTATAGGAAAGCACTTGAAAATGCGCCTGACAATCGTGAGATTATGATTAAACTAGCAACAATCATTCAAACATATTTCCCAGAGGAAATTGATGAAGCGATTGATTACTATAACAAACTACTTGAATTCGGGGTTGATAACGATAAAATCTATTACGAATTAGGTCACTTATACTTGAAAAAAGAGGATAGATTGCACGCAGCAACTGCATTTAAGTTGGCAGTTGATCTGGAACCTGAGAATCCATACTATAACAATTCATTAGCTTTTGCGTACATCAAATGTGAATTGTATGATGATGCAGTTGAATGTTACCAAAAAGCTATTAAAATCAACCCTGATTCCAAGTGGACAGCAATAGTATGTCATGCATTAGGTGCAATTTATGGTGAAGTTCATGGTAACTTTGAAGCAGCTGAAGCGACTTTCCAAGCTGCAATTGCATTAGACCCTGAAAATGTCGATGTACAATTATCGTTAGGTGATTTGTACATGGCAAAGGGTGATATTGATGCAGCTATCAAAGCGTACTGTGATACTATTGTAATTGATGGTGAAAATTACTTGAGCTATTCAAAAGTTGGATTAGCGTTGTGGGAAAAAGATTACTTAGAAGAATCTTTAGTAGCATTCCACAAGGCTATTGAATTGAATCCTGAGTTTGATATAGCACAAAATAATATCGGAGTAGTTTATTTAGATGGCTTTGGTGATTCTAAGCGAGCATTGGAGTATTTTGAGACAGCTTGCGCATTAAATCCTAATTATACACTAGCCTTTTTTAATGCAGGAAGAGCATCTCAAGCACTAGGTAAAAACTCGACAGCTGCTGAGTATTATCAACAAGCTATGAACTTGAATAAGTTAACTCATGACTTAGATGAAAAAGATATAAGAGATAGATTGTACGACTTATTTGACTAAGCTACGTTCTTTTCTTCTTTTTCTTTCTTGTCTTCTTGTCCAAGAACATCGTAGATTGTTGTTTGGGCAATCATTTCATTAACGTTAGCATTGAATTCTTCTGTGCTAGTTGTGAAAGATTCGATGTTTGTTGCTAAGTCAGAGATATTAGTATTGATGTTAGCTACTTGTGGGTTGAAGCCTTGAATTTGGCTACCGAAAGCAACGATGTTACCTGTTAAAGAAGAATAGTTGCTTGCACCGCTAGCCTGAGCTGCAGTACCTAAACCTTTAAGAATAGTTGCTTGAGCTACGTCTTTAGCACCAAATGCTGCGCCGATTCCGGTAGCGCTTAAAAGACCACCTTTAGCAGCCATCATTTCAGCTTGTTGGATTTCTTGTTGACCTAATTGTTGTTCTTTAGATGCGCTTTGGCTTGCTTTGGCAGCTGCATTGTTAACTGCTGCTGTTGCTTCGCTACCTGCTGTAGCAAGGTTGTCTTGAGAAGTTTGAATTTCAGTTTGAGCAGTTTCTTGAACTTCTACAGCTTTTTCAGCGTTTTCAGTAGCAACTTTTTGCGTATCTTGTAATGTTGTTCTGATTGTATCTAATTCAGCTTGAATGCCATTGATACCTTTAGTTAAACCAGCGATTTCGCCGTCTTTTGCTTTTAATTGAGATTGAAGTTGTGCTTTTTCGTTTTCATCAGTAGCTGAGTTGATTTTTCTTTCTAAAGCTTCTCTTTCAACTTTTTTTGTTTCATACTCAGCAATTTGTTGTTTAACTTCATTTAATTTTGTTTCAATTGCTTCTTTTTGTTGTTCTGCTAATTCTTGAGCTTGTTGTAATTGTGTTGTAAGATCTTGGATTTGAGTATTATATGTTGCGACTTTGCCGTCTGTTTCTTCGATAATAGCTTTTGCTTGGCTTACACCGTTATCTGCAGCAGCTTTTGTTTCTGCATTAGCTTGAGCAGAAGCAGTTTTTGCTTGAGTGTTTTGAGCTTGAGCGGCACCAATGCTCATTCCACCGAAAAGAGCATTTCCTGCTGCTGTGAACACACTGTTCATAGCCATTGCAGCCATGTTTTGTCCAAAGTTTGCTGCACCGTTACCTAAAGCATCCCAAATATTACCACCAGATAAGATGTCTTGACCTACACCCATGATAGAGTTGGTGAATGGGTTGCCACCCATACCCATAGCGTTCATTCCGCCGTATCCAAAGTTATCAAGTTTTAATTCACCGAAACTCATCTTTTAGTAAATCCTTAAAAACATCTTACATATATATAAAGTATATAAAATATATCAGATTTCAATGCTGTATAAATTTGTTACAAATGTTTACAATTTGTTGTTAATCGATTATTTTCAAGACAATGCAATAAAAAACAGGGTGGCTAATTTTAGTCACCCTGTTTTTATCTTAAAATATAGAACTATTTTTCGATATCTTTAACGCTTAAAGCGATTCTGTGTTCTTTTGGAGTGAATTTCTTGATAAGAACGTCAACTTCGTTACCAACCTTGAATAGGTTGAATGGGTTAACGTTTTCGTTGCTCATTTCAGAAACAGGAAGAAGAGCTTCAACTCCTGGGAAGATGTTGATGAAAGCACCGAAAGTAGTAACTTTGTTTACAGTACCTTTAACAACTTGACCTTCTTCGAATTGACCTTCGATTTGTTGCCATGGGTTTTCGCCCATTCTCTTTAATGATAAAGAAATTCTCTTTAATTCAGTATCAATCTTAATGATTTTAACTTCGATAGTGTCACCCAAAGTAACAACGTCAGATGGGTGCTTAATTCTTTGCCAAGAAATTTCAGAGATTGGTAGTAAACCATCGATACCGTTGATGTCAACGAAAGCACCGAAGTCAGTAATTCTAACAACGTTACCTTTAACAACCATATCTTCTTCTAAAGAAGAAAGAACGTTATCAACAACTTGATCTCTTTGTTCTGCAACAGCTAAGCGTTGAGAAAGGATAAGTTTGTTTTTCTTAGGATCAGCTTCAAGAACTTTAACTTCAATCTTAGTATCGATAAGACCGTCGTATGGAGCACCAGTGCGTAATTGTGAAGATGGGATGAAACCTTTAAGGTCAGCCACGTCAACAAGAACACCACCCTTAACTGAAGAAACAACCTTAGCAAGAATTGTGTCGCCTTGGATTTTAGCATCGTTAAGTTGAGCCCAAGCTTGAGCAAATGCGATTCTCTTTAATGATAATTGCATTGGATCTTCGTCATTTTCTTCTCTTAGAACGTAGTATTCACGAGTGTCACCAACTTCTAGTTCTTCTACGTCGCTAGAGATTTCTTTGTTAGGAAGGTAAGCTTCTAATTTAGCACCTTTAACGCTGATTAGGTAACCTTCGTTTTCTCTTTTGATTACTGTACCTTCTACGATATCAGCAACAGTATGAGTCTTTGAGAATGTTTCTTCAAGAAGCATTTCAAATTCATCTTTTGTTTTTTCAACTGTAGTCATTTATTTGTCCTCCTTTATATATTTAATGACATTGTCTATTATTGATTGCGGGGTTGAAGCTCCGGCTGTGATACCGATTTCTTCTGAATCCGCTATAACTTTTTTATAGCTTTCAAGCTCATCTGTGTTTTGAATATGTATGGTTTGAACTTTGTTAGCTAAGATTTCTGCTAAGTGGGTTGTATTTGCGCTATTTTTAGAACCAACAACAAGCATTAAGTCGCTGTTTTCTGATAGTTCAACAGCTTCTTGTTGGCGCATTGAGGTGCTTTGGCAAATTGTATTGTAGATTAATAATTCTTTTGCGTAAGCTGTTAGCGCAGATGTAATTTCATTCAAAGTTGAAATTCTTTGGGTTGTTTGTACCACAACGCCGATTTTTTTATGAGCTTTGAGTGTAGATTTGATAGGCTCAATTTGTTCAATGTTGTGGATAATGGATACGTTTTCAGACCAGCGTCTTGCATTAGCGTAGATTGCTTCTACTTCTGGATGGTCAGCTTTTCCGACAATAACAACGTAGTAGTCATTTTTTGCTAGCTCAATTGCTTTTTGTTGAACTTTTTTAACATCAGGACAAGTTAAATCAACGATTTCTAACCCTGTTGATTCTAGTTGTTCAAAAATTTCTGGTGCAGCTCCGTGGCTTCTTATAACACAATATCCAGAAGCATTTTGTGGAATTTCTGAAATATTATTAAGAGTGATAATTCCAAGTTCTTCTAGTTCTTTGATTACAAATGCATTGTGAATTAATTCCCCTAAGACAAAAACATCTTTTTGAGGATTGTCGGATTTTAGTTTTTTCACAGTATCGACAGCTCTTTTAACTCCGTAACAGAAGCCGGCGAATTTTGCTAATTTTATATTTGGGTTAGCCAAAAATTTTAATCTACTTTCTTGTGGACTAGAGGGATTTCCCTCAGTAACTCTATTAAAACTGAAACACAGAACTTTTTCAAGGGGGTAAACGCTTTGAAAATGAATACATATTTCTTCATAAAACATCAAAAAATAATTTTTAGGTGTTATGATTTTGTCATGTACATTCAACCCTGTTCAAATCGTAATAATTTTACTGCTATGAAACCTAATCAGTTTCAAGGGATAGATTATGCCGTTGTTAGAAAATTCAAGGCTCCAGTTGAAAAATTTAATGAAAATGCCGATTTCCAAAAATGGGCAAAAAAAGAGTTTGATAGGAGGATAAACAGATTATTTGGAGGTAGAGGTCAAGAGGTGATTTTAGAGCGAAGAAATTATCTTTCTCCTTGGAAAAATTATCTAGAAAAAGGAAATGACGCTTATACTCCAGCTATGTCACTGCTTGCGGCAAGTGCAATAACAAAAGAGTTAAAACCAAATACAGATACGTTACCTCCATTATTAAATCAAGGAGCTTTGGCCGATAGCTTTTCCTATGTTGAGGGGCTGTTAAAAGAGAATAAAGATGCTCAATTTAATTTTTTAAAAATTTATAAGGAAAAGCTAAAAACAATTTTTGTTAAAGCTAATGTAGGCCGTGAAAATAACGTGACAGGTTGGATTGTTATTCCTTCAAAAGAAAATGATTCTGAGAATTTTGATATTAATGTAGAAAGATTGAAAATTCTGTCTCATCCAAATTGGTGTACCAAGTCTTATAATGCTGAGCCTTATCTTCGCAGAGGGGACTTTCATGTTTATTTGGAGAATGGAGAACCAAAAGTTGGTATGAGGTTTGACGGCGATTGGCTTGAAGAAATCCAAGGGGAAAAGAATAATTGTAGAGTCCCGCAGAGATATTACGAATGTATAAAAAAATATATTAACGATTGTGGGATTCGTGTTCTTCCAAAAGTTGAGTTTTATATGGACAGAGCTGAGGAAAGAGCAGAAAAGATTGCATTTTTGCGTAATCGAATCGGAGAGAATGCTTTAAATGATAATGATGTGTTTAAAATCCTTGAAATAATAGGGGGATATGATGTTCAGCTAGTGGGAGTGGATAAGGTTAGTATCAAGGATTTTAGACAACCAGATTATGATTTTTCCTTCTATGATATGGGCATAGATGAAAATGCTCTTTTTAAGAAAATTGTAGAGGTTCGAGGGGTCCTTGATTTGGAAAATTCTTGTTTAAGTTCTTTAGGGGCGTGTGAATACGTAAATATATTGGACATTGAAGGTTCTTCTTTGCAGAATTTAGGGAACTTAAAAAGAGCTGGGTTTATTCGTAATGCTAGCGAAGGGAATATAAAGTTTGATTTTTCTAATATTGAAGTAGAGGATAGTATTCTTGATTTTACATCTACTTATTAGCAAATAGTGCATATCTTTTATCTTTGTGTTAGAATTTTCCTATAATTTATAGTTATAAAATGAGGTTATTTATGGAAAGTTTGAGAGATAAGTACGAAGTCGTTATTGGTTTAGAAGTTCACGCACAATTGAAAACTAAATCAAAAATCTTTGCTCCAGATGGAACAGAGTTTGGTAATGAGCAAAATAGTCAAGTTAGTGCAATTACTTTAGGTATGCCAGGGGTTCTTCCTGTATTGAATAAGGAAGTTGTTAATATGGGGATTCTTACAGGGCTAGCTTTGAATTGTGAAATTCCTGCTCGTTGTAAATTTGATAGAAAACAATATTTCTATCCAGACCTTCCAAAAGGTTATCAAATCTCTCAATATGATGAGCCAATTTGTGTAAATGGTTATCTTGATATTAAAGGTAAGAGAATTGGTATCACTCGTGCTCACTTAGAAGAAGATGCCGGTAAATTAGTTCACGCTGGTGCAGCAGGTTTAGCAGGTTCTTCTTATTCTTTAGTTGACCTTAACAGAGCAGGTACTCCTCTCTTAGAAATCGTTTCTGAACCAGATATGCGTTCAAGTGAAGAAGCAAGAATGTATATGGAAGAACTAAGAAACATTGTTCGTTATATTGGCGTTTGTGATGGAAACTTGGAAGAAGGTTCAATGAGATGTGATGCTAACATTTCTATTATGCCAAAAGGATCAAAAGAGTTTGGTACCAGAGCAGAAATCAAGAACGTAAATAGTTTCTCAGCTTTACAAAGAGCTATTGAATACGAAATTGATAGACAAATCGATATTGTTGAAGAAGGTGGTAAGGTTGTTCAAGAAACAAGACTTTGGGATGATAATGCTCGTGAGACACGTTCTATGCGTGGTAAAGAAGATGCTCACGATTATAGATACTTCCCAGAACCAGACTTAATGCCATTAGAAATTTCAAGAGAATGGGTTGATGATATAAGAGCTACAATGCCTGAATTGCCAAGTCAAAAACGCCAAAGATATATGGATTTAGGCTTGAGTGAATATGATGCAAGCGTAATTGTAGAGCAAATGCCTTTAGCAATGTTCTTTGACAAAGTTCTTGAATTGGGTGGTAACCCAAAAATCGCTGTAAACTTTATAATGGGTGAAATTGCAGCGTACTTGAAAGAAGAAAAAATCGAGATTACTGAAACTAAATTAACTCCAGAAAATCTTGTTGAGTTGATTCAGTTGATTGAAAAAGCTACTATTTCAAATAATATTGGTAAACAAATTGTTATCGATATGATGAAAGATGGTGAAAAGGCTTCTGCTATTGTAGAAAAACGTGGTCTTTCTCAAATCTCTGATGAAGGTGCTATTAAAGAAATCGTTCAGAAAATTGTTGATGCAAATGCGCCTCAAGTAGAAGCTTATAGAAATGGTAAAGTTCAGCTATTTGGTTTCTTTGTTGGTCAAGTTATGAAAGAAACTAAGGGAAGAGCTAATCCACAAACTGTTAACAGCTTACTAAAAGAAATCTTAGGTTAATGTTAAAAAAGAGTTTAAGAACATCAAAATTTAAATATTGGATGGAAAGCGAAATATATCAGCAGCCAATGGTGCTTGCTGATATAATTCGTGCTTATAGAGAAAATAATGATGAGATTTCTATCCCAGAGTCAGTAAAACGTGTAATTGTTGTTGCTAGTGGCTCATCCTATCATTGCGCAAGGTTTGCGGTTGATTTGTTGGAAAGAATTTCTGGTGTTGAAACTCGTGCAATTTATTCAAGCGAATTCCTTTTAAAAAGTGTTATTCCCCATGAAGAAGGTACTCTTTACATATTCATCACTCAATCAGGAGAAACTTCTGATACTTTGGGGGCGGTTAGAAGAGTAAAAGAATTTGGGCATTTGCCTACTCTCTGTGTGACAAACAAAGCTGGCTCTTCTGTTTGGGAATTATGTGATTATAGAGTTTGTTGTTCTGCAGGTAAAGAATTGGGGATTGCAGCAACTAAGTCTTTTACTGCGCAGATGCTGTCTCTTTTAATTGTGGCCTTAACGTTGGCTAAACAACATGATAAAGAGAATGAGTGTGTAAAAACTTATAGAGAATCTTTGAATGATATTCCTGATATTGTTACCAAGGCACTGAATGAACGTAGCAAAGTTAAGAGATTGGCTAATTTTTTAGCAGGTGCAAAGAATTTTGTAATTGCAGCAGATGGAATTGCTTATTCCTTGGCTAAGGAAGCTTCTTTGAAAATAAAAGAAACTTCTTACTTGAATGTTAATGCTGCAATTTTGGGTGAATTTATGCATGGTCACGTTGCCGTGCTTAATAACAAGAGTGCGTTTTTGTACCTGTCTCTAAAAGAGGTTTCTTATACTGCATCAAGATACATTAATAATATCAAAAAGAATTATAATCCGTCATTGTACTTAATTGGTCGTGGTAGTGCGGATATAAAGACTAACATGTCTATTAATGTTGATTGTGAAAATGAATTACAGTATATGTTTGCAAATGTTGTTATATGTCAGCTTTTGGCATTGGAGATTGCTATTAAGAAGGGTAAAAACCCTGATAAACCTCATGGATTAAAGAAGGTTGTTCAGTAGCTCTTTACTAAATCTTAATATTAAAAAATATTGACGTTTGTGGCTAAATATATTTTAATTAAGGTGGAAGTTATATAACGAAAGGAATGGGAATGAGAGATTTTAAACATATTCCACAGAATGGTGAAACTTATACCGCAGAAGAAATTAAACAGGCTATTTTTGATAATAATGTTCAGTTTATAAAATTGCAGTTCGTTGATATCAATGGTCAGGTAAAAAATCTTTCAGTTCCTGCTGGGCATATCGAAAAAGTTCTTGCAAATGAGATTATGCTAGACGGCTCTTCTATTAAGGGCTTTAGAGATATTGAAACCTCTGATATGTTCTTTTATCCAGATGTAAACTCTTTTCAGATATTACCTTGGCAAGAACGTGATGGTAGAAGATCTGCAAGATTAATTTGTGATATTTACAATGCTGATGGAACTCCTTTTGAAGGTTGTCCTCGTTGTAACTTGAAACGTATTATGAAAGAAGCTGAAAAGCTCGGTTTCTCAATGAATATAGGTCCAGAAGCGGAATTCTTTTTGTTCCACAAAGATGAGGACGGTAATCCTACTGCTAAGCCAATGGACAAGGCAGATTATTATGATGTTGGTCCAGATGACTTGGGTGAACATGTTCGTTCTGATATTGTTAGCTGCTTGCAAGAAATGGGCTTTGATATAGAAGCTTCTCACCACGAAGGCGCTCCAGGACAACACGAAATAGATTTTAGATATTCTGATATTTTGACTGCTGCAGATAATATTGTGACTTTTAAAACAGCTGTTAAGGCAATTGCGTCACAACATAATTTGCATGCAACATTTATGCCAAAACCGATTTTCGGAATAAATGGTTCTGGTATGCACTGTAATGTTTCCTTGTTCAAGGACGGTAAGAATGCCTTTTATGATGAAAATGCAGAGTATCAATTGAGTGATGTTGCCAAATATTCAGTAGGCGGGATTTTAAAACACATTAAAGGCATTACTGCAGTGTTGAACCCGACAGTAAATAGTTATAAACGATTAGTTCCTGGGTTTGAAGCTCCTGTTTATATTGCGTGGTCTCTTGCTAATAGAAGTGCTTTAGTTAGAGTCCCTGCGAAACGTGGCAATGCAACTCGTGTGGAACTTCGTTCTCCAGATCCATCTTGTAACCCATATTTAGCTTTTGCAACTATTTTAGAAGCGTGCTTGGATGGTATTAGAAATAAAATTGATCCGCCAGCTCCTGTAGAAGCGAATATTTATAAACTTTCTGAAAGAGAGCGTAAAAAACAAAAGATTGATTCGCTTCCTGGAAGTTTGAAAGCTGCTTTGATTAATTTGGATAAATCAATTATTGCAAATGCAGCGCTGGGACAGCATATTATGAACGAATTTGTAACTGCAAAAGACAAAGAGTGGGACGAGTTTAGAACTTATGTTTCTCAGTGGGAGTTAGATAAGTATTTGGCAAGATATTAAGATTTAAAAAATACAGCTGAATTTTCCAGCTGTATTTTTATTATTTAGCTTTTGTTGAACCGGAAGTTCTAGCTCGAGCTTTTCCCTCTTTTATATGCATATCATTCATTTGAATTATCGTTTGTAAAAATAGGAAATCACGAGTATCTTCTTCATTCAAGTTTAATTCAGCGGTAACTTTTCTGGAATCTCTTAGTAGATTCAAAAGCTTTGAATACTGGACTTTAACATCTTTTCCGTTAAAGAATCCTTTAATATTAGCACCATTAAATAAGAAATTTTTGTAATCTATGTCAACAGATTTATCATTTATTGTCCCGTTAAATTCATAATGCCCTCTTAAAATATTGGATAAATCTTTATTAATATTTATTCGCACAGGTTTTCCATTATAATGACCAGAGATGATACCTGTTTTTAAAAATGGATGTTCATATTCTAAATCAACAGGTATATTATTCCAAGTTCCGGAGATTGTATAGTTATGTGCCAAATTGAAGTTTTGATTAAATTCTAAATTTGTTCCTTCGCCTTTTAGAGTTCTGTTGTCTAAAAAAGAGAGGATTTTTTTATCTATTTTTAAATTAATATTATTTTCTCCAACGGTTCCTTTAATTTCTCCGGTGTCCCAAATCGGGCCATTCATTGTGAATTTAGCAGAAGGATTGTCAATTATAACTTCTTCATAAGGGGTGTATTTTGACACGTTCTCTCTAAAATTTTCACTTCTCATAGCTGTGTCTGTTGCTATCGTTGTTGTGATAAATGCTCCAATTGCAATAGATGTTTTGGGGAAATTTTTTATTGTTCTTGTTAATAGCATTATTAGGTCTCCTGCTTGTTGTAAGTTACCTCAAAATCTTTATTTGACTGTTTGTTAAGATTTGTGAAGGCGCATTTTATAATCTTATTTGTAGTATTATATGTGTATGATAGAAAGATATTCACGTTCGGAAATGAAAAAAATATGGGAACTTGAGAACAAGTTTCGTAGGTTTTTAGATGTAGAGATTGCTGTATGCGAAGCTTATAATAAATTGGGGAAAGTTCCTGATGAGAATCTGGCAGAGATAAAAGCTACTGCGAATTTTGATGTTGCTCGCATTGATGAAATTGAGCAGGAAGTTAGACATGATGTTATTGCATTTTTGACTAATGTTAATGAAAGTGTTCCTGAGCGCTCAAATAAGTATATCCATATGGGGCTGACTTCATCTGATGTTATTGATACTGCTAATGCATTACTTATACGAGATGCTGCTCAGATTATTTCAGATGATTTGGATATTGCAATCAATGCTGTAAAAGATTTAGCATTCAAGCATAAAGATACAGTTTGTATCGGACGTTCTCATGGGATACAAGCGGAGGTTGTGACGTTTGGTTTTAAACTTCTTAATTGGCTGGATATCCTAGAACGTGCGAAGCGTGATTTTGATTTTGCTGTAGAAGAAATAAGAGTTGGACAGATTTCAGGTCCTGTTGGGACTTATAGTAATGTTGATCCAGAGGTAGAGGTTTTAACTTGTGAGATTTTAGGACTTAAACCTGCAAAGATTTCTACACAAGTGATTGCAAGAGATGTTTATGCAAGGTTTATGCAAGCATTAGCAATGATTGCCACTGCAATTGAACAGTTTGCAACAGAGATTAGACATCTTCAAAGAACAGAAGTTCGAGAGGTGGAAGAAGGTTTTGGGGCTAATCAAAAAGGGTCTTCAGCAATGCCTCATAAACGGAATCCTGTATTGTCTGAAAACCTTTGTGGACTAGCAAGGGTTGTGAGAAGTAACTCTTTGGCGGCAATGGAAAATGTTGTATTGTGGCATGAAAGAGATATTTCGCATAGCTCAGCTGAACGTATAATTTTAGCTGATAGCTGTATCTTGGTTGATTTTATGTTGAACCGTTTTTCTGGTGTTGTAAAAAATCTTGTAGTTATAGAAAAGAATATGGCAAAGAATGCTGATTCTTATGGTGGAATTATTTATTCTCAAAAGGTGCTCTTGAGATTAGTTGAAAAAGGTCTTACCAGAGAGAATGCGTATAGATTGGTTCAAAGAAATGCATTAAGCGCAATGGATAATGATGGAAGCTTTAGAGAAAATCTTTTGGGTGATGCTGATATTCTGGCGTTGATGAGTGAATCAGAAATCTTGGAATGCTTTGACAGAGCGGATTATTTGAAGAATATTTCTAAAGTTTTTGCAAGATTTGGATAAAACAAAGTTAGCCACTTGCAAAATAAGATTGAGATGTTAGAATAGATTTGTAGCGAAAGTTACATAGGCCTCAGTAGCTCAGCTGGATAGAGCAACTGCCTTCTAAGCAGTGGGTCGTGCGTTCGAATCGCGCCTGGGGTAAATAAAAAGGGACTGGATTTTATCTAGTCCCTTTTTATTTACCCTTGACTCAGGAAGAGAGCGCATTTGTGTTCGAGCGCGAGTGAGTTGAGGCTGGAGCAGTTTTGCAAAGTATTGAAAATGCTGAAGCAAAATGCGTAATTGCCGTTAAATACGAACGAGCAAGAACATCGCGCCTGAGGTAAATAAAAGAGGATAGGAATAAAAATCTAGAAATCATTTTAGAGCAAGAGAATACGTGTATTCAAAACGCTGAATTGTTGCATCACGAACTATAACATCATTAGGCTCTTTATTATATCTAACCAAGATTTCAATCAAACTATTTAATGCTTTCTCAAATGATGTTGTATCAAGTCTTTCCATAGTTCAAATATAACATTTTGATAATTCTAAGTCAAACAATACATAAAACTAAAAATGCCTAAAATCTCTCTAAGTTTTATGTGAAATCCTCGCCTTTCATTCTAATCCCTATGACATTTTGTGTTTTTTGAGTAATAGGTTAATTGAGTTTTTAATCTCATTTGTGATTTCAAACTTGGGGATATTATACTGTTTATCAAGCTCTGATAGTATTTTATCAAATTCTTCACTAATGTAATATGTGTTTTTATTAGGTTCAGTTCCTGCATACATATTAAAGATTTTTTTTAAGTATATGCGGGCTAAATTTGTTATACCACTTAAGTCATAACCGCCTAATGGAAACTGTAGTTTATCAACTGAGTCAATCCCTTTTTTATTGATGCTTCCGATGATGTGGACCTTTGCTCCGCTATTGCCATCTCTATTTTTAATAGAAAACATTTGACTCATTCCATCCGGAATTTCATTAATGTTACGTGGTACTCGTGATTCCCAAATATTGTATCTGTGAGGGGTGTCTTTGAAGCTTTCAACGCAAGGAAAAGCGCCTTTTCTTACAATACTGTATTTTTCATAAGTCTTCTTTAGAAGAGGTTTTGCAAAATTATCTATTGTGCCGTCTTTATTTAAGCCATATAAAAAACACTGGCTTTCAGTAGGCTTTACCAAAATATAGTTTTTTAATGTATTTCTTGAATGGAATAATCGTACCCCTATCGACATAATAGTATTCCCTTATTTAATCTTTTGATTGTACTTGTTATTTCCATTCTATAACGAAGAATAAAAAAATTATATTTTTATTCTTAATATTTACAAAATTTGAAGTTGGGAATTATTTATTTAATTCAGAAATCTTAAACTCTATAGTTTTGATATCATTTTTTATTTCATTCATTTCATCTTCAAGTTTTTTGATTTCTTTAACAACCTCTTCCTTTTGTTTTGGGTTAGTTTTCTTTTCAACAATATAGTTGTTTACGTGGTTTGTTGTAAAAAATGTTGCGATGCAAGTTAATAAACTGATCGGTCCAGTTACTGCAGAGAGTGCTATTCCTGCAATTCCGCCACCAATGAAAATCCCAATATCACGCTTTAGGCTGTTTTCTTGTACATGTTTTAGTAATCTTTTTTTTGAATCCTTATCTCCTTCAATGGCTCTAAGTGTAATATTATAGAGGTTATAACGCTTTTCTTTTTCTCTAAGTTTTTCTTCATACTTATTTTGTTTTGCTTCGAGTTTAGAAATTTTCTTTAGAGCTCTTGGTGCGGAAATGTTATTTTTATAGCTTTCCTCTGATTTGAGAGCTATGTTATAGTCATAATATTTTTCAGTATTATCGCTCTTATCAGAGTTCTCTGCAATTATTATTTCTGATGCATTTGTTTTATCGAAAACGTCTTTTGCTAATACATCTGGGGTTGATATAGCAAGTAATAACGGTGCTATTAGCATTGATTTATTTACAACATTTTTATTTCTAGCCCAATTGGGTATAGAACTATTTATTATCGGCGTAACTTTCATTTTAAAAACCTTCTCTGTTAATGGATATCTTTAGCTAACACCAAACAAAGAGATTTTTCAAGAAAACTTCTGGAATTTGGCAATAAAAAAGGATAGGAACCTTCCTATCCTTTTAGTTTAACCTTTTTTTGCTTTAAGTAATTTGTTGATTGTCTCCTTGACGTATTCTTCCGAGATATCATCAAGGCTATTAGTTAAATCGATTGTCATTTTTAAATCGTTAATATGTTTTTGTTCGCTTCTTGAAAGATTGTTTTGATATCCTTTGTTTGTAAACTGTTTTAGAAAATCGTTTTTGGTGATATCGTTTTTCAAGTAGCTGTCAATGTTTGTATACAAATCTGTTTTACAAAATTTATCTTTATTCTGAAGGAATTTTTTCATTGAAGTTTTAGAAGGGATATTTTTTGCTTTTGCATTTCCCACAAATGTTGTAGTGTAATCGCAGTGTATTCTCATTTTTTGCCTACTTTCTATATTCCGTTTGCAAAGATTGTGCAAATTAATGGTGTTTTATTTCTTGTGCTGTAAAACTTAGGGTCAGGTTGGTTTTCACATATCCCAAGAATCAAGTCGAATGAGCCGGAAATATCAAACGCTTCTGGGTTGATATTAGGGTCGGTATTGATGATAATTCTTGCTCCGTTTGCGTGGTATGTGTGATCAACGTAATTTTCGATTTCGATTCCGTTACTTAAACCTTTTTGAATAGCTGTTAATAGTTTGTCTATAACTTCTTTAGTTTGAATTTCTAATGGGATATCACTGTTAAAGTTAACCAATCTATCAATGAGTCGCAATGCTGCGTGCAGAGTAAAGTATTCGTTGAATCTAGGCTCTGAATTGATAAGGCTTGCTAACATATCAACATCTTCTGTTGTGATATTTTTGTAAGGTGAATCTCCTTGATTTCTTAATTCGATTTCCTTTTTAATGTTTAATTTGTATACACGAGGGCTAATTGGACGTGCGTGCATCCACTTTGGTTTATCTTTAATCCCAGTAAGATGGTTTTCGTATTTCAATAATAATCTAGTTAAATTGTTTTTCACATTTGTATCAAGCGTTCCTGGGATTTTAAACCTAAAGATTTCGTTAGTATCGTCTAGAGCACTGATTTCAGTTTTTTCAAAGTCCTTATTAGGGTCTAGAACTTTTATTCTAGGTTTTCTTTGTGGTTCAATTTTATCCAAATCAATTTTTGCAACAATTTTAGGTGCTGCAATATTGATTTTTAGACTATTATCAACTATGGCATCGATAGTTTCTGTTTCTTCTGATTGTACAATTGTTTTGAATTTGGGGTACGCATCTGTAATGAATTTTTCAAGAGCCTCTGGGGTTTCTTTTAAGTGAATAATATTTTCTGTTAAGGTCTTTAATTTATTATCATATTCTTCATTGTTTTCAATCTTGGTGTTGAGTAGAATATGGCAGATTTCAGATAATTTTGTAGCAGATTCTTCTGTAATGTGAAGTTCTTCAACAGCTTGTTTTAAATTCGCTTGTTCTTTAGATAATCTTCCACGTTTTTTAGGGAATACAACTTCTACAAGCGGAGTTGTTTCTATATTTTCCAATTTTAATTGCTCTTGAATTGTTGTTGGTTTTGCTTTTTCTTGTATAGTTTCGATTTCAGGTGCTTTTTCGGATTTGCTTTTTAAATCTGCAATTTCTTTTTTTAGATTCTCAATTTCTTCTTTATATTTAAGATTTTCTTCTTTTACTTGTTGTAGTTCTTTTAGGCTATCTTCATCTTTTTCTTGAGCAAAATTTTCAAAGATATTCCCAAAAGGGTTAATTTCTTCTTGCTCTGTATTTGATTCGCTTTTGCAGCCCATTGCTGTTGCCATTAATGCACTAGCCCCCATTGCAAGTAGGCTCATAAATTTTTGAGATAATTTTTCATTCTTTAAAATTTCTTGGGCAATCTTTTGTGGATTAGCTTTGAATGCTACATTTGCAGTAGTTTGAAAAGAATCTGTCTCGGATGTTTTAGTTAAATAATATTTCTTTCGGTTTCGTGCTTCGATTGGATTCTTTTGGGTTTGTAAATTTGTTACACCTAAAATATTCATACAACACCTTCTAATTATTGTGTAGATAAAAAGTGTTATAAGAAAAATTAATTGCTAATTTTTACTGCGATATTTTACAAATCTTAAAATAAGATCGTACTCTTTTAGTATGATTACTAAAATTTAAAACTATGTGTATAATTTATTTAATGGGATTCTACGTGATTTTGTGAGTCCCTAGGAAATAAATTAACTGAGGATAATAGAATGAGATTTACGGTAAAAGATTTATTAATATTTGTGGTATTAGTGACTGTTGCATATTTTGCTTTATATGGCGAAAATGCTAAAGAGACAGATTCTAAGGGATTTTTTACTTTTAATAAAGTCAAGAAGGCTGCTACAATTGTTCCTAAAGTAAATCGTCCTTCAGTAGATGATGTTCCTGTTTATTATTCAAAATATTTTGCTAATGATATTGCAATGGGTGGGAATACAATACCGAGCCCACATGCAAGTAGAGTGATACGAGTTTCCAATTCAGATAATATAATATTCCAACGTAAACAGAATAAGGAAGAATTGGATATGAAGAAGAAAAGCTTAAGAGCTGCACTTTCTTCTGGGGAAATTGATAAACGTACATACGATAGTCAAATGAGGGCTCTTTATGCTGATAAGAAACCTTTCGAACCTCAATACAGAGAAATAACTGTAGAAGAATATGCAAGAGAACAGATGGAAAAACGCCTAGGAGTAACTCGTTATGGAGAATATATAAAAGAATGTGTTCAAGCTGAACTAAAGCGAGTTTCTAAGAATTTAAATTCTAAGATTCTTGTCAAAGTTAAATATAATGGAGATTTGATTGAAACACAAGTGCTTAGTTCCAATAGTGCAAAGTCTAATAAAAAACTGGCGATAAGTAGTGTTGATAAATTGCTTGTTGCATTAGAAAAAGCTGCTCCTTTTCAACCATTTCCTAGTGCGGTTAGAGCCTACGATTTAAGTTATGAGTTAACTTTAGAGAATGGGGAATTAACAGTATCAAAATACTATGGAACAATACGTCCTTTCTGTGTATATTCCCCAAGTAATAAACCTAGAAATAAAAAGCGTGTAGAGAATACAAAAATAGTTGAAGCTAATGTTGTAGCTCTTGGTTGTGATGAGGGGGGCAGAATTTTATACGCTTCTAATATATTAAGAGGTAATCAAATATATTGGAAACCCGTAAAGGCTTATAATAATGCGGTTTCTGTTAGCGTAGAGTATAAGGATGGAAAATTAGTAAATCCTATTTTTATGAGAAAATCTGATATTAGTGAAGCAAATGAAGCTGCATTAGATGCAATGTATTCGTTGTTACTTCCCGACTTGTCAGCATTTGAGCAATATCCTGTAATCAAGCTACAAGGCTCCTTTTCAGTAAAATAGATAAGAATAAAATTATTACAATCCTCTTTACATTGGGCTCTGTTGGTGTTATCCTGAGGTTCCCGACTAATTACAAAGAGGATGTGTGATATGAATATTTTACCAATTAACAACAATACTAACCGTCAGCCTAATTTTGAACATGCAATCAGAGTGAGTTATTGTGTGCGTAAACCAAATGCAGTGGGTTATGATTATGTTAATCCGAGAACGAATAAAGAATTATACAAACAACTGAATTCAAAGGTTGTTGGGTGGCTCAATGAAGGGTTGATTAATAAGGTTAGAGAAGTATTAGATAAACCGATGAAAAAATCTAAACATCTTTCTGATTCAGAAGCTGTTTTAAAAGAAAAATTCATTGGTGATTTGAAATCAATAGATTCTGATTATAAACAATTTGGTTATACACGTTCTGTATATAGTAAAAATAAGTTGGGATTTATTGCTACAGGGAATGATGTTCCTATTATAGAAAACTTAAAGGGTGCAACTGATGTAGGATTAGCAAAATCCGAATCAATTTTATTGTATGGTACAACTCATACTGATTTTGTAAAGGAAATTTGTAAGGATTTTGATAAAAAGTCTAAAAAGTATATTGCGCACCCTCTTAACCGTCTAGTAGATGGAGGTAAAGAAGTCTTGCTTCGCTTGAATTTTAAACAAGCAGGAAAAGATAAAAAAGGCAAAATGTTATATGAATTTGATAACTATTCGTTCGATAGAATTAAGAAACCTTTGCCAGAATCAAACTTCCCTGAAGAAGTTCAAGTTATTAATTTAAAGAAAACTCCAATAATGGAAGGTTTGTTACGGGATACTGTAAAACACGTAATTAATCAAGTTGCAAGGAATAAAGAGGTTAGCAATCTTTCTGATTTAATTGATGCAGTACTGAAACCAAAATCTAAGAAATCTATTTCAAAGAAATCAGCGATTGTTGAACAGAATCTTCCTGTAAGAAAATCTCGAAAGAGAAAAGTTAAGGATGATCCAAGACAATTAAAGATACCTTTTGTATTTGAGGATTAGTATTTATAAAGCACTTAGCTGATTTTTATTGATTTTTCTGGATATCTTCTTTGAAAAGTGATATAATTAACCTATTCATATAGGTACATTTATACAGGGAGAGAGACAGATGCTTCAAGAAGCAACCCGTGCTATTAATTCAGCTTTTAATAATAGTTTTGTAAAAAAACTTGCTTTATATCTTCATGATTGTATTCGAGAAGAGGTAAAAAGTTCAACGTTTAGGAACTTGAAATCAGATAAAGATAATAAATGGATTTTTTTACAAGAGGAAGATACATTATTCACCCAAGGTGAAGAGTATTTAAAACTTGATGGGAAAGATAATAAATTAACTGAACTAATGATTCAAAGTGAAATGAGTCAGAGGGATAAGTATCTTATTTATGGATATTTATTTTTGGTTGGTAAGACTGGTAAAGCTAAAAAACATAATGAGTTCTTGACTCCGTTACTTTATGCTCCTTGTCGCTTGGAACGTAATGGGGTGAATATAAACTGTATTCCAACAGATGAAATTATTTCTCTTAATACAGGCGCTTTGACTTCCTTAATGAAAAAAAGTGATGATGAAGATGAAATGGAGCAATTGATTGAAGGTTTGTTAGATGTTGTTCCGACTGTCCCTGTAACTCAAGAAAAACTTGATGTATTCTTAACAACATTAAAGTCTATCATTCCTGAGATTGATATAACAATGAATCCCGCAATGGTAGAGGTTGAAGATAATGTTTCAAAAGATTTTTATTCTTCAGAGAAGATTAATGCTGATAATGTTGAAGAAATTGTAGAGGAAGAGCAAACATCAGCTCCAAAAGTAAAATATGATACTATATCTATCACTAATCAGTGTGCAATCATTTTAACAAAACGCCCATCTGTAACAGCAGGGGTTTTGCATGAACTTAGCCAAATTGCAGATAAACCAAGTGGTTTGTATCGTGAAACTGTTTTGAATGTTATCAACGAAGAATTTATTCAGTCAAAATCCAGTGATATTTCTAATAAAAAACTTTCAGACTTTTTCCCTGTAACACCTTTATCATTGAGTGACTCTCAAGAAAGTGTCTTGAAAAATGTTGATGCAGGTAAGATTGTTTCTGTATTTGGACCTCCGGGAACAGGAAAGTCTCAAACCATTGTAAACCTTGTTGCGCATTTGATTGCAAACGGCAAGACTGTTCTAGTTGCGTCTCGTATGGATAAGGCGGTTGATGTTGTTGCAGAGCGTTTAAATGATTTAGGGGCTCCATTTTTGGCATTACGTGCGGGGCGTTTAAATTATCAAAAACAATTAAGTTTCCAATTACAAGATTTGCTTTCAAATAAAGTTGATTTAGATAGTAATGCTGAAAGCTCTATTTTTATGGATACTCCTGACATGAAAAAGCTACTAGATTCTATCAAGGACTTAGAGCAAAAGGCTGAGAAAATTTTATCATTAGAAAAAAACTGGACAGAATTAAATTCCCAAGCCGGAGATAGTTCTGCAATGTTAAAATCTATGAGATTTATAAAGAAACCTCTTAAGCGTTCTGAAATTAATGATATCGAAAATATTTCTAAATCATTATTAAATAACTTAGAAAAATCTGGCTTCTTTGCATCATTTAAGAACTTTACTTCTTTGAAAAAGTTAAATTCTATCCTAGGTAAAGATTTTGAGGTGACTAATGAGAATCTTTCAATTTTAACTAATGAACTTGAATATGCAAAGATTCTTTGTTCTGCAAGAGAGGCTGAATCTGCGATTCAAGCGATAGGAAATCTTCATTTGATTTTAGGTCAGATAAAAACTTTAAAGAAAAAACAACGCTCATTAGCAATAAATATTTTGATAAACAAGCGTAGAGAAGCTTTGCAAGGACTAATGCAAGACCAAGTGAAACGTCAGAGATTGTTTGTTCACTCAAAGTCACTTGTAGAACGTAAAAAAAATCTCCAAGATAGACTACTCTCTAACGAAGACTTTAAGCCATTGCTGGAAGCTTTCCCTTGTTGGTGTACAACTACATTTGCGGTTTCATCATCTTTGCCGCTAAAACCTGGGTTGTTTGATGTAGTTATTATTGATGAAGCTTCCCAGTGTGATATTGCAAGTTGTTTCCCTCTTCTATTCAGAGCTAAAAAGGCTGTTGTAGTTGGTGATGACAAGCAGTTACCACACTTGTCTTTCCTAGAAAAAGCAAAAGAGCAATCTTTTATGAGTCAATATGGTATTGATGATAAATACCAATTAATGTGGAGATTCAGAACAAACTCAATGTTTGATTTAGCAAATTATTATTCAATGCACCCTGTGTTATTGGATGAACACTTTAGATGCTTGCCTCCAATCATTAATTTCTCCGCTAATGAGTTTTATGGTGGAAGGCTAAGGGTAATGAAGCGTAACAATGATGCTGAACCTGTATTAGAGGCTGTTGTTGTTCCTGAAGGTAAAGTAGATTTTGATGCGACAAGAAATCTTCCTGAAATTGAAGCTGTCGTAAAACGCTTACATGAAATTATCTTGGATAATGAAAGAAAAGATCCTGATAATCCGATTTCTGTTGGTATTATTTCACCATTTAGAGCACAAGTTGAACAGTTAAAGATTTCTGTAAGCAAAGTGTTATCAGATTATATGATAACAAAACATAGCATTGAGATTGGTACTGCTCATACATTCCAAGGTGATGAAAAGGATATAATTCTTATAAGTTGGGCATTTGCAGATAATAGCCACGCACAAAGTTTAACCTTCTTACAGAAACCAAATTTGTTTAACGTAGCAATTACTCGTGCTCGATATAAAGTAATTAACTTTATTTCAAAGAATCCTAAAGAGCTTCCAGAAGGGTTATTGCGTTCGTATTTCTCTTATATCGAGGACTATACTAACAGATTTAATCTTCAAAACTCAGAGGAATTTGATGAAAATATTTATAAAAACTCTTTTGAAAGAGAAGTTGCAGAAGCGTTAAGAACTCTTGGTCATAAGGTAAAAGCTGGACAAACAATTTCGGGAGTTAGTGCGGATCTTCTTGTAGACGATAGCTTTGTTATTGAATGTGATGGTGTTGAGGATAGTAAGAAGCCTTCTGTATCTGATACTAAGAAGCAAGTCCTTATTGAACGAAGTGGGCTCCCTGTAAAACGTATAACTTACAGAGAATGGCAGTATTCAAATCAAGCGTGCGTAAATAGAGTTTTACAATCATAAAAAAATGGCGGGTTTTAATCCCGCCATTTTAATGTTTTAAACTGTTGTTAAAGCTTCAAAGCCTTGCTTTAGTGCCTCTAAGTTTAGTGGCAATAAGTTCTTTCTATGTGCAGGTAGTACATAGTCAAGAGCTTTATAAATGCTATCTGTTGTTAATTGATGACAAGCAGAAGCTAGTACCCCAAGAGAGATAATATTTGCTGTCTTAAGTTCTCCTAATTTTTGCGCCATTTCTGTTACTGGTACAAAAATATAGTTGATATCAGCACGTGGTTTTTCTTCTTTTACAAGAGAAGAGTTAGCAATAATAGTTCCACCAGACTTTACTCTTGAGATGAATTTATCAAAAGAAAGTTGGTTTAGTACGATTGCAAAATCAGTATCTGATTTATGAACTGAGCTAACTTCATCGTTACTAACGACGATTTCACAGTTAACAGTTCCTCCACGCATTTCTGCACCATAACAAGGATACCAAGTTACGTTTTTACCTTCTAACATAAATGCGGTAGCAAGGATTTTTCCTGCCAATAACACACCTTGTCCGCCAAATCCGGCAAATATAAAATTTTCTTCCATTATTTTTGTTCTCCTGTAATATCTTTTAAAACTCCAAGAGGATAAACTTTTGCCATCTCTGTTCTTACTCTTTCGTGAGCTTGCTCAGGTGTCATATTCCAGTTGGTAGGACAAGTAGAGAGAATTTCAACAAAACCAAAACCTAATCCTTGTAACTGAACTTCAAAAGCCTTTTTGATAGCGGCTTTTGCTTTTCTGATAGCAGGCACGGAGTCTAAAGCAACTCTAGCGCAAAAAGCTGTACCATCACATTGAGCAATGTGTTCCGCAATGTGTATAGGATGTCCGTAATATTCCTTGTTGCGTCCGCAAGGTGAAGTTGCAGTTTTTTGTCCCATCAAAGTTGTTGGTCCAAGCTGTCCGCCAGTCATACCATAAGTTGTGTTGTTAATACAAATGGTACTAATTTTTTCACCTCTTAATGCTGCGTGCATAGATTCTGCCAAACCAATAGACGCAAAGTCTCCGTCACCTTGATATGTTAGAGAAAATACGTCAGGTCTTGCACGTTTAACACCTGTTGCAGAGGCTAATGCTCTACCGTGTGGTGCTTCAATACAATCCACATCTAAGAAATCATATAATGTTACAGAACATCCAATAGATGTTGTTGCAATAGTTTTTTCTTTTAATCCCATCTCATCAAGAAGTTCTGCTACTAATCGGATAGCAACCCCGTGGTCACATCCTGGACAGAATGAATATTTAAAATCTTTTTTGAATGATTTTGGAGTTTCAAATACTAGCATAATACTCCTTCCGCAGATTTTTCAACTGCACTAACAATTTCTTCAACGCTCATCCATTCACCAACAGGTCTGGTGTTAAGTAGTGTTGTTTTTGTTTTACCGTTTACTGCTAATCTAACATCAGTAAACATTTGTCCCATATTCATTTCAACGGTCATTACTTCTCTGCATTGAGAAGCAAGTTCGCTAATACGTTTGTGTGGGAATGGGAACAAGGTTATAGGTCTTAGTAAACCAGCTTTAATACCTTGTTTTCTTAATGTTTTAATAGCGGCTTTTATATTTCTTGTAATGCTGCCAAACCCTATCATTAAGAAGTCTGCGTCTTCAGTCATATATTCTTCATACATAACTTCCCGCTCTTCAATAAGGCTGTATTTTTCAAATAAGCTCTTAACGTGTGCTATCTGTTTCTTTTCGTCAGGACCATAAGAACAAATTGTACGGCTAGCACGACCTTTAGCACCAGATAAAGCCCAACTTGAATTATCAATTTTAGGATAAGGGTAAGGGGTGAACTCTGCAGGTTCCATCATTTGCCCTAATAAACCGTCTGCTAATAAAATAACCGGAGTTCTGTATTTTTGTGCTAGGTAGAATGATTTATAAGTCAGCTCAATACATTCTTGAACTGTTGATGGAGCAAGAACAACCATTCTGTAATCACCATTGCCACCGCCATAAACTGATTGATAATAATCTCCTTGAGCAGGGTAGATAGAACCTAACCCTGGGCCAGCTCTCATCACGTTTACTAATACAACAGGTAATTCGTCAGAAGCTGCATAAGATAATGCTTCTTGCATTAGGGCAACTGCGCAAGAAGAGGATGAAGTCATTGCGACTGCACCTGTAGAGCAAGCACCAAGTACCATATTAATAGCTGCTAATTCGCTTTCCGCACTAACATAAGCTAAGCCATTTTTAGGCATTTTATCACTTAGGTATTCACCAATTTCTGATTGTGGTGTTATAGGATAACCAAAGTAGCATTCCAAGCCTGCGTTCAAGGCAGCTTGAGCTATTGCATAAACACCTTTAATTAATTCTTTCGCCATTATTTATGCACCTCCACAATAGCTACGTCAGGGCAACGCATTGCACACATAGCACACCCTAAACATTCTTTCTTTTCATCACAAAATTCTACAAGATATTCTCCAAGTTTGTTAACTTTTGTGCTTTTTTTGATTAGTCCTTTAGGACATGTTTCAATACACAAATAACAAGTTTTGCATCTGTTTTCATCAATTACAATATGTGCCATTTCATACTCCAATCATAAATAGTCTCTTGGCAGAGATTACTTCCCATAATTTTCAAGAGTCTTGTCGATAAGATTCTTCATATCTTTTCTGTAGCCTCTTGGTGTCATAACTTCACATAAATCGCCATATTTTAGAAGGCGATTTAATAATGATACTTTGTCTTCACTTTTATTTAAAATTGAGATAGAACCGTCAGAATCAGTTGCGACAAGTTTTTCTCCGTGTTTTAATGTGTAGCGTTTTGCTAGTATATTTTTTAATTTAAATACTACTGTAGTTTGTGAAACGTTTGAGGAAATTTTTATCATAGAGGTGTTAACATTCTCTATGTCTGAATAGGCAATCTTTTTGCGCTCGTCATAATGATTGACTATAAGAACTAATTTAAGATTCTTGTATGTAAATTCTATCGGATCAACAATGGCAGTGATAGTCTTATCGTTCTCTTTGAATGTTAATTCAATCTTATATCCACTTTCTATTGCGTACTCAATATTTTCTATATTCTTATCATTTTCAGGAAGAGACAATTTGTCGTAATATTTACTAGATCTTTGGTTCAATTTTTCTAATAAAGATTTCATACTCCTAACAGTTTTACTAACTCTCATTTTTGAGCAGAGTTTATCAATATCATGTATAAGATTTAGTTCCTCTTCGGAGTAGTCGATTCCAAATGGGAATTTTAGTAATGTATATTTGCCGTCGACTTTTTGGATATCAATTCCACAAAAACGACAAGTATTGATATATTTACTAATTAAGAAGTTTGTACAACGCTCTCCTGTAATATCTCCCATTGCAGTCATAAGTTCTTGCATTGTGTAACTTTTTTCAAATAATAGGTTGAGGAGCTGTAATACTCTCATTGATGAAAGGTTAATTTTATGCATAAATATTTTTCATCTCCATTAATTGATTAATTACTTTGTCCTTTATCTCTAACGGTTCAATTACTGTACAATCTAAACCGTATGATAACATTTGTTGTGTTGCAAAGAAACTATTTGCAAATTCACCTACGATAATAGCCTCATTTTCATTGTTGCTTTCAATGCTTTGTTTTATTGGCAATTCGTGAGAAGAAGCATTTCTTAGCCTATATTTTACTTTACAGGTTGTTGGAATATATTTTGTTTCTGATTCTATAATATTTTCAATCTTTTTAACTCTGGTTAAGTTGAAAACATAATTTTTATTATTTACAGTATCAGTTCCTTCAATGTAGAGCTTGTTGTTTTTTAGGAAAATTTTCCCAAATACGAAAGTATATTGCCCAAGTTTGTTAGTTGGGCTGTAATAACTAATAGTTAAAGTATTATGTTTGCCATCTTGAAGCTTGATTGTTTCCAATACTTCGCTATTTATTTTTTTAAAAGATGTAATTCCAAAAAGTTTGTTAGCTGTATCATTGTTGCAAACCTGTGTTGTAAGCTTATTTATTAAAGTGTCAAATGCCAAGGCTCTTTTATAAGAATCTTTTGTTAAATTTGAGTATATTGTTTTTAATGCCTGAATTTCTGCATCCGAAATTTGTAATGAGAACGGGTGATAAACTAGTTCATATTTGTTGTTATTAGATTTACAAGGACGAGCAATTTCACAACCTAGTTCTCTAAGTGTTGAAATGGTAATTCTTAAAGTGTCGTCAGAGTAGTTTTTATCAATTAGTCCGCAATCTGCAATTAAAGCGTTGAGTTCCTCTAGGTTTCTTGGAGCATCCATCAAGGCTCCTAATATTACAATTAGGCGAGCCCCAGTTAAGGATATTTGAGTAACCTCTGCTTTTTTAGGAAAACTAAACATCAAAATACTCCAACTCTGATTACAACTACATTTCAACTATAGCATAAACAGATTAAATTAGACACAGATTAGAGAGATAATCCTTTACATTATCAACGTAATAAGAATCTTCTGCGCTAAATGGAAGAACATCTCCTCCAAATTCTCTTTTTACGTTTGCTACGACTTTTTGGATATCAGAACGTTTGATAGAGTCGACTTTTGTAACAATAGTAAAAATTGGTAAGGAATAAGCCTGTATCCATTCTCTCATCTGGTAATCATTTTTTTGAATGTCGTGTCTGGCGTCAATAAATTGTATTAGAGATTTGATTTCCGTTCTTTTAAGCAGGTACTCTTCTAAATGTCTTTGCCAGCGAGCCTGTGTTTCCTTAGAAATTTTTGCATAACCATATCCAGGTAAATCGGCTATTATAAATTGGTTGGACATATTAAAAAAGTTGATTAATCTTGTTTTCCCTGGGGTGTTTGAAGTTTTTGCCAACTTTTTATTGTTAGCCATTCTGTTTATGAAACTAGATTTCCCTACGTTTGAACGCCCTAGAAGTGCAAACTCTGGGAGATTAAATGTTGGACATTGTGATAGTTTTTCTGCGCTGATAATAAATTCACCGGATATGAAATTGGGCATATTATTTCCTCATACTCATTGATAATTGTAAAAACTCAGGTTTTTTATGCACGATAGATGCTCGTTCTACTCGTTTAGAGTTCCGTGCCGTTGCCATACTAAGAAGGTTGTATAGCTTTATATTGTTAAATACTGTAATCTGGGTTTTAGATCCCGTAAAATCGACGCTAACAGAAGAATCTTGTGTGAAGAAATTTTCTGTTGTCATTTCAACAATCTGAAGTAACCCTGATTTTAGAATACTTAAGGGCTCTCGGAAAAACTCTTCAAAAGAGTCTAAGATTTTTCTTCTGGAACTTTTTTTTGACATAATACCTCTTTTATCCGAATAATCTCTGCCAAAGAGGAATATTATTATTCAAGTTATACAATTTTTTATCTAATTTATAAACTTTCTTCTGGTAGCGTTTTTGTTCTTTTAGGTCAGAAGATGCTGCCAAAATCTGTTTATAACAAGCTCTTTCAGCTTTTAGATTTTTACTCTTTTTATAATGCTTAGCAAGGAGCTTATTGGCTTCAATATTTGCGGGATTTTCCTCTACAGCTTGTAACAAATATTTTTTAGAGAAGAATTTGTCACCTTCTTTTTTGAAATAAATAGCATCGTTTAATAACTCATTTGATTTATTAATCTTTGCATTCACAAAAGCCTTGTTATCACTCATTTGTTTATCATCAGGCTTTATTGTTTCAGCTTTTGTTATAGCAGAAAGAGCCATTTCATAATTCTTAGAGAAGGTAAAATATTCTGCCATGTATTTTAAATCTTCGAATTTTTCAGCAGTACTAATAGCTTTATCAAATTCAGCTTTTGCATTTACATACTCATTTTCAATAGAGTAAGCTTCGCCCTTCACAATGTATTCAGCAGGGCAAGTAGGCTCGTTTAATAAAATAATTCCATATTCGCTTTCTGCTGATTGTAAGCCGATTAATCTATCAAGCTTAAGTTTTGCTAATCTCAATTCTACATTTTCAGGCTCTAATTTTATAGCTGATTCAAGTTTTGCACTTGCTTTATAAAGCTTGTCTTTAGAGGCTGTTGTAGATTTTGTTATTAGTTCTTGAGCTTCCATCCAGTATGTATCTGAAAGTCCTTCAATTGCTTCTAGTCTTAAATCTGAAGTTTCAGAGATTGCTGAATAATACTTTTCTGCTTGTTCGTAATTTCTTTTTGCAAGCTCCATATCTGCAATTTTTAAGCATATTGCATCTGTATTTTTATCGACTCCAGCAATAGTCTTTAAATTTTCCAAGGCAAATTCTCTATCAGCTCTATTCTCATACAACTTTGCTAAATTAAGATATGGAGTTGTATATTCAGGAGCAAGTTCAATTGATTTTCTATAATTTACAATTGCAGCTGCTTCATTCTGCTGTGCATGATAAATCTCTCCTGCAAGGTTATATGCGTAAGCAAATGATGGATTAATCAATAAGGATTTTTCCAAGTATTCTAACGCTGTTGTATACTCTCCATTTTTAGCTGAAAGTCTTGCTAAATGATAATGAGCTGTGTAGCAATAAGGATTTCTAGCCGCAGCCTCGTTAAAACGGTTTGCTGCTGTGTCATAATTCCCTTGTTGATAATACAAGGTTCCAAGGTTATCATAAGCAGTTGCATATTGTTGATTTAGTTTGATAGCCTCTTTAAATAGTGACTCAGCTTCTGTAAAGTTTTCAGCTGTCATATAAGCTACACCAAGAGCATTAAGTGCTCTATAGTTATTCTTATCTAGTTCAATAGCTTTGTTTAATTCTTCAATCCCATTTTCAAAGTAATAGTCACGATTTTTTCTGTAACTCATGTCACTAGAATTTGGTCGTTTTAGGTAAATTAAACCTTGTAGAAAATGTAAATCTGAACTATCTGGGTTAGAAGCCAATAATTCTTCTATGTTGTCTTGAGCTTCATTTAATATATTTTTGTTAATTAAATAATTATTCAAATAAATGTTGGTATCTAAATCATTTTTATTAACAGTAAGGAGTTCTTCGATGAGAGGTTTTGCCTCGTCTACACGAAGATTGTCGAGTAAATGAGCAATGGTATCTTTTTTAATTTTAGTAGTATCTTCTTGTTCTTTAGCTTCAAGTACGATATTTTTTGTAACTTTGATTTGTTTTTTAGCTGGAGCAGCTGTGATTACACCACTTGTGATAAATGCTAAGAGTACTGCCGCCAAAAATTTCTTGTTCATTATTTACCTACTCCCATTATTTAATACGATTATTTTAGTATATACTATTTGAAATTGCAAAAGAAAATCCGTTTACAAAATTTTATAGATTGAACAAATCTCTTATATGGCATAGAATAAGGGAAGAAAGATTATTTACAATGCTTAACAGTTCAAAAGAATATCTAGAAGATTTTAATACATATTTAAAAGTAGAGCGAAATTTTTCTGAGCATACCTCGAGAGCTTATGTGTCAGATATTCTAAGCTTTTTATTATGGTTGGAAAATACTCCAGTAGAAGAAGCTGATTATGATAAGTTAAGGGAATATATATATTTTATACAAAGATTTGATTATAAAAAGACTACTTTAGCAAGAAAAATAGCGGCATTAAGAACTTTTTATAAATATTTATATAGAGAGCATGTTGTTGAGTCAAATCCTGCAATGTCTTTGAATGCCCCAAAGCGTGCAAAATTATTACCAAAGTTTTTAACTACAGATGAAATAGAAAATATTCTTAATAACGTAAAGATAGATACCCCAGCAGGTTTTAGGAACAGAGTAATTATGGAATTACTCTGGGCAACTGGCATGCGTGTTTCAGAGTTGAGTGGGTTGAATCTCGGAGACTTAAACTTGGAGAATAATGAAATCCGTGTTTTTGGTAAAGGGGCAAAAGAACGTATTGTTTTAGTATCAACAAGGGCAAAGAATTATTTAGAACAGTATTTGAATACTGCTAGAAATCTACTTGCTCCAGGGTATTCAATTTCTATGTCAGAGGATTCGCCGTTGTTTGTTAATAATACAGGTTTTCGTTTGCAGCCAAAAAGCGTAAGAAATGCAATCAATGATATTGTAAAGGAATTAGAAATCCAGAAGAAGGTTACTCCTCACGTTTTTCGACACAGTTTTGCAACTCGTTTGATAGAAAATGGCGCAGATTTGAGAGTTGTGCAAGAACTTCTTGGGCATGCGGGGATTTCTAATACTCAGATTTATACTCACGTTTCTACAAAACACCTGAAAGATGTTTATGACAAGACTCACCCTCATGCTTAAGCTTGGCTTTTAACAAATTTGACAAGGTGAGCTAATTGCGTGATAATCTAGGAATGAGAATTGTTATTTACGGTGCGGGTGAAGTTGGTTGTATGATTGCAACCGAGTTCTATGAAGATCACGATATTACTATAATAGATGCTGAAGAAAATCGCATTGAAGCTTTTAATAGGCTTGATATTGGTTTTGTAACAGGTAATGCATCAAGTATTCCTGTCTTGAAGGAAGCTCAGATTGATGATGCAGATGTATTTATCGCTTGTACAGATTATGATGAAGCGAACATTGTTGCTTGCTTGACTGCAAAACGCATTAGCGGAATTAGAACAATTTGCTTTGTGTCAAAAGAAGAGTATCATTCTTCAGTGGGTTTAAGGCAAGATTCAGAATACCCTTGTGATTTGTATATAGATTGCATCGTTTGGCCAGAAGAGCTTTTAACACAAGAAATTTTCCGTATTGTAACTGTTGCAAAGGCGTTGGACGTCGAAAATTTTGCAGGTGGAAGGGCTCGCTTGTTGGAATTCAAGCTTAATGAAGGCTCGCCGCTTGTAGGAAATAAAATTTGTAGTTGTAATTTCCCAGATAATACTTTGCTTGTTGGTGTAACACGTTCTGGAGAATTGTTTATTCCAAGTGGTGATACTGTATTGGAAGCAGAGGATAAAGTTATCTGTATGGGGTCGTCTTCTTCCTTGGATATTTTAGCAGGTAGATTCTTCCATGATAAAGAGTTCGTGAAAAATGTTGCTATCATTGGTGGTGGAACTGTTGGGATGCGCTTAGCTAAGAATCTTGAGAAATTAAAAATTCGTACAAAGATTTTTGAAAAAAATGCAACCAGATGTGAAGTACTTGCTTCTGAGTTAGAAAACACGCTTGTTATCAATGGTGACGGGACTAACCTTGAATTATTAAATGAGGAAGGTATTGAAGATTTTGACGTTGTTGTAAGTGTTACAAATAATGACGAGAAGAACTTGTTGTGTTCTTTGTTGGCAAAACAGTGTGGCGTTAGACGAGTTGTAACAAGAGTTTCTAACAATGTTAATGTCCCTCTTTTTGAAAAAGTTGGTATTGATATTGCAATATCTTCTAACATTGCAGCATTGAAAGAAATAAAAAATGATTTATCAGAGACTGATGTTGATATATTGGCAACAGTAGAGCAGGGCAAAGGTGAAGTTCTTGAAATTGAAGTGCCTCAAGGTTTTGTTGAACGTAAGATAATGGAATTAAGACTTCCTGTGAAAGCTATTGTTGGTATTATTCAGCGCCGGAATAAAGTTATTATTCCTAAAGGTGATACTTTGGTAATGCAAGGTGATATTTTAATTACGTTTACTACAAAAGATAATTCAGCTGAATTGAAAAACTATTTTAAGGTGTAATGAATGAGATTTGATTACTTTGCTTATACAATGACAAGAATTTTGCGGTTTTTCATTTTCTTTATTCTCTTACCTGCATTGGTAGCTCTTTATTATAAGGAATATGAATCTGCATTACCGTTTTTGTACACATTTTTAATAGCTTTGGGTTTGGACTTTTCTTTTAAGAAAATTAGTAAAAATGTTGAGAATTTGAATGACATCAAGAAAATAGATGGTTTTGGAATTGTAATTCTGGGCTGGTTGTTTATGTCATTGTTCTGTTCATTGCCATATTTATTTTATGGATTCCCCTTTGAGAATGCTTTTTTTGAAGGAACTTCCGGAATTACAACTACGGGTGGTTCGATTTTAACTCACTTTGACTATCCACATGCAATTTTCTTTTGGCGGTCTTTTACCCAATGGTTAGGCGGTTTAGGAATCTTGGTATTGTTTATTGCGGTACTTCCTCAATTTGCTGTTGCAGGTCGTCAGATGTTCTTTTCTGATACCTCAGGTACTAGGGATGAAAAACTCTCTCCAAGAATTCGTTCAACAGCATCTGCGATGTATAGGATATACTTGATATTAACTATTGTTCAGGTGTTGCTTTTAAAATGGACAGGGATGCATTGGTTTGATGGAGTATGTGTATCTCTTTCTACAGTAGCTTGTGGCGGCTTTATAATAAGGGAAGGATTCTTTTTGGGGCAATCAAATGCGGTTGTTTGGATAGTGCTTGTATTTATGTTTATCTCAGGAACAAGTTTTAACTTGATGAATAAAATTTTTACAAAACATAATCCATTAATTTTATTCAAGAATGAAGAATTCAAGGCCTACTTGGCAACATTTTTAATTTTATCGGCATTGGTTGCAATTGCAGCATATTCGACATTAGATTCGAGTACTAACATAATAAGAGATTCTGCATTCACTGTTATTTCCATAATGACTTCAACAGGGTTTTCAAGTAGTGATTGTTATAACTGGAGTTTAACTGTTCAAACCATTTTGTTGATTGCAATGTTTACAGGTGCTAGTGCAGGTTCTGCAAGTGGTGGTATTAAGCTTATTCGTTGGGTTTATATTTATAAATTATTAAAGACAGAAATTTCAAGAATATTCCATCCGAATGCTGTAATAAACGTAAAGTCAAACAATATGATTGTCCCAAAAGATGTATTAGGACAAGTTCTTATTTTTATGTTTTTCTATTTTATTATCTTGGCAGTTACAGCTTTGATTGTAAGTATGATAGAGAATGATATTGCCAAAGGCTTTATGGGTGTAATTAACGCAATCGGGAATATTGGTTTTGCACCGGTTGAAGGTTTTGCTTCTTTTACTCCGGTTTCAAAAATAATATTGTCGTTAGATATGATAATTGGTCGAGTGGAAATAATTCCGTTCTTAGTATTATTCCAACCAGAGTTCTGGAGAAGATAAGAATATTTCCTGTAAGAAAGTTAGACTTATTGCGTAAACAGTTTGTTTACGCAATAATGCTGTTATTATGTTTGAATCACTATCATCAAGATTACAGGATATTATAAGAAACGCATCGTCAGCAAAAGAATTAACTCAAGATAATATGCAGGATGCGATTAGAGAAATTCGTAGAGCATTATTAGAGGCTGACGTAAACTTACGTGTTGTTAAGTCTTTTATTTCTAATATAAAAGATAGAGCTGAGGGAGAAAATGTTTTACAAGGTGTAAACCCTTCTCAACAGTTGGTTAAAATTGTTCACGATGAATTGATAAAGTTGTTGGGTGAAAATCTTTCTCCGTTAGAATTGAGTGGTCATCCGACCCTAATAATGATGTTGGGGCTGCAAGGTTCAGGGAAGACAACATCTTCTGCTAAATTGGCTGTAAAGTTGAAAAAAGAAGGTAAAAATCCTTTACTCGTTGCTTGTGACGTGTATAGACCTGCAGCGATAAAACAGCTTCAAATCCTTGGTCAGGAAATTGGAATAGAGGTTTTTGCAAAAGATACTCAGAATGTACAAGATATCGTGAGTTCTGCAATTGAACATGCGAAATCAAATGGATTTAATGTTTTAATCTTAGATACGGCGGGTCGTTTACAGATAGATACTGACATGATGGCGGAATTGTTACTAATTGATAGAATATTCCATCCGCATGAAAAACTCCTTGTTATAGACTCTATGACAGGTCAAGAATCTGTCAATGTTGCAGAAAACTTTGATGCTCAACTTGGTCTGACAGGTTTGGTATTAACTAAGCTTGATGGTGACTCCAGAGGTGGTGCTGCATTAAGTGTTGTTTATTGCACAGGTAAACCTATTAAATTAACAGGTACAGGCGAAAAGCTGAATGCTTTAGAAGATTTCTATCCAGAAAGAATGGCTACACGTATTTTGGGTATGGGAGATATTGTTTCTCTTGTAGAGCGTGCTCAAGAAGTGTTTGATGAAAAATCAGCTAAAGAACTTGAAGAGAAAATGTCAAAGGCAGAATTCTCTTTCAATGATTTCTTAAAAATGCAAAACCAGATGAAGATGTTTGGTTCATTTGACCAGTTGCTAGGAATGCTTCCTGGAGTCAATATTTCTAAAGATGATAAGCAAATGATTTCTCGTGAGAGTGAAAAACAATTTAAACGTATTGAAGTGTTTATTTCTTCAATGACTCCAGATGAGAGAGAGCACCCAGAGTTGATGAATTCAAGTCGTAAAAAGCGTATTGCGGCGGGTTCTGGAATTCCTTTGCATGACATTAATATTTATATCAAGCAGTTTGAACAAATGCGTCAAATGATGAAAGGTATGAATGATATGAAAAAATCTTTCGGCAGCTTTGGTAAAATGGGAGGTGCTGGAAGCTTGTTGGGTATGAAAAAGATGATGCAACAGTTTCAAAAAAGTAGAATGAGATAATACCTCTAAGGAGGAATTAAAATGACCCAACTAAAAGACCGTTTATCGTTTATAATGGAAAATGCCCGTTCCGCAGCATTGCCTCAAAGTTTTATGAGTTGTATTTTGGCTGTTTGTATAGCTTTGAAGTCTCCAAACTTCAGTTTATTTAATGCTATTTTAGCAACAGTGGGTGTTTTGGCAGCTCATTTGAGTGCAAATTTGTTTGATGATATTTTTGATTATTTACAGGGTAAAGTAGAAATTCGGAATAATACTTGCGTTGGTAGAGCAAAAAAATGTGCAAATATTGTTGAGGGTAGGGCAAGCCTTTCTGATTTTGTAAACTGGGCGGTTGCATTTGGAGTTATAGCTGTTTTAGTTGGTTTGTATTTTGTATTTACCGTAGGGTTGGAGATTTTTTATTTTATCTTAATCGGTGCTCTATTAATTATATTCTATAGTGCACCTCCTATAAAGCTATCTTATCGTGGTTTTGGGGAGCTTGTTATAGGGTTGATGTTTGGACCTTTGTTGGTATGTGGTGTTTATTATGTAACAACAGGCATGATAGATACTCTTGCCATACTGTACTCTTTTGCAACAGGCCTGTTAGCGACAAACATCGTCTATGTTCATTCTATGGTAGATATTAATATTGATAATCTTTGTGAAAAAACGACTTTAGCTGTCTTATTAAAATCTAAAAATAATCAAATGATTGCATTGGGTATTTTTACTTTTGTTCCTTATATTCTAGTTTTATGCGTATCTTTAAAGTTGGGTTTGTTCTTATTGTTAACACTTCCAATTGCATTTTATTTGATGATTGTACTAAAAGATGCAAGAAAATACAAAATTCTATTTAGGCAATTGCCGAAAAAATCTTGGAAATATATTATTAAATGCGGGAATGATTATTTCTATACAAGATGGTTGTTGGCACGTAATTTTATGACAATATTTGTAGGTATTATTTGCTTATACTATATTTTAGAGGTAATTCTATGAAATTATTACAACTTTTCTACTTGCCTCTTTGGTATTTTCAAATAAAGTTTTTGCGGAAGAAAAAGCCTCTTCAAACTGTGATATTTGTTTCTAATGTTTGTAATTATGATTGCAAACATTGTTGTGTTGATAAAACTCACCCTAAAACAATGTCCTATGAAGAGATAAAAACTCATTTGGAATATTCTTATAATCTTGGTTCTAGGTTTGTTGATTTTGAGGGTGGAGAGCCGACTCTCTGGAGAGATGGCGAAAAAAATATAAATGATTTGTGCGATTTAGCGAGAAAAATTGGATTTTTTTCAACTACAGTAACAACAAATGCAAGTTTGGATTTTTCTTGGCTTAATTCAGACCATGTGTTTGTAAGCTTGGATGGTATCAAAAAACACGACATAATCCGCGGGGCGGGTGCATTTAAAAGATTAGAAGAAAATTTGTCGAAATTCCCTGTACCTCAAAAGTTATCTGTAAATATGGTTATAAACTCATTAAATAAAGACGAGGTCTTTGATGTATTAGAGTTTGCAGAGAAAAATCCATTTATAAATGGGATTTCTTTTAATTTTTATAATCAAGTAGGAGAGGAGACTTCTTTAAAAGTTGTAGATAAATCAGAAATTGTTGCTCAATTAATTGATTATAAAAAACGTGGGTATAATATTATAAATACTATTCAAGGTTTAAAGTTTTTAGGGAATTCTAATTTTAAACGGGTTTGTTGGATAACAAATTTTATAATGGTTGATGGTAGTAGATATTCTGGTTGTCAAATGCAAGGTTCAAGCCTTTGCGAAGAGTGTGGTTTAGGTATGGCAGGTGAGATGTCAGCTTTGTATAATCTTAATCCATCTACTGTAATTGCAGGGCTAAATTTGAGAAAGGCTTAATAAAATCTTGGTTATAATTTTTACGTAAACCCTCAAGATGGAGTATCTTACTTGTGTTTAAAACTTATATACAAAGTAAATGTAAAGTATTGTAAAATAATTTAAAAATGGTATAATATTTCTATACTTAACGTTTTCAAACGAAAAAGAAAGGGAATTTTATCATGAAAAAGAGACTAGTTGTTGCTGGTTTGGCTCTAGGTATTCTAGGCGCTGGCGCATCTGTATTGGCGGCTGCTCCTGACCATGTTCATGTTGGTAGTGTTGCGGCTCATCATTATTACAAACATCTTTATACAAAGAAAGGTGTTTTATATGCAAAAGCTGAAGAAGAAGCATTAAAAGGAAACTATCGTTCAGCGATTGCTACTTGTAACAAGTATTTAACTTATTATGGCGAAACACCTGAAATTTACTACTTGATTGGTAATATTCGCTCTATGCAAAATGATATCGATTGTGCAATTGATAACTATACAAAAGCTCTTGAATTATCAGAAGTACAACCTATATTCCCTGAGCCATATACAGACCTTTATTCACCTCTACAACTACACTTCTTAAGAGGTTCTTTAAAGATTAAAAAAGGTCATTACAAAGATGCAGAAGTTGATTATAACAAGCTTATCAGCACTGGTGACAATTACCATGCTGCTGCAGGTTATGTACTTCGTGCAGAAATCAACTTCAGAAAAAGAGATTTTGCTGAGTTTGAACGTGACTTAAACTATGCTATGACAGCTGAACCAATGGCTGTTCAAGAACTTATTGGAACTCCTTTAGGTCAAAAATACGGTCACTTATCAGCATTTGTTTCTGGTTATCATGAATTAAACTTTGGTAACTATACTCTTGGTTTACAATACTTAGATGATGCTATCAGACATAATGAAAAATTCTATCTTGGCTATGCTTTCAGAGGCTATGCTAAGAGCGAAATGGGTGACTTGTATGGTGCAATGAAAGATTTAGACAAAGCTATTTCTATTAATCCAGATGCAAGCACAGCTTACTATTTTAGAGCATACTTAAATGAAAAGATGAATAATCCAAAAGCTGCAGCAAAAGATTACAATACTGCAAGCAAGAAGAGACAAATTATTTATCCATATCTTGAAGAAAGCTTCCGTTTAGCTAACTCAAGAGTGATTAAGGCTCGTTATTCACATCCATTATACGTGCCACATCCTCAGTATGTACCGCACCCAGCTTATTCTAGACTATATGGAACAGTTGCTCCATTATATAGAAGAACAATTGATGGTTTGTACGTATACTAGGAATCAGATATTTAAATCGGGGTCGCTTAAAACCGGCCCCGATTTTTGTTTTAGAAGAATATTATATATATTATACTAATCCTTCTTTTACTGCTTTTACTGCGGCCTGTACGCGGTCATTAACACACATTTTTTGTAATATAGAGCAAACATGAGCTTTGGCAGTATGGACACTTACGATAAGTTCTTTTGCTATTTCTGTATTACTTTTTCCTGAAACAAGATGTTTTAGGACTTCAAATTCTCTTTCGGTTAAAGGAACTCTACTTTTATCGTTATGTTTGTCTTGTAGAATTCCGAGGGTATCTTGTTTAGGGAATGCGCCAAGAACTTTTCTGGCAATTTCAGCGTCTAGCCAGCAAACTCCTTGGGCAACATCTCTGATTACGTCAGCTAATTTTGTGGGGTCGATATCTTTGAGACAATATGCAATAGCGCCTGAGCTAAGAGTCGCTATGACTTCTTCTTCTCTATCGTGAGAAGTTAATGCAATCACTTTTATATTAGGATTAAATTCTTTTACTTGGATAGTGGCTTCGATACCATTCATTCCTGCTAAACCCAAGTCCATGAGAACTACATCAGGATTGAGGCATTTGATATGATTAAGACCATCAATCGCATTATCACTTTCTGCAATTACTTCTATATCTTCATTTGCATTGAGTGCACATCTAAGCCCGACTCGTGTAAGTTTAAAATCCTCAATAATAATAACTTTAATAGTGTCTGTTTTAACAGTTGCCATGTTTTGCTCCTTTTCTTATAACACTATTAAATTATGCTGATACTCCCGAGTATATTACCCAGTTGGCGCATCTTTAAGAATATTGAGGGATATTGAAATCCGGCAAATATTAAAATAATTACCCTGTTTTTATCATGTAAAACTATTCTCAAAGTCGTAAATAAACTGTTTTTTGCATGATATACCCTTATTCTTCTAACTTAAGTTGTAGAAAGTTCTAACTTAGTGACAATACAAACTACAAGGAAAAAGTTTTAATATTACAGTGTGAAGGGGAAAACCCTAAGCAACAAGTTAATATATGAAAAATGCAGGAGATTAGAAAATGGCACTTACACTAAATACGAATATTATTTCGTTAAAAGTCCAAGGAAACTTGGCAGCTGCGACCAAGGGTATGAATACAGCTCTTGAACGTATGTCAACAGGTTACAGAATTAACGCATCAGTAGACGATGCTGCTGGTTATTCAATTGCGGTACAAATGGAAGCTGACTTAGGTTCTTACAATGTAGCAAGTGATAACGCACAAATCGGTACCGATATGTTAACAACTTTGGAAGGTAACTACGATTTGTTAAATGGTCACTTACAACGTATCAGAGAATTGACCGAACAAGCAGCTAACGACACATACGGTGAAGATTCAAGAGAAGCAATCGAAGCAGAAATTATAGCTCGTATGGAAGAAATTACTCGTATTGCTAAATCTTGTAACTATAACGGATTGGCACTTATGGATGGTACAGTAAGAGCGGAAGGTTATAACATCCAAGTAGGTATTGATGGCGCAGAAACAAGCCGTATTAACCTAAAACAAGAATTATTTGCAGATTGTACAGCAACAACAATATTCAATGATATTGCAGGTTTTACTGTTGCAGAAATGGCAGAAAAGTGTGCAGGTTTGAATGCTGATGACTATGCCCATGAGATGTTATCCATAATAGACGCTGCAATGGCTAATATTTCTTCAAGAGTAACAGTTCTAGGGGCTGCACAAAACAAATTGCAATCAGCATTATCTTCAATTGAAGTAGCAACAATCAACCAAACTTCATCTCTATCAACAATCAGAGACGCTGATATTGCAGAAGAATCAACAGCATATATCCAAAAACAAATTATCCAAAACGCAGCATCTACATTATTAGCTACTGCAAACCAAACTCCATCAATTGCGCTTGATTTAATCTAAGAATAATCAGGTTTAGGCCATTTTCATATATTAATGAACCGGTTTCAATCCAAGAAACCGGTTTTGTTTTATTATTCAACATTATGCGTATTAAAGAATTCTTTTTGATATTTTTCAAGCCCTTTGGCATCTAATCCGATTGAGTCGAAAATAAAATTCTTACTATTATTAGGGTCTTGATATCCGAAGATTCTCCATTTGCTATCAATTTTTAGTTCTACTATTTGATAATCTTTAGCCTTACCTTCATATTTTATAATATTGAACCTACCTTTTGATTTAGGACTCCTGTCGATGATTCCGTTTTCCATCGTTCTTATAAAATCGGCTTTTTCTTTTGGTTGTAGCTTTTGCCAATTTGTATCATTGAGTACTGAATCTTGAAGTTCGATGTTGACTTCATCTGGTCCAACTGAATTATATGAATACATGTAGATTTTATCCATAAAGATTTTCATAACTTCTTGGTCAAGGACACATTCTCTCGCTATTGGTTCGAAGTTCTTTAAGAGATATTTCTGTTCATTGTCAGAGTTGAAATAGTTTTCTAATGTTACTAATGCTTGAATAGCTCTGTTTTTGAGAGGTTCTTTGCCTTTGAAGATATCTACAAATTCTTGATATTCGTTTGCGAGTTCTTGGTTAATTGATGAACCATTTAAAATGTTTGCTAAATTTATAATTTGTCCGAGTTTTTCTTTTGTACTATCAGATTCTAATTCAAAATCTTCTTGTTCTAAATTTGTATTGTATGTTTTATTGTATATTTGGATAGCGTTATTTAGTGCAAAAGTTTCTTCGTCAGAGGTTGTATTTGCATAATAGTGATATAAAATTAAATTGTTAACTTCATTGTTATTTGCTATCGTTGGAGTTTCTAATTTTATTTTAATTGTTGCAAGTATGTTGTTGAATTTTTTAATAGATTCTAATGCACTATCATCTGTTGGAATAATATTCTCCAAATAACTAGAAGCATTGGTTAAAAGATTTTTAGCAAGCAGGTTATGAACATAACCTATATTTTCATGCATTATTGCCAGATCTTGTTCCGATTGTTCATATTTGCGTATCCATTCTCCTATTGATTGAATGTGCGGAGATGAAGCAATTATTGTATCAGTGTTGTTTGGAGATTCTTCTATTTTATCTAATTCTTTACAAAGTTCTACAAGAATAGTTTTATTTTTTTCTAACAAGAAGTTCTCGTTGCTTCCAATAAAGTCAAGGATATTTTCTAAAGAATTGTTTTCTATTTTATTATTGATGTAGAAATCTATAATTTTACCTTGTAATTCAAATAAAGAGAAATCGTCGTATTGATGCTCTTTGTATTCTCGAATATTAATTTTATTTTCTTTTAGTTGAATAATGGTATTAATTGTTTGTTTAGAAAAACCAAATTTCTTTTGTATTTCTTCTGCGCCGACATTTTGTTGATGTAATGCAAATATTTGTTCTATTGTGCGTTCTTTTATATATCGTTGATTTTTAAGATAAATTTTTTCAATTTCTTCTATGTTTGGAATATTGTTTAAAACTTTTTGAACAGTACCATGACGAATGTTTAAGATATTTTCTATTTTTCGATAGGAATATCCTTGTTCTCTTAATTCAATGATTTTTTCTTTGTGTAGCTCATGCAATGGTATTGTATCCCGATTTTTGAGATATTCAATTTCTATTGTGTTGAAATCAGGGTGCATTCTGAGGTATTTTGCGACTGTGGCAGGTTTGGAATTAACTGTTTTTGCTATTTGAGCATGAGTATTTCCCAGACTACGCAGTTGTGCAATTTTTTCAATGCGTTCAGGTGTTAAAATTGTTATACTGCTGTTGTTATTATGTTCTTTTTTTATATTTAACCAGTCAGGATGATTCTGTAATCGTTTGCAAACTCCAGAATTAGCACAGTTGAAATTAGTGGAGATTTCCTTTAGAGAAGCTCCTTCCCTGTATTGTTGCGCCATTTCTTCTAAAATTTCATTAGTGATTATTATTTTTTCACTATTTTGATGATGAGTTTTTTCGATTTCTTCATAATTTTCGTGGTTTACAATATATTTTCTTATTGTACCGCTGGTGTACCCAAAAATTTTTCCAATTGCTATGTAAGACTTCCCAGCTTTACGTGCTTCAATTATTTGATTTAGGATATTTTCGGGGATTTGTTCTTGATTTTCTTTTTTATAATTTTTTTGAAATTCTTGTTCTATTTCTTCTCTGTTTTCTGCATTTACTAGCACTTTAAATATTTTAGTCTCAGGGCATTTTAATAATTTTGCAATTTGTGGTTGCGACATTCCTTGCTTACGAGCTTCTATTATTTGCTCTGCTAAATCTTCAGAAGTTTTTATTCTTGTAATATTTCTGAGTTTATATTGTTTTTTAAATTCTTGTTCGATTTCATCAATATTTGGTAGTTGTGAATAAATTTTCCGAATAGTTTTTTCGGAAATATTTATCTCCTTTGCTATTTCACTAAAAATACAGCCTTTTTTACGAAGTTCAATGATTTTTTCTGAATTGTTGTTTATGGAGTCTTTGTTTTTGTTAAATTCAGCTTCAATTTCTTCAAAGTTGGAAAGTTCGCTAAGCTTTCTTGCAACACTTGTACTACCGCATCCTAATTTATTTGCAATTTTTTCGTAACTATTTCCCTGCCTGCGTAGTTCAATCATTTTTTCTACCTTTTCTTCCGGCAGGTTTCTTTTTGTTCGATTTTTTTGATACTCAGCTTCTATTTCGTCCTTATTTGGTAGGTTTGCAACACTGTTTCGTAGAGTTCTTTCTGAGAATCCAACAATATTTGCAATTTCTTTGTAAGTTTTTCCATCTTTACGTAATTTGATAACATTTTCAATTGCTAGAGTTCTTGTGTTTTTGTTTTTATTGTATTCTTCTTCAATTTCATCAAAATTTGCCAGTTTTTTTAGATGGTTTCTAACTGTGTCATCACTAATATTTAACTCTTTGCTAATTGCTATTGTACTTTTCCCACTTTTTCGTAGAGTAATTATTTTATTGCTCGTAGCCTCAAATTCTTGTATTTTGCTATTATTTTCCCTAAAAATTTTTTCAATAATATCCTTCTCAGGATGATTATTGATGACCTCTCCAATTGTGTAGAGAGAAAAACCTGTTTCTTTTGCTATACTTTCATAATTATTTCCAGCTTTTCGTAGCGTAATTATTTGATTGTGGTTTTGACTTGTTTTGTTGTTTTTGTTGTATTCGGCTTCAATTTCATCTTTATTTGGTTGATTGTTTAAGATAGTGCAAACTTGCGTCTTTGTATATCCTACTTCTTTAGAAATCTCATAGTGTGTTTTCCCGCTTTTTCTTAGTTCAATTATTTTATTATAAATTATTGTTTGAGGAGAGTTTTTTTTATTTTCAGCTTCAATCTCATCTTTGTCAGGCTGTTTGTTGATGCAGTTTGCAACTTGTGCATGTGTATTTAGATTAAGTTCTTTAGCAATTTCTCGATGGGATTTTCCTTTTCTTCTTAAAGCTATGATTTCTTCACTTTCTGCTCTCATTTGTAGGAGGTCTGCAACCATAGCTGATGTAACGATGCTGCCCAATGCTGCAACGATGGCTTCAATAGACAATCCTTCTTGGGCTTTTTGAAGAATTGTTTTCCCTATTTCTGGAGAGATTTTCTTTGCTTGAAAACTAATGCTTGCTCTACCTATTGCTGTTAAAGCATCGCTCGATGCTTTAATGCTTTCATTATTTATCTCGATATTTTTGTCTTGTTGCTTTTGGTCAAGACATTGCTTTTCTATTTTATTATGAATGTGAAAATGCTGGAAAAGTTTAATGTCCATAGTTGCCCCCTAAATTGCCCCTTGTATTAATAAAGTAAAATTGGGGGATTTTATTGCTTTATTTCCTTTTTGTTTGTAACAAAAGTTAAGGTTATTTCCTAGAATATGCTTGAATGTGCATTGAAGAAATCTGTAATAATGTTAACTAACATTGGCAGAATCCAAATCATAATAGCTGCCCCAAATACGGGTTTAAATAGGAAGCTTAGTTGGAATACGTTTACTTGAGGCGCTGTTCTTGAAATAATACCCAAGATAATATCTTGCCCTAACGTTGCTAAAAGAATGGGGGACGCTATTTGTAAACCAATGAATAATACGTTAGAAGTCATTGTGATTAAGTAATCCATATTAACCAGTTGCATTAGTGGAATGCTTGTTGCATACATTGGGAAGATTTCAAAGCTTCTTAAAAATGCTTGGAGCATCCAATAAACCCCACCAATATGTATAAAAATAATAGTTCCGAATAATGTTAAAATATTACTCAATAACGCAGTTTGGCTATTTGAAGAAGGATCCATTACCATTGCAGAAGATAACCCCATTTGTGTATTAATCATATCCCCAGCGGATTCGATAGCTAAAATTAATAATCTTGCGACATATCCAATAATTGCGCCGCAAGTGAAGTTTAGGATAATCATAAGCATTAAAGATGTTCCAGCAGGCACAGCTTTGGGTGGAGATAATAACGGTGTAATCATTATAGTAAATAGAAAAACAAACCCTATTTTTACGTATGTAATTACGTCGTTTCTGTGGAATACAGGAGCGAATCGTACGAATCCTGCAAGTCGACAAAATACGATAACACCTGCATAAAAATATGCATTAAATTGAGGGAACATTGCTGAAATGCCGGAAATTATTTGTTCCATTCAACCTCCGGTGGTAAATCAAGTTCCATTTCTTTCGCAATATCGTCAATTTTAAAAATGTTGTACTTGTCTTTGGATTGAATTTCACTATTTTTTTCATTTATATCAACTTTGAAATTAGAAATTCTTCCATTTTCAAGTATAATGCTGAAGTACCCTGTCCCTTCCTTTTTTGAAGAGACAACGATAGTGTCTCTTTCGTTCATAAGTGTGGTTAAAATTTGTATGTCGATTAGCTCAGGGTTTTTGTTTTTAATTTGTGCAACAGTGTCTCCAATGCTAATGATAAAGTCTTCATAAGCAAATGCCGGTTGAACTAAAGTTAGCGCTAACACAAAACCCAATAATTTTTTCAATTTTACCACCCCATAATCTTATTGGTTTCAACAAAGTTAGGTTTTGGCATTGGTGGGTTTCTATTAGGGTCGTATTTTATTTTTTGTTGTTTGTCTATAAAAGGAACTTTTCCGGGGTTTTTCATTATTTCATTAAAAGTATCTTTGTTTCTAAAAGAATCAGTCATTTCTGATTGGAAAGGTGTTGTATATTTGTAATAATTTGATGGTAATGCATAATCATTTTCTTTTGGTGTTACATTAAAAGCTAATGTGTATCCATCCATAAAATCATTTTTTAAGATTTTAATAAATCCGAATCCGAATAAAATGATAACCAAAAATACCATAAATATTTTAGGCGCCGCAACAATAGTTTGTTCTTGTACTTGTGTTACAGCTTGAATAATTCCTAAGATTAACCCTACAGAAGCAGCCGTAATTACAGCAGGCATTGCAATTGCTAACATTGCCATTAAACTTTTACCTAGAAATTCCATCAAATGCCTAATGTCAGGTCTGTTTTTAACAGAAAATCCAGGTTTTTTCATTGGTACGGTGTATTGATGGTAGTCGTCAGGAAGCACGTATTGTTCAGCTTTTGGAATTGTTGAAAAAGCAAGGTCTGCGCCTTTATAAAAATGGTTTGTTAGGCCGTTTATAAAAGTGTAGCCTCCAAAGATAATAACCATAAATACCATGAAGATTTTAGGTGCTGCAACGATGGTTTGTTCTTGGATTTGGGTAACAGCTTGTAGTACCCCGATAATCAAACCAATTGCCGCTGCTGTCAAAACTATAGGCATAGATATTGATAGCATAACTGCAAATCCTTGTCCTAAAAAATTCCCTAGTAATTCCATCTCGACCTTCCTTAGTTATAACTTTGTACAAGCCCTTGTGCTATTAGTGCCCAGCCATCAACTGCAATAAAAATTAGCAGCTTGAAAGGTAATGAAATAATTGTTGGCGATAACATCATCATCCCAAGTGCTAACAGGATATTTGCAACAACCAAGTCAAGTACAATGAATGGTATATAGATAATAAACCCAATTTCAAATGCGGTTTTTAATTCACTAATGATGTACGCAGGAGCAACTTCCCAGATTGAGATTTCATCAGGACTTTTGGGTTGTTCTTTATGTTTGAGCTCTATGAAGAACGCTAAATCGCTTTGACGAGTCTGTTTCATCATAAACTCTTTTAGAGGTTTAGAGCCTTCGTTAATTGTCATAACAAGGTTTTGATTTTTTTGATAAGGAACAGAACCTCTTTCATACATCTGTTGGAAAACACCACCCATTGTGTAGAATGTTAAAATTAGGCATAGCCCTACAGTGGCAAGTGCTGGTGGAACTTGAACACCCATTGCAGATTTTAGTAATGAAAATACTATTACAAATCTCAGGAATGATGTCATACAACAAAAAATGAACGGTAATAGCGAGAATGATGCCATTACTATTAAAAGTTGTATAACGGGACTTATATCCTTTAAAACGTTTTCCATAATTTATTCCTTAGTTCTAAATCTTTCATTTAATCTTTTCATAATTTTTTGGTTATCTATTTGAAATTCTTCGTTTTGATAACTTTCTATTTTTTGAGAATTTTGTTCAATCTCTATATTTTTTGAATCAAGCTTTGCAAGCATTGTTGTGTGCTCGGTGTCGCCTGCAATCAAAAAACTCTCTTCTCCAGCTTGAACAACATAAAGAGTTTTTCTTGGTGCAATCGTAAGTCGGTCCTTAACCTTCAGTAGACGCCCTTCTTTGCTTCCGGAGATTGTCCCAAATTTTTTATAAATAAATACAGCTGTCAGTAAGACCCCTGACATTGCAAACACGTATACAAGAAAATTTGTAAAATAACTAACGTTCATACATATCCTTTAATCAAAATTCGCTGAAAGTCATTAGCCTTCAGGATCAAAATCGCTGTAATCAAATTCGTCCTGTGCGGTATCAGCTGCGCCAGAACCGAAATCGTCATCTCCAGAGTTTCCTGAAGAATTATTTTGGACGCTTGCCTGTGGATTGATTCCAGAAATTTTTACTCCGTATCTGTCATTTATGATTACCAAGTCGCCTTGTGCAACTGTTTTGCCTCCGACTTGTAAATAAACTTTGTTATCGTATACAGAGCTGATGTCTACTACCAACCCTTCTTCTATATGTTTAAGTTCGCCTAAAGAAATTTTTACTTTCTCAAATACGGCAGACATATCAACCTGAATACTATCCCAAAGGTTGGTATTTTCTTCGCTCATTTCATTACCTCCGTCATCTTCTAATGTGACAACAAGTCTGGAGTCAGGTTTTATTTTAACGTCTTTAAAAACCTTATTCCCAACTAAAAGCTGCATTATATTTGCTTTACTGTGGTCACAAACGACAATATCTCCAATATCTAGTTTTTTTAAATCTTTTAAAGGAAAACGAGTACTTCCTAGAATGAAACCGACTTCAACTGGACAATTTTCAAAAAAGTCTTCTCTTATTTGTTCTGGTTTTTGTGGTTTTTCTGGGAATGCCAAAATATCTTTTGGTAGGGAAATTATGAACTTCGCTGATTCATCAGAAAGTTCATTTTTTACTAAAAATGTAAGGTGTAGGATCTCACTATATTTTTTTTCTTTATCAATATTCAATGATGGCGCAATTTTTTCATATAGATAATCATTGAATGCGGTGATTATTCTTGCTTCTAGCTCTGTAACTTCTGTTAGTTCAAAACTTTTATTTGCGCTACCAAGAACTTTATCTAGTATTACATTGATTGATTCTTGTGAAATTCTTACGAAAATATCATTTTTTTTGTTGATTTTAATTTTGGTTACAAAGAAAGTCTCATTTTGAGATAATACATTCATATTTTGGCTTACTGCGATGAGTTTGAACTTTAGTCCTTCAAAGAAAAATTCATCTGAAACGCTCTGAACTGTCGGAGCAAACACAGATTCAATCCAACTATATTGTTCATATAAATCACTTAAAAATAGGTTGTTAATAATTGAAGTACTCATATTATCCCTTACAGTATCCCACGTCAATAATATTATTTATTATAGAGGTTTGCATCAACTGTTTACATGATTTTTTGAAAAAATCAATTAAAGTTTTAAGTTTTGCAAATAATATTAATGAATGATATACAAATAAGATTCAGTAAGGTACAATAATAGGTGTGTATTTGTAGTTGAGAAGTATAAGTTTAGATAATGAAGACGCCTATTAGAGCACTTTTAATAGCTTCAACAGTTGTAGCGGTTGGTTTATCGTCGTATTCAGCGGATCCAACTGTAACAAATGTTTCTTCTGGTTCTGTTGAAGTTAATACAACAGATGGTACCGCGGGTGCTAATAGTTGGAAAGCTGTTAATGGTGATGTGCTAAATTTAACAGGCGGAACGGTAAATGTTAAAAGGCAAGGTACTGGTGCTGCAAATGGTATTATTAATGCAACCGGTGGTTCTATCACATTTGCTGGTGGTACAAGTTCTAAACCAACAGTTTTGAATTTGATTAATGGATCTATAATTACAGAGGCTGTGAAATTGACTCTTAGTTCCTGGGGGCAAATTCAAGTAAACGGTGGGGAGTTGAATGTTGGTTCTGGAGATTCCTTCTCTGGTACAGCTCGTGTATTTCTAAATAGCGGAACCTATAATTACAATTCGACTGAGGGGTCTGCTTTGATTGCGACGGGTGGGACATTTAACCTCAATGGTGGTGAGACTAATTTTACGTCTGTTTCCTCTATCGCACAACAAGTTGTTTTGAACTCTGCTGTTGATTCTGTATTGGGTATTGCAGGTGCGACAATTTATGTTGGTGTAGATGACAGTATTTCTGGAGCTATAGAATTAAAGTCAGGGGCTCTATATGTAGAAAATTCTATTCTGTCACCAGCATCTTTTACTCAGAGTGGTGGGACTCTTGCAATGACAGGTTCTTCTCTGGAATTGTCTGAGGGTTCTCAAATATCTACAGGAGCTGTTAAATTAACTGACTCTACTCTTAAAGTTGCTAATGGTTTATCTAATGCTGCAACTGTAAATGCAACAGGAAATAGTGAATTAGGTGTTTTAAATTCTTCTTCCTTGAGGCTTGCAAATGGTACAATTGATGAAGCAGTGAAGGTTGCTGTTGAACAAGGTTCTACTTTAGCGGTATCTGGCTCAGCTGTTCTAAATTTGGATTCATCAGATTCTCTATTAGGTAATCTTGAAATGTCAGCTGGGACATTGAATTTTTCTTCAATGCCTTTCGTTGCGAATGAAAATTCTACATTTAACATGAGTGGCGGAACTCTTTGGATGGATGATTCATCTTTGTTCTTAAATGCAGGCTCTTCTGTAATTAGTACGGGCGGTGTTATTAATCTGTTAAATAATTCAGAATTAACTTTTAACAATGCTGTTGATAATGCAGTCTCGATAGAATCTTCTGATGCTTCTGCGAATAGAATTACTCTATCTGGCAATTCTACTTTAAGTCTTACTGATGGGCATATTGATTCTGCAACTATTGTTAATATTGGAGAAGGTTCTACATTATATCAGAATTCATCTTCTTCAGAGCTTTCAATGGATAGCAACGATGTTTGGAATGGTTCATTGTTGCTTTATAATGGTAAATTGACTGTTGATGGTATCACGGTAAAGGCTACTGATGGTAATCTTTTTGCCCAACAATCAGGGACTTCGAATTTATTAAACTCTACAATTACAATGGACACAGCAAATTCATATATCCTTAACGGTACTATGAATTTAGAAAACTCAACTTTAAATCTGAAGAATGGACTTTTGACAAACCAAGGTACTTTTAATATTGAGGATGCGAGTGCTTTAAATATTGCAGATGCATCAGTATTAAATATTACAGGTGGTGAAATAGCTGATGCTGCAAAATTGAGCGTTGAAGCTGGTTCAACGTTAGAAATATCTAATGGCTCTATTTTATCTATCAATAATAATGACACTTGGTCTGGAATGATAAAATCTGATGGGATTCTTAACATTACTGGAATGGTTTATTCAACGGACGATTCTTTAAAGTATGTTCAGGGACAGTCGGGTGCTAATACAGGGGTTTTAAATCTTTCAGGAACGTCGCTAACATTAAATGAAAATTCGTATATAAATAATGGTTCTGTAAATTTAACTAATGCAAGCGATTTGATATTTAGTAATAACAGAAACAATACAGCTTCAATTGTGTCAAATGGCGAGAGTGCGGTTGGAGAATTTGCAAATTCAATAACAGTTGCAGATGGTTCTACTTTATCTTTATCAGGTGGAACAATTAACTATGATACTGAGTTGAATATCCTTGGAGATTTGAACTTATCAAAAGCTACATTAAACATTGATAAGGCAACTGATACTTGGGAAGGTAATTTAGCTGTTTTATCAGGAAATTTGACTATTCAGGATTTTGAAAAAACTTCTGGTATTTCAATGTCAGGTGGTAATGTTAATTTTGCTAATTCAGATGTAGAATTGACTGCTGAAAATGATAAGTTATCTGGAGGTAATTTAAGACTTAATTTTGGTTCAGCTATTGATATCAATAATGGTGGCGCTCACTCTTTAGCTACATTGAATACTGATAATAGTGTTAATGAAATTACTATTAGAAATGCTTCTAATTTAGATGTTTTGGCAGGGTCTGTTACTGAGCCTTCTATTGTTTCATTAGCTGCTGATTCAGCTTTGTCTATTTCTGGTGCAAGTTTTGTTTTGGATAGCGCAACAGATACATTAGATGGTTCGATTAAATTAAATAAAGGTTCTGTAAATCTTCAAAACTTTAATGGTTCTAATGCCTTTGAAACAACAGCTACAAAGCGTTATAACCAAGAGTCTGGGACTTTGAAGCTTATAGAATCTGTTTTAACTTTAAACCCAAGTTCTTCTATTTTGGGTGGGACAGTAAATTTAACAGAAAACTCTACCTTGGTTTTCAATAATGGTTTAACAGTAGATTCTCCAAACTCAGCTGTAATAAATTCTAAAGATGGTTCAGATAATGTATTGTCTGTTGTTGGTTATACTGCACTAAGAATGACAGACGGTGTTGTTGATGAAGCAACTGCTGTTACTATTGAAGAAGGCTCCACTTATCAGGTTAAAGAAGCAACTAGTGCAAAGTTGACTATTGATGGTACGGATACTTGGGAAGGGGCTTTATCACTTGATGCTGGTACAATTGCTTTAAAAAATGTTTCTAAAAATACTACTGATGCAATTACATATAACCAAGCTGGTGGTGCATTGCAGTTAGATGGTACAACTTTGAATTTAGCGACTTCTTCATCGGGAATTTTAGGTGGGGTTGTTGAATTAAGTAATATTTCAAAATTAATTTTAGATAATCAACTTACAAATACAGCATCAGTGTACACAATGGATCAAACAGAGAATATTTTATCTGTTTTGAATGGTACTACTTTGGCTTTAATAGGTGGTACGGTAAACAAAGAAGCTCAAGTTAGTATTTCAGCCGATTCAAAAATTGCTAATTCTGCTGGAAATTTGACCATTGATGCAGCTAATGATTCTTGGGATGGGTCATTGAGTATGACTGGTGGACTTGTTAACCTTGATGGTTTAAATAAAACTACCACATCTACAAATAAGTACGTACAAACCAATGGAACTCTAAACTTAAGCGATACAACTTTAATTCTTGATACTACAGATTCATATATAACAGGTGGAAATACCTATATTAATAACCAAAGTTCGCTTGTGTTTAAAAATGGCAGAGAAGATAATGCTGTTACAATATTTGCTAATGATGGAACAGCCAGTTCGTTAAGTATTCTAAACAATACAACATTAAAAATGCTTGACGGTGCAATTGTGTCTGCTGCTAAATTTAATGTTGAAGAAAATTCTGCTTTTAATATTGCAAAAGGCAGTGTAGACCTTGATTCTTCAACTGATGATGTTTGGGAGGGCTCTATTTCGCTTATTGGAGGAACTCTTACTCTTGCTAACTTTGAATCAAATGGCATTTTAAATGCCACTGGAGGAACATTAAAACTAAATAGTGGTAAACTTTTTATTGATGATGCTACTTCCAAGATTGCAGCTGGTACTGTAACTACAATAGCCGATGTAGCAACTCTTTATGTTCAAAATGGCTCTGCGTTTCTTAATCGATATGATACTTGGTTGGGTGATGTTTATTTAACAGGTGGAACTCTGGAGTATACAGGTCTTGCTGCTAATGGAAACTTATTTGCTGATGGCGGTACTTTAAAAGTCTATAATTCTAATGGTGTTGGGACATTAAATATAGCAAAAGACTCTTATATTAATCCTGATACAACTGTAAGCTTAACAGGTAGTGGTACTATTTCTATTACAGATGGTATTGTTTACTTAAATGAAGGGGATAAGTGGGATGCGGGCTCTCATATTATATTAAATGGTGAAGGGACATTAGATTTTAGTGACTTGAATTCAAATGCAAGTGTTCGTTTTGATGGTACTACAGGTAATCTTGATATACATTCAGGTGTATTTTATTTAAACAATTCACTTTCCTTTTTAAATCAAGCTGTTGATGTTGCTATTGATGAAGGTGCTACATTAGCAGTGACAGCGGCAAAAACAGCTATTTTAGATTCTACTGATTTATGGAATGGAAACGTTTCGCTAGGTGGAAGTTCATTAAGCTTGGTTGGGGTTAATAAATCTACCACTGCTAATTCTACATATAATCAAACAGCAGGTACTTTAAGTTTACAAGGTTCTAATGTTACTTTAAATGAAGGTTCTGTAATCTCTGGTGGGACTGTTTCGTATGCTACATCTGGTGATACTTCAAGCTTGACTATTTCTAATAGTTCAGATAATAAAGGTAAGGTTGTTACTTCCGGTCGTGGTGATAACTTAGCTTTGAAAAATCATTCTTCATTATCGTTGGCGGGTAGTACAATTGCTAAAGCTGATAAGTTATCTATTGATTCAGGTTCTTCATTAATTTTAAAAGGTGCATCAAGTACAAAGAATGCAGTTGCTTTAGATAATACTGATGTTTGGGCAGGTACAATTAATAATGCGGATTATTCAACATTATCAATTACAGATGCAATTAAACAGGAGTCTGGTATTTTTACTCAAACAGCATCAAATGCGGCTACCACAGTTCTTGGGTCAAGTTTTGCGTTGAACAATGACTCTGATGATATTTCTGCGGGTACATTTAAAGTGGGTGATGGTACAAATACAACAACTTTAGAAGTTTCTGCAGGTGCCATTGAGGCAGGTGCAAAAGTTACTTTAGCTAAGAAATCAGCTTTTGATATTAAGGGTGGCTCAGTTACTCTTAATTCAGGTGATAGTTGGTTGGGAGATATTTCAATCAACGGCGGAGCTTTAGTTTACAGCGGGCTTGCTTCAAATGCTAATTTGAACGCAAATACTGGCGATTTGACAGTTACTGCAAATGCAACTTTAACCTTGAATGAGACTTCAAGCGTAAAAGAAGCTGTAAATGTAATTCTTGCAAATGGTTCTAAAATAAAGCTAACTGGTGGTGATTTAGAACTAAATAGTACAGATATTTGGGCAGGAACTATTCAAAACTCTGGAAGCTCTTTGTTAGCTAATGCAATAACAAAAACTGGTGTTTATATCCAAGATTCTGATAGTGCAGCACTTACTATTGTTGGTGATTCTTTTACATTAGGACATACTTCTGACAATATCTCAAAAGGGACCCTAAATATAGGTAATGATGCTGGCGATGTATCAAAATTCAATATGGTTGACGGTGTTGTTGCGGATGCTGTAAGTGTTAATATCTTTAACAATGCAACATTGAATGTTGAAGGTGGGAATTTAACTCTTAATGCAGGGGATTCTATTAAAGAGAACGGAAAGGTATCTCTAACCAATGGTGTATTAACTTTAGATAATTTTGATTTAATTGCAAACTATACTCAAACTGGTGGCAAAGTGTCATTAGTTAATGGTTCAACTCTAAGCTTGTCTGAGGATGTAGGTTCTTATATTGAGAGCGGTGAAGTTGCTTTAAATAATGGCTCTACAGTAACATTTAATAATCCAAGTATTGCAAGTAGTATCACATTATTAACAGACACAAATACAAACTATTTGAATGTTAATGCAGGAAGCGTAACATTAATTGGTTCTGATATAGAGAATGGTACAGTTGTTTCTTTACTAAAGGGTGCAACTTTAGTAAATCAATCAACAAGTACGCTGAATTTAAATGCAGGTGATTCATGGGTAGGAACTATTAATAACCTTGGTATATTAAATATCAATGGTATGGATAAGCAAGTAGGCACTGATGTTGGTAAACTTGTTCAAACTAGTTCTGTGGCTTCAACTACTATATTGGGCTCAGCATTTAATCTAGGTAATTATGATGATGAAATTACCGCTGGAGCTTTGAATGTTGGTGATGGTACAGAAGCTAATAAGGCTAATGTTACTATTCGTGGTACTGTTGGAGATGGGGCTAAAGTTAATCTAACTCAAAATTCATCTTTGCTCGTTGATGGTGGACAATTAACCATTGATGCAACTACAGATGACTCAAAAGATACTTGGGCTGGCAATATTACAATTAATGAAGGGACATTGAATATATTTGATTTCGTATCAAAAGATGAAAATGGTGCGGCTCTTTCTATTGCTGGTGGTACTACAAATATTTATTATACAAATTATACAGTTTCTGAAAAAGATTCAATTCTTGGCGGAGCAATCAACTTAAATGGTAGTACAATGTCATTGAATAACAATGATATTGTATCAGGGATTAAATTAGCTATTAATGGTAGCTCAAATTTAGTTATCGATAAAGATTCTGTTGTAAGTATTGATTCTAATGACAATTGGGCTGGTAATATTACAAACAATGGTGGAACTTTAAATCTATCCATTGCAAAAGAAACATCCGATACTTCAAAATACACACAAACAGGTGGAAATCTAAATATCACATCAAATACACTTACTTTAAATGAAGGTAGTGTTGTTAATGGTGATGCAACTCTTGGAGATGCTGCAATTACTCTAAGCAATGGTGGTGGAATAATTTTCAATAACAAGACTACCAATGCAGCTTTGTTGACATCTGGCAATCCAGAGATAATGTTATTAGATAATACTAATAATGTTCTTACTGTTTCTGATGGAACAACGTTAGATTTATTAGCGGGCTCTGTAGTAGATGCATCAACTGTTGTAGATTTTTCTGGAATAGTAAATCTTGCAGGAAGTGGAAACGTTACTTTAAATGCTGGAGATATTTTAGCAGGTGCCTTTACAAACAATGGTAGTATTGTTAATTTTGCGGGCGTAAATAAAACTGGTACTTATGTCCAAAATTCTGGTCAGGCAAATGTTTATTCTAATTTTATTCTTAACTCAACAGATGCAATTAATGCAGGAGGTTTAAAGGTTGATAATAATTCAATTTTAACTTTAGGGACTGGTATTGCGGATTCAATTGTTGTTGAATTAGGTGCTGGTTCTACTCTAGATATCCAAGCAGGAACAAATGTTGTGTTAAATTCTGCAGGGGATTATGCTGATTCAATTAATGGTGCAGTCAAAAATGCAGGGGGATTAACAGCAACAGGTTTAGTTATCAATTCTTATACACACGATAATGGGTCTTCTACATTCACAAATTCTACATTGACAGCAAATGGGGCTGTTTCTGGTGGCGATATTAGTATGACAAATTCTGCTCTTACCGCTGCTAACTCAATTACAAATACTACATTTACTCTTAATGAAAATTCATCATTAGTTTCTAACGGTGGTGTTATTACTGGTTCAAATATTACTTTGAATGAAGAGTCAGTATTGTCTATCAACAATGGTTCAACTACAAACAGCATATCTCTTAATACTGATAATTCTGCAAACAACTTGAATTTGACTAATAACTCTACATTAGAAGTCTCTAGTGGTGATATTCTTGCTCAAACAATCGTTAATTTAACAGAAGGTTCTATTTTAAAAGTTGGGACATCTTCTGTTGCGATTGATGATACTGACGATACTTGGTTAGGTACAGTTGAGTTGCTAGGAACTAACAGTACTCTTAATCTTCAAGACTATGATGCAAAACCTGTTGGTATATTGAAGGCAGAACAAGGTAATATTAATTTGCTTGGAGATACCAAAATAGCATTAGGTGCGGGTTCTGATATCAGAGAGGCGGTTGCTTTAAGTATTGGAGAAAATGCCCAATTAACATTGTCAGGTGCTTCTTTAACATTGGATTCTTCTGATGCTTGGGATGGTAAAGTTATAATGAGTGAGGCAACTACTACATTAACTTTATCTAATTTAGAAACAGGCTTAAATTCAAAGTTAGATGCTTCAAAAGGTGCTTTAGTTTTGAATAATTCAACCTTGAATCTAGGTTCTGGTTCAGAAGTTGCCTCCGAGGTAGGTATAAATATTCAAACTGGTTCAACATTGAATGTTGCAGGCGGGGATTTATACTTTGATGGACTTGCTAAAGATGGTGTTGTTGCAGATGTTTGGGATGGAACGTTATCAATTGGGTCAGGTAATTTATACTTAACAGATATTTCAAACGGTGTAGGAGCTATATTTACTCAGTCTTCTGGTAATGTTTATCTGGACAACAGTGTATTGAATCTTGCAGTTGGTTCTTCAATTTCTGGAGGTAATGTTGATTTATCAAACGTATCTACTTTAAATATTAATAATGGTGAAACAACAACAGCTTCAATTACTAGTGATACAAGCGCAAATAAATTAACCCTATCAAATACCGGAACAAAATTAAACTTAATCGGCGGCACAGTAAATAAAGAAACCGAAGTAACAATAGGTACAGGAACAAGCTTGAATGTAGATGGAGCCGATGCAAGCTTAACCTTGGATGGCTTG
>JAZUBR010000030.1:0-9232 GCA_045638625.1 Candidatus Gastranaerophilaceae bacterium
TTATATATTAATTGATAATGATAATAATTTAACTATCAAGTCGGAAGATATCAGATTAAATGGATATATGATATCTATGGTTATTGATGTGCTTTTAGCTGTGTTAGTTCTTTTTCCGTTTTATGTATTTTCTAAAGCATATTGCTGTTGTCATGTAATAGTAATATTTTTATTTTTATTCATTATTCTTTTTGCCCTTATAATTTTATTAAAATCAATTCACAAAGAACTAACTTCCAAACAATTAAAAAGAATCCAAAGTGATTTAAAAAGCGAAATAAGAAAAATATGTTTAAAAAAAGATATATTTAAACAAATCCTAGAGATATTTATAAATGATAAATAAAATTATAAATGAAATAAAACAAGAATATTTAAAAGATTCTAATCCCTGGATAATAGGTTATAGCGGTGGAAAAGATTCTTCTACCGTAGTAAAATTAGTGTTTTTAGCATTACGGCAGTTAGAAACATACCATAAGAAAGTGACTATTATATATTGTGATACAAATATAGAAAATCCTATAATAAATAACTATGCAAAGAAAATATTAAAAAATTTAAGAGAAGAGTGTTTAAAATATCAAATACCAATTAATATAAAAATCCTTACTCATTCTACTAAAAATAGTTTCTGGGTAAAGATAATTGGCAAAGGATATCCAACTCCAACATACAAATTTAGATGGTGCACTGATCGATTAAGAATTAATCCAATCAATGAATATATAAAATTACTGGGGCAAAAACAACAAATAACTATTTTACTAGGGGTTAGAAAACAAGAAAGCCGAGAACGTAACAAAACTATTAATAAAAATGTAATAGCAGAGAAATATCTAAAACAAACAGGTAATAAAAAAGCTATAATATACTCTCCCATAATAAATTTTGACTTAAGCGATATTTGGAAAACTTTATTATTAAAAAGCGAACCTTTTAGCATTAATGGAGACGAATTATTAAAAATATATAACGATGCATCATGTCAATTTCAAGAATTTGAAAATGAATCAAAATATGGTAATGCTCGCTTTGGTTGTTGGGTTTGTACTGTAGTAAGGAAAGATAAATCAATGATAAATCTAATAAAGTCTGGACATGAAGAACTAATTCCTTTTTTAGATTTTAGATCCTGGATATTGTCTATAAGAGATAATCCTAAATATAGAAATAAAAAAATATGTAATGGCAGAGAGAACTTGGGAGCTTTTAACTTAAAAGCTAGAAAATTAATACTAAAAAATATAAAAGAATTAGAAAAAAAACTAATACTAAAATCCTAACATCAAGCGAATTAAAAATGATAAAAGAATGTTGGGAAAATGTTTAAGTAGTATCAAATATTAGTTGTAATCTCCATCTCATAGTTAATTATATCTTGTTCTGTATGTTAAATTACAAACGGGTTCTCACCTCTCACAAAACGATACTTAATCGTTTTGCTCGGCAGAGTCTCCGGCCGCAAATTTTATTTTAGTCCTCTTGCAAATTATATAAAACTGCTTTTTAATATTCTTATGAGAAAGAGTTTTTGGTTATATTCAATGGTGTTGTTTGCGTCGTTGAGTGGTTTATTATCAGGGTTTGATACTGGCGTAATTTCTGGTGCGATGCTTTATATTGAACAAACCTTTGAAATGTCTTCTGAATTATCAGGGTTACTTGTGAGCTCCGTTTCTATTGGTGCGGTTATCGGGGCATTAGTTAATGGTTTTTTAGTTGATAAGATTGGAAGAAAACTAATTCTTTTATTATCTGCTTTAATATTTTTATTAGGTTCTGTCTTCTGTGCGGTTTCAAATACGATATTTCAGTTGATATTATCAAGAGTTTTTTTAGGTAGCGCAGTTGGGATAGTAAGTTTCGCGGGTCCATTATATCTTAGTGAAATTTCTTCTAAAGAAAAAAGAGGGCGAATGGTTTCTTTTTATCAGATTGCAGTGACTCTTGGAATTTTACTTTCGTATGTAATTAATTTTTTATGCGCAACTTCGTCTCTAAACTGGAGGTTAATGCTATTTGCTGGAGCGATTCCTGCTCTATTACTCCTTGTTGGTATGCTTATACAAGGTGACACTCCTCGATGGTATTTGCTAAAAGGGTATTCAGAAAAAGCTAGAAGGACTTTAAGGTTAATAATAGAAACAGAAGATATAGAACCAGAACTAGAAGAGATTAAAGCGACTCTATCTTCACAGAAAGAAAAGTTTAAATTTAATAAAAAACTGGTTACCCCCTTTGTTATTGGGATAGGAATAATGTTTGCTCAAATAGCCACGGGGATTAATGCAATAATTTATTATACACCGACAATTTTTAAAAACTTAGGAGTTTCTTCAAATCAAGATTCTCTATTTATTACAATATTTATTGGGCTAATAAATTTTTTAATGACATTTATTGCAATTGCTTTTGTTGATAAATGGGGGCGAAAACCTTTATTGTATCTTGGTTTATCAGGTATGTTTATAAGTTTGTTACTACTTTCAATTGCATTTGCATTGGATATTTCTGCTATAAAGTATCTTGCAGTGATTGCATGTACAACTTATATTATTTCTTTTTCGATGTCCCTTGGGCCTGTTGCATTACTTTTAATATCAGAGGTGTTTCCTCTACGGTATAGAGGTCAGGCAATGAGTTTTGCAATTATTTCCAACTTCGTTTTTAATTTCATAGTAACGTTTCTCTTCCCTATATCATTAGACGCTCTTGGCGGAACATTTACGTTCTTAATTTTTGCATTTATTTGTGTACTGTCTTTATTGTTTGTACGTTACATAGTTCCAGAGACTAAAGGGAAGAGTTTAGAAGAGATAGAAAATATTTCATTATAAAATAAAGTTCGTGTGTTGAACTTATTCTGCAATTGTTGGGGCTTTTTGGAAATAATTTACAAAATCTTTTTTATACTGGTTTAATTCAGTGCAGTACGCTTGCAAGTCGAGAGATACGCCTTTGGCAAGTGGGTAGGTTTTAATACCCATTGCTTTGTACATTGCTCTCATAAATACGTTAGCGATTGCATCACTTCCTCGTTGCCAAGGTGTTGCGTGAGCGAGTATCCAACGGATTTCTGCTATAGTTGAGTTAATATGTTCCAAATCTTCTGGTTTAACATCATTCTTGATATATTTAGGAAAAAGTTCTTGAAATTTTTTTAAACTATAGTCTAATGATTGATTAATATATAAAGGTTCTCCGTGGATTAATTCAGGATATTTTTCGTCTGGGCGTGTCATTGCAAGCTTTTTTTCTGGTGCTTTAAGCGGTTTGGCGATAACAGATTTTATTCTTTCGGCGTAAGATTTGTATCTTGGGATAATGTATTCTGTCATTGCGTCAGAAACTTGTGCCATCCAATTATCTCTAGTTACTCTTAAAATCCCTGTATTTGCAGCTTTCTCTCCAAACTCTTGCTTGTTTGCTCGCTTTACTCCGCTCGTGATTATTTTTAGAACATTTTCTCCGCTAGTTCCTCTTCTAATCAAGCTAGAGCCCAAATCTGCTGTCTTGATTACGATATCAGCCCATTCTTTATTCTTCCCATACCCACGAATATTTACGTAAAAATCCTTTGGCGTAAATTTGAGCATTGGAGAATTTGGATTAACCCCAAAAAATGGAGAATTATTGTTATTATGAATATTCATACTTGAAAGAACGTGCCTAAAGATTATAATTGCTTTTTTATAAATAATCTTTTACAAAACTTTATTATTGACAATTTGTTAGGTTAACCTTACAATGGGGTTAATTATATTGTAAGGGGAGCCTAACAAATGATAACATCAGGATTGGAAGACTATTTAGAATTTATATATAATCACATACTAGATAATAATGAAATTAAAGCCATTGATATAGCAAATCATTTCCACGTGTCTCGGGCTTCTGTGTCAGAAGCTTTGATAAGATTAGCAGATTTGGACTTAATAGTATATGAAGGGCGAAAAGGTATAAGGATTACTCAAAAAGGTATTGAAGAGGCTAAAAGAGTTGTGAATACTCATAAGGTTTTATCGGACTTTTTTGTTAAAGTTTTAGGGGTGGATGAAAAAATTGCAGATAAAAATGCTTGTAAGATTGAACATGTAATTGATAAAGAGTTGATCGATAAAATTTCAATCTTAACAGATAAGTGTTCAAGAGAAAATTTGCAAATGGAGAGTTTGAATGCTTAATTCTATTAAAGTGTTTGCAAAATTTATTGACCAACCTATATTAATTTCGAAATTTAATAAATCAATGCCTAAAGTGATGGCTTCTGCAGGGGGGATTTATTGGGCAGCAGATACCTATGAGACGATGACAAAAAGTGAAAATAAGAAAAAAGCTGGTAAACTAGCGATAAAAAAGGGGATTGTTCTTGCTCTAACTATGGCAAGTGCTATTGCGGCTCCGCAAATAGCATCTAAAATAGCAAAGCGTCCTCCTCTCCAATCATTGCAGGAAATAAGAAATAATAATTCACAAATTATTGATAAATTTTTAAATTCAAATCCTCAAAATGAGACTATTACAAATATTTTAACCAAAGCCAAACAAGAGCCTATTTCATTTGATAATCTGAAGAAAATAATAAAAAGATTTACCTCTTCAAATGAGCGAGAATTTATTAATAACTTGATACCAAAGCCAGAGAATATATCGTCTAAAGATATTTTTTCAGAAATTGGCTACTTATCTGTATATGGAGCTGTTCCTGTTATAGGAGGTGTTGCCGGCGGTGTTGCTGCGGATGCTTTAATGAGAGATGATTATAAAAAACGTATTCCTGATAAAATCCATGAAGGAATGTATCAGTATTTAGCAAATATCTTCTTGTGTAATGTTGGTGCGGGTGCGGCATTATTTGGGTTAGAAAAAGCAAATGTCAAATCAAAATGGGCTCGTGCAATAGGGATGACGGCAGGGATTATTCTTACTGGTGTTGTTGGAGGGTCTAAAATTGCAAATACTGTTTCAAATAAATTGATTTGTCCGATGCTACACTCAAAAGAACAAACTCATAGGACTCCAGAGGCTCTCGACATCGGATTGCACGCCGATGATATAGCAACAGTATCTTTATTATCTGGGTTGAAGTGGATTGAGCCAGCATTACCCTTACTCTATAGTATTTCTGGTTATAGAGCAGGAATGGGATATCGGAACTAAACTTAAACTTCCAAAGGTTGGTCTAAGGAACGGATAGAGATATCAACCTCATTTGCGAAATACTGATTCATGTGGTTGACCAAATCGTTAGTAGAATTAACCCAGAAAGTTGGAGAGGTTAAAATCTTAGGACTGTAGCCATCCAAATCGGGGAGTTTAAACATTACAGGGTCATCTCCGTGGTGTTTTGCTAAGATGTTCTTCATTGCGCAAAGCTCTTCATACTTAACTTCTCTTTTAAGTTGTAGAGTTACGATATTAGAGTTTTCCACTGAACGAACATTGTTAATTAATAAACTAACTTGGTCATCTCTGTGCTGAACTTTCCCTGTAATAACAACTTTGTTATCTGGTTGTAAGAACTCTCCTACTTCGCATAGTTTTTTATGGAAGCATACGCAATCAACTTTCCCTGACAAATCTTCTAATGTGACGAAACGTAAGAACTTTGTAGGGTCTTTTTTGGTAGGAATTTGTCGTGTCGCTGTTATTAATCCACAGACTGTAACTTCTTCCTCTTCTTTGCACTCAGGTAATTGAGAGATATGATGTGTCATCAAGAATGGAAGCTTGTCTCTAATAGAGAAAAGAGGATGAGATGTTACGTAGAAACCTAAAAACTCTTTTTCTAGCAATTGGATTTCTTTATCTGTAAACTCTTCTGCGCTACCTGCCAATTGGTATTGAGCGTTTGAGAAAGAATCTTCGCCACCTAATGCTGCAAAAAGGCTAACTTGTCCTACAGCTCTGTCATGAGCTTCTTTTGAGGTAACATCAAGGATGTGTTCTATGTTATCAAAAAGCTGTTTTCTACTTTGTTCTATTGTAGAGAAAGCTCCGGCTTTGATTAAACCTTCTAGAGATTTTTTGTTTACAAACTTTGCATCAACACGTTTACAGAAGTCAAATATGCTTGTGAATTCACCATTTTCTGTCCGTTCTTTGATAATAGCTTCACATACTGGCTCGCCGACTTGTTTGATTGCAGCAAGCCCAAATCTTATGTTTTCTTCGTCAGGAGCGTATTCTAGGAATGATTTATTAACGTCTGGCGGAAGAACTTTGATACCGTATCTGTGAGCTTCTTCTATATAGAGCTGTGTTTGGTCTTTGTTGTCCGCAACACTTGATAACAATGCTGATAAATATTCAACAGGATGGTGGCATTTTAAGTACGCAGTTTGGTATGCAACAAAGGCGTATGCTGCAGAGTGAGACCTGTTGAAACAGTATGACGCGAAAGCTTCTATTTGTTCAAATAGAGTGGTTGCATCTTCAGGTTTCATATCGTGACGAGTAGATGCTAGCTCAATGAACTTTCCTTTTTGCTTTTGCATCTCTTCGATTTTCTTTTTACCCATCATACGTCGAACAATGTCCGCTTGACCAAGGGAGTAATCTGCAAGAGTTTGGAAAACCTGCATGATTTGTTCTTGGTAAACGATTGTCCCGTAGGTGTCTTTTAAGATAGGTTCAAGAAGTGGGTGTGCGTAGGTAACTTCTTTGATACCGTGTTTTCTAGCTACGAACTCATCAACCATCCCAGAACCGAGTGGACCAGGGCGGAAAAGCGCAACTAACGCACCCAAATCTTCAAACACGTCTGGCTTAAGTCGTTTTACAAGGTTCATCATCCCTTGAGATTCAAGCTGGAATACCCCGATAGTTTCTCCTCGTACTAGCATTTTATATGTTTCAGGGTCGTCCAAAGGAATGTTATTTATATCAACATCAATACCACGGTGTTTTTTTACTAAATCCACCGTTTTATAAATCATAGTTAAGTTTCTTAATCCCAAAAAGTCCATTTTTAAAAGGGAAAGAACTTCGGTTACTTCGTGTGGTGGGTAACCAGTTTGAACGATGCCTTCTTTTGAAGGTTGCACTGGAATGATGGTGTCTAATGGTGCGTGAGATATGATAACCCCTGCAGCGTGAGTACCTGTACCGCACTTTAAACCTTCAATGGCACAAGCCATATCAATAAGTTTTTTGTAGCTTACATTTTCTCCAGTTTCTGGATTTAAGATTTGATAATCTTCATCATATAGCTTTTTGAGTTCACTGCCGTCAACTTGTAGGGCATCTCTAATCCATTTCGCTTTAGGGTTTACGCTTGTTGCTAATTCTATTGCAGGTTCTATCAAACCTGTCAAGCGGTTACTTTCTGCAAATGGAACTTTTAGAATACGAGCGACACCTTTGAATGCTGCTTTAGGTGCGTAAGTTGAGAAAGTGATGATTTGACAAACTCTGTCTTCACCATACTTTTCTACAACGTAGTCAATAACTTGACGACGTTTTTCGATACAGAAGTCGATATCTATATCGGGCATTGTGAAACGTTCTTCGTTAAGGAATCTTTCAAACAATAGGTTGTGTTTGATTGGGTCAAGGTCCGTGATTTCAAGTGCATAAGCAACAACACTACCAGCTGCTGAACCACGCCCAGGACCTACTGGAATCCCGTGGGTCTTTGCAAAGTGGATAAAGTCCCAAGTGATTAAGAAGTATGCAGGGAATCCCATTTTGTTGATTACCCTAAGCTCATAATCAACACGCTCTTTTAACTCTGGAGTGATTTCTCCGTAGCGCTTTTTGATACCTTCGTAAACAACTTGTTCTAGATAAGTTTCGTTTGTGTGTCCTTCTGGAACTTCATAGTGAGGAAGTGGTGCGTTCCCTAGCTCAATATTGACATGGCATTTGTTAGCGATTTCTTCTGTGTTAGTACAGCATTCTTCAAACGTAACTTCATCCATCCATGAGAATGCTTGGCGCATTTGCTCTTTGGATTTTACATAAAATTCATTGTTCGGGAAACTAAATCTATTTGGGTCATTTTTATCTGCATTGGTTTGTAGACATAATAATGTGTCTTGAGCATCAGCGTCTTCTCTGTTTAGATAGTGAGAGTCATTTGTAATAATCATTTTGATGCCAAGTTCTTTGGCTAGAGCTATAAGCTCAGGGTTTGTACGCTTTTGTTCTTCAAGGTTGTGGTCTTGAAGTTCTAGGTAGTAATCATCTCCAAATAGCTCTTTGTATTTAATGGCAGTTTCTCTTGCTGCGTCTTTATCATTTCTTGTTAGATGCTTTAGAACTTCTCCCCCAAGACAAGCAGAAGTACAGATTAACCCTTCGTGGTACTGTTGTAGAAGTTCAAAATTAATACGAGGTTTGTAATAGAACCCTTCACACCAAGCGGTTGATACGAGCTTTATAAGATTTGCGTATCCTTTTTCATCTTTTGCAATTAAAATAAGGTGGTATAGTGGATTATTGGAGGCATCTTTTACTGTGATATCTCCATTATGCACATAAAATTCGCAGCCTATAAGCGGATTTATACCAGCTTCTTTTGCTTTTTCATAGAATTCTATGGCAGAATACATTACTCCGTGGTCAGTAATCGCAATTGCAGGTAATTCATTTGCAACAGCGTATTTAACCAAATCTCCGACTCTTATTGTTCCGTCTAGCAGAGAAAACTCTGAGTGAATATGTAAGGGTATTAATTTTGCCATACATTTAATTTAACACATATATGTATTAAGGTTTGTAAAATTCTAAACGTAAATAAAGACTTTGAAGCCATTGATTACCTAGTCGGTTAATATCAATTGCCTAGCTGGCATGATATTTTTTTCTAGAGGAGAAGTTTATGTATATAGGAAAAACTCTGGACTTGAAAGATTATAGAATAATAAAAGTTTTATTAGATAAAAGAATACCTGAAGAAAGTGTAGATGAAATAGGTTTGTCCCTAGAGGAGATAGTAGCAAGAAGTGCAAAAATAAGAAAACTTTGTATCACTCTACATGTAAACTAACTAGATTGAAGGATGTTTTAAATGTAAAGCTCCTCCCTCTCCTAACAGGAGAGGGAGGAAGGGTGAGGTGAAAATATTTAACGTCCTTCTTATACGATGTAACGAAATGTAACAATTTTTCTTAAAAAGTTAAAGAAAGCATTAAAATGTGCCGTAAACATGAGTACACAAGGGAAACAAAGGACGACCGTACAAATGGGAATGGCAGCATCACAAGCGAGATTACTATCATTGACT
>JAZUBR010000031.1:0-3800 GCA_045638625.1 Candidatus Gastranaerophilaceae bacterium
ATGTGATCTATTCAAATTATTTTCATCTTTAAACCTTTTATCTTGTGAGCAGTTCAAATCATTATCAAAATCATCAGCAATATTTAAATCACTAGATAATAAACTATTTTTATCGTTATTATTATCAACATCACTCGTATCGATATAGTTACTATCTGCATCAATATTTTTATCAACATGTATTGAATCGATATAAGTTTTTTTATCTTTTAATTTTTGATTTAAAATTTCATTTATTAAAGCTTTTGTGTTATACCCAATTCCATAACAGATATCTAATACATTCAATTGTTGTGAATCTTGCAGATATTTATCAAAACCAGAGGGCAATACAAATTTCTCATAAGCTTCAGTCAGAGCACCATAACGGGAATGAAAAACATCATTTACATCCCCTGAGAAAAGCCCTATTGAGCCATCATCTGTTATATATGGTCTATACTTAGACATTAAAGAGCAAAACTCCTTCAAATATCCCTATCTACCTTATTTTCTCACAAATATAAGAAATAAAAAAGCGGGTTGCCCCGCTTATATTAATCATTTGCCTTTGTTCTAATTTCTTCTAGCACTTGGTTAGCAAAGTCGTCTACAGTAAAGGTTCCAACTTGTCCAACCTTACGTTTCCTTACTGCTACTGAATTAGCTTCGATTTCTCTGTCACCTATCACGCATACATAAGGAACTTTTTTGTCTTGCAGCGCTTCTCTTATCTTATAATTCATACTTTCTGAACGGTCATCAAGCTTAGCACGAATACCTAGAGATAAGAATTTCTTATAAACTTCTTCTGCAAAATCTGCGTGTTTTTCATTTGAAATAGGAACGATAGAAACTTGAGTTGGAGCTAACCATACAGGGAATGCGCCAGCGTAATGTTCAATTAAGATACCGTGGAAACGTTCCATTGAGCCAAAGATAACTCTATGAAGCATTACAGGTGTCTTTAATGCGCCATCTTTATCTTGGTACTTAATGTCAAATCTTTCAGGAAGGTTGAAATCAAGTTGAATAGTTGCACACTGCCATGTTCTGCCCAAAGCATCTTTAACTTTGAAGTCAATTTTTGGACCGTAGAACGCCCCATCACCTTCATTAACTTCATACGCTAGACCACGTCTATCCATAGCTTCTCTTAAACCAGCTTCTGCACGATTCCAGTTTTCTAGTTCACCAACATAGCTTTCTGGCCTTGTTGATAATTCAACTTCAAAATCCATCTTGAATATAGCCATTGTATCAGCAACAAAGTCAATGATAGCATTAATTTCATCAACTAATTGCTCTGGAGTACAGAATACGTGAGCATCATCTTGAGTAAAGCCTTGAACTCTTGTTAAACCAGATAATGCGCCTGATTTTTCTTTTCTATAAACTGTACCTAATTCCGCCATTCTTAAAGGTAATGAACGGTAAGAGTATCTATTTGATTGATAAATCAAGATGTGGAAAGGACAATTCATAGGTTTAACAACATATTGATCGTCACTATCTTCATCTTTTTGTAAGAAGAACATATTTTCTTTGTAGTGGTCTGCGTGACCTGAAATTTCCCAAAGCTTAGACTTAGCTATTTGAGGAGTATTTACAATAACATAACCACGTTTTCTGTGTTCAGTTCTCCAATAATTTTCTATTTCTTCTCTTACAATAGCCAAGTTTGGATGCCATAGGACTAAACCTCCACCCAATTCTTCTCTAGTTGAAAATAAATCTAACTTAGCTCCAAGTTTTCTGTGGTCACGTTTCTCAGCTTCTTCTAAGAAAGTTAAATAATCTTGAAGCTCTTCTTTAGTCCAAAAAGCTGTTGCATAAATACGTTGCAACATTTTATTCTTCTCTGAGCCTCTCCAATAAGCTCCAGCTACTTTTAATAGCTTAAACGCTTTGATATCGCGAGTAGATTCTAGGTGAGGACCTTTACACAAATCGTTGAATAAAATTTTTCCGTCTCTTGTCTTTGTTAAATAAAGAGTTGGAGAATCATTTTTGTGTTCTTCTAACAATTCAGCTTTATAGATTTCACCTTCAGCCTTAAATTCTTCGATTTGTTCTTCTACGTCACGAATAGATACTTGTTCGAAAACTAGGTCTTCTTTAACAATACGTTTCATTTCGTGTTCAATTTTAACCAAGTCTTCTTCCGTGAACGTATATCCATCTACTAAATCAAAATCATAATAGAATCCGGTATCTGTTGATGGACCTATTGCCAATTTTGCCTGTGGGAATAAGTTTTGAACCGCTTGTGCCATAATGTGAGAAGTAGAGTGTCTTAATATTCCAAGAGTTGACTCGTTTTTTTCCATAGTTTCCTTTCCTCGCTATTCATCGTCTCTATGGGATATTATACCACTTAAATATTTTTTTCAAACTAGAACTAACCAATAAACATAAACTCTTCACCTAGTAAGTCAAAATTCTTTTCCCAAACTTCTATTGAAGATAAGAATTCATATAGTAATTTTTCCCCAGCTTTATTTGCATCTATCTCAGAAGCTAACGAAGAATGCCCTTTTTGATTTATTGAACCATCTTTGTTATAGACCTTTTCAACATATTCATTAATATCATTGCAATATTCTTCTGCTTGTTTATATTCAAGTGACCCTTTGGGTAAATTACCAAATCTAGTCGTAATTTCATCATAAAATTTTATTGACCTTGGAGTTTTATCTTTCAAATTCATCAATCCAGCCCTTTGGATATTAACATATTGCGTAAATGCATGCTCACACTCGTGCCCTAAAGTCTGGATTAAATCAACAAGTGTCCTATCTTTAGGACCTCCTTCTGAAGTATTAACGTTTAAATTAATACCTATTTTTGTGTTTGAGCGTTCTGCGTATCCAGCAATAGATTTATGCCATTCAGACAGATTCGGTGTTGTATTGTTATATAAAATTAACTCCGGAGCAATATCAGCAACGCTTTTTTGCCTTGTAATATGTGAATAAAGAGCCTTTAATATATCTGTACGCTCTAAAAATAGCAGAGGGTAAAATAATTTTGCAGTATTAAAAGAAATAGAGTTAGAAGATGTAATTTCTTTTAATTCGTAAGAACCGTCTTTTTTAAGGTTGCCTAAGATTTTTGCCCAAATCGTGTCCGAAGTTTTTCCACTCTCAATTTGTTTTACATCTTGCTGCACTTTAGCACTACCGTCCATATCATGTTCTTTTTTTACTCTTATCATGGTCTGAAAAACCTTTTCCGACTTAAGCTCAAAATGTTTTTTTATGACTTCAAACATTGTTTTAGTACTCTCTATTAAGGTTGAATCAAGAAACTTGTCACTTCTTATTTCTCTTATACCAGAAGAAACGTATCCCTCATTAGAAAAAAGGTCTAACACTCTTTTTCTTTCAGAAACAAACTTAGAGTCAGTAATTCGTATGCGTTTACAAAAACCATCTGAATAAAAAGTCTCACTACCAAGATTATTTAATTGATTATCCTTAAAAATATAAGAAAATATCTCTTCTCCACCAATCTTTTTACCCTGTATTTCAAGTACAGACGCAGTTGTTTTAGGAGGTCTTACACCTGGGACATGAAAAGTTGAGATATTTTCTTCTGTTTTAGATAAATATTCCCATATTCTTTTATTATATTTGAATCTATTGATTGTTGTTGGAGTCATATATCTATATTACACCAAAAGAAAAACCACTTCTCAAGAAGTGGCACTAAAGGAAAAAAGGGAATAAGGAAAATTTGTTTTTGCTTAATCTTGGTTATTAGCTGAATACGCCAAATGTACGTTCTACGTTCTCATCAATTACCTTACGAACTGATTC
>JAZUBR010000032.1:0-58361 GCA_045638625.1 Candidatus Gastranaerophilaceae bacterium
GGCATCTGGTAAAGTTGCTAAAAGAATATTTCCAAATTTGTCCATACTATATTTGTAAATATCTCTACCTTCCTCGTTTGGAGCTTTACTTCCGTTCACATCAATAGTTATTTCTGCTACATGTGAATTACCCTCTTTGGGAGTATAAGCATAATTTACTGCATCACGCATTACCTGTGATGTTGTAATATTTATTGCTCCATCTTTGGATTTTATTGAACCTGTATCTGTAGATAAACGTTTATTTACCTCTCCCCAAAGAGTTTCAAAATTATCATCAAATATTTCACTACTTTTTTTAGTAAATAATGCTTCATGCATTACGCCTTGAATATTTGTTACTGCTTTATTTCTTAATGCTTCATACTCTGCTGAGTTATCTCTATTTCTCAATGTCTGTATCGATATTGAGCTTAATATACCTACCAATAGTAAGGCAATAAGTACTTCGGCTAAAGTAAATCCTTTTCTTCTTAACATCCTACTCTCCCTTAATCCTAATCTTCAATCAGAATTATTTTTTCCTGATAAATCAATATTAGAGGATTCGAAAGTAAAAAGTAAGATACTATCCCCCCATCCCATCATATCATATCATATCATATCATATAGGGCATTATAGCTGGGTTTGAGGTGGTTTAAAAATTGTTTTTACATTTCGTTACATTGGCTGTTTTGTTACAGGGTTGTTACAAATTAACACCTCACCCCTACCCTTCTTTCTTGACCTGTTCGCAATAAACGAGTACGCTCACGCTTTCACTCTCTGCTCACAGGTCGCTCCTGTTAGGAGAGGGGAGTAAGAATTTTAAATTATTTTTGTATGGATACCCGAGCAAAGCTCGAGTATGACGAGGCGCACTTGAAGTATGCTGTCATTCTCACCGACAGGTGGGAATCCATTTGATTAAAAAGTCTCTCTCAATTGGAGAGAGATTTAGAGAGTGGTTTGACTTTATGTTTTACAAAATGATCAAACAACCCCCTAACCCCCTTCAATTAAAGGGGGACTATTATTTTGTATGGATACCCGAGCGAAGCTCGAGTATGACTGGGCATAGTTAAAGCACTAAAATTATGCCATCATTCTCACGCTTAGCTTAGAGTCCCATTATTAAAAGACAGGTTTCTTATTTTGCAAGTGTCCTTACAACTGCAATCATCAACCAGAATACAAACTGTAACTGTGGACGATAGAATATTGTATCAACAAACCCGTGACATAGAACCCCTACAATAGAAGTCAATGCAACAGTTAAAATAATTGCTTTATCAATATTCTTGGTTGAAAAAATTGTACTAAAAGCAGACTTTATCACATAGAATAAAAATCCTACAAATGCTATCAATGCAAAAATACCACTTTCTACCGCTGTTTCAAGATAAATATTATATGCACTTAGAGCATCATATCCTGTCTTCATATACAAGCCATAGGTTTCTCTAAAATTCTGATTTCCAACCCCTATTCCTAAAAACGGATTATCCCTAAACATCTGAAGAGATGATTGGTAAACATTCAAGCGGAAAGATGTTGAGCTATCTCCTCTTAATGCAAAAATACTCAAAACCCTTGCTCTTAAAGAAGTCAAAGCCAACACAACAAAACAACCACAAGCAAAAATCCCTGCATAGATTTTATATAATAAACTCTTGATTTGTTCTGAACATTTCTTTAACAATACCCATGCCGGAACAATTAACATCAAAGGGAATGCAATATACACTCCTCTACAACCACTCATAAACAGAACCAAAGTAGCAAGCAGCGCCAATACAACTCCCGCCGCCATAAATGAATAATTTTTTCGTCTTGCTAATAAAGCAACTGCACCATATAAAACAGGCACTCCCGCTAAAAGATATCCACCAAATAAGTTTGGATTTAACGGTTTGAGAGTTCCATAAACCCTTGTCATAACCTGTTCAGGATTAAGAGCAGAAGTATCTTGCCAACCTGCAAGGGCAGACACATGGCTAGAGTTTTGTAAAAAGCCAACAATTGTTTCTGTGCTAATACATAATCCCAATACTGCGAAAAGCTTTAGGATATCTGCCTTATGATCTTTTAAATAAACAGTGCAGCAAACATAATAACCAAGATAAATTAACGTTTTCAGAAAACCTTTTAGGCTCAATGCAAACAGCGATGAACCTGCAACACTAACAATAACAAAGCAAAGATACAATATTAACCAGAATTCAAATTTTGAATATTCAAACTTAAAACCTTTAGATGTCACTATTTTCACGATAGTCAAGAAAATTCCGATAATTGCAAAATATCCAATTGTATCCGATGGTGCAAAAACAGACGTTAGAAGTGTTGCACATATTGATAAGAATATAATATTATCAACGAATTTCAAAATCCTACTACTCTCTACAATTGGACATAGAATAGCTTGGAATTTCTGTATAATACTGTTAATAAGCATTTATTATTTATTTTCCTTTGGTTGTTCAAGAATAATTACATTTGAAACAGTTCCGTTAAGTTTATAAGCAGGACCTTCAATAGTAATAGGTAAACCTATTTTTAATTTATTGCCGCCAACAACAGCACCATCTTTAGTAATCTTTGCTTCATCCGCAAGAATTACAACCATATCATATAAATTAGGGTAAGCAGGGTCCTCAATAACCTTTATATCTTTGCCCACAGTAACTACTGTTTGTCTTGGACCATAAATAACTTCTTTTACATCCAACTCTGTATAAGGCACATTTCTTATTGTAATAAAGCTTTTGTCATTTTGTTTTATTGGTAGCTCCGCACCTGAGAATGAAAATCCTCTCACTAAAACATGGAATACTACTTGTGATGTTGAAACAATTTGCTTATCAGAAGTTTGTCTAATCTTCTTGAAAGTCATATAACCAACTAAAAGAGCCGCAATAATCGTTACAATAATCAAAATATCAACAATATGTATTTTTTTTAAAATTTTTCTTAACTTCATTACAAATACTCCATTATTCAACTACTATTTTTGACGGGATATTTTTAAGAAGTGCGTCAATTGTAGTTGTCGCACAACCAAATTCTTTAATTACAATACCAGCCGCAATATTACCTATTATAGCTGCATAAACAGGATCTGAGCCTGTTGCTATTGCTAATGTATAAACAGCAGTAACAGTATCTCCAGCACCAGTTACATCAAAAACTTTTGATTTATTAAATACAGGCACATGATAGCAATCTTTTTTATCAACAACCCTCATCCCGTCTTCACCACAGGTTATTAAAACATATTCTGCATCACAATCTGCAATAAGTTTTCTACCAGCTTCAAGAAAATCTTGTTTTGTTTCGAGATACTTCTTTACATAACCTTGTGTATCAGGAAGATTTGGTGTCATAGAAGTTATACCTCTATACCTGTTCAAATCTTTTTGTGCATCTACAACAACTATTTTGTTGTGTTTTTTAGCAACACTTAGTGCCATATTAATTACGTTTTGTGTCAATGTCCCTATATGATAATCAGATAAAATAATTGCATCATGCAAAGGAACAGCTTTTTCAATATTCTTTATCAAAGCAATTTCTGTTTCCTTAGAAATCGGCTTATCTGATTGCGTATCAATACGTACTATTTGTTGTGTTATAGAATGCGAACAAGAACCTGATATTCTTGATTTTGTAATAGTCGGTCTATCTTCTGCTTCAACAAGATATTCACAATTAATATTCGCATCAGTAAAAGCTTTTCTTATATGTTCAGCATGGTAATCTTTACCAATAACACCAAGAACACTAACCTTTCCACCGTTAATCTTTGACGCGTTGTGAGCAGCGTTTGACGCTCCGCCTAAAATATGTTTAGTATACGAATGTCTTAAAATTAAGACAGGCGCTTCTCTGGAAATACGCTCAGTATCGCCGTATACCATCTCGTCTAAAGCTAAGTCACCAATCACCAGAATGCTTTTTGAATTCAAATTTTTAATATTTTCAATTAATGTCTCTCTAGAAATTTCCATCATCATTGCCTAAAAACTAAATATACTATATAATTATTTTATAACAAACAAGAAGAGAGGAAACAATAATTTGGCAGGAGAAAAAGCTCACAAAGAATCTTTTGCGATACCTGATGATGAGATAGATATAAGACTCATTCAGCAGCAGATTGCAAGCGCCTTGGGAAAAGCTACCCCGAACGCCTCAAAGAGCTCTGATGCGAAACCTACAGGACCTGCTAAAAAAGATGATGCCCCTCCTCCTCTTATAAAACCCGAACAAAAATCTAAACAAAAAGAGGAAGAAAAAACAGAAACAAAACCTCTTCCTCCGACCATCGATTTATTTGGAAATTCAGGAATAAAGTCACCATTAAGCCCAACTCCACCCGAGGATGATGAGCCAGATATTGTAGAAATAGAACATTCAATCCCAATGGAAAAAATTACTCCTGAGGCAGTACAAATGCCAACGATAAACATTCCAAAGGACGAAACACCAACAATTAATACACTTGAGCATTCTATTCCTATGGAAAAATTAACCCCAGGAATAGAGCTTGAACATACTATAAAAATTCCACAGGATGACGAAACTCCAGTAAACACTTTAGAGCACTCAATTCCTATGGAAAAATTAACTCCTGGCGTTCAATTAGAACATTCTGTTCAAATTCCATTTGATACAGAGCCACCTGTGAACACATTAGAACATTCTATTCCAACAGAAGAAGTTCAAGGACCTCAATTAGAACATTCAAAGCCACAGCAAGCCACAATAAACAACCTTGCGCAAGCAGAGCATTCAATCAAAAAACCAGAAAGAGTTCTTCCAAAAGCTCCTCATTCTGTTAAAAGCGCTCCTCAACAACCAATAAAACCAACAAAATCAAATAAAAGCAAAGAAGACTCCATGGACATCAATGAGTTAGTAATGAATATTGATGGCGATATCTCTTTGGATTTATTAAACCAGTTAACAAATAAAATAAACTCAGAGATGGGGTACGAAGAAACACCTCCAGAACTTCCTCATTCTACACCAGAAGAAGTTGAAGAAAATCAAACAGTAGAACTTGGACATTCCGCTCCTACGTACAATGAAGAAAAAAGCGTAGAACTCCCACATTCTTCATCAATTAAAGAAGAGCTCGAAAGACTTGCACATTCTACTTCTGAATACATTGACGAAGAAGAAAATAGTATCAACACCGTTGCGGCTCAAGAAGAGCAAATGGTTGAAGACATTATTAACCAAGAAAACGAAAAAACCGTAGTAACAGAACAAATTTGCGAATATCCTGTTAGCACTATGGATTCTGAATATATTCAAGCTCTAGATTACCTTGATGGTGACAAACGTTATAAAAAATACGTCATTTACATCGATGAAATCAATCAGGAATTCTTAGATTCCTTATCAATCCAAGAAAGAAAAGATATCATCAATTCAATCTTGAGAGAACAAGACGATGCTCGTAAAGCTCGTATTGCAGAAGAAAGACGTCGCAAATTAATTGCTCACTTAATGCTAGCAGTTATATCTATTTTCGTCTTAACTCCGCTACTATTCCTTTTAGTAAACAAATGTATGGAAGCAACCATACAGAACTACAGACGTTCACAAAACAACTGGGAAGTTCTATATAAAGAACGTGGTAAAATCAAAGCGCCAAAACCTCAATATTAAACGTGACGTTTATCTGGATTTAGAATAATATCAGCAACACTATCAGCGCCTTCAAAATTTCTAACCCTCATAAGCGCCGCAGCTTCTTCGTTATCATATTCTACAAAATGGTGTTGAACCATAAACTTACCATTCTCAATAGTTAATACTAAATAACAAGCCTTGGGTTCACTTGTAAAAGGGCGACCAACAGAGCCAACGTTCAACACAGTTTTTTTAGTAGTAGTTTGGAACCCGCAAGGGATGTGAGTGTGTCCACAAAGCACTACATCAGCATCAGTATCAGCAATCATTTCCTCAACTAACTCCATTGGGGTATCAGGTAAAATATCTTCGTTATTACGACGTGGCGAACCATGCACTAACAAAAATTTCACGCCACCAAATTGAAGATTCAACTGAGTCGGTAAAGATTGCAAAAACCCTTTATGACGCCAGTTCAAAAGCTCAACATCATTTCTTAAAGCATTTGCCATAATAGGATACTTTAATTTTACAGTTTCAAAAACACCTTCATCAAACTCCGTAATTAATTTGTCGGTATTTCCTTGTATAAGAATAAACTCCTCTTGCTCTTTCGCATTAATAAACCAATCCACAGCTTCAACAGGTTGAGGTCCCGCCATTGCATAGTCACCTAGTGCTATAATTTTATTACAATGTTGACGTTTAATATGTTTCATTACGGCTTTTAGGGCTTGCATATTCCCGTGAATATCAGATATTACAGCAATTTTCATCATTTACTCTCACAATCTATTTTGTATTATAATTAATTATATGATAAAAAGACGAAAAACCAAACAAATTACAATAGGAAACATCAAAATCGGTTCAGAAGCCCCCGTTTCTGTCCAATCAATGTGTAACACTGATACAAGAGATATTACCGCCACATTAAGGCAAATTGACGAACTAGCAGAACACGGTTGCGAAATAGTTCGCCTTGCTGTTCTAAACAAAGATGCGGCTGCAAGCATAAAAGATATCGTACAAAAAAGCAAATTGCCATTAGTAGCAGATATCCATTTTGACTACAGACTCGCAATGACTTGTATCGAAAACGGGATTTCAGCCTTACGCATTAACCCAGGGAATATTGGGAAGCGAGAAAACGTTGAAAAAGTCGTTAAACTTGCCAAAATAAACAAAACCCCTATTCGAATTGGAATCAACGGAGGCTCTTTAGAAAAAAATCTCCAAGAATTAAATATTCCACTTGAAGAAAAAATGTTAAAAAGTGCAATGGGACACATTCAAATTTTAGAAGATTTGGATTTTGATTTAATCAAAGTTTCTTTAAAATCGTCAGATGTTCCTACCACAATAAAAGCCTATAGGTTAATTGCAGAAAAAACAGATTATCCTCTACATTTGGGAGTAACAGAAGCTGGTACACTCAAAATGGGACTTATTAAATCATCCATTGGACTTGGTTCTCTACTTTTCGACGGAATAGGAGATACAATCAGAGTTTCTTTAACAGAGAATCCAGTTGAAGAAGTAGTCGCTGGGTGGGGGATACTAAAATCACTGGGACTACGTAAAAGAGGTGTTAATTTTGTTTCTTGCCCAACTTGTGGAAGAACACAAATTGACTTAATTTCTTTGGCAAAACAAGTCGAAGAAAGATTTAAAGACCTAGACCTACCTATTACAATTGCAACAATGGGCTGCCCAGTAAACGGCCCCGGAGAAGCTAAACATGCAGATTTTGGGATTGCGGGTGCTATAGGTGAAGGATATATTTTCAAAAAAGGTGAAATTGTCGCCCGTGTGGAGGAGAAGGACTTGATTAATACTCTCGAAAAGATTATAATAGAAGAGTATAAGTAAGAGATAGTTTTTTAAAATAAGAATGGGTGTTATGAGAAAATTTTTATTATTATCAGCAGTAGTTTTACTAAGCGTAGGCATTGCAAAAGCAGAAGTAACTCCGGATGAGTATCTTGATCCAAGTTATATAATGAACTCTGGCTTTTCTGAAATGATGGCAGCTGATGCTATTATCCACCAATCTCGTGCAAATGGCGTTCCTGCTATGAACATTGAAGAAAAAGCTTATCACAGCAAGCCTTTTATCAAAGCTGTTCGTAAAACTTTCATTTATTTAGATCCTGCTTTGGACGATGATTACAGATATCACCACGACATCAAAATGACTCCACAGTACAACGATCTATAATAAATGCTTTTTAGCACAATTAAACATTGCATTGATAAGTTCCGAGTTTGAATATATGTTCATTCCGGAACTTTCAAGTACCTGCTTGATTCTGGTTTCCCAAAGGTCATAAATCTCTTGCTCTTCTAAACCGACAGTTGTTCCAATAAGCTTCAATTCCTTATAGTCAATAGGTAAAGGCAAAGCTCCTCTTAGAATATCCACTATCTGGATTCTCTTTTTTCTAGGAAATGATTTTAAGAAAGTTACAATATCTAAATTCTTACTACGAATTCTTTCTCTTAAAAACTCTGTAGTATCATCAATTAGGATAGGTTCTTGAGGGATTTTATACTCAATAAATTCTTCTGGCATAACATCCATAACTGTCGCAATACGCTCCAATGTAGTACTCCTTGTTGAAAAAGGTATTGTTTCATCAATTAGGTTATAAACGTACGATAGCGTTACACCAATCATTTCTGCAAAATCTTTTTTATGTAAAGATTTTTCTTCTAAAAATTTAGCCAATTTATGTGAACTTTTTTCATTTATTATTTTTTTCATAATTATTCTCTCCAGTTATAAGATAAGTTTTTTATAGTTTTTTCATAACCTCAAGGTAGCTAATCAGTATACTAGTATTTATTTGTTGTAAAATTGTATATATAAGGATAAAAATATGAAATTAATCGTCGGACTTGGGAATATTGGGAATAATTACGCATTTACTCGCCATAATGCAGGTTTTATGGTTGTAGATAAGTTTGCATTAGATTCTGGAGTACAGTTCAAAGAAGTAAGTAAACTACGAGCATTCATCGCTAATATAAAAGGTGTTGAAGATTATTTGTTAATAAAACCTACCACCTATATGAACCTCTCTGGAGAAGCCGTTCAGCTTGTAATGAATTATTATAAAATTGTTGTAGAAGATTTGCTCATAGTATATGATGATTTGTCATTAGATTTAGGGAAATTAAGATACCGCCCAAATGGAAGTGACGGCGGGCATAATGGAATAAAATCCATTATAAAACACCTTGGTACAAAGGACTTTTCACGTCTTAAAGTTGGAATAGGTCCTCAGCCAAACATCCCATCAGAAGCTTTCGTTCTACAAAAATTCAACGAGGAAGAATTAAAAACGCTCAAACCGGTACTTGACAAATCTGTAGAATCCATTCAATACTATTTTAAGAATGGTATCGCTAAAACACAAAATATATATAATTAATAGGAGTTTGATATGGGTATTGCCGAACAATTTGAAGAAGAAGAAAGATATGATGAAGCTTATCTGGAATACAAAAAACAATTAGCTCATAACACAGACGATATAGATTTACTAACCAGATTAGCACACGTTTCTTTAGTTTTAGACAAAACTGAAGAAGCTGAATCTTGTTTCTTAAAAATAATTTCCTTAGACCAAGGTAATATCATGGCTCACGAACAATTAATGAGTATGTATGAACACTCCGACAGATTTAAATATTATGTTTATCGTGGGAACTTAAATATACTTCAACAACACTATACTTATGCGCTTAACGATTATAAAAAAGCTGTTGATGCAACCCAAGGTGATGAAGATAAAATAATCACTTGTAGACTTGTTATGGCTAGTATCTATGAACAATTAGATAAACCTGAAAAAGCCATCGACGAGTTTATACAAATTATTGACCACGGTGCAACAGATGCTTACCCATATATCAAATTAGCAGAACTATATCAACGTACTGATTTTATGTCAGCAGCAATTGATGTGTTAGAAAAGGCTAAAACTAAGGGTATCGCTGATATAGAAGAACTTCTTGCAGGTTTATACATCAGAGCATCTCTTCCAGAAAAAGCACTTGAAATTACAAAAGAAAACTTAACCAAAATCAGAGCATATTTGGATTTAGGCGAGAATGAAAAAGCATTCCAAGGTTTAGAAACAGTTTCTGAGGAAGAAAAGAAGCTCCCACAGTATTATTCTTTATTAGCACAATACTATTTCCAAAAAGAAATGTACGATGATGCTCTTGAAACTGTAAATGAATATGAAAAAACAAACTACAACTCACCATTAGTTTTCCAAATGCGAGCACTTATCCACGAGAAAAAAGAGAACTACTTCCAAGAACACGTAAACTGGGCAAAATACAACCTAGTACGTGGAGAAAAAGAAGTTGCAATTAATGAGTATTTGGATGCTTACCAAATTAACAGAAGCAATATCCAAGTAGTTGAAGCTCTAGCATTTTTATATGAAGAAATCGGTGACAAAAATAAAGCAACCGAGTTTTTTGAATGTCTTTTAGAATTAGAACCAAATAACAAGACTGTATTAGAAAAACTAGCAAGATTCCGTGATGAAATCGGCGATTATCAAATGGCAATTGAATATATGGAACGCCTAAAAGAAATCGATCCTAGAAATAATTACGTAGAATTAAATCTAGAAAACTTCAAAACAAAGCTAGAAAATCAAGGCAATATTCTATATTACTTTAGAAAATTGTTCAGATTCTAAAACTTTAAGCGACATTTTATCTTCAAAAAACGTTGATGCAATACATTGAACGTAGGATTTTTTGCGTATATGTTTGGGATAAATTGTATATGTAAGATGGCGAGTTAGCCCTCTTAATTAGATATACACTGCCCCAATACTATAAGGAATATGTTTATGATGAAGAAATTAATCATAGCTTTCTTGTGCACCCTTGTGTGCCATGATTTCACTATCGCAATGGAACAAGAACTATTTAAAGAAGAACGATTAGGACCCCAATCAGGATTAATGTATGTAGATGACTTCTTTAAAGCGCCAGAAATCGAACAAAAAGAGCTATTAGCAATGACGCTTGAAAAAGGTAGCACTTTCTACGTAAAATCCTTACAACCAATGTCTTCAGATACCCCAGAAGGTGCTAGAATCGACTTTGAAGCCGATACAAAAATTTTTTCTAATGATAAAATTTCGCACGTTGTTTTCACTGGAGAAGTTATTGAAAATAAACCACCACGCCTTGCAGGGCGTACAAGCACTTTAAAATTAGCTATCTATAAAATGAAAGTTGATAATGTAATATACCCAATAGAAGCCTACGTTTCTAAAATGGGTAAAAAGAATGTAATGGGAGGGCTTCTATCAGGTGCCCCAAATTACATGAATAACCTAGCTCATCTTGCAAACAACGGGACAATGACTATAGATAAAGTTTATAAGGATCCGTGCCAGTACAGTTGTGAAACTATTGTTGCCCCTTTAAGACCTTGTTATTATTTGGGCGGAGCCTTTCTTCAACTAGCCGACTTATGTCTTGCCCCGTTGCTTTGCATTTTTCAAAGAGGTTCTGAAATAAACATTCCAGAGAATTCTTCCTTTGAGATTAAGCTAGCCAGTGATACTTCTGTGTTGAGGTTATAGTATGTAAATAATTGTAACAAAGTTCGACAAATCATTAAAGATTTACTAAAAACTGCCGATATATATATTATCCATAATGACTCTAGTACAGGAAAGGATAGGATATGCAGATGAATGAAGAATCACTCATGAGTATTGTCGAATTAGCAATGGAGAACAAGAAAGAGCATAGTCAAGTATTAAATAGCGAATTAGATTTCTTTTTTGAAAACGTAATGGATACAGTTGTTGAATACTTCGAACTTGAAAAAGTTTAAATCAGCAACAAAAAATCTTCTCTATATTCATGAGATTTAAAATTTACCCCGAGCCGACACTTGTTCGGCTCTATTATTTTATAGGGACAAAAAAAATAGAGGATGGTATAAAGCCATCCTCTATTCTATATTTAAAAGTCTTACACAGAAGCTTTTTCTTCTTCTGTAACACCTTTAATAGTAAGGTTGATTCTACCTTTATCATCGATTTTAATAACCTTAACGATAACTTCGTCACCGATATTAACGTGAGGTTCAATAGTTTCGATTCTTTCTTGGCAAATTTGAGAAATATGAACCATACCATCCTTACCACCGCCTAATTCTACGAAAGCACCGATAGGTATAATTCTTACAACTTTACCTTTGATAATCATTCCAACTTCAGGCTTGAAAGTAAGATCTCTAATCATCTTCTTAGCAATTGCAGCACCTTCTTGGTCATTAGAAGTGATTGTTACTACACCTGAATCTTGGATATCAATTTCAGCTCCAGAAGCATCGATGATAGCTCTAATTTGCTTACCACCAGGTCCGATAACTGTTCCGATATCTTCTGTTGGAATTGTCATTGTAGTAATCGCAGGAGCGAATGGAGATAAGTTTTCACGTGGTTGAGTAATAGCTTTTCTCATTTCGCCTAGGATGTGAAGTCTACCTTCTTTTGCTTGTTGTAAAGCACGTCTAAGAGTATCGTTAGAAATACCTTTAGCCTTCATATCCATTTGAAGAGCTGTAATAGCTTCATCATTACCTGTAACTTTAAAGTCCATATCACCAAGGAAGTCTTCAATACCTTGGATATCAGTTAATACAACAGGTTCTCTACCTTCTTCAGTAATCATACCCATTGCAACACCACCAATCATACATTTAACAGGAACACCTGCATCCATCAATGCCATTGAAGAACCGCAAGTAGAACCCATTGATGTAGAACCGTTTGATTCAAGTACGTCAGAAGTAACTCTGATTACATAACCAAAATCTTCTTGAGAAGGAAGTGCAGGAATATTAGCACGTTCTGCTAAGTTCCCGTGACCAACTTCACGTCTACCAGGACCTCTTAAAGGTTTAACTTCACCAACAGAGAACCCTGGGAAGATGTATTTGTGCATATAAGTCTTTTCAGTTTGTGGATCAACACCATCAAGCTCTTGCTTCATACCAGGACCTGCAAGTGTTGCAACTGAAAGAATTTGAGTTTGACCTCTTGTAAATACAGCAGAACCATGCGCACGTGGAATAACACCAACTTCACACCAGATAGGACGAACTTCGTTAGCTTTTCTACCGTCAGCACGAACGCCTTCATCAAGAATCATTGCTCTCATGATTTTCTTTTCTGCAGCTTTAAATTCTTCTGCAACAAAGTCAATACCAGTTTCTTCCATCATTACATTGATAGCATGGTCTTCTGGAAGAGCTTCTATTCTTTCTTTTACAAGCTTTTTAGCTTCTTCAAGTTTTTGTTGTCTATAAGCTCTATCAAAGTTATGATAAGCATCAAAAATCATATCGTGAGCAACTTCGTGAATGATATTCTTAAGTTCAGTTGTATCGTATGGGTTAACGAATTCTTCACGAACAACGTCGCATTCTTGAGCGAATGCAACTTGTGCTTCACATTGTTTAGCAATTTCAACTTGAGCGAATTCAACAGCTTGCATAATTTCGTCTTCTGAAACGAATTTGCAACCAGCTTCAACCATGATAACGCTGTCATGTGTACCTGCTACAACGATATCAAGATCTGATTTATCAGCTTCTTGGTGAGTTGGGTTAGCAACTAGTTGACCATCAACTCTTGAAACTCTAACAGCCCCAATAGGACCTTCAAAAGGAGCTCCTGTCAACATTAATGCGCAAGATGCACCTAACATTGCCAATGTATCAGGCTGATTAGCTTGGTCGTAGCTGAATAATTGAGCTACAATTTGTATATCATTTCTGTACCCTTTTGGGAACAAAGGTCTGATAGGTCTATCAATAAGTCTAGAAACAAGGATAGCTTTATCACTTGCTTTACCTTCTGAACGGTTATAACCGCCAGGGATTCTACCTATTGAAGACATTCTTTCTTCATAATCAATTAGAAGTGGGAAGAAATCTATACCAACTCTAGGTTCTTTGCTTACAACAGCATGAACGAAAAGCATAGTATCTCCACATCTTACAGTAACACTACCATTAGTTGATTGTGCATACTTTCCAGTTTCGATTGTTACGGTCTTTCCGCCAATCTCGATTTGGAATTTTTTTGTTTCTGGTACCATTTTTCCTCTTTTCTCCGACTGCTCGATAGCCGGAATTCTTTTTCTTACATTCTTTACGGTTATATTTTACCATAAAAATCAAAGTCAAGTTCAAATTTTGTTACAAATTTGACAAAAGGGTTGTCAAGCCCGTCCAAATAGTGTATAATAACTGTACAAAGTTAAGTTTCGATAAATCCGCAATTAATTTATAATTGATATATATAAAACAGTAGAATTTAGTGTTATTTAGAAAGTGTGAGGGGAACGATCATGTTAAAAACTGCAACTGAATTAAAAAAATCGAAACAAACTTTTAATGACGAATTTGAGAACTATCTAAAGAAACAACAATTGAAAACAACTTTCAATGGCTCAGAAGTAGAAACTTTCTCTTGGTATAAGAAAGTTCTTGGGCTTATCTAATTAGGAAATAGCGACAAACGAACCCTTGAATACGGGTGGAGTTGTTATTTCTAATGGTCTTTTTCTTCTCGTTAGAGGAGAGTGCTTTGTGTTGTTTTATTAGTTAAGTTTGCTCACTATTTTCTGTTGTGGATTGCCGTCGCTTCTCCATCGACGGCTTTTTGTTGCCACAAGTTTTTTTCGTTTCTTTTTTTATACCTTTGAATTATAATTTTACTATATGAATAGCTAATTAGAGGAAAAATTATGTTAAAAGGGAACGAAATAAGAGATTTATACTTAAACTTTTTCAAAGAAAAGTACCAACATACTATTGTAGAAAGTTCAAGCCTTGTGCCTGATAACCCTACAGTACTATTAACAACAGCAGGGATGTTACAATTTTTACCTATTTTCTTAGGGATTGTAAAATCACCTTATGATCCAGCTAGAGCAGCATCTTGTCAAAAGTGTGCTAGAGCAGGCGGCAAGGATTCTGACATCGAGAACGTAGGAAGAACTCCACGCCACCACACCTTCTTTGAAATGCTAGGCAACTTCTCTTTTGGCGATTACTACAAGAAAGAAATCATACCTTGGGCTTGGGAATTTGTAACCGAAGTATTAAAACTAGATAAAGACAGACTTTGGATTACTATTTTTGAAACAGATGACGAAGCTTTTGATATTTGGGTAAAAACAGGTGTTAGCCCAGATAGAATCAGACGTAAAGGCAAAAAAGACAACTTCTGGGGACCTCCAGGAGCATCTGGTTCTTGCGGACCTTGCTCAGAAATCCACTATGACCTAGGTGAACAATTCAAATGTTGTGATGACTGCGGCATTGACACTTGCGAATGCGATAGATGGGTTGAAATATGGAACTTGGTATTCACAGAACTATACCAAGATGAAGAAGGCAACCAATCACCATTAGAAAGCAAGAACGTAGATACTGGTATGGGTCTAGAACGTATCACAATGGTTTGCCAAGGTGTTACATCCACATTCGAAACAGACTTATTAAAGCCTATTTTGGATAAAGTATCTGAAATGTCAGGTGTTGCATATAAAAAATCAGAAAAAACCGATATTTCATTAAGAATTATCACAGACCACGCAAGATGTGTTTCATTCTTAATCTCAGACGGAGTAATCCCTGGTAACGAAGGAAGAAGCTACGTTTTAAGAATGATTCTTCGTCGTGCATTACGCCACGGTAAAATTTTAGGTATGGATTTGCCTTTCTTATACAAACTTGTAGATACAGTAGTTGAACATTATGGCAAGGCTTATCCAGACTTAGTTAAAAACCAAGCAAAAATAATTGATACCATCAAGAAAGAAGAAGAACGTTTTGCAAAAACTCTTGATAGAGGTTACAAAATGTTAGATGAGTTTATCGCTGAGAAAAAAGATATCGACGGCGAAAGCGCATTCAAACTATACGACACTTATGGCTTCCCTTTTGAGTTAACAAAAGAAATCGCTGAAGAAAACGGATTGAACATTGATGAAGCGGGCTTTAAAGTTGCAATGCAAGAACAAAAAGATAGAGCAAAAGCTGCTACTGCAAAGATTTCTGTAACAGGTGACATCAAATACGCTAAGATAGAAAACGAAGTTGGCTCGACTGATTTCTTAGGATACACTGAATTCGAAAGTGATGCAAAAATCCTTGCTACAGTTGAAGAAGAAGGTTTTGTTGACGTTGTACTAGACAGAACTCCTTTCTACGCTGAAAGCGGTGGTCAAGTTGGTGATAGCGGTATTATCGAGAACGATAATGTTAAGCTTGAAGTATTAACTACATTCAAAGTTAATAAACTTTTCGTACACAGATGCCAACTACTAAACGGTGAAATTACTATTGGCGAAACTGTTAAAGCTACTATTGACTTAGCACGCAGAAATCAAATCAAAGTTCACCATACATCTGCTCACTTATTACAAGCAGCATTGATTAAAGTGGTTGGAGACGAAGTTAAACAAGCGGGTTCACAAGTAGAAGAAAATCGTATGAGATTTGACTTCAACCTATCAAGAGGTATGACACCTGCTGAAATTCAACAAGTAGAAAACATCATCAACGGTTGGATTTTAGAACAACTGCCATTAGAAACAAAGGTTATGGACATAGAAGAAGCTAAATTAACAGGTGCAACTGCATTATTTGGCGAAAAATATGATGAAAAAGTTCGTGTTGTTTCTATTGGCAACGTTTCTAAAGAATTCTGCGGTGGTACACACGCAAACAATACTTCTGATTTGAGATTAATCAAGATTTTATCAGAAAGTGCTATTGCAGCAGGTACAAGACGTATAGAAGCTGTTGTTTCAACTGCAGCATTAGATTATTTAAACTCTAAAGCAAGAGAAATTGACAAACTTTCAACAAAGTTCAAAGTTCACTACAATGAAGTTGAAGAACGTGTAGAAAAAGTTTTGGAAGAAAATAAAGAACTACAAAAAGAACTTCAAGAACTAAAACAAGAAAATGCTCGTAATAAGTTTGCAGCATTTATTACACGTGCTAAGGACATCAAAGGTGGTAAACTATTCATTTCTAAGATTGAAGTTGCTGATGGCGATGCAATCAAGGCCGGTATGGAATTCTTAGCTTCAAAACTTGGTGAAAGTGTTATCGTTCTTGTTAACTCAAGAATGGTTGTAGTAAGAGTTTCCGACGGTTTTGTTAAATCTGGTGTTAATGCTGGCAAAATTGTCGGAGAGATTTCAAGAGCTTGCGGAGCAAACGGTGGTGGACGTCCAAACCTTGCTCAAGGCGGCATTAAAGACTTCTCTAATATCGATGCAGTACTTGAAAACGTTGAACAAACACTTTTAAACTTATAGGTTAAACATGGATATAAAACAGATAGCAAAGAAATTTATTTTAAAAGATAGTGGAATAATTTCCGCTATCTGTTTTGTTTTATCCTGCTTTGGATGGGGGCTTACTATGCTAATCGAGCCTTCAGTCTTCCGCTTTATGCTAATTCTATTAGCATACGTACTTTTGACAGTCGCTATTTATTGTCAAAGAGTCGCATATCTATCGAAACAATTAGAACTTCCCGAACCACACGATTATATGCAAGGATTAAAACTCTTTGTTTTTGATATTGGTATTGGCGGTCTATGCGGAATTCTAATCATATTAGAATTTTTGCTTTTTGCAGCATTTAGAGGTGAATGGTATATATTTCACATCTTTGCAGGACTCACTGCGATATTTTTTATTGTTTGCTTTTTCAGCTATATTTCTGTGGCGGAAATTGGATTTTTAAAAGGTGATATTAGGCTAAGGGATTTCCTTAAAGTAGAGCAATTTAATCAAAAATATCCTGCTATATTACTTGCAAAATTAACTGCAATCAGCTTGGTACAATTTATTTTGGCATTTATCTTGGTTATTGCACTTATGAAAACCTGCCAAGAATGGAGTATATTAGCAGTTTCCAGCATAGGAAGTTATTTTATAAGCCTTTTCATCTTTAGACTTGAAGATTTGAAAATATATTATATGAACAATGCCGACATAGCTCAATTGGTAGAGTAACGGATTCGTAATCCGTTGGTCGGGGGTCCGATTCCCCCTGTCGGCAATCTTTGTTAAATACTATAAACTGAATCTGGGGAATTGGACCTTAATACAAAATAATAAAAGTCTTCACAAAAATTATGCACCGTCATACTCAAGGCTATTGCCTTGGGTATCCATTTGAGCAACAAAATACGCCAATGAGCAAAAAATCAATTATCTTCCAAAGAGCTTAAACAACATCTTACCAAATGTTTTTACTCGTGGTTTAACATAATCAAGAGTTACAAACTCTTTATCAATCAAATACTTTCTTGCATTTTTGGTTTTTGGATAAAGCTCGTTATAAGCCTTTTCAAAACTATCTTTTGCAGCTTTAACCTCAGGATTTTTTTCCATTATATGTTCGTTTCTCATTTTAAAATCAGGATAATTATTAGTCTCAGACTTTTTTCTTGCAAGCAAAGCTACTGTTGGATGTTGTTTACAGTCTTCAAAATGCCTAATAGTATCCTCCATAACGTCATTATGAGGTCTAAACCTTGTATCTAGATGGACATTATGCCAGTACGCATTACTTCTGATATTTTCGTAACGGAATCCGCCTTCTGTATATTCCATAAACAACTCCTTTCTACACAGACTTAAACAAAGACGTTCTCAATTTCTCTAAATCAGTAGTTTTAATTAACTTTGGAATATAAGTTTCGATCTGATTAGAAACTAATTGGGTAAATTCTGGATTCTTATCAACAGTACTATCAAAAGCTTTACCGGTCATATAACCATGATCCGTCTTTATAGCACGCTCATATCTAAAATGAGTACCATCACGCCTCACTAAAATTTTCTCAATGCTATTAGGAGAATTAATCTCTAAAAGAGCCTCATTAAAGAAACTTCTGTAAATAGGAGTTAATGAAACTTTAATCCCACACCCCTTATCAGTATATTCAAACTTTGGGGTTATATTTTCCTTATTCTTTCTGATTCTTTGCCAAGTCAAATCTATTGCCTCATCGAGCTTTTTAACTTGTTTCTTAGCTGTTGGGGTTAAAATTGTATCTTTATCTACGTAAGTCTCGATTTCTTTAAGCGCTTGCATTGCCTTTTTAGACTTAGCCATAAAATTTGGTTTATTTGTGATTGTTGAATTGTTAACTGGTTGTATCATTTTAAACTCCTATTTTGACAGCTTTAAAACTCCTGAAAAATAATATTTGCCATGTTTTTTACAAAAATTAACATTCTATTTTTTTGCTTTAAATTAAAGATGGTTTGTGTTATATTTGAAAAGCAGAAAACTTAAGATTTTTTGCGAGAGTCGAAAATACTACATTTACCTCAATAGGTCGTGTAATTTTACATCCAAAATTATGCGAGATTTATTGTCAAAACGCCTCCTCTTTTTAGAGCGGGGCTTTTTTATTTATTAGGATTTTATCATTTTGAAATAATATCTTCATGGTATAATTTAGTCATAGGAAAGAAAGGGAGATTACCATGAAAAAATCAGTAAAAGATTTAGGTGATGTTCAAGGCAAAGTGGCTCTAGTAAGAGTTGACGTAAACGTGCCATTGGACGCAGACAAAAACGTTACAGACGATACAAGAATCCAAGCTATCGTTCCAACTGTTAATTATTTAAAAGAAAAAGGGGCAAGAATTGTTCTTATGGCTCACTTAGGTAGACCAAAAGGTGAAAAGAACCCTGAATTCACACTTGCTCCTGTTGCTAAGTATATGGCAAAAGTTTTTGGTGAAGAAATCGTATTCATCCCATCAGTAGAAGAAGCTGCAAGCTATGTTGCTGATTTAAAAGATGGACAAATCGCTTTATTAGAAAACATCCGTTACTACAAGGCTGAAGAAGCAAAAGATGATGATATGACTTTTGCAGAAGAATTAGCAAAATTAGGTGATTTCTATGTTAACGACGCATTCGGCGCTGCTCACAGAAACCACACATCAACAGCAAAATTAGCTAAATTAGTAAAACCTGCTGTATCAGGTCTATTGATGGAAAAAGAATTAAGATGCCTATCTCAAGCATTAGACAACCCAACAAGACCATTCACAGCTGTTGTAGGTGGTGCTAAAGTTTCATCTAAGATTGGTGTTTTAGAAAACCTTATCGATAAGGTTGATAACCTAATCATCGGTGGTGGTATGGCTTATACATTCGTAAAAGCTAACGGCGGTAAGATTGGTAACTCTATCTGTGAAGATGACCAAATCGAAGTTGCAAAAGCTATCGAAGCTAAAGCTGCTGCTAAGGGCGTTAAACTTGTTATGGCAACAGACGTACTTGTTACAGATGACTTCTCTGGTAACGGTACTAACAAATTCGTTGCTATCAACGAAATCCCAGACGGTTTTGAAGGCGTTGATGCTGGCTTAGAATCAAGAAAAGCATTTGCTGAAGTTCTTGAATCTTCAAAAACAATCTTAATGAACGGACCAGTTGGTGCATTCGAAAACCCTGCATTTGCTGAAGGTACTAAAGCAGTATTAGAAGCTATTGTTAAAGCTACAAAAGCTGGTGCAACTTCTGTTATCGGCGGTGGCGACTCAGTTTCTGCAGCTAAGAAATTCTGCAAAGCTGAAGACTTCACTCACGTTTCAACAGGTGGCGGAGCTTCTCTTGAATTCATTGAAGGAAAAGTTCTTCCAGGTGTTGCAGCACTAGATGACAAATAAGCTTTAAAATAAGACTTAAACAGAGGGTGTGGCACATTGCTACACTCTCTTTTTATTTATTGACTCTACAATATACAAAAGAAAATTTTATTTAAAACAATTAACTAAAACTTCTTCACAACTATTCTTTATCAAAATCAAATAAATCTTTTTCTGGAGATTCCAATACCTCAGCAAGCTTAAACAATAAATTAAGGCTAATACACCTTTTTGCTGTTTCAATTTTGGCTAAATGCTCTCTTGAAATATTCAATATTTCAGCAAGTTGATTTTGAGAATAGTTTTTTAATTTTCTTGCTTTCTGAATATTCCTACCTAAAGCCAAAAGTTTTGTAGCCTCATTTGTCATATTTTTATTTTCTGATACAATTTAATAAAAGTATGTAGTCTTATAGAGAACAATATGGACCATTTTAAGAAGAAAATATAAATTAATTTCTTCCCTGACATACCCCAACTGTAGAATATATATAAAAAATTTTTTCATAAATAATATTTTTATGAAAAAACTATTACTCTTATTATCATTAATAACTTTACCAGTTTTAGCCTATGAAGTCTTTCAATACGACGATTACCCATCAGAAAAACTAAAAATAAAAGATGAGCAATTACTTTTAGTAATAGACTTTTCACAAAGTATGTCAGAATCAATCAACGGAGAATCTAAATCCCAAATGGTAAAAACTGCCCTTGAGAGCCTTCTCTCCGAGCTACCAAGCAATATTCCCGTTGGCTTAAGGGTATATGGGCATAAATGTGGTTTAACAGCTTTCCAAGCGTGCAAAGCGTCTCAATTAGTTGTACCTATAACTCAAAATACAGCACCTACCATTGCTGAAAAAATGAACACCCTGCGCCCAAAAGGAATGACACCTATTACATACTCACTAAAACAAGCGGTAGCAAATGATTTTGAAGGCTTTAATGGAACAAAACACATTATCCTGTTCACAGATGGCGGTGAAAACTGCGATGAAAGCCCTTGCAAATACGCTATCGAATTATCCAAGCTCAGAAAAGACATAACAATTGATGTAATTGCTTTTAATATTGGGAATCCAGACGACCTAGCCCAATTAGAATGCACTGCCCTAGTAACAAAAGGCGAGTTCTACAAGGCAGATACTAAAGCGGAGTTGTATAACGTTCTGGATAAAATTATAGAAAAACAAAAAAGAGTTGAAGCAAAGATATTATATTAAAAAAGGCGGTTGGAAAATTCCAACCGCCTGTCAAACTTATTCACCGAACTTTGGAGGATTATTTTTAACTTGTTCATCTAGTGCTCTTTGTGTACGCTCAATTTCTAATTTCTTAAGCTCGTCTTGTTGTCTTTGCAAATAACGCTCTTCAGACTCTTTTAACATCTGTGTATAAATTGTATCAATTGCCTCTTCTACAGGAATCGGCTTTGTTCTGCCATCAGCAAAGTCAGAATTATTCCAGACTTCAGCAGGAATCTTGCCATCCTTTCCACCTTGGGAATATAGAAAATCAGCAATTATTGTTGCCTCCGATTTATATTTACCATCAACTTCCTGAGACATCTTTAATAAAGCTTCTTGATTCTTTTTAAAATCTTGCATTCTCTCTTGCATCTTAGTAAAAAAACCGGCATTAACACTTGTTGAATCACTGTTAACGTTCATACCGCCTGACATATTTAGTCTCCTTTCATGTATAACACACATGTGTTTACGGCAAGTTTAATCAAAACTTTAATTTTTTCTGGCATAATGTTACAAAATTTAATAAAAAAGAACCCCGCTTATTAAGCGAGGTTCTATATGCTTTATTCAACTTACTTAATGTTAGAGAATGTCCAAGCATCAAAAGTTGGTGTTTCAGAAATATTCATTTCTTTTTTCTTTTCACCAGCTGAGCAATCATCGTGAGCGATTGGTTTGTAAAGTCTGTTATAGTACTCAACAACCATTCTATCAGAGTTGAAGTATGCTTCAGAAGTTCTGATAGCTTGTCTCATTAATCTAGCCCATTCTTGCTTGTTGTTGTAGTAAGTTGGGATGATTTGGTTTTCAATAATATCCATTACACATTCGTGGTCTTTCCAGTGACGTTCTTCCCATGGCATTTCGTCATCTAGTCCTTCGTATTCAACAGTGTAACCGTTGATACCATTGAATGTACCTTCTACTGTCCAACCATCAAAGATTGATAAGTGAAGAGCACCGTTCATGTTTGCAGACATACCAGAAGTACCTGATGCTTCGAATGGTCTTAGAGGTGTGTTTAACCAAATATCTGAACCACGTTTTAACATACCAGAAAGTTGTAATTCATAACCAGGAAGAACAACAACGTTCTTTAATGAGTGTGAACGGTTAAGAAGTTTGTTAAACATTTCTTTACCCATAACATCATCTGGGTGGAACTTACCAGCAAAGATAATTTGAACTTTATCTTCATCTAGTAATTTACCGATTCTATCTTTGTCCATAAGGATTAACCAAGCACGTTTATAGTCAGCAAATCTTCTTGCCCAAGTGATTGTTAATACGTCTGGATTGAATTTCTTACCTGCAACGTTTGCAATGTATTTGAACAATTCAGCCTTCATTTCACGTTTTACGTCAAGCAATTTTTGAGAATCGTTTTGAGCATCAGCAACTCTCTTATCTTGCCAGTAGTGAAGGTTAACAGCGTTAGTAATAGCTCTGATTGGGCATCTGTTATCAACCCATTCCCACATCTTGTTAGCAACAAGACCGTGTAATTGAGATACTGCGTTAGCGATACGGCTCATTCTTAAAGCTGCAACTGTTAATGAGAAGTTTTCGCCACCAAGTTCGATAGCACGTTCTCTTGAACAACCAGCAAAGAATCCACCTTCAAGCAATGTATCAACCCAGTGAACTTCGTTACCAGCTGCAACAGGAGTGTGAGTTGTGAATACAGTTTTGCTCTTAACAGCATCTAAGTCGCCGTTGTATTGTCTTAGTAATTCGAATGCAGCAGGAAGTGCGTGACCTTCGTTCATGTGAACAACGTCGAAGTTGTAACCTGCAGCTTGAAGAACTCTAATACCAGCAACACCAAGAACTGTTTCTTGAGCTACTCTGATTCTTTCATTACCGTCATATAGTTTGTGAGAAATGCTCTTAGCCCATTCACTGTTACCTTCAACATCAGTTGTTAATAGGTAAACTGGACATGTTCCGAACAATTCTGGTTCAACATATAACGCTTTAACTTTAACTTTTTCGCCAAAAGTATCAACTTCAACAGTGATACCTGTATCTTTTAAGAAATCATAATATTTTCTGATATAAGCAACTTCTACTTGCCCATTTTGACTAATTCTTTGGTCGTAATAACCATAAGACCATAACATTGTTACACCGACCATCGGCATTTGTAGGTAACCTGCAGATAACATGTGAGAACCTGCCAAAAATCCTAAACCGCCTGAATAAGTGCTTAAAGACTGGTCCATTGCAATTTCCATAGAAAAATATGCTACGTTTGGTAATGCCATAATTTTATTCCTATACTTTCTCTACTACTTAATGGGGATAAACCCCACCTTATGAATATACCAGTAAAATACTATTAAATCAAGCCTTATGATTTAATTTCGGCACAATATCGAACAACCCCACAGCCGAAAACCGCTATACCAAAATACTACACGATTGTTAAGTTTTGTTACAAAATTAATACTTTAGAATTAATTCTTTATTATTAAATACTAATAAAATATTAAAGAAAATTCGAAATAGCATGCCATATAAAATTTAAAAAGACCCTCGGGAAAACCAAGGGTCTTTTCTAATTATTCACATTGCGCAATCAATTCCATTGCCAGAGGAGATTCAACCCTCCCATTCAATGATTTAGAGACTTCTCGCAATTTCCCAGCAATCATCTCCATCTCATCTGTCCATTGGAAATTATCAAGAACATATTTTTCAGCCTTATCAAAATCAGCGTCAATCTGAATTCTTACAATTTCCTCTAGCATTTTCTTAGCAGTAGGAACCATTTTATCTATATTTACACGGAGCGTTCCATAAGGAGTTACCTCAATTGCGCCCTCTTTCATAAAGTAATAATTCTGCATTACCGTACGAACTCTGTGTGCTTGGCTCATTGTTGGTTTTGATTTCAAAAGATTATCAGCCGCAAATGTAACTATAATTTGTTCTCTCTGTTCAGGAGTATACAACCCAGCTTCAGTCAGTACATCCATCATTGCCAAAGAAACCATATCTGCCTTATTTTCTTCAATAATTGATTGATATTTACCAAGCGATTCTCTATTCTTGTTTGGCCCCAAAGAGTGTCCATTTTCGTGCCCAATAGTAAACCAATGGTCAGCCTCGTCGTTATAGTATTTATGTTGATCTTCAACAAGAACAGCATTTAAACGCTCTTGCATCTTTTGACGAGCATCATCACTAGTTATCAACCTTATTTGACGGTGATATACGTTTCTTCTGCCACCACCGATTGTAAGAGAGAGTTTATCATCATTAGGAAGGTTCTCAGCAAGTGTTATTCCACCTCTAAACTCTCCTACATCACCAGTTACAGCTACCAAATCAACGTCAACCATTGTTTGTTTTGAATCTTCATCAGGCGAAATATTTTGTTCATATTCATTGTTAAAAGGCATATTCTTTGCCATCAATGGTAGGTACTGTTTTACACTCAAAATAGCATCAGTACCCTTTTTATTAACAATACCAACTCTACCTCCTAAAAAGTCTTTAGAAACAGGCTTGATATCATATTGAGCAAGTAATTCCATCAACTCCTTATTCTCAATTACAGTCTGAGTCATTTCATCAGAATAATTTTCTCTAGTAATAGTGAATTCTAATGGAGTATCCTGCAAAGTTGCCCATTTTTTATCAGCATAAGCATCAAGCATTGGGTCCGCTTTTTTAAGAGCTTCTGCCTGTAATCTTAAAAACTCATTAAAATCTTCATTAGAAGAATATCTTGCAGCTTGTTCAAGCTGGTATGCCATCATACCAAATTCAACATTATACATATCTATATAATCAGTTGCTTTAAGCTCGTCTCCATCACGTTCAATTACACTTCTTTGGTTTAAAATTTTACGAACTTCTTCTGTCTTCCCTTCATTTAACATCTTTTTCAAGATATTATGAAACTCTTCAACAGAAAGATTTTCAGGATATAGCCCTTTACCAAGCTTTTCATGAACACCTTTCGCCAATTCAATTTTATTAGATTCTCTATCGATAGCACATACACCTTTTTGTGCTTCAAACAAAACACGTGTCATCTTCGCATTAACATTATCTTTCGCCATTTCAGCATTTAGATAATCTCTGAAAGGAATATTGTGAACGTTATCCAATTTCAAATTAATCTCTTCAAGGATATACGCAGCCTTAACCAAATGTTGCAAGGCTTTTTTATCACCTTCACTCAAAGAAGTATATTCTTCCGCATCAGGCGCAAGCAGTTTCTTCACTGTCATATAATCTTTACTGATACGCTTTGCAAGCTCTGCACTTGAAAGATTAAGTTCATAACCTTGCTGATTTTGATAGCTTAGCATTGCTTTATTAACATTACTCATTTTATTCAGCTCCTCTATTATTTTTTCCGAATTTTCACTATAACTAACTTCCTCTCTTTTATCAGCGGAAGTTTTTTGGGGTGTTGTTTGCATAGATATTTTCGAACCTTTTATCGGCTCCATTATACCAAATCCTCTCTTTCAACCTTATAATGCACTTTCATGTGGAATATACACATAATTCTCATTAGGTCTAATTGTTTCTGCCAATTTATAATTAAATCTCAATAATACTTGTTCACATTCCATTCTACGTTCAAAGCTTGTAAGCGTAATAACAGGCTTATTCTTCATTATTAAAGCAGCAGCACCCCAAAGCACTTCTACCTCAGCACCTTGAACGTTGATTTTTAATAAATCTACTTTTTCTGGAATATCTATTGAATCTAATTTATTGAACTTAAATCTTCCATTAGAATCTGCTTTGAAAGATGTTGCACCAATATTCTGCACCATATAAGAAGTAATTGATGCATTTGTTTCTGTATTATAAAGCCCCATATTATAAGGGACAACAACATCCTGCAGGTTATTTAACTCAATATTCTTCTGCAAAATTGCAAAAACCTCTGGTAATGGTTCAAATGCATAAACTTTTTTAGCGTTCTTTTCAACTCCCCAATAAACAGAATGAGAACCAATATTTGCGCCAACATCACAAATAACAGGATTTTCTGGCAAATATCTATCTATTACTACCAATGACTGCATATCCCAGTAGAGAGAATTATCCACTATGATTTTCTGAATAATATCCATAGGATAGTTTGGGGTATATAATAACGAGTTACGAACCCTAACAGTAGAATCCGCCATACTCAATTTTTTCAATAATGCATTTGTAAGTTCTATGTCCATGATTGCCTCCGAGGGATGTTAACAATTATACATTTCCTTTCGAATCTTGTCCACAAACTTTGAAAAAATGCATTTTTTGGTGTAATTATGCTATGATAAACTTGCTATGAAAAAGATTTTATTAATATTAGGGTTACTATCTATCTGTTACACTGCAAACGCTGCAGAAGAATACAGTTTTATTTATCTAAACGGTTCCAACGTAAATGACGAAAAAATGTACAACTGGTGGACAGAAAGCGTACAAAAATTTCACCCAGTTTTTAAGAAAAAAATCTTAAACGATAAAAAAGTTTGCCACTGGGTCTTTAGAGACCAAGAAGTCAACATAACAGACGAACCTGTTCTATTTTATTGGGGTGACAAAAGCAAAGAAGACTTAGATTTTGTAAAAGAAGCAGTCCTAACCTCTAAAGCAATGAGCTCTTTTCTTGCATACAAATTTAGAGATGTTCTAACAGCGTTCTTACACGACGCAATATGGGTACAAAAATCTCACAACATGAACCCGATATTAGACGAACTCAACAAAGTCGTAAAAAAAGAAGCAGAACAAGGGAGAAAAACAGTACTTTATGGGTATTCAGCAGGCACTTTCATAACTTTCAAATACTTGTTTAATAAACTTAGATATATTGATTTACTGGAAATTGCTAAAATATACTGCAAAGATGATAGTTTTACTAATTTTGTACAACAAAACCCTCGACAAAAAACCTGTCTTTCAGCTATCGAAGCTAGCGGATTAGGCGTAATTTCCTCTGATGATAAAATCGTTTTCACATCAGATAGAGACAAATTCATAAATGCCTACAACCAACTAGATAACATTTCTGAAAATGTTTGTGCACCATTCGATTCAGTAAAAGGGGTTGTTAATTTTGCAAGTCCTTTGGTACTCTTCTATTCGAATATATCAGACCCAGAGGTCGAACTATCTAAATACAACAAGTTTCTAATGAAACATATCTATGAAAACGATATGTTTATGCTCAACTTAAACTACAGAGAAGATCCTCTTGGATTTCCTTTATTAAAAAATGCAACCTATGAACAAATGGAAGCTCGTACAGGATTGTCTATAGAAAACCCTACTGGAATGGTTTATGAATACTCTGGAATATGGTCAGGACGCTCATTTGCTCTTGCTCATACTTCATACTATTCAGCTAAAACAATTTTTCCAAAATCAGTAAGAAAAATACTTGTAAAGGGATATCGTTTCCAATATGACCCCAAATATCAAGAAAAAATGCTAAAACGTGACCGTAAAAAAGATGAACTTCTATAAAAAAACATCCGCCAACTAGATTGTACAACTAGGCATTGTTGTTTCTTTGAATATTTTATTTAATATCTCTTGTAACGAAAGGAGAGTTTTATGTACGAAGAAGAACAAAACAAACATCATCATTATTTTAAACACGGTTTAATCACATTTTTAGCAGCACTACTTGGAGGTTTCCTTGCATTCTATGTAGTTATGGATATCACACTTGCAAGAATGCTAGACCCAATGCGTGGTATGAAACGTGCCGAAAAAATAATGGAAAAACAAATGCGTAATATGCAACGTGTAGAAAACGACATTTTTACCCCAATACCAACACCACTTCATCACTCAATTATCAATATGGTAAAAGATGATAATGTTTATAAATTTGTCGTAGACCTAAAACAGCTAGATAACAAAGAAAGTAACGTTGACGTTGCAATTGACGGAGACACTATTACAATCAAAGGTAAAGCAGAAAAAATAAATAACCGTAGAACAAGTACAATTGATTTTTCACAAACTTTCGCACTTGGAACACCAATTGATAAGTCAAAAGTAACCAAAGAACGAAAAGGAGATAAATACATTGTCACAGTACCTGTAGAAACTCCAGACAATGACTAAAATTACAAATTAAATAAAAAGAGGATGATTTTGAGTCATCCTCTTTTTACGTTTTGATTATTTTTGTATATGTCCCCATCACGTTGTAATGAAGATGATGTTGCGTGTTTAAAGTGTTAGGACAAAAGCTCCCGTTATCTACATACAACTCACAGAACAAGCTCTGAATCGTTTCCCTCTATCCAAAACGATATTTAATCGTTTTGAACAGAGTTCTTAGCCTCTGCCTCCTCGCGCTCTCTTGCTCGTTCGCAATAAACGTGTCTACGTGCCGAAAACTCCTCGTTTTCGTCACTTCGCACTCTGCTCACTCGCGCCTCTTACTCGTCGGCGTTAAACGGCATTACGGACAAAAACTCCCGTTTTGTCCTTCAGCCTCTGCCTCCTCGCGCAATAAAAAGAGGTTGAAAACTCAACCTCAAATATAAGTACATATCCCAATCAACAATCAAATTTTTAATAAACTATATCAACTGTAACGCAATTGACGGAGTTTGGTTCGCCGTTGCCATTAGGGTAGCAGCAGCACTCTGTAGAATTTGGTACGAAATATAGTTTGTAGATTCTTCAGCAACGTCAGCGTCTCTGATAGTACCACGAGACTTAGTTAATGATTGCAAGTTAGTATCAATCGCAGTCATTGCTGATTCTAATCTGTTTTGCGCAGCACCGAGGTTAGTCACACGAGTTGCAATATCCACAATCGCCGCATCAATTATTGACAAGCTCTCCGCAGAAGAATCCAAATCGCCCAATGTACCACCTGCATCAATTCTTGCAAACGCAGTAGCTAATGTTGCAGCATCATCACCCATCAACTCAGTACAGTCAACCTTCGCAAACAAAGTATCAGACAACATAATTTTTGAAGACTCTGCCCCATAAATACCTGCTTGAATAGCAACTGGATCTGTAATACCTGCACCATCCATCAAGTTCAAACCGTTATACTCAGAAATTAACGCCACACGGTCAATTTCTAATAATCTTGCTTCAATTTCTGCTCTAATCGCTAGTAGGGAGTCTTTTGAATATGTACCGTTCGCTGCTTGTTCGGTCAAGTCTCTAACACGCTGCAAGTGGCTTGTAATCAAACCATAGTTTTCTTCAGCTGTTGTCAACATGTCTAGACCAATCTGACAGTTATCATACGCTACATCAAAAGAACCAATCTTTGCCGTCATGGTATCCATAATGTTATAACCGGCTGCGTTATCTTTTGCACAGTTGATTTTAAAACCGGTAGTCATCCTCTCCATGGCAGTATCCATTTTGGCGGTCGCGTTGTTGAAATTTGTACGAACCATCATTGCACCGGTGTTGGTAACAATACTTAGTGACATGTTCTTCTCCCTTATCCCTAACTTACATAATCAAGAATAGCTCACTACTCTTCAAGATTACGTTTCAATATTCAATTATCCCTAACTAAATTCGTTGATTATATATCAACATAATAATACTATAACATTAGTGTATAAATGTCAAGTACATCTTATATACGATTTACATAACTTATTATACTTCTATTTTTAATCACTTCTTGATTACACGCAAATAGTTTATTTTAAAGCAACACAGCTTTTTTGAAATCTATAAGTTTTGTTTATAGTAATATATAATATGAGGTAAAAATTATGGATAAAAATGAATTAATTAATTTATATAATATAGAATTAGAAGAATTGGTAAACTTATCCGCAAAAGTTACAGCAGAAAATTTTGATAATACTATAGAAGCTTGCTCAATTCTAAGCGCAAGAACCGGAAAATGCGAAGAAAGTTGCAAATATTGCTCACAAAGTTCACATAACAGAGCAAAAATAGAATGTCATCCTCTTGTAGATTTAGAAACAGTTAGAAAAGCAGCAATTAGCGCAAGAGAAAATGGCGCAACAAGGTTTGCACTTGTAACTTCTGGGCGCAGACCGTCTGACGAAGATTTTCCAAAATTATTAGAAATGGTAAAAGTTGTAAATAGCATCGAGGGACTAACTTGCTGCGCATCTCTTGGAATATTAACAGAAGAGCAAATGAAACAGTTAGCAGAAGCAGGTTGCGTAAGATATCACCATAATATTAATACTTGTAGAAGCTATCACCCAGAAATTACAACAACACACACATACGATGACAGAATCAATACTGTTAATTTAGCTAAAAAATACGGTATCGAGGTTTGTTGTGGTGTAATCATAGGAATGGGTGAAACCAGAGAACAACGTATTGAAATGGCCATGGAATTAGCAGAGATTGCTCCAGAATCAGTACCTGTGAACATTCTTACACCAATCAAAGGTACTCCATTTGAAAACTACGCAGACAAGATAACCGAGGAAGAAGTTGTGCGCACAATGTGCATCTTCAGAATCGCAATGCCAAAGTCTCAAATCCGTTTTGCAGGAGGACGTTCTACAAGGTTAAACAAAGAAAATCAAGAACTTTGCTTAAAAGCTGGAGTTAATGGAATAATTGTTGGAAATTACCTAACAACTTTAGGTCAAAGCGTAGAAGAAGATAAAGAAACCTTTAAAAAACTTGGCAAAGTGCTTATATGATGATATAATATGTATGTATCGTATCAGCACTGGGATAGAACTAATATCTATAGAGCCAATAATATTTTGAATCAAGATATTTTCTTAACAAAACTTAACAATATCAATTCAAAATAGCAATTATTTTAAAGTGGAATACTTTATATATATACAAGTGGCACAACGGATATTAGATAAGGAGAATAAATATGGCTAGAGTATTAATTTCAATGCCTGAAGGATTTTTAGACAAGATTGACGAAGTAGCAGATAACGAAAATCGTTCTCGTTCAGAGCTTATTCGTGAAGCACTAAGAAGTTATATTCACAAAAGCAAGGTAAGAAACACTGCCTATGCTTCAAAGAATGCACAAATTTTGGAGGCGCTGTTAGATTAGTCCCTGGGGGAACTATTCTAAGTAATTGTGAGAACAGACTAATCAAACAGACAAACAACACGAGATATAAAAGAGAGATAAAAGATTTTAAACCGGCTGCTAGCCGGTTTATTTTTGCGCGAGGAGGCAGAGGCTGAAGGACAAAACGGGAGCTTTTGTCCGTAACGCCGTTTAATGCCGACGAGCAAGAGGCGCGAGTGAGCAGAGTGCGAAGTGACGAAAACGAGGAGTTTTCGGCACGTAGACACGTTTATTGCGAACGAGCAAGAGAGCGCGAGTGAGGCAGAGGCTAAGAACTCTGTTCAAAACTTTGTAAAATTTTGTAATAAACAACTTATAAAAAAGCAAGTTTTTATATTGAGCCAACTTTATATATACAACGGAATGTTGTGTAAAAGGTGGTAAAATGGCAATCAGCGAAGTAAAAAGTGGGATTCAAACCAATTATAGCCCTAGTTTTAGGGGTAAATACAAGAAAACAGAAAAAGGAAACGATTACTATCATACAAATTCCGCAGTAAAAATTGGTGCAACAGGCGCTGGCTTAAGCGTATTATTAACAGGTTGGTCATTTTGGACATATAACCTTTCCGAAAAAATGGCAAAATCTGTAACCGAACTTTCTGGAAAAGCTTGCGAGGGAGCAGAAAAAGTATCAAAATTAGGCAAAAAATTTGCTGCCATCTCAGGATTATTAGCTATCGCAGGGCACTTGGGAGCCTCTACATATATTGATAAACGCAGAAACGAAGAAACCAAAAAGATTTCTGATTTGGTAAATGAAATTGGATCAGATACAGTCGCTCAGCATAGCAACAACGTAATGCTTTCTAAGAATAACGACCTTGTTCATGAATCTAATGTTGGTGCACAAAACGGCGGCTTACTTGGTGCGGGAATCGGCTTAATAACTGGGCTATTTTCTACATTTAGCGAAGGTAAGCTTCAAAAATTAAGAATTGAAAGCGGACTAGAAAAAATCCCTGAAGGATTCCAAAATGTTGCAAAATCATCTAGCAAAATAAAAGCAATTCTTGGGGTTGTTTCTTTAGTCGCATTTTCTGCTCTAGGTGGGTGGTTATTAGGAAAGTGGTCTGATAATATCGCCAACAACGATACTTATAAAAATGCATAGATTTATTCAAAATAAAAAAAGAGCCGTAAAATACGGCTCAGTCTATCCAACATTCACAAAATAAATCTTTTTTATGCAAAATATCTTTTTAATAGCCCTTCAAAGCCTTGACCATGACGAGCTTCGTCTTTTGCCATTTCGTGAACTGTGTCATGAATTGCATCAAGACCCAATTCTTTAGCACGTTTTGCGATTTCAAACTTACCAGAGCAAGCACCAAATTCTGCATCAACTCTCATTTCCAAGTTTTTCTTTGTGCTTGATGTTAATACATCACCTAGTAATTCTGCAAATTTAGCTGCGTGTTCAGCTTCTTCAAAAGCGTATCTCTTATAAGCTTCAGCGATTTCTGGATAACCTTCTCTTTCAGCTTGTCTGCTCATTGCAAGATACATACCAACTTCTGTACATTCACCCATGAAGTTTTCGTTTAAACCTTTAAGAATTTCAGCGTCTACACCCTTAGCAACACCAACGATGTGTTCTGTTGCATAAGTTTTATTTGTACCGTCAACCGCTTTAAATTTTTCTCTAGCAGCCTGACAAATAGGGCATTTTTCAGGAGCTTCGTTCTCTGCTGTATAACCGCATATTGTACATACAAATTTCATATAAACCTCCAATACTCTCAAAAAATATGCCGATGGCCGGAGTCGAACCGGCACGAGGGGTGAACCTCATCGGATTTTGAGTCCGACACGTCTACCAATTTCATCACATCGGCATATTAAATTATCAACGTAAGAAGATAATAACACAAGGGTTTTCAAATCTCAACTATTTTTTTATTACCATTATGAACTAGATAACAGGATATTTTACAAAATCTTCTCTAATAGAAAATAAGATTATGAAAAGAATTTTTATTATAACTTGTTGTCTTATATGTACAACCATAACATCTAAAGCCGCAACTTTTGAAGGCGGTGTTTCAGAAATTGGGGAAACTTCTGAAAACATTGTAATTGATAAACATACCAACCAAGCCATCAAAGGCGCAAAGGTCTACATCCCCAAGTTACAATTCGCTACAACGACAGACGAAAACGGCGTATTTAAACTTAATACCAAGATAGACGGAACATCAATCCTTGCTGTAGAAAAGGAAAACTATCGTCCATTCTCCATGACAATTGACAAACTGTCATCTGGCTCACCTCTTACTCTTGGCATTGAAAAAACAAATGCAAACGATGTTGTTATAGATAAAGATATCTATCATATAGGAGACGATAACTATTCGGAGCTTTCAGCTAATGCTGGTCAATTCAACCTAAAATCTATCGGGGCCTTCTACACAAAGACTTTTGATATAAAGAATATTAACATCAACAAACCCATATTCTTTGTAATTGGATCGATAATCGGTATTGATACAGCTATTGCCCGTAGTATGGGCCAAAATAAAATAACAAACTCGTACGCAAGCCCTCCTGAAATCTATTTCAACGGAAACAAAATCGCAGAAATCGAGCTTAATGGAGATAACCAGAAAATAAAACTTCCTAAAAACCTTATTAAAACCAATTCACAGAATGAAATAACGATAAAAGCCGGACGCAATATGCTACAAACTGCTTATATTGATTATGATGACATTGAATTTATGAACCTTAGCATCGAAAATTAGAGCACTCGCTTGAGAGCTCTTTTTCCAACTCTATCGCAAGCAAGATTAATTATATCTAAGAACTTGTTGAGCTTTGAGTGATTTAGATTCCCTTCTTTTATAAGCTTTGTGAGTGCGCACAGAAATGTTACAATACCAAAAATTGCTCGCTCGTCCTGTGGGACTTGGATTTCGTTTAAAAAAACATTATATTGGTTCTTTTCTTCTCTAGCTCCAATATCAATATGTAAAATATCATTTTCTATAAATGGTGTGCTTGATTTTTTGAAAGTATCAGATTTATCAGTCACTTCTTTGAAATACTCAAAATCTTTATCGGTTAGTTGACATTCCAATCTGATTACACAAATATCTTTTTCTTGAGAATGCTGAAACTCTGGGAAATGAGGTCTATCTGGATTATTGACCGATAGTATTCTTATATTTTTAACACTTGTGAAATTAACGCTCATCGCATATACCTTTATTATCTGTGAATATTTGGAATGGGACGAGTCGATTATAACATAGATGATTTTAGGTTTCAATGTAAATATTTCTTAATAATATAGCAATTTTAATCTTTACTTAACTTGTAATAACTATGAATAATAACGTATCGTTTCAATCAAGAATAAGGTTTGTTGATAAAAAAACATTTATTAATACTGTTACTGGAAAAAGAATTGATCACATAGAGCGTCCAATAGCTTTTGTAGACGATTTTTTTACGAACTGTATTAGGAGTTGTTCTGCAGGAGCAATCGTTGCTCCACACAAAGAGGTTTATGCCTATCATATTTTTGACGGCAAAGAAACACACAAAACTATTTATGAACGCTTAACAATGGATATTAAGCTTTTTGATACCCCTCCTAAACATGCATTAATTATTGGAGGCAAGGAACATAGTACCCGCCCATTTTCAATACCCAATTTTAAAATCATCAAGGATCTTCTTAGGGACAATATAGATAATGTTTCTTACTTTGAACAACATACGGATTATTATGCACAATCTAGTTTACACTATGATAAGAAAAATGATGTGTATACAATTCTTACCCAGTTTTTTAATAATGGAAAAGAAGACTATATCAAAACTATCAAAGATCTTTTGTGTAATTTTAAAAAAATAAGAATTGCCAAAGGAGATGAACTATTTATTGGAGGATTAAAAATTAATCCTATAGAGTATTCAAGCATATTTGAAAAATAATGAAAAGGTAATAAATATTATGGAAATCAATAACAACAATTTATGTCAATTCCAAGGTAGCTTTCTTATCAAATACAAAAATACTATCCCAGAATTAAAAGTTGGGTTAGAAGAAGTAATTGGCAAAAACCACAAACAGATTTTTGAAAACATTAATGGCAAAAAGGACAATGTTATGTACGTCCTCAAGAATTCAAAAGATGTTAAAGTTGCAAATTACATCACTCAACATAAAATGAAGTTCAAATTCTATCCAGAAGTAAACACCCAGTGCCGATTTGACGAACAAGAACCAGAATTGGTTATTGAATACATAAAAAAGAACAAACCCATCTGTCATACAAATACAGAAGAGATGTTGGCAGCACTTGCAAACAGAGGCGTTCGCATTAGAAAAAAACTTGAAGGAGTAAACGCACCTGCCATAGATAACATTCTAAGTACATTAAAATTCAACAAAAAGGACGGCGAAGCCAATTTAATAAAAAACGAGATAGTGTCTTTTGTTGACAATTATACAAAAGAAAAAATTTTTATTTCACCAAGTACAAAACTAGGTACAAGATTTGTATACAGCGTCCCGTCAAAGGAATATGAAACCATTAAAAGATATGCCTTCGATGAGCAGGGAAATATTCTAAAAACATTTGACGGTCCAAATGGTATCAAAATATTTAATGAGCAATTTCAAAAAACTATAAAAAACCACAATAAGCCAAAACAATAATCTACTTTTTTTGTATAATCTAAATATGTACGAAAGAGAAATGCGAAAATGCTTTAGACTTGCTCTTAAAGGAATAGGAAAAACTTCTCCTAATCCTCTAGTTGGCTGTGTAATTCTCGATAAAACAGGGAAAGAACTTGCTACAGGATACCATAGCAAATATGGCGAAAACCATGCAGAACGTGACGCAATTCTTAAATTAACAAAATCTCAAACACAAGGCGGAACTATAATCGTAAACCTAGAACCATGTAACCATTATGGCAAAACTCCACCCTGTAGTGATTTAATTATCGAATACGGCTTTAACCGTGTTGTAATATCAAATACAGACCCCAACCCAAAGGCTGCAGGAGGAATAAATAAGCTTAAACAAGCAGGAATTGAAGTAATTACAGGTGTTCTTGAAAAAGAAGGTTTACAACTAAACCGAATCTTTTTCAAAAATATAACCAAGAAAAAGCCCTATATAATAACCAAAACCGCAACCACAATTGACGGTAAAACAGCGACAAAAACAGGGGATTCAAAATGGATTACATCAGCAAATGCAAGAAAACTTGTTAAGAAGTTCCGTTCACACTATGATGCTATCCTAACAACATCTTCAACAATTCTAGCCGACAATCCTGAAATGAAACACAAGGCTAAGATAATATTAGACAGAACTAGTAAGCTCGATTTAGGATTACAAATATTCAAGCAAGGTGAAATAATTCTGGTTACAGCAACAAAAGAACTCACTAATTTACCTTCTAATATCAAGCACTTACAAGTTACAGAAATTGATGAGAAACTAAACCTCCAAGAGCTTTTTGACAAATTATTTACATTAGGAATCAAAAGTATTTTTGTTGAAGCAGGTGCCAAGCTAAATGGAGACTTAATAAAAAACAGCCTTGCAGACGAAATAATCCATTTCGTTGCTCCTAAAATACTAAACGATAACAGCGGAATGAGCTGTTTTGACGGTGACAGTATCAGTCTTATTTCAGGTGTAAAACAATATGAGCTTATTGAACTTAAGCAATGTCTACCTGATTATTATGCAAGATATTTACTTCACAGTTAAATCAGCAAACATTATATTAATTTCATTAATCAATTCTTCGTTCTCAGCTTTATAAGCAAAAGTTAGAGCTTTCTGTAACAATGACGATGCCTTACTTTTGTTTTTGAAATCAACCATTAATTTGGCAGCAGCCTTGTAATTTTGCGCCATTTCCAAGTAATCGCCCGCTTTAGTATAATTTTGTACGGCATCAGCATAATATTTAAGGGCTGTATCTGCAAAATTAAAATGACTGTATGCATCTGCTGTAGCACTAGAAATAAAACCTTTTGCTTTTACATCATTACTTGAAGCAATAACCCCTTGGGCTTCTTCATAGAACTCAAAACACTGTTTATCATACTTATCTGTCAAAAGATTTCCGATTTTTGCCAAAGATGTTGATTGTGTAACAATATCATCAGTTTCACCAGCGTATGAAACAGACACTAAATAATGGTCAATAGCCGGTTCAACCTGATTCACATCATCATAAATCTTTGCCATAGACAAGTGGGCTTGAGTTCTTACAGTATTATCTGTAGTATAGTTTAGAGAATTTCTATAACTATTCAACGCTTGAACATAATAGTCATTATCGTCGTATATCTTACCTACTTCTAAACAAATCCTTGACTGAGTCTCATAATCCTTAAGCTCTTCCGCTCGATAAAATGCTTCCTTAAAGATTTGCATTGCCATTTTAGGGTTATCTTCATAAGCGTGCTTCTTTGCCTCAATAAACAAAGATTTTAACCTTGTATCTTGCGGAATAACAGTTACATGAGGCTTTTTAGTAAATGTTCTTTGGATATCTTCGTCAACCGACAAAGTAACTTCAAACGGATCAATTCTGTCTTCTGGTGCAACTTCAATCGGCTCATAATTTCCAACTGGAACTTCTTCATTAGCTTGCGCTTCTTGTTGAGCTTGCTGTTGGGCTTGCTGAGCTTGTTGTCTTTGTTGATTTTGAGGGAATTTTACCAAGAAAGATTCGTTGACATCCGCCTCGTTAAAGCTATAATCAACCTGCTGTAAGAAAAGTGCCTCTAACCAGTTTTGAACAACTCTTGATTCTTTTTTCAAGGTATCAGTTATATACCTATCAAGCATTTGAGCAGCGCTTTTTAGATTATTTTGGACTATTGGAACATTCGGATTCGGACGTTTTACGTGCATTTCAACAAGCTGTAAATACTCTTCCACCTGAGCTTCTAAATCAGGAGGAGTCGCAATAGCTTTTATTGTGTTCCTAAAATCCTTAAGTATTTGCGCAATATTAACCTTGTTACTACGTTTAGCAGTCCCCGCAGATGGCTGATTTACGTTATTCTGAACAGGTGCAAACCTTCCTCCCTGCATAGGCGGAGTTTGACGCATTGGTTGTGGTTGGTTGGCAGACGGGTAATTTGGACGTTGATAAGGGGTATATCCTACAGGATAACTCTGCGGAGCATTCTGATACCTGCCATTCATCTGCTGTTGAGCTAAATGCTGACTTGCACGACCACGAACGACCACATCCCCTGGAGTTTGATTTTGTTTCTGACCTTGATTTTGTTGCGCATTAGAACCCTCCTGACGTTGGTTCACATCCCCATCGTCAGTCTTCTTCAAGCCACCCTGATTATTATTCAAATAAGGGCGAGGTCTAACTGTATTAAATGTATTTAACAAAATCAACGTCCTTCTGGTCGATACAACGACCCAATTCTATTATTCTTCATTTTGTCTGATAAGAAATCATACAAAAATATGAGCGTTGATTATTATTTAATAATTTTTTTCAGAAAATCAATTTATTTCTTCAAATCTTTTTTAGCACAGTATTCTGCAATAGGACATTCCGCACACTTTGGGTTAATCGGTTTGCAGATATTCTGACCATGAGTTACAAGAATCGTATTAATCGCCAACCAATGTTTTTTAGGCAAAACCTCTCTTAATGCAAACTCGGTTTCTTCAGGAGTTTTAGTCTTAATATATCCCCAACGATTACAAATCCTATGAACATGCACATCTACACATATCGCAGGCTTATTAAACCCCAGTGCCAAAACAAGATTGGCAGTCTTACGTCCAACACCATTAAATTTAATCAGCTCCTCTATTTCGTCAGGAACTTTAGAGTCCATTTCTTCATAAAGGATTTTGGAAAGTTCTTGGATTTGCTTAGCCTTGTTTGTATAAAACCCAACAGGATAGATTGCCTGCTCTAATTCTTTTAAATCACAATACGCAAAATCCTTTGGAGTTTTTCCAATTTTAAGCATCCTTAATGTAGCAGGGTAAGTAGTCTTATCATTTGTCCTAAGGCTAAGAATACACGCAATCAACACTAAAAAAGGATCTTTAAAACCATCCATCAGAATCACAAAATCACTCTTGGGCTGTTTTGCTTTTACAAGTTTTTCTACAACAACATCAATTGGAAATCTACTCATAGCGTGATTATATCAAACTAATTATTATTTAAGCAAGTTTCATTTCGCCAATAAACTTTGAAATTATCAATTTCTGATAACGTTTGTTTATAATCCCCCCTAAAACATATCGTCCTATCATCAATATAAAGATATGAAGGAATTTTTATATTTGTAACATCTTTAAAATATTTATCAATATCATATTTTATTAACCATTTTGTAGCTAAAAGAAGATTTCTTGTAGTAAATAAATACAACTCTGCTGTTTGTGAAAGTTGTTTAACAAATTCATACGCCCCTTCTTTTATTTCTGGTATTAAATTTTCATCAAATTTCCCACTTCCATACACATTAAGCACCCCATCTAAATCAATCAATATCCTTTTTCTAAAATCACTCACAATAAAAATACCTTCCTTGTTTTGTCCGTGTGACGGTTTGTTTATATTGTCATTATAGCGGACAATTCAGTTATGGACAAGAATTTGCTTGAAAAATTAGCTTTAAGAATTAAAGAATTGAGAAAAATACATAATTTTACTCAAGACGAGTTAGCATATAGAGCCAACATTGGACGTTCAACTCTTGGAAACATTGAAACCGCACAAAATGATGTAACTTTTTCAAAAGTCTATAGACTTGCAAGAGCTTTTGATTTAACTCTAGCTGAGTTTTTAAATTTTGATTAATATATTAAACAAGCCGTCTTAAACTATGTTAAAGACGGCTTTAAAAAATACTCATTACATAAAATTAATCTGCATAACAGCTCAATGCACCACAAAGTCTGATTTTATTCAACGCTCTTGACTCTGTTTGTCTGATACATTCTTTTGTAACTCCAAATAATTTCCCGATATCTTCAAGTGTTCTTTTCGCTTGATTTTCTAGCCCGAATCTCATTCGAATAACATCTTGCTCACGCTCTTTAAGAGTAGAAATCACAGAGCGTAAATCGTCTTTTAGACGTTCATATTCAAGATTCTCTTCAACGCTTGAATTATCATCACTTAGAATTTCGCTCAAAGACATTTCACTACCATCTTTACCATCAAAGCTACCTTCTATTGAAAGACTTGTTGTATATGCTGATAAATAAGACGCAATTTTTTCAGGCTCAATGTTCATCTTTTTAGCAACATCTTCTGTCTTAACTTGACAATCATAAGCACGTTCCATTTCAGATTTTACTTTTGAGAATTTTGATAAAGTTTCTTGTACATAAACAGGAATCTTCATACAGTATGATTGTTCAGAAATTGCCTTAAACATAGCTTGTTTAATCCACCAAGCAGCATAAGTCGCAAATCTGTAACCTAAATCAGGATTAAATTTTTCTACAGCAACCATTAAACCTAAATTACCTTCTTGAATTAAATCAACATAAGGAATTTTTGAAATATGAATACTTTTCTTTGCAATTGTAAAAACCAATTTTAAATTAGCATTAACAAGAATTTTTTTAGCATTTTTATCACCTGCTTTAATTCTTGCAGTAACTTCAGCTTCTTCTTCTGCAGAAAGACTTTTGTACGCATAAGCTTTTTTGATATAGCGAGCAAATTCGCTACCTGAATTTTCAAAGCTTGGTTGTGTTGTGAATGATGTTTTCTTGAATGTTGCGTTGGATTTTTGTGTTGTGTGGGGGAAATGATTTGTCATAATATAACTCCTATTTTTTCAATACAAACTAAGCCTTGAATAGACCTTCGGATTCTTCCGAAAGAAGGCTTTTTGGGGGTAATAATTGGATTAGACCAAACGTTTATTGATACACTTGAATATAACCTCGTATATACTCAATATATCATATCTCTATATCAATCTCAACCCTTTTGTTAAGAAAGTTTAACAAAAAGTCCATTTTTTCACATTTATTGTTACATAAGTTTACAAACATTCTATATACATAACACCCCTTATATGTTAAAAATAAAGTAGAGAAGCTATTTAAGGGGGACTATCATGGAAAAGTATACAACAACATTAAAAATTGAAAGATTAGCACACAATGAGTTTTTGCCTGAATATAAAACAGAAGGTGCTGCAGGAATGGATTTATGCGCAGCTATCTCTGAACCAATCACATTAAAACCTCTAGAAAGAACTCTTGTTCCTACTGGTATTAAAATCGAGTTAGAACACGGATTTGAAGCACAAGTAAGACCACGTTCAGGAATGAGTATTAAACATGGTATTACACTTATTAACTGTGTAGGTACTATTGATGAAGATTATCGTGGAGAAGTTTGTGTGCCAATCGTTAATATCAGTAACGAAACATATACAATCCAACCACAAGAACGTATTGCACAAATGCTAATTGCTAAGACAGAACGTGCTAAAATCGAAGTTGTTACAGAATTAACTGATACAACTCGTGGCGCTGGCGGATTCGGTTCTACAGGTAAATAACTAGAATTCAAGTATAGAATTAAAAAGCTCCGAGTTTTCGGAGCTTTTTTTGTATAAATTAAACTTTATTACAGTGCAAAATCACCGTGTTTTTTGATATGTTCTACCAAGCCACCATCATTCAATAGTTTAACCATTACATCAGGCAATGGTTGAATCTGAATGATTGTGCCTTTAGTCAGATTGTTTATAATACCTGCTTTAATATCTAGGTCTAATTCATCCCCTGCATCTATACCATCAGTATCACATTCAATTGCCAATAAACCGATATTAATAGCATTTCTATAAAAGATTCTTGCAAAACTTTTTGCCAAAACAGCTCCCACACCTGCAATTTTAATAATCTGTGGAGCGTGTTCTCTTGATGAACCCAAGCCAAAATTAGAACCTGCTACAACAAAATCACCCTTTTTCATCTCTTTTGCAAAGTTTTCATCCGCATCTTCCAATACGTGTTTTGCAAATTCATTCAAATCAGAACGCAAGTGGAATAAACGCCCTGGGGCAATATGGTCTGTAGAAATATTATCACCAAATTTAAACGCTTTACCTGTCAAACCCATCTTTAACCTCTATACTCTTATTTGTACTGGCATAATCAAATATAAATAATCTTCTTCGCTCTTTGGTCTCAAAACAGCAGCTGTAAGATTTGTATTCATTTGAACAAGAACTTCTTCAACTTCAGCTATTTTTAAGAAATCAAGCAAATATCTGTAGTTGAATGCTATCAACATATCTTCACCACTATATGAGATTTCAATTTTATCTTCACTAGCACCTGCGTCAGGAGTATCGGCATTTAATTTTAAAATACCATCAGTAAATTCAAATTTAACAATACTAGTCTTTTCATTAATCATTGTAGAAACGATTTCTAATGCTGAAATCAGTTTGTCACGGCTAACCAAAGCTTGTTTTCCAAAGCTTGTAGGAATAAGTTGATTATACTTTGGATATTGACCTTCCATTAATCTAGAAATCAACTTTGTAGAACCTGTTTGGAAAATAATTTTTGACTTTTCTTTTGCAATAGTAACGTTTTCTTCTTCTACATAAGAAGTCATCTTGATAAATTCTGAAAGAATTTTTGAAGGAACTATCATTGAGAAATCTTTGTTTTCTTCATTTTTAACAAATTCTTTAGCTCTTGCAAGTCTATTGCCATCTGTAGAAGCCATTTCAAGGATATTCTCATTGATTGAACAAATAACACCTGAAAGAAGATTGTTTGTTTCATAACCTGCAGCAGCAAAGCTTGTCATCTTCGCACAAGTTACAAAAGGTTTCATATCAATTTCGATACTCTCAGTAGCTGCAACACCTTCTTCTACAACTGGGAATTCTGCCGCAGAAATACCAATAATATCGAATTTTGCTTTACCACTTGTAATAATTGCAATACTGTTTTCATCAATGTCGAAATTAATAGGAGCATTACCAAGTCTTGAAATAATATCAGAAAGACGTTTTGCAGGGAGTGTAATTCTACCTTCTTTTTCAATTTGAGCGCTGATTGTTGTAACAACTGTTAAATCAAAATTTGTAGCTGTTAATTTCAGTGTATCAGAAGAAATACTTTCAATTAAAATATTCGCCAATACAGGTTGCAAACCCTTTGCAACAGTAGCTCTTTCTACAATTTTTAAACCATTAAAAAATACGTCCTTCTCTACAACAAACTTCATGATACACTTACTCCTTTAATTCGTAGTCCAATTATATTACAAAACAAAAGCTGAGTAAAGATTTTTGACATGAACTAAAGGGTAGGATTATTTTCACTATTATAAAACTTCACTGTTGTACGACAAAAAGTTTTTTTAGGAACACTGCCCATATTTTTACAAACCGGCTCAGAAGCCTCTACAGAAATATCCTCTTCCTTTATATTAGCAAGACTATCTTTAACAAATTCAATTCCCGCCTTGAAAGCATTTCTAAATCTGTGGCCATTTACAATATGCTTCCAATACACAACCTCAGAAGGAGTAGATGCACTATTAAGCGTAAGCTCAGGCTCTCCCTCTCTTAACTTTAGCCACTCCCTTTTAGAAGTTGTTGTCGACATAAACACTCTTAAATTATTTAGAATCCGAGCACCATCTAATTCAATATCTTTTGTCAAAAAATTAATTGGGTATTTTTGAGGCTTTACCTTTTTATCTCCGTTATGTTTTTTAAGCATATAATCTTTGCCCGCCAAATATGCTTCATTTTCTTTGTACAAAGAGACAATTGAATCCCAATAAACTACTTTTCCTGCCAACTCTGGACGAGTGCCATTTGCAGCATAATACGCAGCAATCCTATCAGTATCAAAAGTATTCACACTAGACACATAAGACTTTGCCTCTGCTTTTGCAGTATCAACAACTCCACGGTCCTTGCAAGAAACTGCAGATAATGCAAGAGTCGACGCAACAAGGCCCATTTTCATGTTATTAAGGGTCATTCGCATATTTTTGTTTCCTTTTTAGCTAGTGTATTATTTCTAGACAAAGATTTTCAAATACGTTCTGTGCATTCATATTAAGTGCAAGTTGACGCTTTGCTTCTTCTACTTTCTTTATATCACAAACAAAACGATTTTGAGAAGGATTAGATTTTAGTAATGTGAGAATATAGTTCTGAATAGCATTCAAAATATCTAAACTCTCATTCTCTTTTGTTAAATCAAATAATCTATTTGCAACATCAAACGCATCTTTACGCTTAAATGCAAAATAATCAGTAAACACACCATTAATTAACGCAAAATCCGTATCAGGCCTGTTATACGACGGAACATAAAAACACTGAGAACGAGATATAATAGTCTGCAATAAATCTTCCTTATATCTTGTTAAAAATATAAATGTCACTCTAGCCGTTGGTTCTTCGATAATCTTTAAAAGGGAATTAGCCGTTTCTTCCTGAAAATTCTGTTGATTTAATCCGCAGAAATTACCATTTTCATCTCTATCACAGAAAATAAACACCCTATGAAAATCTGATGAAATAACTAATGAATTTTTTATCTCAATTGCTTGTTTTATTGAAATAACGGTCTTTGAATCATCATCAGCAGGCTTATTATCAACCCTTGAAATTATTTGAACCGCAGGGTGTGAATTCTCTTTTATCCAATTACAGTTCAGGCAAGAACAAGTATCTGACTTATCTCCACTACAGTTTAGCAAACGTGCTATTTCTTGTGCCAAAGTAAATTGAGATTCAAAATCACTACCCCAGAATAAAATACTTTGAGGAACTTTCAATTCACTCGCATTCAGCATTGATGAAAAATAATTGGTTAAAAACGGATATTTATCTGATAATTGCATTTTCCACCTCAAATTCTACATCATAGCTTTGACCATTTTTTATCTTATACTCTGCTGTTATCAGATTTTGTTTTAGCTTTACCATATCCTTTAACTGAGTATTTTTTAATTTTGTTAAAGTTTGTTTAACCGCAAATTCATGCATGCCAGTCAACTTTGACAATTCAAACGGACTTAATGAAGACGATTTTAGCTTTAATGTAATCCATTTTTTGAGCATAGTTTGAACAGCACTCAAGATTTCTAAAGGATGCTTTTTATCCATCAAGCGACGGAACTCTAATAAAGCTCTGTCTTTTTCATTTTTCATTATAAAATCGGTAAGGTTAAACAAATCTTGATTAGATATACAATTATCTCTAACAAGCTTTTCTCCGACTTTTTTATCTGGATATACAAGAAGCTTAAGCTTCTCAAGTTCAGCATCAAACTCTCTCAAATTATTACCGATTTGTTCAATCAATGCCATACAAGCATCATTATCCAAAGAAATATCTTTTTTCTTTGCCATTTCTTTTATACGAGCAGTTAATTCTGCGGTCTGATACGTTCTTATAGCTGCAAACTCACGGGAATTGGTTTTAGACAAAATCTTGAACAGTTTTCTACGAGAATCAAGTTTTTTGCCTTCACCTCTTGGCAATTTCACCACAAACACAATATCAATCATTTCAGGTGAATTTTGAACCAGTTCTTCGATTTCAGAAATCTGTTTATCATCAAACCCCGCACCTTTTTGTTCTAAGAAATACCCATTAGCATTGATTATAATAAGCATATTCCCGAACATCATCGGCTGAGTTCGCAACACTTGTGTCAACTCAAGGAAATTAGGATTTGTATAGACACGGTAATTCATCGCAGAAAAACTAGTATCAAGTTTCTCACGCATAGAATTTAGTGCTAATTCTATATCGTATTCTTCTTCCCCATAGAAAAAATGTACCGTCATATAAAAATTTTAGCATAAAATATTTTCGGAATATAGACTCTCAATTTGATATTAACAGGAATAATATACCCCACACACTCTACTTAAAAATCCAAGTATAACTAAATCCTAAACCATCTTTGTAAAGTTTTGTAAAACTTCGCCCGAAATTATTAAAGTTTTTTGAAATACTGCCGATATACATTATATATACAGTTGTATGCCCCGAGGTGTGTATCATGACAATCACTGCAATTAATGGAATCTATGACTATGGAGCTACCTATCAACGGCAGTTCTTTGGGAGTACCATATCCGCCAAAAAGCTAAATGAGCTAATGGAAGAATACGGCATCCACCAAACTGGTAATGCCTATAGCGACATGAAAGAGCTTTACAAGGCGATGTACGGGGACTATTCCCAACAGGCGACCGCCGCTGCTGCACAACAAGCTGCCCAGCAACCACAAGCGCGCCACCCTTGGGAAGAAGTAATGGCTAAAATCGGACTTGCAGCGACAGGAGATTATGCAAAAGATAAAGCTGCTTTTGATTCAGCATTAAGACAATTGACCCAAATTGCCCAAGGAGACCAACAAGCATACCTTGCGCAGTTACAGTACGAAGGAAAAGCAGCGTTTAATGCAGCCGTCCCTGAAGCACCACAACAGCCAAGCGTAAGCGGATATGATATTATGGCTCAAGTCAATAGAGCTTTTATCAATTACTAGCCGGAAGCCCCCGTTTTTAGGGGGCTTTTTAAATATTTAAAAAACAAAAAGCTCAACACATAAAATGTAACAATAATACCCTAATTGTAAAGATTTTCCCAAAATTATTAAAGTTTTTCCTAAACCTACCGACATGAAAAAAGAGTGTATGTAACTATTTTGTTGCATTAGCAAAACACCAAGGAGTTAAACAAAAGTTAGTGAGGCAAGACGTATGGATTTACGAATCGACAAGCTTAAAAATATCGAAGGGATTAAACAAACCACCGAAACCCCAAAAGCAGAAGTAGAAAACACCATTTTTAAATTTTCAATAAATCCGCCAAGCGACAACACGCTTGTCAAAAGCATGTGGAGTGAAGATATAAAGGCTAGATTACACCAAACCCTTGATGATATCGGGATAAAAAAACATACCCTCACTATTTTAAAAGATGATAATAGTGCAATAACAAAGGCAAGAAGCCATCTAGTAGACCTAATCCGATTATTTGAAGGTGATGCCTACCATTACTATGAAGGTATTACCGTCTCTTATGATGACACTTTTGGAAAGACTACTTGTGGATTTGGAGAACTTTCAAAAAATCTCAGGGATCAAGAAACTTCTTACAATAATCTTTGCAAAAACCTCAGAGAACACGCCCAATATGTTAAAAACATTTTAAAAAGCAACATTGGGAAAAACGCATATGACGAAATGCCTGATTCAATCATAGAAGCATTGATTGATTTAAGCTTTTGTAAAGGTCCAGGAAAAATTAGCTCAAACAAAAACTTGATGACTGCCTTAAAAAATAAGGACTATTCTAAGGTTGTAGCAAACCTTGAGTACTTGTATTCAGGTAGCAACAAAGCAGACAAAACCAAAGAAGAAGAAGGTTTGTACTATAGAAGCTTGGGGCGTATGATTCTTGCAACTAGAGACCTAAGTGGCAAAGAATTAGATCAAGCAAAACAAGAAATAGCCGCTTTCCACAAAGAAATCGAGGACGCAGAGATAAACAACTTAGGCATTGAGAAAATGTATGAGCAATTTACAACAGGTAAAATAACTTCACCGCCTATCAGTGCAGAATCTAGCAAATTCAAAATCACAGACAAATACAAAGGCAAAGGATTAAGAGCCGTTGCTAAAGACATTTATGAATCTTTTGGTAAAACAAACGTAACATTTGATGAGTTTTACAAAGAACTAGTTAGAATCAACAGAAAAAGAGAAACAATTGTATTAAATTCTGAAATAAATGTTCCATATTTAAAGAACTTCAAAAACGCACAAGCAACAACCCAAACCGAATCACCTAGTGCCACTACAGCAGCTACTACTGTTGCTCCAACAGATACAACTACCGTAGATGAAGAACCGATTATATCACAAGTAGACTTAGAAGAAGTAGAAGTTACCCCAGACGAACCAGGATTCTTCTCCAAAGTAAGAGATACTATCGGCTCATTCTTCAGTTCTATGTGGGACAGTGTAGTTAATTTCTTCTCAGGTGATGATGAGAATGAACAAAAATCACCATTCCAAAACCTTTTAGATAGTCCAGATACAACAATTGTAGAAGAAGGTGATTTCCAAGTTATCACTAGCAAACACACAGTAAAAGAAGGTGATGGAATCTGGAGATTATCAAAAACCTATAACTTAAACGAATCCGAATTCTGTAGAGAAAACGGGATTACTGACAGAAATAAAATTGAAAAAGGTCAAGTTTTGACAATTACAAAACTTGGTTATAAAGCCAAAGACGGTGAAAAGCTGGAAGATATCGCAAACAAATTTGGAATCAACACTAACCTTTTAAGAGACTTAAACAAACTGAAAGGGGATAAAGTTGATGATGATATGATGCTTGAAATCCCAGGGTTTGCATATAAAGTCCAAAAAGGAGACACCTTGTTTAAAATTTCTAAAAAATATGGTGTCAGCGTAGAAACTCTTAAGAAGTTAAATGGCTTAAAAGATAACACTATTCATCCAGATCAAAACATCAAAATCGTTTATAACGATGTCGACTACGCAATTCCAGAAAGCAAAAAAACTCGTATCGAAGATGCAACCACAAACACCGTAACAGAAATTATCGATATGACTGGTGTTAGAGGACTTGAAGGATGTAAATACCTTACAAAAAGAAAAGTTAATGGTAAAACCATTGCTACAAGAAGAGTTTTTGAGCCAACAGGACAGGGCAAATTAAGCGGAAAAACTATTATTGTTAATGCAGGACACGGGTTCACAAGCTCTGGTATAGCAGAAATTGGTACCGATGGTCGTAATGGAGTAGAAGATGAATACATTGTAAATTACCATAATGCAATGCGCTTGACTCAAAGACTACAGGCTCAAGGAGCAAGAGTAATTTATCTCCAAGGAAACGAAGATCCTGATGAATTAATCTCAAGTGAACTTAGAAAGAAAGAGAATAAAGCCGATTTATTCATTTCTATACACGTAAACTCCAGCGAAAATAGAAACCAGAAAGACCGAATGGAAATTTTTTACCACAAAGAATCTCAAGCAGGTAAAGCAATGGCAAAAATTGCCGACCAGAATATGGAAGATTTTTATGAAGGCAAAAATTACAAGATAGAAGATAAGCCCTGTGGGTATCAAGTACTAAGAGTAATGAAAGAAAGATACCCCAAAACCCCTGCTATATTGTGGGAAGTCGCATTTATGAACTCAAAAGAAGGTCAAAAAATACTTAAAAACGATAAACTAATGAATCAATATGCTGATACTATGTGTGAGTCTATTGTAGAATACTTTGACAAAGAAAAAGAGCTAGTTTTCTATACAGTTAAACAAGGAGACACACTAGGAGGCATTGCAGAAAAACATGGGGTAACTCTTAAAGCCCTAAAAAAAGCAAACGGGCTAAAGAACAATAATATAACTGCAGGGCAAGTATTGCAAATCCCGAAAAAAGAAAAGAAAGAGTAATAAATACTAATAAATAGGGCGACTTTTTAAGTCGCCCTGTTTGTTATGGATATTGTGGTAATGAGTCCAACTGAGAGGTATCCCAAGTTGCTTCATAGAATTTGAACAATGTATCAATATCTGTTTTATCATTACCCATTAATACCTCAATCGCAGAATTATACTGTCTTCCATCCTTATTAGCTAACCAAGATGCAATTGCCTCCTTAACAGCGAACAAGTCTGATGAAGTTACAACCTCGCCATCTTTGGTTTGTATTGACTCTATTGCGCCACCTTCTCCTCTTTCGTTAAAATAATCATAGATTGATAAATTCGGAGCCTCAGCTTGAAGTTTTGAACGAATCATCTTATCTTTGCTAGCATTGTTCATAATAAACAAACTGTGGTACATAATATCATCTTCACCAAAGTCTAATGATGATGTATCAATCCCTTTTTTAAACACATTAAACAGGATATTTATTTGACTCTTGCCTTTGTTATTATACTTGCTCTCATTTAGTATAATTGTGTCTGTTCCATCAACATCACTTATCTCTGTTACATTTGATAAAGAATTTACGATATAAGTATCATCGCCATAAGCACCTTCTAAATATGCCCATTTAGAATTAGATTGGATTATATCGTTATCATTATAATTCACCCAATCACCAGAATAATTGGAGCTTCCAAAAGCAGCATCTACAACTTTCTTAGAGCTAGAATTTAGATAGATAAAGTTAGAATCCATCGTACCGTCATACGCATTGTACCAGCCAGCACCGTCATTTCTTTTTACCCCTTGAGGAATGCATTCTTCAAGATTTATTGTTTCTTTAGTGAATTCAGTCTCAAAGTTTATAGTTTTTAAAGATTTATACTTTGCTGAGAAATAGTTAACAACAGTGATAGAACTTTGCATGCCATTTTCATTAAAATCACCATAAGAAATAATCAAGTTGTTTCCGCTTCCTTTAAAGCTTACAGTACTCTTAGAGACAGTTTCATCAAAGAAAATCTCATCATATCCGTTACCCATATAGATAGTGTCATTACCATCACCATTAGAGAAGCAAATTTTATTATATCCACCTTCTCCATAGATTTTGTCGTTACCTTCTCCACCATAGATAATATCACCTGTTGGCTCTTCATAAGAATCTGGAATAAAGGCATCACTAGCACCTGCCTTGATAGTATCATTACCTCTGCCACCATAGATTAAGTCATTGCCCACGCCGCCATTCAATGAGTCATTACCTTCATAACCATATAGAGTATCATCAGCACCTGCGCCATTTAGAGTATCATTGAACACTGTACCGTGGATAACATCTCTTAGCACTGTTCCTGTGATAGAAGCTTTTTTCATTGGATTAGCAAATGTTGGACCTAACAACGCATCTGCTTCTAAAAGATTCAAGCTCTCAGCACTATTAATTATGAGTTCTTTAACAGAGTGATTCCCTTTAAAGTAATCAGAAAGGATTATTTTGTTTTCCCCTTTTGTACCATCTATATCGATAGGCGCAACAATTACAAGATTATTACCACTCTTTGAGAATGTTAAATCTTCTAAAGTAAACCCTCCATCATAAAGCGAATCTTCTTCATAGTAATAATCTCGGAAATCTATTGTATCATTGCCTTTTCCAGAATAGATTGTAGTTGTACCAACATAGTACTCACTCATATAGATTATATTGTTACCAGATTCACAGTAGATTTTACAAGTATTACCTTGCACATTAACCTTGTCATTTCCAGAACCACATTTAATAGTACAAGAAGCCCCATCCGTTTCAATCACATCATCTCCAGCACCTGCTGAAACAGTATAGTTAACATTAGTATCATCATTTAGGTAAATAATATCATTATGAGAAGAACCATTAACTTTACTATTCTTATCTGCCTCAATATAAACTACTACGTCTCTTAGATTAATATCTTCTCCTGCACTCTGTCTAAGGATAAAATCTGTCTTTGAAATAAAGAAACCAGAGATTGTTACAGAACAATTAGAATTACTATCCGGAGAATATTTGATTAACAAATCATTGCCACGTTTGTAATACGCAGAAGAGCTTTGCGCATATACGTCTTCGCCATCCCCATAATAGTAAACAATCCCCTCTGTAGAAAATTCTACGCCAGTATTTGTAAAGTCTAGTATGGTTGTATCTTTTTTACCCGCATAGATTGTGTCATTACCATCACCATAGGATTCTTCGTACTCGGAAATCCCCCCTTCATCTTCTACCGTCAAGACCTTTGTCTCCAAATTGAATACGTAAGTATTTGTACCGCCTTGACCATAAAATTTGTCATCACCTTTACCACCAACAATTGTATCGTTACCAGCACCAGTATAAATAATGTCATCACCTTCGCCACCGTAAAGCGCATTGTCAGCAGAAGTACCCTTTATAGTATCATTGCCAAGTAATGTATTTTCTAAATATTCATTAGTATCCTTAACTGTCATCGTTTCGTTTTCACAGAAACAATACTCTAGTAATTCTTTCAAGGTATATTCATCTCCATTAACAAAAACAGCTTGGATAGAAGTTTTACCTTTTAATTTGTAATAATTTGCTATTGTTACAGAGTCATTATCTGTATATCTTATAATCAAATTATTACCACTACGAGTCAGTCTAAAATCAGAAAGTGAAAGAGGTTCTTCTGGAAAACGAGAGTTAAAGTACAAGTAATCTTGCCCCTTGCCTGAATATACAGTATCGGTGCCACTTGTTTCTTTAAAGTACATACGATTTTCGCCACGATAGCCATAATAACTATCGTTTGACCACTCAGAAACTTCAAAGGTATCCACTACCCCAGCAATATCAGAACCTTTTAAAACTCCAGAGTCTGTATCATATGGAGCCCAAATATCAATACCTTTTTCTTTAAACAACTCTGTCAAACTTCTTGATTCAGCTTTTACAGCATTAACAATTTCTGCGCCTGTTTTCTCGTAATCAACTTCAGCATCAGAGAACGCAATACCTTTAACAGAAGATTTAGCAGGGTTCTTGAAGTAACCAACAACATATGTCTCGAATCCCTCTGACTCTATAAGTAAATCATCGCCGTCTCGCTTAAAGCTTAATGTATCAGCATCAACTGCAGTGTAATGAACGTAATCAGAACCACCGCCCTGTTTTACGTATGTTGTAGAATATTCATGCCCCGCAATACTAAGAACATTAGTGCCCTTACCACCATTCATAGTTGAATAATTAGATGAAACAAGAACATCGTTACCATCACCACCGTTTAAAACTTGATCATAGGTATCTTCTAAACTCCTTAATATATCATTACCTTTACCACCATTAACTGTAACTTCTTCTCCTACATAGATAACATCATTACCGTTTGAACCATTGTAAGTAGTACCCTCGTCAGTGATAGATACATTCAAGTTCTGAGAGGTGTAAACTGACAACAAAGAATTTCTTTCAGCAGTAGAACCTTTTGTAAGAACATCCCAAGCAGTCTGGTGATTACCTTTATTCTTTGTAGAGTCATTTAACCAATCCCTAACACGCTCTGCAATAATATTGATATGTTCTTCAACATTTGCTTCTGCGCCCATAATTGATACATTTTCAAAATCACTGTCTTCGCTATTATTCAACCAATTCTGAATCATAACCCCTGATGGAAGATTCCCCTTCTTGCTAACAAAATTTTTAGCACCAGAGCTTGTAACGAAGATAACATCTTTCATTGTATTAAATTCATCATAATCTTTATCTACATCAAAGAAGCTCGAGAAAAATTACCAAATATAGCATTTCAGATAGAAAAAATATTAAACTTGGGAATTAAAATAATTCCAATTAATTCTGAATTATATCCCAAAACAATGAAAGAAAACTTAAAAATAAAATATTCTCCTACAATAATCTATACAAAAGGTGATGTAAAAATTTTGCAAGAAAATTCTGTCGCTATAGTTGGCTCAAGAGATGCAAATGAAGATGCTTTGAATTTTACAGATAATATAGCTAAAAAAATGGCTTCAGAATATAAAGTAGTTGTAAGTGGTTTTGCACGGGGAGTAGATAGGCAATCTTTGGACTCATCTATAAAATATAATGGAAATAGCATAATCGTTCTCCCACAAGGTATTTTGACTTTTGATAGTGGTTTTCGTAAATATAAAAATGAAATAGAAAATGCTGGTGTGATTGTTTTAAGTACCTTTCCTGCAGATGCAGGTTGGTCAACTGGTTTAGCAATGGCCCGCAATAGATATATTTATGGCCTTGCAAAAGAAATATATGTTGCACAAACCAGTAGTTCAGGAGGTACGTGGTCTGGAGCTGTTGATGGCATAAGAAAAGGCCGAGATGTTTATATATATTATCCAAATAATGATAAGAAGTCTCCAGCTTATGAATTAATTAAATTAGGTGCAAAACCTGTTGATTTTAACGGAAATGAAATTAGTATAGAATTACCGTCCGAAACTATTCAATTAAATTTATTTAATTAAACAAGCGTATTATAAAAAAACAATTTTTTCTTAAATTGGAAGTCTTTTTGAGGGAAATGTGTTGTTTTGTGTCTGAAAATTATATTTTGTAACAGTATTTTTATTTATTAAATGCTTTTTAAAGATGTTATAAGTGACATTTAAGCATTATTTAAAAGAAAAACTCTCAAACTCTAGGAAAAATTCTCACAAAAACTTCCTACTTAGATATGTAAAACCATACCGATATAATTTACAGTTAGTTTTAGAAAACTCAATTTGTATTACCTCAATTTTTGAAGTCGGAAGATGGTCGGAAACAGAGTTTTAAAAGCCAAAAGTATTGTTTTAAAAGTATCTTAGAAACTTCCGACTTTGAGGCTTTTTTGATTTTGAGGTAATACAAAATTACCATTTTTTGACATAGGCTAAAATATAGATATATCAAACGATAGAGGCATTTATTACACCAAAAAAACGGATACAAAACGGATAAAAAACGGATTTTTCGGCAATTCTGAAGTGTCCGACCATCAAACTCTAGGAAGCCCCTCAAACCTAAACGTCGTCTAAAGAATTTCCATTACCTCGAGCATTACTTTCCTATTAAATGTCCAGATGTAAATAATCTCTAAGTTAAATATCAAATTAACTTTAAGCTGAGATTACTTATTTAATACGCTTATTACAATTTGCTTCATAATATCCATTTCCTCAGGCTTGCTTTCAGCAATTAAAAGTGTCAAAGCAAACAAAGCACTTGAATCGATTATTGGGAAATTATTTTTATAAAGCATATTGTTCTTATCTAAAAAGTACAAGAAACAGCTTGCTGCAATGCGTTTGTTCCCATCTGAAAAAGAATGATTTTTAGTAATTAGATATAATAAAGTTGCAGCTTTTTCTTCTAAAGACGGATAACAGTCTTTGCCATCAAAAGTTTGATAAATTTGATTAATTGAACTAGCAAAACTTCCATCTTTTGGAACCCCAAAAACATCAGAAGCAAAATCAGATTTCATCTTGTCGATAATTTCAAGATATTCTTGTTCTGGAATAATAACAGCTACTTTTTCTGTAGAACCTTTTGAATCAAGAGTTTTGTGGTCAAAATTATCAAGTAAATTTAAACCTTTTGCAAAATTATCAAGAATTTTAGCGACATTTTGAGCATCATCAACTGTTTCAATCTGATTCTCTAAGCTTCTTGTTAGAAGATTAAGAGTTGATTGTAATGTTTTAATCTGTTCTTGCTTAGATTTAAGCATTTTTTCGTTAATTGCGTAGCCTTTTGTTATGTATTCTTTTAAAGTATTAGTTGCCCAAATACGAAACTGAGTAGCTCTTGAAGAATTTACTCTATAGCCTACAGAAATAATTGCATCAAGGTTGTAAAAAGCTATATTTCTTAAAATATCTCTATTGCCTTCTTTTTGAACTATTTCCAAAATGGAAATAGTTGAATCTTTATTTAATTCGCCTTCATTATAAATATTGTTTAAATGTTTATTTATAGCTGGAGTTTTTACTCCAAATAATTCAGCCATTTGTTTTTGTGTAAGCCAAATTGTTTCGTTCTCAAGCTTAGTATCAAGCGAAACTGAACCATCTTCGCTTGTATAAATAACTATTTCACCTTTTTGAAAATCATTCTCCATAACTAAATTATACCTTAAAAACAGGGAGATAGATAGGTTTTAACAAGGCAACATTAGAGTTGCGTGGCGCCTTATTCTGAGAAAAGGGCATTTCCGGAATGATGTAGCGCCTTATTCCGATAAATAAGCATTTCCGGAATGTTATGTTGCCATTTTTGAATTTCTCCCCAAAATTTGAACTATTAAGTATTCCTTACAGGTTCACTTTTAAACAAGTTGTCCGGAATTACCGGATAACTAAAATTAAGAAATACGACCTATATTGACATTGTGTTAAAATAAAATTAAATTTGATGGAATTAAAATTAGCATTAGAAGAGGCTATATGACAAAAGAAATTTTATTGAACATTATGTATACAGGTACTTATCTTGAAGATGAGAATGCCAATATAGGACATGAGATTATAAATTTATTTAAAGCTGATAATGGCAGTAATTATATCTATGTTTTACCTTATGGCTCAATGAGTAAAAAACATAATGATAAAATTAAATCTATTTTACTTGTTAAAAGATGTAGTTCTAAGATTATTGAAATAATCGCGAAAGCTACTGATTTAGAGCAAGTTGCATATATCCAAAAAGCTTTTACTAAAGATGAAAGACAAATCCAACATCAATTTCAATTAGATTATTTGGATAAAAACAAGATTACTTATGGTGGATTAAAACAATATAAAATTTGCGAACATAACAAGGGCAATGACGAATGTATTTATGTTACTTTTAAAGCAAATTGCATAAGGAAAGCATCTAAGCCAATATACATTACTACAGATAAATCAAATTTTGATTGTTATTTTATGGAAGATGTTGAGCATTTCCCATCTCAAAGTCCTAAAATGTATATTGAAGAAGGTACTAAAGGTTTTGATGTTTTAGAGGGCATCATTAATGATGACACGCTTTGGGAAGACAAAAATACAACGCCTAAAGTTCAAGAAATTTTGAACAAAAGAAAAAACAAAGATGAAAGTGCTAATAACTTTATCGATATTATTCAAAAGCAAAATGACGAATTAGTCTTTTCTAATTTATTTAAATATATTTTTGATGCAAAACCGTCTGCTTTTAGTAAATTTGCAAAAGATGTTTTAGGTATTGATCACTTTGGTCCTAATTTCTGTACTTTAAGAGAGAAAGAAAATATTGATTTATTGCTATTAAGCAATGATAAAGCCATTGTTATTGAAAATAAAATTAAATCAAATATAAATGGAATCTGCGAAAGGCACGATATTGGTAGTGATTTAATACAATCACAACTTAAAAAATATCGTGAATATGTCGAAAAAAATCATTCTGAAAAAGAATGTTTCTACTTTATTTTTGCACCTAATTACAATCATATAAAATTGGAAAACTATGAGTGCGGAGAATATTATAAATTGATTGAATTTAGTGAAATTTATAATTTCTTTGAGAAAAATAAAAGTTTATATAAAAAGGTTCCATATTTTTCAGAATTTTTATATGCACTAAAAAAACATATAAAATCAATAGATAGCTCTCACGAAGAAATAATGCATGAACGTTTTGCTGATGCAATTCTAAAAATTAAAAAAGCACGATAGTTTTAAAATATTTAAATCTTCTTTAAACTGCGTTTAAACTCTATTTAAAAGCTTTTTAGTGTTTATTTGCCACTCCCACTTTACTTTCACTTGCTTTTGAGTGATGTATGTTGCCTTTTTGGGGGTAAATATGAATTTCAGTTATCTGGAAATACCAGATAACTTAGTAGATAGTTAAGTTAAATAATTTGTGCTATCATTCAAAAAAAGAGGTGTAGCCGTGTTTGATATTAATGTTTGGTTGGATATCGTAATCAAAAAATTGCAAAAAGAATTTGAACAAAGATTATTATTTGTTGGGCTCCAAGGTAGTTATAACAGAGGTGAAGCAACCCAATGTAGTGATATTGATCTTGTGGTAATTTTAGATAATTTAAGTTTTGAAGACTTAAAAAGATATCGTTCGATAATTGATAGTATGCCAGATAAAGATAAATCTTGCGGT
>JAZUBR010000033.1:0-44315 GCA_045638625.1 Candidatus Gastranaerophilaceae bacterium
TTATGTAAATTTTTTGGAAAACTTTTGCAAATTGTAACAAAATATTTTAAAAAAAAGACGGATTTTTTATTAAAAATTACCCAAAATTTTAGCAAAATTATATAAAAATTTATTATCTTTTTCTATTCGCTCTACTTATGCAGTGATAATCCATCATATTTATAATTTCTTTTTGATTCTTCGAGACGAACTCAAAATTTTAATTATTTTTATATGGATACCCTAACTTCCTTCGGGTATGACACATAATAAAAACCATAAAACAAAAGCTATATAGTCATTCTCACGCCTTTCATTCTGAGATTCCATATATACATATCTCCTCAACACAAAATCTCATCAGTATCCAGTATTCCATTTTATTCAAAAATACGCTATAATCTTGACATAAGAGGAAACAGATGCTTAACATCACTATAATATTAGTTGCTTTTGCGGTAGCAGGTGCTGCCATTTATGTACTATACTCCTTGTTACTACACACAGGGAGCAGTAAAGACCCGCATTCTGAACTCCAACTTTCTACAAAAGATATCTTAGACCAAGTAGAAGTACTCTACAAAAAGCGTGAATATCCTCTTTTAGTACTCTTGGCAACCAAGTACCTTGACAGAGTTCCAGGAAATTATGCAGTAAGAGAATACCTTGCAAAAGCTTATTACGAAACAAGAAATATTAACAAAGCAATTGCAGAATGTGCCGTTTTAATTAAGCACAACTCTGAAAACATTGAAATCAGAAGGCTTCTCGGCGAATGTTATATTAAGAAAGAACTATTCTTAGAAGCTCTTACTCAATTTGAAATATGTTATCAACAAAACGACCAAATTGCAGATGTAGTAAGGCGCCTAGGTGAATTATACGTAAACACCGACCAAATATATTCTGCTATTAACGCCTACAAATTATATACTGATATGATAGAGGATGAAATTGAGAGAGCAGAAATGTTTTCTATCCTTGCCGACTTAAATGAACAAGCTGGATATTTCCCTGCTGCATTTGAAGCGTACAAACAACGCTTGACTATCTATCCTAATGATTTTGATACAAATAAAAAGCTTGGGAATCTTTATGTAAGAATCAAAAACCTACCAAAGGCTTTAGAAATCTTTGAATATATGCTAACCTTTACCAACGATAACAGACAAAGAATTTGGCTATATGAAATGATTATTGAGCTTAAAAACGAGCTTGAAGAATTCCCTGGAGCCTTGGAATCCGCTCACGAACTACTCGAAGTTCCTGGTGTAGACACATTTAAGGTTAGAAACACTATAGCTACCTTAACAATCAACCTTGGCAACCTTGGAGATGGTATAAAAATCTTAGAAGAACTTGTAATGCTCTCTCAAAACGCTTATGACGTTACAATGGAACTAGCGATGGCTTACAGACACAACCGTGATTTTGAGCTCTCATTAGAAAAATACAAAACTTTATTAGACAACGCTGACCAAAAGGAAGCAAAAGAAGTTCGTTTTCATATCTGTGAACTCTATATCGATTGGGCAATGAATGATCCAAACGATAAAAAACACGAAAATAGTATTAAGAATCTAACATTAGCAATGCAATTTGATGCACTTAATCCTAGTGTCTACTACAACTTTGCTCTTGTTTCAATGGAAGCTGGCAACTACAATGATGCAGTAGCTTATTTATTAAAAGCCATTGAATTTACCAAAAATAAGGAAGACAAATGCGAATACTACATCAAGTTATCAATATGCCACAACAACTTGGGTAACGTATTTGAAGAAAAGAAAGCCTTATCAGACTTGTTAAGATTAGATCCTAATAGCCCAATGGGTCACTTAAAAATGGGTATTCTATACCAATCACAACAAGATATCAAAAACGCAGAAGAATCATTGCTAAAAGCCTTACAATTTGATTCAAACTTGCTTGACGCAAAATATCACCTTGCGTTAATCTACGAAAACCACGATAAAGACAAAGCAAACGCTCTTTATATGGAAATTCTATCTCTTGACCCAACATACATAAACGCAAGAAACGCTCTTACAGAATTTTCTATCACTAATAGCTAAATAATAAAATAAGTTGGATGATACGAAAGCTTAATACACCCGTATTTTTCAATAAACTGTTCTTCAAGCTCTTTTATCTTCCCTTTTGTTAAGTGATAGTTTGTAATCGCATTTACACCAGTGTTTCTAATATGGTTTAACATTTCTACTAAACTCTCAAAATGAAGTTCAATAATATCTTCGTTTACAGGAGTTGCCATATTAGAGTACTCTAAACCTATATTGAAAATTTCTCGTAATTCATAAAAGTTTTTTTCACCAAAACTTGAAAACGCAATAACACCATCAGAAGATAAATATTTTTTCAGTTTGGCAAGAATACTTTCAGAATTCCCAAACCACTGAAAAACAGCATTTGAAACAATCAAATCGTATTTTTTATCCAAATCTATTGAACAAATATCGCCACCGAGGAATTCTATCTTGTCACTAATTGTTCCTATATATTTTTTACACTCTTCGACAACATCATTTGCAGTATAAGAATGATAATCTAAACGTTCAACGACTTTTTTAGTCAAGAATCCAGTTCCACAACCTATTTCTAAAATAGAATTATAATTTCTATCCGCAGGTATCAAATCAACCAAAACTTCTGCCATATCTTGTTGAACTACGGCAGTTTTATTGTAGGTATTTAACGAACGGGTAAATCTTTTTTTGATAAGCGACTGATTCATAAAAGCTCTTCCCATTTACTAAACCTGTGGAATAAACAATGCCCTTCGTTTATAAGTTCATAATCTTTCCAATAATTCACCTGAGAGTCAGTCGGAATTATTCTATCATTATCACCAATAATTACTCTGAAAAACTTATACTCAACATTACCTGAATATCCTTTTAGCGCTGTTAGTTCAGATTTTTGACTTGCGCAGTCTCTATTTGGATAAAAAACATTTGTATCATCATTAAACATTTTTAGCAAAAACTTATCTTTTGTTTGTTCGCTATAGCCAAGCTCCATAAGTTTATAGACTTTAGGATTTATACCATACTCAAGATGAATCGGAAACGGAGTTCCATTAATAGCGGTAGCAGACTTTCTCTCGATATCATATAAAGTTGCAACCATTACTCCCATTGACCACGCAACTACGTATTTTTCTTTATATTCAGAAAAATTAGGCAAAGCTTCTAACTCATTATAGTCACATACTGTAAATACATCATAATCGGTTGGCAACAAATGGCGAACTGCTGTATCATCCATTCCCCAGCCATTAAAAAATATAATAAGCTTACTATTATCTTTCTTATTTAACCAATTAAATTTCATTTACAACTTTTTCCAACAATGGTCTTACATCATCCAAAGTGATATCCGCAGTGAACGATAATCTAATACGAGAAGAACCCTCTGGAACAGTTGGCGGATTAATAGGGAGAACAAAAAATCCCATTTCTTGTAACTCAGCACATATTTCCTTTGTTCTATCAGGATCTTTTAAAATTATTGGTACTATATGCGATACCGATGGAGTTTGGACACCTGCTTTGTACAAATATTCATGAATACTCTTAATACTCATCAAAAGTTTCTTCTTTTGAGAGAGTAGAAAATCTTGTTTTGTATTAAGTAACCAATAGGTCCAAGCGATATTAATTGGAGGAATTGAAGTCGTAAATATAAAAGAACGAGATTTGTTAATAAGAGTATTAATAATCTCTTCACTGGCAACTACAAATGCCCCAAAAGAGCCAACAGCTTTACCAAACGTAGCCGTCACAATATCTACATCAAAACCTTTACTCACCCCTCCGCCAAAATCATCATCAGCAACCATAAATGCATGGGCTTCATCTATCATTAGACGGCAATTATATTTATTCTTTAACTCAACCAGTTTTTTTATATCCGCACAATCTCCATCCATGGAGAATATGCTTTCTGAAACGATGATTGCGTTTTTATAATTATCACGATGTTTTTTTAAAACCGCTTCCAAGTGTTCATAGTCCAAATGGTTATATCTATAAAAATCCCCACCAGCTAGACGCATTCCATCAATAATACTTGCATGGTTCAATTTATCAGAGAAAATCACATCACCTTTATTAACAAGAGCTGAAATAACTCCAAGATTACACTGGTATCCTGTATTAAAAATTAAAGCTTTTTCTTTGTTAAACATTTGTGCCAAGAGCGTTTCTAAATCAGAGAAAATTTTCTCCGTTCCGCTTAACAACCTTGCAGAAGCAGAGGAAAAAAAATACTCCTTACCAAAACCTGACAAGAACTCTTCTGCCAAGTCTTTTCGAGTACTAACATTTAAATAGTCATTAGAGGATAGATTTAATAAATCCTTACCATTCATCTTAACGTACGTATCAAACCTTGACTCAATATTCTTAATATATCTCTGTGTATTTCCCATAGGAACTCCTCTTAGGCTACTAATATTGTATTTGCTGAAATCAAAAAAACAAATCTTTTAGGACAAAATCAGAAATTAGTGCTAAAATGCACTTATGAATATTTGTGTTTTACCTATTGATAATAGACCTGTTTGTTATTCATTATTACTTGACATTGTCAATTGTGCGAAAGAACATTCTCTTTCTTTACCTGCAAGAAATTTGCTTGGAGGACTAACTTCAAAGTCCAACATAGATGGACTATATGACTATCTGCAAAATATCAAAAATACAGACACTTTAGTTTTATCAATGGACACAATTGCTTACGGCGGATTAGTTGCCTCAAGAAGAGACCCAATTGAATACGAAACAATAATAAAGAATCTGTCCAAGTTTAAAGAAATTTTCCAAGAAAAATTCAACAAAATACACGCTTGTTCAAGCATTATGAGAATCTCAAATAATAATATTAATATTGAAGAAAAAGAATATTGGTCAAAATATGGCAAGAAAATTTTTGACTATTCATTCCATACATCCAAAGCTGGTAAATGGGGAATGGAAAGTTGTGTAGCAAAACTTATCCCTGATGAGATTCTAAATGACTATATGGCAACTCGTCGTAGAAATTTTGAGATAAACAAACACTACTTAGAGTGGGAAAAAGAAGGAATCTTTGACACATTAATTTTCTCAAAGGATGATTGTGCAGAATATGGTTTCAATGTGGACGAAGCAAAAGAACTACAACGCCTCGGAGGAACTACAATAACTGGTGCCGATGAAATTCCCCTCACATTATTAGCAAAAGCCCTCAACAAAAAGATTAGTATTTGTCCTGTTTTTACAGAAGAATCCGAAAAACATCTTATTTCAAAATACGAAGATATATCCGTAGAAGAATCCGTAATAAAACAGGCTAAATTAGCGGGTTTTGAAATAAAATCATACAAAGATGCAGACATAATACTAATAGTAAACAATTTCAAATCAGAACAAGGTGAGATTGTAATGAAGGTAAATACATCACCTTTCCAAGGAGATATCAAAAAATACCTGCCAAAAGATAAACCTTATATTATTGCAGATGTTCGTTTTGCTAACGGTTCAGACAATGCCTTTGTAGAACAATTATTTTCTCACGGGCGAGATGAAAAATTCTTAGGCTATGCTGCGTGGAATACAACCGCAAATACCGTCGGAAGTTTATTATGTATGACAAAGTACATTTATAACGCAGAACAACTCGATAATGTTGCTTACAATAAACTTTTAGCCACTCGTTTTTTAGATGATTGGGCTTATCAAGCAAATATTCGTCAAACATTACTAGAGCCATCTCCAATTAACAAAGAGATAGAACCTTACGTTGCAAAAATAGAAGATTTTTTGGGAATTAAAATTAAAAAAAGTTCCTTCAATTATCCGTGGAATAGGTTATTTGAAATAGAAGTTGATATCGATGTGGAGTTATTAAATGGGGTTAATTGAAATAATATTATTAGCCATCGCAATGTCAATAGATGCCTGCGTAGTATCTCTTAGTTATGGTCTTATAATAGAAAAAAATAAACGAATAAATTCTCTTTTACTTGCAAGTTTTACAGGATTTTTTCAGTTTTTCATGCCTGTTTTAGGGTTTTATTTTGCAAATCTCTTACATAAATATATAGCAACTTTTGCAAACTATATTGTATTCCTAATTTTTGCGTACCTAGGAATAAAATTTATCAAAGAAGCCTTTGAGAAAGATAAAAAAGCTCCAAAATGTTTAGGAGTAGGTTGCTTATTTATGATAGCTATCGCAACCAGCATTGATGCGTTTTCATCTGGAATAACCCTACTTTTGTCTGGGAATACCATTTTATTCCCCGCTTTATTAATTGGGATAATTACCTTTATTAACTCATTATTCGGATTCTGGGGCGGTTTTATTCTTAAAGGTTGCTCAAGTTTTTGTTTAGAAATACTCGGTGGAGTAATTTTATTGGGATTAGGGATTAAAGCTTTATTCTAAAAAACTTGATAATTATTCTTGAGAGCGGTATATTTTAAAATAATTAGTATGATGAGAGGTATATTAAGATGCTTGATATTCGTGTAATAAGAGAAAATCCCGAAAAAATAAATGAATTATTAAAAAGAAGAAACCCTGAACTATCTATTGATAGAGTAATAGAGATAGATGTAGAACGTAGAAAAGTTCAAACAGAAGCTGATGAATTGAGAGCATTTAGGAAATCTGAATCCCAAAAGATTGGCGAAATGAAAAAACGTGGCGAAAATACCGACGCTATCCAAGAAGAAGTCCGTACAATCGGAGATAAAATAAAAGTTTTAGAAGAAAAACAAGTTGAACTTGATGAAGCACAACGTAACTTACTTCTTCATATCCCAAACGTTCCTGATGAAACAACTCCAATCGGAACATCTGAAGATGATAACGTTGAAATCCACAGAAAAGGCGAACCTACAAAATTCAATTTTGAATATAAAGCTCACTGGGATATTGCAGAAGAAAAAGGAATTGTAGATTTTGAACGTGGTGTAAAAATTTCTCAATCAAGATTCGTAATGAATCGTGGCAAAGGTGCAAGACTAGAAAGAGCTATTATAGAATTCTTCTTAGATTTACATACTTTAGAACACGGTTATGAAGAAATTATGCCACCTTTAATGGCAAATTCTGCAACAATGACAGGCACTGGTCAATTACCTAAATTTGCAGAAGATATGTACAAATGCGAAGAAGAAGATTTGTACCTAATTCCTACAGCAGAAGTTCCTGTTACAAATATTTATTCTGGTGAAATTTTATCAGAAGATGATTTACCTAAATACATGACAGCATATACTCCTTGCTTTAGAAGAGAAGCTGGTTCTGCAGGTAAAGATACAAGAGGTTTAATAAGAGTTCACCAATTCAACAAAGTTGAGATGGTAAAACTTACAACACCAGAACAAAGCCCAGAAGAACACGAAAAACTAACTCAAAACGCAGAAAGATGTTTAGAACTACTTGGACTCCCATATAGAAGAATCGCTCTTTGCTCTGCAGACATCGGTTTTAGCGCTGCAAAATGTTTTGACTTAGAAGTTTGGATGCCTTCTTACAATGCTTACAAAGAAATCTCAAGCTGTTCTAACTTTGGAGACTACCAAGCTAGACGTGCTAATATCCGCTATAGAGATAAAGAAACCGGGAAAACAAGATTTGTTCACACAATTAACGGTTCAGGCTTAGCAGTTGGCAGAACTTTTGCTGCAATTTTAGAAAACTTCCAACAAGAAGATGGAAGCGTTATTATTCCTGAAGTTTTAAGAAAATACACAGGATTTGATAGAATCTAGAATATGAACTTAATAGAACAATATAGAAATCTGAAAATTTTAGACAAATACATCCTTCATCAAGTTATTGGACAGTTTATTATGGGTGTATTAGTTTTCACCTCTATTATATTTGCTTCTGAAGGTTTCATAACACTTATCAAACAAATTTCAACCTATGGAGTTCCATTCAAAGTTGCATTGATGATAATAATTCTACATCTTCCTGCAATTTTTGTAATGACCATTCCAATGGGCGTTCTACTAGCAACAGTAATGACTTTAAACAACTTAAGTCTACTGTCCGAAATCACAGTAATGAGAGCTTGCGGAATCGGATTGAATAGAATTGCAAAGCCAATTTTTGCATTCGCAATTGTTATGGCTTTATTAAGTTTCAGCATAAACGAATTTGTTGTACCTGTAATGACTAAACAAGCAACTAACTTAGCTTTATGGGCATTCGGGCAAAAAAATATCCCAGAAGGTAAGCATAATTTCACATTCAAAGAACTTAAAGAACGTGGAACTCTAAAACGCTTGTTCTACGTTGGACAATGTAAAGATGAGACTCTTTATAATATAACACTCCTTGATAACTCTAAAAAAGGTACTATTCAGATTCTACAAGCAAGAGAAGGTAAAACTTCCCCTGCAGGTTGGACATTTGACAAGGGAGTTATATATACCATATCTGATGACGGAAAAATTCTAGATACTGCTATGTTTGATAGATCAGACGCAATGTTCGGCATGGATTTATCAAAAGAGATGAATAAGAATATCGCTAACGAACGCAATTTTATTCAACTATTATCGTATCTTAATAAGCCAAATGTTGAAAATAAACAAGAACTAAAAATAAACTTGTACGATAAGATTGCATTACCACTAATGACCATTGCATTAGTTTTGGTCGGAGTACCTTTAGCAATTACACCACCAAGAGTTCGATACAACAGAGGTTTCTTATTTAGTATTCTTATCATATTTGTATATTATTTAATAAGAGCTTTCTCTATCTCTTTAGGCGAATCCGGAACCTTATTCCCTGTGTTTGCAGCCTTTTTGCCTAATATTATACTAACAATTGCAGGTATTTTTATCTACTATAAGAAAGTTTTCACAATAAACTAATGAACGAGTCTGGATTATTAACAGTCATACAAAATATTATCGGGAAAGACTACATTGGCGATGATTGCGCCTTTTTAAAAGATTTAGGAATCGTTGTTTCGCAAGACAGCCTTGTTGAAGATATCCATTTTAAACTAAATTGGATGACACCTTACGAACTTGGCATCAAATCTGTTTTAGTTAATATTAGTGATATTTTAGCATCAGGCGCAAAACCTGCATACATTTCCATATCTTTATCATTACCCAAAACCATAGACGAAAACTTTGTAAAAGATTTTTATCTTGGAGCAGAGACAGTGTGTAAAGAATATGGAGCAAAAGTGATAGGAGGAGATTTGACTGGTAGCGATAAAGTCTATATCTCTATTTGTGCATTAGGCAAAACCTTTGGTCGAAATATTTCATCTCGCTCTAACGCAAAAGCAGGATATAAAGTTGTAGTAGCAGGAGAGCACGGGTCCAGCGCAGCTGGCTTGCTAGAACTTAAAAATGGCATAAAAGACTCGCAATTTATAAAAAGGCATAAACATCCCGTCTTACAGAAAGAGTTCGCAACTCTTGCAGCTACAAGTGTCAAAGACAACTACGCAATGATGGATACGTCAGATGGACTCGCAGATGCTTTATTTAAAATTGCAACTGCAAGTAATGTAACATTAGAAATAGATTTCGAGAAAATACCATTCAACAAAGAACTACAAAAATTTAGTAATTACAAAGAATTAATACTATTTGGTGGAGAAGACTACTCTCTAATAGGAGTAGTACCAAATGACAGCATTATAGATAACGGAACCACCATTGGATACGCCGTTTCAGCCAAATCGGTCCCTTTAAGAATTAGGTGTACAGATGACATTTTAGAGTACAATTCTATTGAAGAATTTACATATAATCATTTTTAAAAATTACCATGCCCCCTGAATACATTGCCGTATAACGATTTTATGAAATTTGCAATAGTTATTTTGTAAAGTTTTGTAAAACTTTTATTCACATGAGTATCATGAAAAGAAAAATTGTACTAGCATGACATGTAACAACTATCCCAAAATCTCCTCCAAAATTATGGAATACTTATACTGACTCAACGAGTCAGTTTTTTTTATGCTTTATTAAGCAAAAATCCAAAAAATGACAGTTTCCAACTTTTATACTAGAATATAACTCAGAGGGAGGATTGGACAATGGAGAAAAAATGTCCGTTCGGGAACTGTCAATGCACTCTGGATTGTGCATTATTTATAGCACCAGAAGATTTAAATGAATTAGTAACAGCTAGACTTTCTTCTTTAGGAGTTGTCGATAAAAAACACGGAACTTGTTCTTTAAAAACAATTGCACTTGCTGGTGGCAGATATATTTTTGAAAATACTACAACAAAGAGATTATAAACTATGACAGAAAAAAAAGCGTTTTCATTGTTATTCTATATAACATTATTTGGATTATGTTTTGTACTAGCAAATCATACCGCAGGATATGATTTCGATTTATGGGCAAGACTCATTGTAGGAAAGGTATTTTGGGCAACAGGTATCGTCCTAAAACACGACTTTCTATCTTACACACCAACCCACGCTTGGTATGACCACGAATGGGGCTCTGGGACATTCTGCTTTTATCCAGTACAATATTTCTTTGGACCAATAGGTATAGTTTGCTTACAAGCTATATTTATCTACCTGACGTTCTTTTTCTGTATTAAAACAGTTAAACTTAGAATGGGCGACAAGTATTCACATAATATGCTCCCTGTATTATTAACCCTTCTAGTTTATAACAAATGCGTTTGCCTACCAGTCAGATGCCAAATGTTTTCATTTTTATTCGTCGCAATAACATTATATATCCTAGAACGTGCAAGAGTAGGTAAAACAAAAACTCTTTGGATAATTCCATTCTTAACTATTATTTGGAACAACCTCCATGGGGGCGTAGTTTCTGGATTAGGTATTATTTTTATGTACGCAGTAGGCGAGTTCTTATGTCGCAGACCATTCAAAAAATACTTAATCACCTTAGCTTGTTCTGTACCACTACTTATAATCAATCCTTACGGTATCAAGTATCTTGAATTCTTATTTATGGCTAACACAATGGCACGTCAAGATATCCTTGAATGGTGGAGTGTTTTACACCCTTACCATATAAAAAATTGTACAAATTATTTTATATGGACAGGTTCCGTATTCTTGGTTGAACTTATCTTCTTAACCAAAGAACTTTGGGAAAAGAAATTTGTACGCTTTTTCAAAGAGTTAAATTATACAAAATGGATATTAGTACTAGTGACTTTCTACCTAGGATTCACTAAGGTTAAACTAATTCCGATATTCTTGATTGTAGCATTCTGTTTTTGCTATGAAAACTTTAATAAAATCCTGCCAAAGTCAGAACTATTCAAACTTTGGGTAATGGTTTTCGTCTACATAATGATTGCAGGGGTTGGTATATTCGCTCCCACTACCGCAAAAGCTACTTGGGCAATGTTCCCTCTAAAAGAAGTTGAATTTATTAAATCCAATAACCTAAAAGGCAATATTGTCACTTCATACGGTCACGGGAGTTACGTAACATACAAACTATTCCCACATAATAAAGTCTATATGGACGGTAGATACGAAGAAGTTTATGATGAAGAAATTTTAATGCATTTAAAAATGTTCCAAGAAATGGGCTACGCTTGGGGAAATCTATTATTCAGATACCCACCAGATGTAATCTTATTAGACAAAAAAGCTCCTGTTTATCAATACTTATCAGAAGAGTTCCCTGAATGGCAAAAAGTCTATGAAGGTAACCTTTGCGGAGTCTTTGTAAAAAATCCTAAACCATTGTCTGAGTACAAACTTCCTCCAGAGGAGATTGAATATTACCAAGAAACAATGTTTGATACAGACATGACTCAAGACTTTTTAAGAAAATATATACCGGAGTTCGTAAAGTCAGATGAATACCAAAGAGACTAAAAATTTAAAATACACTTGTCTTTTCGGAGGCGGTGGAGCAAGAGGCTTTGCCTACGGTGGAGCCCTACAAGCCATTGAGGATTTAGGAATAGAGCTTGGAATGGTTGGAGGCTCTTCTGTAGGAGCTATTGTTGCAGCATTGGTTGCAGTTGGCTATAATTCAGCAGAACTCAAAGATATTTTTATGAAAGCCAACTTCGAATTATTCAGAGATATAAGATTTGGACTAGGAAAAGACTTTTCATTATCCAAGGGGGAAGTCTTTACAGAATGGTTACGAGAACTTCTAAAAGCAAAGCTATGGGGCAATGACAAACAATACAAAGATAAAACTGTCCTTTTTAAAGACATTAATAGACCTTTGGTTATTATCACAACAAACTTATCAAACTTCAAATGCCAAGAGTTTTCTCAAGCAATTACGCCCGATTATGATGTCGCACAAGCTGTTAGAATCTCCTGTAGTATGCCAGGCTTAATGTCACCTGTTAACTTTAATAACACATCTTTAGTTGATGGGGACTTACAAAAAAGCATGCCAATGTGGAAATTATCAGACACGATAAAAAAATCTCATGACAGAATCCTAGAACTAAGACTAGAAGGCGATTATAGCGGAAAAGAACGTAATGTTCTTGATTATTTGAATACAATATATTCTTGTATGATGAATGTAGGCACTGAATTTATTTCTAATATCTATAGAAAAAATGACAGATATGAATGCGTTCGAATAAATACAAGAGACACAATTATTGTTGATTTCAATATGTCAAAAACTGCACGCAAAGAACTCTTTGCTTTAGGATACGATGAACTAAATTCTTATTTCAAAAATTTTCTCCCATTAAAGAAAAGATTTTTGTTAGAAAAATATAAAACATTATTTATACTCGCAAAAGATTTAGACATATTTGTTAAATCTGGACAAACCGCAAAATCCAAATCAAAACTTGGAGAATTGTTTATAGAGCTAGCTGACTGCCGAGATAATATTGATGAAAAAATATACACCGAGTGTTTAGAAATAAAAAATCACTTCAGAGAGAGTATTACCCAAGGCTTGTTTGGAGAAAGCTTTAAAAACAAAGATAAATTAAACGTTTTAATTGGTGGATTAACTGCTAGACTAACCGTAAAGATAAAAGAATTAGAAAACTACGTACAGAATCTGTAATTTACCAATTTAAAAAGCGGAGTGTAAAGACTCCGCTTGGCGATGAGTTGTGATAGCTGTTGTGATAGTGTAGGGAAGAGGAGATTCCCGTATACTCCTTAAAATATGTATGGTACGGTTATACTTTGTCAGACTAAAACAACTTAGTAATTTTCTGCCTTAATAAAGAAGAATGCTTTAGGGTGTGCACAAGTAGGACAAACTTCTGGAGCAGACTCTCCTTCGTGAACATGTCCACAGTTTGCACACTCCCATCTCATGCATCCTTCTCTTTCAAACACACAACCGCTCTTGATATTTTCTAGTAAACGTCTATAACGGTCTTCGTGTTCTTTTTCTATCTTGGCAACAAGCTCAAACATAATTGCGATTTTTGTAAAACCTTCTTCACGAGCTTCTTGAGCAAACTTTGCATACATATCTGTCCACTCGTAATTCTCACCCAAAGCTGCATCTTCAAGATTAGCCATTGTTTCAGGGATTTTGTCACCGTGTAGAAGTTTAAACCACAATTTTGCGTGTTCTTTTTCATTATTTGCAGTTTCTTCAAAAATTTTACTTATTTGCACAAAGCCTTCTTTTTTTGCCTGTGATGCATAATAAGTATATTTATTTCTTGCCTGAGATTCACCAGCAAAAGCTTCCATCAAATTTTTCTCTGTTTTAGTACCTTTTAATTCGCTCATATTATAGTCTCCTTTGTTAATTGCTACATTCAGGGCAAACGCCTCTTAAAATAATATCTTGCCATGTGACCTTGAATCCTTGTGGTAATTTATCAATAGAGAAGTTTCCTAGAGATTCTTTGTCAATGTCATAAACCTTTCTGCATTTTTCACAAATAAAATGATAATGTTCATGAGTATTGTGATCAAAATGCGCAGATATTTCTAACCCATCAATTTTCTTGATAATACCTTCTTTAGCAAGCTGATTAAGATTTCGATATAAAGTCCCCTTGCTAATAGAAGGCTCTATTGCGTGTACTTTATCATATAAGTACTCTGCACTTGGATGTACCACATTTTCTTTTAATGTATTTAAGATTATGTCTCTTTGTTTCGAATAATTCATATTACCTCTTACAATAAAAGTAGGAACAATTCCTACTTTTATTGTAAACCATTTTCTTTATTTGTCAAGAGGTCTATTTAAGATAGTTCATCAATTATTAATAAAACATTAACAAATGTAGTAATCTTACGATTTGTGTTATTATGGATTGTAAGACACGAGGAGTAATCAATGATTGGATTTTTATTAAAGTTATTAGGCGATCCCAACGAAAAAAAAGTAAAAAATATGATGGGTGTCGTAGAAAGAATAAATGAACTTGAACCAGAGTTTGAAAAATTAACTGACGATGAATTAAAAGCTAAAACAGCAGAATTTAAAGAGATTTTGGCAAAACGTCCAAAATCAGATAATCCTAAAGCTGACAGGATTTTAGAGAAAGAAGCGTTAGACAAAATATTACCAGAAGCATTCGCAACAGTTCGTGAAGCAGGGAAGCGTGTTTTGAATATGCGCCACTTTGATGTTCAACTTATCGGTGGTTACTTCTTACATAATGGTCATATCGCAGAAATGAGAACAGGGGAAGGTAAAACTCTTGTTGCAACCTTACCGGCATATTTAAACGCACTTACAGGTAAAGGTGTTCACGTAATCACGGTGAACGACTATCTTGCTAAACGTGATAGCGAATGGATGGGGCAAATTTACCGTTTCTTAGGGCTAACAGTAGGTGTAATTCTTTCTAATAGCCACTCAATGATGGAATTCGAAGAAAAACGCAATGCTTACCTTTGTGACATTACTTATGGTACTAACAATGAATTCGGTTTTGATTACCTTCGTGACAATATGGCATCCTCTGAAGATATGTTAGTTCAAAGACCATACAACTACGCTATTATTGACGAAGTTGACAGTATTTTAATTGACGAAGCAAGAACACCTTTAATTATAAGCGGTAGAGTCGAACAATCTGCTGACACCTATACTTTAATGTCAAAGGTTGCTCCACAACTTACTAAAGATACTGATTACGAAGTTGACGAAAAGAACAAGAACGTAATTTTAACAGAAGACGGTATTGATAAAGCACAAGAGCTTATCGGTTGCAAAGACTTATTTGATATAAATACTCAATATGCACACCACTTGCTACAAGCTTTAAAAGCAAAGGAATTATTTATTAAAGATACAGACTACGTTGTAAAAGATGGACAAGTAGTCATTGTTGATGAATTTACTGGACGTTTAATGCAAGGTCGTCGTTGGTCAGATGGCTTACACCAAGCAGTAGAAGCAAAAGAAGGCGTTGAAATCCAAGACGAAACACAAACCCTTGCTAGTATTACATTCCAAAACCTATTCCGTCTATACCCAAAACTATCTGGTATGACAGGTACTGCAATGACAGAAGAAGCCGAATTCGGCAAGATTTACAATTTGGAAGTAACAGCTATTCCTACAAACAAGCCTGACATCAGAATCAATTATCCTGACGTAATTTTCAAAACAGAAGTCGTTAAATACAACAAAGTTGTGGATGATATTGTTAAACAACACGAACTTGGTAGACCTGTTTTAGTTGGTACTATTAGTATTGAAAAATCAGAATATTTATCAACTCTATTAACAAGACGTGGTATTGTACACAACGTTTTAAACGCTAAACAACACGAACGAGAAGCGTATATCATTGCTCAAGCAGGAAGAGTTGGAGCAGTAACTATTGCTACCAATATGGCAGGTCGTGGTACTGACATCCTTTTAGGTGGTAATGCTGAGTACTTAGCAAAAGAAAAATTAGAAGATATGGGGATAACATCTGCACATCCCGATTATGAAAACATTAAGAATAGAGTTCTCGCAGAAACCAAGGCTTTAACAGAAGAAGAACATAAAAAAGTTGTTGAAGCCGGTGGTTTACACGTAATCGGAACAGAAAGACACGAATCTCGTCGTATTGATAACCAGTTACGTGGTCGTGCAGCTCGTCAAGGAGACCCAGGTTCTACAAGATTCTTCCTATCTTTACAAGATAACCTAATGAGAATCTTTGGCGGAGATAAAATGACAGCCATTATGAATATGATGCGTGCAGATGAAGATATGGAAATTGAATCAGGGATTATCACTCGTCAAATTCAAAGCGCACAAAAGAAAGTTGAAACATACCACTTTGATATCAGAAAAAGTGTTCTTGAATACGACGACGTTATGAATATTCAACGTGAAAAATTCTATGCACAACGTCGCAAAGTTCTAAAAGGCAAAGGCTTACGAGAAGATATCGAATATATGATTGAACGTGAAGTAGACAGACTTCTAAAATCATACATCACTCCAGAGATGAATCCTGAAGAATACGTTAAGGAAGAGTTAGAAACACTAATCAAGGAATTACACTCTACAATTCCTCAACTTTCTTACATAGGATTTGATGATATTAAAAATTATAAATACCAAAGAATTCACGATAACATTAAAGATGCTGCAATCAAGGCATACAAAGAGCACGAAGAACAAATTCTTGAATTCTATAACAGTGTAATGCAACAATATAACGAAGAAGAATTCGAAGAACAAGTTCCATTTGCAGAAGACAACCTTGTTAGAAACTTAGAACGAGATATTCTATTAAGAGTTGTTGATACTCAATGGATAGACCATCTTCACAATATTGATATGTTACGTGATGGTATAGGTTTACGTGCTTATGGTCAAAAAGACCCATTAATTGAGTACAAAAAAGAAGCGTACGACTTGTTTAATGATATGATGTTTGAAATCCAAGGTAATACTGTTAAACACCTATTCAGAGCTAAATTTGGTATTCAATTCGTAGATGGTTCTGGTCAAGAAATGGTATAAACAACGAATCATGTTTAGCGAAAACGAAAAAGAAAATATAAAAAATATCTTACTCAATGACGGAGTAATAGCATTCGTCACAGATACGGTTTGGGGTTTAGGTTGCTTACCAAGCAGTGAAAAAGCTGTAAAAAAAATTTATCAAATAAAAAACCGTGAGGCAGCAAAACCCCTAATTCTAATGTCAAATGAGATTTATAACCTTTTTCCTTTTGTTAAACCAATCCCCATGCCAGCACAAAGGTTAATTAAAGAACATTTCCCAGGGGCTTTGACCGTAGTGCTAGATAAATCTCCTAAAACACCTGATTTTATCACTTCAGGAATGAAAACTGTTGGAATAAGAGTTCCTAATAACCAAGTATTTGCAGAAATTTGTAAAATCATACCAGAACACGTTTTAGCAACAACAAGTGCTAATGTATCTCACGAACCCCCTGCACTAAGTTATGAAGAAGCGGAGAGTTTTGTAGGCAGTAAAGTTGATTACATCGTGCAGGATTACGGTTGCAAATCTGAAGGCCTTGCATCAACGGTGATAGGATTCGTCGATAACAAAATAAAAATATTCAGACAAGGTGCTGTAATTATTTAACTGACTTGATTTCTTCTGCCAGTACTCTCCCGTTATCATAAAAGGTTTTAGCATATTCACGCATTGCATCTAACATTAATTCTTTTGTCAGAAGAATTCCATCTGTTGGCTTATTAGCTTCTTTAGCCTCTAATTTTAGATTCATCATTCTCTCTAATGCCAAATCTTTTATATTTTGCAAATCTCTATAACTATATCCAATTAATTTATCAGTTATATCAGATAAAGTTTCCTTATTTTCAACAAAAGCTTGCGCAGAAGGCTTATCTTTTAACCATAACTTGAATGCATCAGAAATAGCTTCTTTATCTGGACGTTCAATAAATATTTTTGTAGAGAATCTATTAATTGCAGCTGCATTCATATTCCCAACTCTACCATTTGCCAAATTTAATCTGCTATTTGTAGTCGCAAAAAGACGGATGTTCTTATACTGCTTAAACATATCTAAGGTTTGCAATAATGTTTTAATATCCTTAAGCTTCTCATCGCCCATTTTATGAGTTTCTTCTAAAATTGCCTCAATCTCATCAATAAGAACAAAATATTCTTGCTTTGGGTTCTTTTTAGCGTGGCTGATTATTGCCTTTGCTTTCTCATGGATTTGAATTGCAGTTCCATTAACATAAGAAGAACCTTCTTCTGAAAGTTTTATCGTCGCAACTTTCGCACCCACTTCCTTTGCTGCCGAATACACAAAGTTAGTCTTACCTACCCCAGGGTCACCCCACAATAGAAAGAACGCACTTGGTCTAACATTTTCGTTTTGATAAAGCTCACTATGCTTAGTCGGTTGTACAATTTTTTGATAAAATAACTCTTTTGCTTTTTGCATTCCAGGGAGTTCGTGCAGATAGTAAATATTCGGATCAGTTGAATAGTCTTTAAATAATTTATTTGCATTCTTCTTCAAATACGGAGCAATTACAGGTTTTAGATTAAAAGCCATCAATACAGTCAGTAACAGGGTCAGCACTAACCCAGAAGCTGTCATAACAGTATCCATTTTAGTTCTCGGAGGAGTCTGCGCATCTTTCGTAGCCTCCGAAACTTCTTGAGGAGTAAAAGTATCCGCAGAGAAATAATCAGACACCACATTACCGTTTGTCTGTCCTAAAAACCTAGTTTGAACTTTTGGATACGAACCTTCTTGCCACTTTAGTAAGTCAGCACGCAAGCCTATATTGTTCATAATAAACACTTTCAATCTTTACCCTGCACATGTACATTAAACACCATGAAAGAAGAATTTTGTTATATTGTATATATTTTTGTTACAATTTTTTACATTGTCTAAGATAACAAAAAATACCAATCTTTTTACCGCTTTAAAGCTGTTCATTATTGATTTATATCGATAAAATTTTAGATAAAATTTGATTTTTTTATAATTTAACTATATAATTATCAAGTGTAAAAAGTACAAGTATAGTTGGTCGGAATTATGGCATTAAACTTTCAAGATTTAATTTTAAACTTATCTAGATTTTGGTCAGAATATGGTTGCATTATTCAACAACCATATGATATCGAAAAGGGTGCATCAACAATGAACCCTGCAACATTTTTACGTTCATTAGGACCTGAACCTTGGTCTACAGCAATGGTAGAGCCTTGCAGACGTCCTACTGACGCAAGATATGGAGAAAACCCAAATAGATTAGGACATTATTTCCAATATCAGGTAATCCTAAAACCATCACCTGATAATGCTCAAGAGTTATATCTAAAGAGCTTGGAAGCAATGGGAATTGACTTATCAAAACATGATGTCAGATTCGTAGAAGACAACTGGGAATCACCAACTCTTGGCGCTGCTGGTGTAGGTTGGGAAGTTTGGTTAGATGGAATGGAAATTACCCAGTTCACATACTTCCAACAAGTTGGCGGTCTAGAAATTCGCCCTGTTGCATTAGAATTGACCTACGGCTTGGAAAGAATTGCAATGTATTTGCAAAACAAAGAATCCGTTTATGATGTAATGTGGAATGATACCTTAAAATATGGCGACATCTACTTACAAAATGAAATCGAACAATCTAAATACAACTTTGAACATTCTGACGCAGAATTATTATTTGGTTTGTTTGATTTATATCAAAAAGAAGTTGATAATTGCGTAAAAGCAGAATTAGTTTTACCTGCGTATGATTACGTTCTAAAATGTTCTCATACCTTTAACCTGCTTGACGCACGTGGTGTAATATCTAAGGATGAACGTATAAACTTTATTAACCGAGTTAGAACAATGGCTTCTGCTGTTGCTAATTTATATGTAGAACAAAGAAAGAAACTTGGTTTCCCTTTGTGCAAGTAAGGAAAAGAAATTAAAAAATGACAGAACAAACAAAACATTCACGCCCTTCTTTAATGAAGAGCCTTTTGAAACGTAAGAACCCTGATGAAATGATGGCAGATGCTGCTAAAGGTGGATTAGAAAAAACTTTAGGAGTTTGGGACTTAATTATTCTTGGAGTCGGAGCAATCATTGGTTCAGGGATTTTTGCTGTTGTAGGTACTGCTGCTGCAGCTGAAGGCACAGGTGCAGGACCTGCATTAATGCTATCAATGGTAATTGCAGCTATCGCTTGCGTATTCTCAGCTCTTTGTTATTCTGAATTTTCATCAATGATTCCTGTTGCAGGTGGTGCTTATACCTATACCTTCGCAACCCTTGGTGAATTTGCAGCGTGGATGATTGGTTGGATTCTTATGCTTGAATATGCAATTGGTTATATCGCCGTTGCGTGCGCTTGGTCAAACCATTTTATGCAATTCATTAAAGGTTTTGATGCAGTTCTTCCTGCATTTATTACGAATCCGCCTGTTTGGTTAATAACTGATTTAAGAAATGCTTTAGCTCAAGGGGTTGGAATGGAAAATATCCCACATATTCTAGGCATTCCTTTCTGTATTAACTTGCCAGCATTCGTTATCGTTGCAATCATTACAATGATTCTTATAAAAGGAACAAAAGATTCTACAAGAATGGCTGCTATTATGGTTGTAGTTAAACTTGGTGTAATCGGTTTATTTGTTCTTGCAGGCGCTTTTTATGTTCGTCCTGAAAACTGGGTTCCATTCGCTCCTAACGGGATGAGTGGGATATTTATGGGCGCATTTATCATATTCTTTGCATACATTGGATTTGATGCTCTTGCTACAGCCGCTGAGGAATGTAAAAATCCTCAAAGAGATTTGCCAATCGGTATTATTGGTTCTCTCTTAGTAACAACAGTTGTTTACGTGCTTGTAGCTTTAGTTATGACAGGTGTTATCAAAACAAATGCAGGCGCTGTACCACAAGAATTCTTAAAAGCACCAATGGCGTATGTTATGGAAATGGTAGGACAAAACTGGGTTGCAGGATTAATCTCTGCTGGTTCATTAGCGGGTCTAACATCAGTATTACTAGTTCTTCAATTAGCTGCAACAAGAATCTTATTTGCAATGAGCCGTGATAACTTCTTACCATCAGTGTTCCAAAAACTTCACCCAAAATTTAATACTCCACACGTACTTACTTGGGTTGTTGGTGGTATCTGTATGATTGGGACTTTAACATTGGATTTAGATATCGCTGCTGAACTTTGCAACTTTGGAACATTTACTTCATTCATCATTGTATGTGTAGCGGTTCTTATTTTAAGAAAAATCGACCCTGACAGACCTCGTCCGTTCAAGGTTCCTTTCTCACCTTGGTTCCCTCTTGCAGGAATCGTTCTTTGCGGTGGTTTAATGATTTATTCTATGGTTATTAAACACTCTTTATCTGCACTATTATTCCCTGTATGGATTATTGTTGGTATTGCAATCTATGCCGGTTATGGATACAAAAAGAATAGACTTGTAGAACTTGGTGAAGCTACTGTCGAAGAAAGTGGAAATGAAAAATCAATCTCTGCTAAATAATCTTTTAAAGCGTAAATCTCTGGATGAATTGGTACAATCCACCAAAACATCAGCTTTAAAAAAAACATTGAATATATTTGATTTAATTGTAATAGGTATCGGTGCTGTTGTTGGCACCGGTATCTTTACAATAATTGGAACTGCTATTGTCGGAACACCAGAATCATTAGGAGCAGGCTCTTCCATTGTTTTATCAATGCTACTTGCAGCTGTTGCAAGTGTTTTTACAGCTCTTTGCTATTCAGAAATTGCAGCAATGATGCCTGTAGCAGGTAGTGCATATACTTATACCTATGCTACAATGGGCGAATTTATGGCTTGGATGGTTGGTTGGGTTCTTATGCTTGAATATGCCATTGGCAATATTACAGTGGCAAGCGCTTGGACTGGTTATTTGGTTCAGCTTTTAAAAGGTTTTAAAGATTCTCTACCAGAATTCATAACAACATTCCCTCTTTGGCTTAGAAACGACTACATTACAATGAGTAGACTTTGTGATGAATACGGTTGGAACCTCCACGACAAAGTGCCTTATTTATTTGGGACAATTCCTGTTGCAATTAATTTACCTGCAATATTCATTGTATTTGTTCTAACCTTGCTACTAATAAGAGGGGTTAAAGAATCTACCCGTGTTGCAAGTATAATGGTCGGCTTAAATATGTTTATGATAATCAGTTTTATCGTTGTCGGCTCATCTTATGTTAAACCTGACAACTGGTCACCGTTTATGTTAAACGGTTGGGAAGGAGTTTTAACTGGTGCGTTTCTGATTTTCTTTGCATATATTGGTTTCGACGCAATCTCTACAACAGCAGAAGAAACTAAAAACCCTCAAAGAGATTTACCAATCGCTATTTTGGGAACACTAATTATTTGTACTTTATTATATGTTTGTGTGGCTCTTGTATTAACAGGAATTGTTCCACTTGGAAATATTGATACAGGTGCACCTATCGCACACGCTATGAGCTTTATTGGCAAAGATTGGTTCGCAGGCTTTATTTCTATTGGAGCGTTATCTGCTCTTACATCTGTGCTCTTAATTTATCAATTGGGAACCACTCGTATTTTGTACGCAATGAGCAGAGATAGATTTTTACCTAAAAACCTAAGACTAATTCATAAAAAATACAAAACTCCTCACGTTATGACTTGGGCTGCAGGGATTTTAGTTATTATTTTCTCTCTATTTATGGATTTGAGAATTTCTGCTGAGCTTTGTAATTTTGGAACATTCACATCATTTATTATCATTTGCATTACAGTCTTGATTCTAAGAAAAACAGAACCAAATCGTAAACGTCCGTTTAAAGTTCCTTTTTCACCATTATTCCCTAGTCTAGGGATAGTTATTTGCGGTGGTTTAATGATTTATTCTCTTCAATCATTAACAACATCTGCATTATATTTCCCATTATGGTTACTAATTGGATTACTAATTTATATTTTCTATGGATATAAGCAAAAACGAATGGAAGAGCTAAAAAAATAAGAGGTACGTGATGAAGGAATTTTTTCGCTCATTACTTGATTTAATTTACAGACAAAAATGTTATTGCTGTTCTAGCTCAAAAGAAAACAGACTTCTTTGTTCTGAATGCTTCGCGGAGTTGGAATTCTGTGCACATAGACCTTGCAAGGTTGTTACTGGTGTTAATATTTACTGTGCAGGGATGTATAATAAATATTTGCAAAAAATTATTAGAGGGCTCAAGTACCATAAGAAAGCGGATTTAGCGCATTATATAGCCCAATTTATGTATGAATATTGGAAAGGACTTGAACTTTCTGGAGATTTTGAAATAATCCCTGTTCCATTACATTCAAAACGAATGAAAAAACGTAAATACAACCAAGCAGAGTTAATCGCAAAAGAATTTGCAAAACTAACAGGCTTTAGCGTTAATACAGAGCTCATCAAACGTTCTAAAGAAACTTTACCACAATATAAACTTACACGTATAGAACGGCTAGACAATTTAAAAGGGGCTTTTGTTGTTGATAAGTCTAAATACACAGGAAAGAGATTGTTATTAGTCGATGATATTTCTACAACAGGCTCTACATTTGAAACTATGATAAATGAACTAAGATTTAATGGAATTAATGCTGTCACCTGCTTAGCAGCAGCGACTCCAATATAAAATAAAAACTGGATGGACATTGTTTTGTCCATCCAGTTAGTTTTTGTACTTTTTAATTAGTAACCATACTTAGCAGCTGCTTCTGGGTCAATTGCTTTAAGTTGTGCAATTTGTTCTGGGGTTAATTGAACCTTTTTGAACATAAATTCAACTGTACTTTGGTATGGGCTATCGAAACCATCGATTCTTAAAACGCTCTTTGGTTGTACTTGGTCAACTGTTCCTGGTAATGTTTCCTTACCAACGTACTTAGTACCTTCTGGAACGATTTTGAATTTTGCTGGAGCTTCTTTTGTTACTGTGATAGCTTGTCCTGCCTCAAGTTTTGCAGGGTCAATATATTCTTTTGTTCCATTAGCTGCAAATTTTGCTTCATCCACATAAGAGTCAAAGAAATCTGCTCTACTTAACTGCGTTATTATCACCAGGGCCATATTTAACGAACATGTAATTCTCATCAACGTATGACTTAGAACCCCAAGATGTTTGAACATAGAATTTATTTGCCGCTTCGTCATAGCATAAACCTGGGTTTTTAGCCAAAATCTCTTCAGGAGTACCTGTTAAATCAACTTTATAAGACTCAACCTTGTTTCCTCCACCTGATTGGTGTCCAACCATAACGTCTTGTCTTGTTGCGTTTGAATGAGCATAGATAACTTTATCACCCTTAATTTGGCTCATCCAAGTCAACGCATTACCTTTGATATTTTGTCCAGAAGTCTTTAATGCATCAGGAGTCGATTTGATTGCAGTTTTTACAGCCTGCGCATACGTCAAATCATCAACGTTTTGGATACTTCTGACACCTGCAGCTTGACCCGCTCTTAATGCCGGTTTAACAGCCGCACCTGTAAGTACAAGACCCATGGTTGAAGCACCTGCAGTTTCTAAAGCTTGTTTTGCCTCTCCATCATTTTCTGCTGTAGCAGCTTTATAAGCACCATATCCAAGACCTGCTGCCGATAAAGCACCGCCCGCAACGGTAAGAGGAACTAATGCTGCACCACCTGTTGCGATAGTTAAACCAACCGCACCTGCAACAACGGCTAGAGATGTAAGCGGATTATTAATGATTGCTTTTGGAATACCACCAAAGAAACCTTTTGCATAACTTTTAAAACCATCAGCAAATGTTAAAGAACCATCATCTTTACCATCTGTACAGATTTTATCTTTGTCCTCGAGCCAGTTCGCAGTATCATCCATACCTACTTTACGTAGTTGATTACCAAACCAAGACTCATTTTCTTCTTGTTTTTGTGTTTTTTCTGCAGCTTTGGCCGCAACTGCTTGAATAGCAACGTTGTTTGCTTCAATTCTCATGTGTAAAATCTCCTTTAATTCCCCGAGTATAATCTCGAATTTTAATTCCCTATGTAGTTTTAAAGTTTATTTTTCAAATTAAATTGCCATAAAATATCTTAAAGGTTAACATTTTGTAACAAAATTAGGTGAGTAGATTTCGCTAACTCCTATATTTTATGGGATTAAGCCCTATAGACAAAAAATATTTATCTGCTAAAATTGGAGATATAGAGGTTTAAAAATGGATAAAATTGTAAAAATTGCATGGGATTTAAATGAAAAATCCAAAAATAGATACGAATTAGTATATGAAATTGCTGAATTAGCAAAAAAATTAGTTGACGAAACTCAAATGAAAAAAGAGCGTGATGATTTCGGTTTTGATGAAATCTCTGATGGTTCTTACAAAAAAGAGAACCCAATTGAACACGCTATCATGGTAAAAGCTTCTGAATCAGACGACGAAGGTTTAGTTGGCTAATTCCAAGAACAAATATCTAAGAAAAGGCCGGTTATTCCGGTCTTCTTGTGTGCTTTTAGTGTAAGGGGGTAGTTATGCAGAATACCGTTGATTTTATTAGGGAAAGAATCGGCGACTTCAATCCAGAAGTTGGTATTATCTTAGGTTCCGGACTTGGAACACTGGCAGATGAGTACTGTGAAATATCGATACCTTACGCTGAAATACCGGGATTCAAAGCTTCTACCGTTAGCGGGCACAAAGGTTGTTTGGTTTTTGCAGAAATCAATGGGAAAAAAGTTGTAATGATGCAAGGACGTTTCCATTTCTACGAAGGGCATTCAATGGAGACTGTCGTTTACCCAATTAAAATAATGAAGCTCTTGGGCGTAAAAACTTTATTTGTAACAAATGCGGCAGGAGGTGTTAATTATGACTTCAAACCGTCAGACTTAATGCTTATTACAGACCACATAAACTTCTTGGGAACAAACCCTCTAATTGGCTTGAATGATGATAGTTTGGGTGTAAGATTCCCTGATATGAGCGAAGTTTACTCTAAGAAATTAATCGAACTTGCAGATAATTGCGCTGAAAAATTAGGAATTGAACTTCAAAGAGGTGTTTATATGGCTCTTACTGGACCTTCTTACGAAACACCCGCCGAAGTTAAAATGGCAAGAGTTCTTGGCGCAGACGCAGTAGGAATGTCTACTGTTCCAGAAGCAATTGTTGCTAATTACTGTGGAATGCAAGTTATCGGCATTAGCTGTATCTGCAACCACGCAGCAGGGGTTAGCACTGTTGGCTTAACCCACGCAGAAGTAATTGAAGCTGCTAACAATGCTAAGCAAAAATTTGTATCACTTGTTTTAGAAATTTTGAAAGGGCTATAAAAATGTTAAAAGGACCGTTCTTAGATAGAAATTGGATGGCACAGAATGCAGATTACGAATCTTCAGATATCGTAATGCTAGGATTACCGTTTGACGGAACCGTTACTAATCGCCCTGGGTCTCGATTTGCTCCTGAGCAAATTAGACTAGCAAGTTGGGGTTTAGAAGAATATTCTCCATATTTCGATAAACATCTTGAAGATTGCAACTTCCACGACATAGGCGATTTAGAATTCCCTATCGGAAACACTGTTGAATCATTGAACCAGATTGAAGAAAATGTTACCCAGATTTACGAAGACGGGAAAAGAGTTTTTGGTATCGGTGGAGAGCACTTGGTAACATTACCAGAAATAAAAGCTGTTCATAAATTCCATAAAGATTTAGCAATTGTGCATTTTGATGCTCACACTGACTTAAGACAAGAGTATTTAGGACAAGAGCTATCTCACAGTGCTGTTATTAAACATTCTGCTGACATAGTAGGATTTGAAAACCTTAAACAAATCGGAATTCGTTCAGGAATGAAAGAAGAGTTTGAATTAATGAAAAAACATAATACTCTTGCAAAACAATATTCTGATTTGGATGTTTTAAAGGGTAAACCAATATTTGTTACTGTTGATTTAGACGTTCTTGACACATCAATTATGCCAGGAACAGGAACACCTGAGGTAGGCGGTTTAACATTTAATGAATTGCTCGGTTGGTTTAGATATTTAAAAGATTTTAATATTGTTGGCGCTGACGTAGTTGAACTTGCTCCTGACTATGATGCTAGTGGAGCTTCAACAGCTGTTGCTGCAAAGGTTATCAGAGAACTATTAATGGTGATGTAATGCCTATTACTGAAATCAATTCTTTGCGTGAAAAAATTAACCACGCTAATTACGAATATTACGTATTGGATAATCCTACTCTTAGCGACTTTGAGTACGATGGGCTGTTTGCACGCTTAAAAGAACTAGAAAACGCTCATCCTGAACTCATCACACCAGATAGCCCAACTCAAAGAGTTGGCGGTATCAGTGAAAAGTTTGCTGAGCACAAGCATAAGTATCGATTATACAGCTTGGATAACACTTATAATGAAGAAGAATTGATTAAATGGTATGAGAGAGTAACTAAAGAATGCGGAAGTCCTCAAGAATTGGTATGCGAACTAAAAATCGATGGCTTAGCAATGGCTCTATCATACGAGAATGGGCTCTTTGTAAGAGGTGTCACCCGTGGAGATGGAATTGTAGGAGAGGATATTACTAATAACTTAAAAACAGTTAAAGCAATCCCTCTAAGGTTATTCGAAGACATCAATACTGAAGTTCGTGGAGAAATCTACATGCCAAAATCTTCATTTGAAAAATTGAATGAAGAAAACTTACAGAATGGAGAGAAGCTATTTGCAAACCCAAGAAATGCGGCAAGTGGTTCTATCCGACAATTAGACAGTAGTATAACTGCAAAACGAGATTTATCATTCTTTACTTACGCAGTTATTTTAGATGGTGAAAACAAAGTTCAAACACATTGGGATAGCTTGCAATACATCAAAAAACTTGGGTTCAAAGTCAACCCAAACGTAAAATTAGTAAAAGATATTTACGGAGCTATAGAATACTGTAAAGAGTGGGAAAACAAGCGTTTTGATTTAGATTATGCAACTGATGGAGTTGTAATAAAAGTAAACAGCCTTGCTTGTCAACAAGAAATGGGATTTACTTCCAGAGCCCCAAAATGGGCAACAGCATTCAAATTCCCACCAGAAGAAATGACGACAACATTGCTTGATATCGAATGGGGAGTAGGAAAAACTGGAGCGGTTACTCCTGTTGCAATCCTAGAACCTGTTCTACTAGCAGGAAGTACTGTTTCAAGAGCAAGCTTACACAACTTAGACGAAATCCGTCGACTTGATGTGAGAATTGGAGATAAAGTTCTTATCAAGAAGGCAGCCGAAATTATTCCTAAAGTTATTAAAGTTGTTGATGACGAAAATCATACAAAACTACCTGTTTATACAATGAACTTCAATTGTCCAGATTGTGGCGGAAAACTTGTAACAAGAGAAGGAGAAGTTAATTTATACTGCTCTAATCCTTCTTGTCGTTCCATAGTACTTGCAAGATTAGAATATTGGGTATCTAAAGAAGCTATGGATATAGATTTCGTAGGGCCATCTTTGATTGAACAATTATATGACAAAAAAATGGTTGTAACTCCTGCCGATTTCTATAAACTAACTCGACAAGACTTAATGCAATTGGATTTAATAAAAGAAAAATCCGCAGAGAATATTTTTACAGCGATTGAAAAAAGTAAAAATTGTACGTTAACACGATTCATCACAGCTTTGTCTATAAGACACGTTGGTAAAGAAACGGCAGATATCATTGTTAATGAATTTGGCTCTTTGAAAGCTATTCAAACCGCAACCAAAGAACAATTAGCCAAAATTGAAGGCATTGGAGACAAAATTGCAGCAGAGGTCTGGGAATTTTTCCAAAATAATGTTAATATAGAATTAATAGAGGAACTATTAGCTCTTGGGGTTGCTCCTGCAGAAGGAACAAATAAAACTTCTAATATACTAGAAGGAAAGACCTTTGTACTAACAGGAACTCTTGCAACTATGACCCGTGATGAAGCTGCTGAAAAAATTAAAATGAATGGAGGCAAAGTTTCATCTTCTGTATCCAAAAAGACATCCTTTGTGGTTGCTGGGGAAAATGCGGGTTCAAAATATGATAAAGCACAAAATTTAGGTGTTATAATATTAACAGAACAAGAATTTTTAGAGATGATAGGTGAGTAGTATGAAACCCAAGAACAAGGATTTAAAACCTCAGAAAAAAGTAAGAATGATTGAAGTCCGTGGTATAACAGGCTTACTAAAATTATTGTATATTGGAATTTGCCTTGTTGCAGGATTTGCAGTATTCCCAGGGGTAGCTCTTATGTATCTGTGGAACACTTTTTTAACACAACTAGAGCTTCCATCTATTAATCTATTACAAGGTTTGCTATTATATGCTATTTTTGTAGTCTGTTATATGATTTATAACAAACCAAGATTCTCAATCTCTTGCGGATCTTTTGGGGATTTATCAGATGAAGAATTAGAGCAAATTTTTCTGAAAGCAAAAGCAGACGCAGACAGAAGAATGAGAATGAGTGGTGTTGAGCTTTGCCAATCAAAATTAGAAGAAATGGAAAAACTCAATACTGAAAGAGTAGAAGAGAAAGAAAAAGAAGAAGTATAAGGAAATGATTTTGGTGACTGATAATATTTCGGAAAAAAATTTAGATGAAATGCTTGAAGAATGGCTAAGAAGCTATAAGGGAAGTAAGCTTGATGCAGAAAAAGCTAAGTTAAGAACTCTTGTAGTAACAGCGATGATGCCAAACGTAAGAAAAATTGCAACTACAATTGCTCGACGTGATTATGACCCTGTGGAAGACTTAGTACAAGCAGGTGCAATTGGTGTTATGAAAGCCATTGAAAACTTCAAACCTGAACTTAGCAAGAGCTTCAGAATCTATGCGGGTTACCTTATTATCGGGGAAATAAGACACTATATCAGAGACAAAATGTCCTTAATTCGTGTTCCTAGAGAAATTCAAGAACTTGCATATCGTATTAATACTTTCGTAACAAATGTTTCTGATGAATATATCGATACTTTGACACAACACGATATTGCAGAAGCATTAAATATACCTGTTAAGAAAATTGGTTATGCAATGGAAATGGATAGAAGAAAGAAGACTCTTTCTCTAGACCAACTCTATGATAAAAATAATCAAAATATTTCTTTTGAAGAAATCATTGCCGCAGAAGATTACAAAGCATCTTCAGAAAACTATGATCAAAAAATCATTCTTAATGAAGTTATCGAAAGACTACCAGATGATTTAAAACAATTGGTTAACCTATATTATAGAGAAGATATGTCTCAAAAACAGATTGCAGACCATTTGGAGCTATCCCCAATGATGGTATCAAGAAAGCTTAAAAAAGCTTTTGACATACTTCACTCATTGATAACCTCCGAACAAAGGACTGCATAATGACTCCAGAGTCAGTTTTACTAATTTTTGTAGCATTATTTGGATTATGCTTTGGTAGTTTTTATAACGTTGTAATTTTACGTGGTTTGAGCAATGAAAGTATCGTATTTCCCGCATCAAAATGCCCAAAATGCGAAACTCCATTGAAATGGTGGCATAATATACCTGTTATATCTTATCTCTTCCTAAGAGGAAAATGTGCTTTTTGTAAATGTAAAATTAGCTGGCAATATCCGTTGGTTGAATTGATTACAATGCTACTGTTTATTGCCTCATATCTAAAATGGGGATTTGATATTAAAGCACTTGCTGCTGCGGGATTCTTATCTTTGTTCTTAATCACAGCAGTAACCGATTTAAAAGAACGTGTAATACTAACCCAACATGCATACACACTGACAGGGTTTGGTGTTGCTTATTCAATATACCAATTATGCCAAACAGGCAGTTTTGTATGGAGCTTAGAGAATCCTTTATTATCTTCATTACTAGGTCTTGTTATTGGTGTTGCCGTGATGGAATTAATGGCATATACTGGCTATATTTTCGCAAAACAGAGAGCTTTCGGTGAAGGTGATTCATATATAACAGGGGCATTAGGAGCAATTTTTGGTTGGAAATTAATATTACCAATACTACTTTTCGGTGCAATTATTCAACTCTCCGTGAGTGTTCCAATGTATTTATACAACCTGTTTAAAAACAATAAAGCAACACAAGCTATAGAATTAATTCTATTCCTCGGACTATCTGCAGGAATGTGGTTCTGGGGTAGCTTACTTGGAGATTTAATATATTATTGCGGTTTATTATTATTAATCCTTATCGCTATTCACCTAATTAGAACCTTAGTAAACGATATTAAAACACCATCAGGGCAAACTCTCTTGCCTTACGTACCAGCATTGGTTATTGCAGCGACTATTGGCTTATTCTTATGGTTTTAATTCGAATAATTTCAATAATAAAAAAATCGACAAACCCAGAAGATTTGTCGATTTTTATGTAAGTTTAAATCAAAACTACGCTTCAGCAGTTTCTGCAGCTGCAGCTGCTTCTGCCTCAGCTTTCGCAGCAGCTTCAGCTTCAGCCTTAGCTTGAGCTTTCTTTGAAAGTTTAACTGTTTCTGATTTTTTGTAGTTTAAAGTACCATCTTCATTACAGTTAGCCATCAAATACTTAACTGTATCTGTTGGTTGAGCACCTTTCTTAACCCATTCTTGAGCAGAAGTAATGTTGAACTTCATTTCTTTTGTTTTTGGATTGTAGTGACCCAATTCTTCAATTGGTCTACCTTCACGTTTTGTAGTTGAGTTAATAACGATTATTCTGTAGTGAGGGTTCTTTTTTGAACCTAATCTTTTAAGTCTGATTTTTAACATTTTAATTTTCCTTCTTTCTTGTACTTTTGCAGAACCTAGCCGCTTGGTCTGCTGAAAACATACTGAGAGGAGCAGTATATCTCCAATATTATAAAACCATGAATATATTGTTAAATCAAGGGATTGTTTATTTCCTTAACAACAAGTTAATCCCCGCCGTAAAATAGTTTTTATACTCGGCAAAAGTTCTTAATCTTAAAAGAGTTCTAAGAATATACATTGGGCGAAGATAGAAGCGTTTTATTGCTTGTTTATGAAGTTCAAAAACCTTTTCTTTACTTAATGCATGAGTTCTTATAACTGGGTAATAATACGCACTATTGAAAGATGCTGTAATATCAAATAGCTTTGCTTTCATAGCATATTCATAAAATCTAGTCCCAGGAAGCGGAGTTGCTGTATAAAAACTTATAAAATCACTATCAAGCTCTATCGCAAATTTAACAGTTTCTTCGACAGTCTTTTCTGTTTCCCAAGGCAAACCAATAACAAAATAGTTATAGATTTGGATTTTTGCTTTTTTTAGAATCTTAACCGCATTCCTGATATCATCAAGTTTTAATCGTTTACCTATTCTATCTAGGATTAACTGAGACCCACTCTCTACTCCTAAACTCATCAACCTACAACCCGACTTATACATCAAATCCGCAAGTTCTTGTGTTATAGTGTCTGCTCTTGTATTAGCAGACCAAGTAATTTTTAGTTTTTCTTCTATTATTTTGTTACAAAGTTCCATTGTCCAAGAATGATTGATATCAAAAATATCAGACCAAAAAAGGAAGTTTTTAATATTATACTTTTCCACACATTCCTTGATTTCTGCGACAATATTATCAACGCTTCTCATTCTTACTTTTTTCCCTGAGACAGGGGTCGCCAAACAGAAAAAGCAGTGAAACGGACATCCTCTAGAAACCTTTATAACTGCCTGAACTTTTCCATTATCTGGGCGTCTATATATGTTATTATCGACAAGATGTCTAGCAGGGAATGGTAGACTATCCAAGTCCTCATTAAAAGGTCTTGGAGCATTCTTTACGCCCTGCAAATTCTTTCTATAACAAATACCCAGAATTTCTTCATCAGGAACGCCCTCTAAAATCTCTTTTAACGAAAGCTCTGCTTCACCCATAATTACATAATCAATGAAAGGTTTTTCATAAATTACATTTACATTTTGGGTTAAAAAAATTGCACCTTTAACAATAACCTTCACACTTGGTAAAAGCGACTTAGCAACCTCTAATATCGCTAAATCAGTTTTATAAGTAGGAGTTGTAATGTTCGCAACAATATAATCCGGTCTAAAAGAAAGTAAATCTTTTGTTATATCACCACCCAAGCTATAATCAGCTATCTTAGCTTCACACCCTACCTGCTCTGCAATTGCTGCAAGATACATTAAATCTGATGGTGGTAAAGGAGGAATAACCAACAAATCCTTTGTAGGTTGTTGGCATCTATCCTCTCTATTCATAACTGGTGAGGGGGGATAAATTAATAATACTCTCTTTTTCACCGTGACCTCTATTTTGTTACTGAGATTCGTTCTTTAATTGTAGCTGCAATGAATGATGCTGCAACTAGGCAAGCCGCACCTATATAGAATGCGTATTCCCAATGATAATTGATACCGTCAGCCATCTTAAATTCACAAGCTGTAATAATACCAGATACCAATGTACATACAACAACCTGTGGACCTGCAATAAAGATATTGAAGATACCCATTACAGAACCTTCTGTACCAGGTTTAATATACTGAGAAAGCATTGCAAATGGTAACGCACAAATACTAGCCCAACCAATACCAGATAAGCCCATTAAAAGCATTACACCTTGGTGGTTATGAACTAACGCCATACCAATATATGCAACTACCATTGATAGCATTGAAATAATATGAACTTTTTTGTTTCCATACTTAGCTGATAAGAATCCAATTGGAATAGCAACTAGGAAACATACTAGGTTAAATACGGCAAAACAAATTGAAGAGAAGTTTGTTGCAAGTAAAGTTTTTGCTTCATAAGCCTCTTTCATAGCCTCTGAAACAGAGCCTAAATCTGGGATTTGGAATACAGTATGGATTGCATACTGAGTAAAGTTAATTAATAGACACATTGTACCAATCCAAGTAAAGAACTGCATTAAACAAATCTTTGACACTTCTGGAGACAATGCAAAAAAGTCTTTTAATGATTGTATAAAATTAAATTTATCTTCTTTCTTTTCGGTATGTTCAGAAACTTCTTTTTTAGAACTATGTTCTTTGATAGTAATACAAGTCCAAGTCATAGCAAGAGTAAACGCAATTGCTGCCATAATAAACTGAGCAGTAATTGGCATTTGATAATTGAATGCCCATTTCAAAAATGGAGCAACTGCTGCAGCTACTACTGAACCTAAGCCAATAGATAGACTAATATATGAATTAGCTACAGAGTGTTGTTGTTGAGGTACAACGTCTGGAACAAGTGCTCTATATGGACCTTGTGCAACGTTGATACAAGCATCAATAACCCATATCATAAGAGCAGCCACAAGCAAACCTGACCACACGGGCAAATTCAAACCTAGAGAACTACCGATACCTTCAGCGATAGCACCAGAATTTGGGAACATCCATAATGCAATTGCAGAAATCACAGCACCTAAGAACAAATAAGGCCTACGTCTACCAAATACTGTATGAGTCTTATCAGAAAGAGCACCTACAATCGGCTGAACTATCATCCCAGTAAAAGGACCAGCTAGCCAAATTAAACCATAGATAAATGGATCCGCACCAAGACTTTCAGTCACAGGACCTGATAAAATAATCCTCATTTGCCACGCAAATTGCAAACCAAAAAAGCCCAGCGCAAAGTTTAAAAATTGACCGGTTGAAAATCTTTTTAATTCAACGTTTTCACTCATTATAAAAACCCCTTCTAAATCAAACTCCCAGTGAACAGGTAAATATCCCCAAACCCACTGAACCCAGTGTACCGCTAAAAAAGCATGGGGTCAATAGTTTGATTTATTTGCCCCATGCCAGTTTTAGTCATTTTAACCTTGAACAAACTCTGTCAATTTATCAGTCATCACTTTTGTATAAATTTCACAAAGCGTTTGAGTCTTAGCTTCAAATCTTAAAGTAAATACAGGTTCAGTATTACTTTGACGAACAAGCGCAAAACCACCATCAAAAACTATTCTCATTCCATCAAGAGTTACGATTTCTAAAATATCATCAGAAAACATCTTTGGATGGTCTGCCACATAATTTTGGAATTTCTCTAAAACTACTTTCTTTTTGTCATTCGGACAAGGAAGACGAATCTCTTTAGAGATAAATACTTTGCGGAATGGTTCTAACAATTCATTCATTTTGAACTCTGGATTTTGCGCTTTATGCTTAGAAACAATTTCTATAATACGGCACCCTGCATAAACAGCATCATCAAATCCATGGTATCTATCTTTAAAGAACACGTGCCCACTCATTTCTCCTGCTAAAAGTGCTCCAGTCTCTCTCATTTTAGACTTAATATACCCGTGACCTGTTTTACACATAATTGCAGTACCGCCATTTTGATTAATCGTATCATAGAGTACTTGTGAACATTTTACCTCTGAAACGATAGCAGGTGCGTGTGATTTATCTGGAAGGCTTTCTAAATAATCATTTGCATAAATAAGCAATAGTTTATCTCCAGTTAAAGCCTCACCCTCTGATGTAACAACGCCAATCCTATCGCTATCGCCATCAAATGCAATACCTAAATCCGCATTATTCGCTACTACCGCTTTTTTAAGGTCTGTTAATGTTCTTTCATCACTTGGGTTTGGATGGTGGTGTGGGAATCTTCCATCAGGGTTTGAATATAATTCAATAACCTCACACCCTAAAGCTCTATATAACCTTGGAGCAACAATGCCTCCAGTTGCATTAGCCGAATCCACAACAACTTTGATACCTGCACCAATTTTACCAAATTGAGACGACAAATCAGATACATAATCATGAATCAAATCATAATTTTGTAATTTTGCATTACTAATTTCCACTGCTTGCATAATTTGTGGCGGATATTGTTTGTGCTCTGTTAATGTCAACGCCTTTACTTCTTTTATTTGCTCTTCATTCAAAGAATGTTTATCAAAAGTCATCTTCAAACCATTATATTGGCTTGGGTTATGGCTTGCAGTAACAATTAATGCTCCATCAATTTCTTGTTCATGAGTGATTAATCTATTAATACCTTTTACCTCAGAATAATACCCGATTGGAGTTGGCGCTAGTCCTAAGTCAATAACTCTAGCACCAAGAGATAAGACACCTTTAGTAAGAGCGTCATTCAACGATGGCGAAGATAATCTTGCATCACGGCAAATTGTAACAAGAATTTGCTCCGGAAGTTTTCCTGTCTTTTCTGCAATAAATCTAATATAACCACGGCCAGTATAGAAGAATAATTCTTCCGTAATATCCTCTCCGTAAATCCCTCTTATATCATTCTTCCCAAAAGCTGTTTCAAAAATCATAATAAATCTCCCTAAGCTAGTCTTTGTTATAATAGTAGCACAAAAAAGGGTGACTAAAAAGCCACCCATTTTTCAATTATTTCTAGCGGGTTTTAAAGGTGATTTCATCATCCTCAACATCGACAATTACCGTATCACCATCAGTATATTTTTGAGCCAATATCAACTTTGAAAGAGGATTTTCTACAAGCTGTCTTATGGTTCTTTTTAATGGTCTTGCACCATAAATAGGATTAAACCCTCTAGTCGCAAGCAATTCCTTAGCTTCATCCGTAAACATTATAGAAATTCCTTGTTCATCAAGACGTTTTTCTAAGCTTTCAGCCTGAATATCAACAATGTCTTTTAACTGAGTCAAGGTTAATGCCTTGAAGAAAATTGTTTCGTCAACTCTGTTTAAAAACTCTGGCTTGAATTTGTCTCGCATAATAGCCATAACTTGTTCCTTGGTTTCTTCAAAATTTCCACCATTAACTGCTGAATTAATTGAATTCTCCAAGATAATTTCACTACCAATATTGCTTGTCATAATGATTACAGTATTTTTAAAATCAACAGTTCTCCCTTTAGAATCTGTCAATCTGCCATCATCAAAGATTTGCAACATAATATTGAATACATCTGGATGAGCTTTTTCAATTTCATCAAACAAGACTACTGAGTAAGGTTTTCTTCTAACAGCTTCTGTCAACTGCCCACCTTCTTCATATCCAACGTACCCTGGAGGAGCTCCAACAAGCCTTGCAACATTATGTTTTTCCATATATTCACTCATATCAATTCTGATTATAGAGTCTTCATCATTAAACATAAATTCTGCTAATGCTTTTGCTAGTTCAGTTTTACCAACACCTGTTGGACCTAGGAATATAAATGTTCCAATTGGGCGTTTTGGATCTTTTAAACCGCTTCTTGCACGTCTTATTGCATCAGAAACAGTATCAACTGCCTCTTCTTGCCCAATCAAACGCTTATGAAGAACATCTTCCATACTAAGAAGCTTTTGCATTTCACTTTCCACAAGTTTTGTAACAGGGATACCCGTCCATTTGCTAACAACTTCCGCAATATCACTGCCATCTATTTGTTCTTTTAAAAGCTTATTTTCAGTTTTTTCTTGAGACTGAATTGATTTAAGCTTCTTTTCTAACTCTAGCAATGTACCGTATTTTAATTCAGCTGCTGTTTGCAAATCGGTATTACGTTCAGCCTCTGCAATTTTATTTTTAACCCTATCGATTTCTTCTTTTATTGACGCCTCTCCAGTAATAGAATTCTTTTCTGCTTCCCATTGAGTTTTCATTTCAGAAATCTTGTTTTCTAATTCAGAAATTTCCCTTGAGATTTTTTCTACTTTTAATTTACATTCTTCACTAGTTTCTTTCTTAAGAGCTTCTCTTTCAATTTCTAACTGAATTTTTTGTCGCAACATTGAATCAATTTCTTCTGGCATAGAATCAATTTCAATACGCAAAGAAGATGCTGCTTCGTCAATCAAATCAATTGCTTTATCAGGTAAAAATCTATCCGTAATATATCTATCAGAAAGCTTTGCCGCATTTATCAAAGCTTCGTCGAGGATTCTGATACCATGGTGAACTTCATATTTTTCTTTTAACCCTCTTAAGATACTAATAGTATCTTCAACGCTTGGTTCGTCAACCATAACTGGTTGAAAACGTCTTTCTAAAGCAGGGTCTTTTTCAATATACTTACGGTATTCATTGATTGTTGTTGCGCCAATTGTACGCAAAACACCTCTTGCAAGCATTGGTTTTAAAAGATTCCCTGCATCCATCGCTCCGTCTGTTGAACCTGCCCCAACTACTGTGTGAAGCTCATCAATAAACATTACAATATCACCTTCAGATTCTTCAACTTCTTTTAAAACAGCTTTCAAACGCTCTTCAAACTCACCTCTGAATTTTGCCCCAGCAACAAGAGCGCCCATATCAAGAGAAACAAGTTTAACGTCCTTTAAACTTTCAGGGACATCGCCTCTTATAATTCTTTGCGCTAAGCCTTCTACAATAGCTGTTTTACCCACCCCTGGCTCACCAATAAGAACTGGATTATTTTTGGTTCTACGGTTAAGAACTTGGATAATTCTTCTTACTTCTTCATCACGCCCAATAACAGGGTCTAGCTTTCCTTTTCTTGCAAACTCTGTTAAATCTGTTGAATATTTTTCCAATGCTTTCATATTTTCTTCTGCGTTTTTGCTGTTCACTTTTTTATTTCCTTTAATCTTTTTGATAACGTTATTAACTGTTGTTTCATTCACTCTAAATTTATTTAGAATTTCTTTTATCCTGCTTCCTTCCAATTTCGTCATCGCTAACAAGATACTTTCAATCCCAATAAATTCGTCCCCATTATTCTGGGCAAGCTCTGAGGATATCTCAAACAATCTATTTGTTTCTTGAGAAACAAATAACTGTTGAGGATTCTGCGGAGTTCCCAACACAGGAAACGACTTAATTTGAGAAACAATTGCGTTGATAAATTCCTGATTAAGCAATTTTAGCTCAGTTAAATAATCCTTGATAATCCCATTATCTTCAACCATTGCAAGAACAATATGTTCAGGTTGGATTTCGGGATTTTTGTAATAATTCATCTTTGCAGACGCCGCAAAAATAATTTCCTGACTGTAGTTAGTAAAACGATTAAAATCTATCATGATGTTAAACTCCGATTACATTATTAGTTTAATGCTATTTTTAAAAAGTCAACGAAAAATTAACTAAGATTTAACAATTGAGTTGAAGTCCCCATGCCAAGAGCATCTTAGACATTAATAAAGAAAATCCTATATATATAGGATGGTTTAAATTTAACAATAATATAAAATAGAAACTAAAGTACCGGGAATAGAGGGATGGAAGAGGAATTCGACTTTAGTTCATACAACAAAATAAAGCGAGTGACCAACGAAGAGTTGGCTCAATTGTGGGATGCGTATTTTGCTGACAAATCAAACAAGCAATTACGTGACGCTTTAATTTTGCAATATATTTATCTGACTAAATATGTTGCAAGTCGTGTTAAAGTGCAATTACCACCGACTTTTTCGTATGAAGATATTTCGAGTTACGGTGTAGAAGGTTTAATTGACGCTATTGAAAAATATAGCCCAAAATTTGGCGCAAGATTTGAAACTTATGCTCTTGTTCGTATCAGAGGGAATATCATTGATAAAATCCGTTCTCAAGATTTCTTGCCAAGAAGCGTAAGAAAGAAAATAAAAAGCGTAAAAGATGCCCAAGAAGAATTAAAGAGAAAATTCGGTAGAAACGCAACCACTGGAGAATTAGCTGAATTTATGGGTTGCGAACGTGAAAAAATTGAGCAAATCCTTAGCGAAGATACAGTAGTTACTTCTATCTACGATAAAAAATCCTCCAATGATGAATCTGTTGAGATTATTGATACAATTCAAGACTCCAACAGACGTAACCCAATGGAAGAAGTTGAAGATAAAACCATAAAAAAACAGTTAGAAAGTGCTTTAAAACGTCTTCCAGAACGTGAAAGAACAATTCTTGTTCTTTACTATCATGAGAATATGACACTAAAAGAAATCGGTGAAGCCATCGATTTATCCGAATCACGAGCATCTCAACTTCACGCACAAGCTATTATGAAACTCAAGAACCTACTAAGTGAAAGCCGTGTGGAAAGACTAAAACGTAGTATCGTTTAGTCCTTATCCCTAAAATATTTTGGCGCAACAAATGGATTCTTTTTGCTGTAGTATTCCACAGGTACATAGAATTTGTCTTCTTTTTCGTTGGCATAAACTTTGTTTTGCATAATTGCCTGAGATGTTGCCGGTAAATATATAGGAGTATGTTTATATTCCGTATGAATCCCAACTCCGCTTCCGTCTCCCATAACTGGAGTTACTTTGACATCTGTCGTAATTTTCTTGATTTTTGCAGCAGCATTGTCCTGCAACATTAAACCTAGAGTTTGATAATCATTAAACATCTCTGGAGTTATTTTTATTGTATCAACCTTATAACAATCTAACTCCGCTGTATCTGGCTTGTTATAATCCGACTTTACGAATTTATCTACCTGTTCAATTATAGGGAATTGTTGCTCATTCTGCACTTGATGAATCTCTCCTCTAGATAGCGCTTTCGCAACACCAAGAGCTGCGCCTACAGCAATAAACCCTACGCCAACAGCATTAATAACAATTCCTTTTGTATTCATATAATTAACCTTCCTATACAATCATTTTAAACCTGAACACAAAAAATTTTGCCAATACACATAAGGCTTTTTTACAAAAGTTTAAAATAATGCCACAGCAATAAGGGCAAACACAATTAATGCAGTATTAAAATGTAAGAAAGTCGGAATACAAGTATCATAAATATGGTTATGCTGTCCGTCTGCATTCAAACCCGCAGTCGGCCCAAGAGTTGTGTCAGATGCTGGAGAACCTGCATCACCTAAAGCTGCTGCCGCAGATAGCACAACAATTGCTTCTGTTGGATTAAATCCAAGTTTTATAAAAATAGGTACAAATAATACCGCCAAAATAGGAATTGTACCAAAACTTGTCCCAATTCCAATTGTCACAAACAAGCCTGTAACAAGCAGAAATGATGACAACAACACTTTATCAGTAGGCAATATTGGGATTACTGTATTTACGAAGGTTTCAATCCCCCCAGTCGATTTCAGAACTTCTGCAAAACCTGATGCAACAAGCATTACAAAAGCAATGTACCCCATCAAGTACACACCTTCATTCAAGATATTGTCCATCTTATGATGTTTTACAGCACCAAGGGTAAAAATTATACCTAAACCAACTAATGCCCCCAATGGCAAAGATTTGAAAACTAATTGAACAATAAAGGTAGCAACAATCGCTAGCAAAATAATAAATTGTTTTTTGCCAAACTTCTCTTGTTCAACAGGCTCCATATTAAACTTTATATCTTCATACTCTCTAGGTTTTCTATAGCTTATAAATAACGCAACTAGCAAACCTACTAGCATACCTAACCCTAAAATAATATTAGAATGCCATACTTGAGTAGCTGTGACACTAAATCCATTATCTTCCATACTTGTTCTGATTAAATTCTGGAAAATCAAACCAAAACCAACTGGCAGAACAATATAAGGTGTTTTGAGTCCAAAAGCTAAAACACAAGAAACAGCTCGTCTATCAATTTTTAATTTATTCATTAATCCCAACATTGGCGGAATTAAAATCGGAATAAAAGCTATGTGGATAGGGATAATATTTTGAGAAGCCATAGCAAGTAGAGCAATTAAGGTCAACAACAAGTATTTATTCTGTTTGATGATTTTAGACATAAAGCCCGAAATCATGCCAGTTACACCAGTATCAGTCATTGCTGCAGCGAATGTCCCAAGCAGAATATAACTCAATGCAGTTTCAGAATTGCCACCCATACCACCAATAAATGTATGCATTATCTCTTCGACATCAATACCCGAAATAACACCTGCAACTAACGCAGACGTCAAAATAGACAAAAGCACATTAACTTTGCATACGCACATAATGCATAGCAAAATTATAGAAATAATAACGGGGTTCAAGAATATTGCAGTCATTCGTCTTCCCTAAGAATTTTGTATCTTGTGAATTAATTCAAGGGCAATTTCTTTTTGATGTTCTACAGACGCTTTTTGCAAATATTCAAAAGCTTCTGCTAATTGTTTATCATTGTCATACCAACGTTTCAGAACATAGTTAAACGCATTTGATAAAGGATTCTCATCAATAACGACTCCCATATCTTTAGCTTTATTCACAATGAACTCTGCATAAGCATATTGTTCTTCTATACTTGAATTTCTTAGAAGGCTTACTGCCAAACTAACAGCAGGGTCTTTATCATACCAGCGTTTATACATTTTGCCTCTTTTCTATACCTTTGTACATCACTAAAATAGCGCATTTTAAGACAGTTGTCAATCTTAATCAGTGTAACTCAAAACAATTTTTTCAAGCTGTTTTACAGTATCAGAAATTGTGTCATTTACTATTACATAATCATATTGCTTGGAAGCTTCTCTTTCTCTATTTGCTTGCGCCAAACGTTCTTGAATAACCTCTTCGCCTTCTGTTTTACGCCCTCTTAATCGTTGTTCCAATTCTTCAAAAGAAGGAGGCGCAATAAAAATAAGTACTGCATCAGGCATAATATCCTTTATCTGCAATCCGCCTTGAGTATCAATTTCAAGTATAATATTTTCACCTCGGTCAAGACTTTTTTGAATAAACGATTTGCGAGTTCCATAACAGTTTCCTGAAAACTCTGCCCACTCTAAAAAGTCACCATTTTGCACAGCTTCCTGAAACTCGTCTTTTGTTATAAAAAAGTAATTTACACCATCAACTTCTCCGGGGCGTTTTGAACGAGTTGTACAAGATATCGATAATTTAAACTCAGGATGAGCAGCCATAAACTCTTTTAAAACAGTGCCTTTCCCGACACCGGACGAACCGGAAACAACAAAAAGTCTTTTCATCTTCACCTTCTTTTTTAGAAATTTTAAAGTAAAAATTCAACATTTTCAAGCAAAAAATTTTAAAATATATCCCCATCAAAATTAAATAAAAATTCATAACTTATTTTTTTAAAAGAATTTATTTAATATAAAACTTTTGGGGAGAGGATATTTTTTTGAACCTGAAAAACTGTTAACTTTTGTAAAAACTTTATTTAAATTAGTCAATTATTATTTTCAGAGAATTTTATCATAGTATAATGATGATACTGGTTAAGTGAATGAGGTTAGTATGTTTAAAAACCTAAAAATAAAAGAAAAATTAGAAATGCTTTCTCCTAAACTACGATGGTTGGGATTTACCAAAAAGCAGCGCTTAACTAATAAAGAATATCTCGATGCGATTACTACTGGAGAAGAGTTAAAAACAATTTCTGACGAACAAAGGCTGGAAGCAATGGTCAGACAACAACTAATGAATGAATTCCCTAATATTGAGAATTCCGCTTCTTATGAATTGCTTGTGGATGCTGTCATTCACAATATCAAATCAAAACAGCTTCAAGCCATAGACGATGCCGAAATAAGCGAATAAGGGAAATTATCACAAAGGCAATCGTAACGACCTCCGGTCGTATTTCAGAGAGATTAACGTAAGTTAATCTCTTTTATGCTTTATAGAATATATTTTTAGCTGCAAATAATATATAATCTTTATTAATTGTAACGAATTTTTGTCAACATGTTTACAAAAAAAATTAATTAGTTGTAAAATATTGTCAGGAGATTATCACAAATTGCCTAGAAATTATGAAAACTTTGATAATATGGAAACGTCATTCCACAAATCTTCTGTAATACAGGAGCGTTTAGGATTGGTTTCTTCTCATATGTACAAGCAGTTTCTAGATTACCAACATTCAACAATGAATACTGCAGGATGTTTTGCAGAAATGATTGATAACTTTAAAGCTATGGCTGAGAACTTAAAACAATCATTTGCAGCTCGTGGAATGTCTACACAAAATATTTATGTTGAACACGACAAAGATAAATCAATTGTTGTTATTCATATTCTATGGCACACAATCAGCTTAACAACTCGATGCAATTTTGAACCACAAGCATTGTTACGTGAAAATAAACCACCATTCTTCTGTGGTCGTATTATGGCACTAAATGGAAATTATTATGATATCGTTGATGGTGCCAAATCCGTTTCAGAAATGATGGGACGTTTATTAGACAAAGAAGTTGCTTCTCTATACGTTCCTGCTGACAAATCACAAAGTTGTATTTTCAAAATCAAACACCTTTCAAACAGAGAATTTTTCTTGAGCTCTTCTGATGCTTCAAGAGAATTCGTTTTAAAAGTTGTAGAAACTATTTGCGGTGGCGGAATTTATCACGAAGAAGGCTCAAGGAAAAGTTTTAACATCTAAGCAAAAGAAAAGAGGCCGTTTAAGACCTCGTAAGCTTTCCTAAATTTTCCTTTTCCTTAATATGAAATTGTATTACAATACTCACCAAAACAGCTAAACGGTAAGCTATTGTGTTTCTATTATTCTCTCATACGTCGACTTTT